>NZ_JMTZ01000026.1 GCF_000731095.1 Lysobacter antibioticus | reverse complement strand
GACTGGCGCGAAAAGCGAGCAGGACAGCGGCGACGGCCCTTGCTCACTCCTCACTTATCCCCACTCACTTCTCGCCTTTTACTACCTGCTGGCGACTGGGGCGAAAAGCGAGCAGGACAGCGGCGACGGCCCTTACTCACTCCTCACTTCTCCCCACTCACTTCTCGCCTTTACTTGCCCTGCGCCGGCGCTGCCGCCTTCGGCGCCGCCGCCACACGGCCTCCCAGCGACTTCGACAGGAACGCCAGCAACCGCGTGTAGTACTCGCGCTGGTGTTCTTCGCGGTAGAAACCGTGGCCCTCGGTCTTGTAGTACAGCGTCTCGACCGGCGCGCCGGCCTGGCGCAAGGCCTTCTCCATCTTTTCGCTGTGCACGATCGGCGCACGCTCGTCTTCGCCGCCGGCGGCGAGGAACACCGGCACCTTGATGCGGTCGGCCAGACGCGTCGGCGACACCTTGTCGAGCGCTTCCGGCGAGCCCAGCCAGCTGCGCAGATAGGCCTCGCCGGAACCGCGGCGCTGGATGTCGCCGGTGGTGTGCATCATCGGCAGGTCGTACACGCCGACATAACCGGCGGCGCAGCGATACAACGCCGGCTCCTTCGCCACGCCCATCAGCGAGGCGTAGGCGCCGTAGCTCGCGCCGTACAGGCAGATACGCGAAGGGTCGGCGATGCCCTGCTCGATCGCCCAACGCGTCGCGTCGGTGACGTCGTCCTGCATCTTGCCGCCCCACTCGCGCTTGCCGGCTTCGAGGAAGGCGCGGCCATAGCCGCCGGAGCCGCGATAGTTCAACTGCAGCACCGCATAGCCGGCATCGGCGAGCAACTGCGAGTCGTCGTCGAAACGCCAGGCATCCTGGATGCCGAACGGACCGCCGTGCGGCATGACCACTAGCGGCAGGGACTTGCCGCTGCTGTCCTTCGGCGTGGTCAGCAGGCCCGACAAGGGCAGGCCGTCGCGCGCGCGCAGGTTGACCGCGCGCACCGGCGCACGCGTGGCCGGGTCGAACCAGGAACGGCGGCTCAGTACGTGCGCGGCATGCTTGTTGGCCTTGTCGAACAAGAACAGATCGCCGGGGCTGCGATCGTTCCAGACCTGGACCAGGGCCAGCTGGCCGTCGGCGCTCTGCGAGGTGATGCGCACCGCATCGCCGGGGAACGCCGCCTCCAGGCTGCGGTACTGGCGCGCCTCCGGCGAGGCGTTGTCGAAGAACACCGTGCGCGGCTTGCCGTCGGCGAAGAACACGCCGACCGGGATGCGGGTGTTGTTGCGATAGATGATGCGGTCCGGATCGGCGGTCTTGTCGCGCAGGACCTCCTTGCGGGTGCGGGTGGCGAGGTCGTAGGCGACGATCGCGTCCGGCCCCTGCGTCTGTTCGCTCTGGAAATACGCGACGCTGTCGTCGGCGGAGAAGCCGATCGGGTGATCCATGACCTCGTCCTGCGTATCCGAGCCCAGCAAAGCCCACTCGGCTTTTTCATCCGCACGGTAGAACAGCTTGCGTCGCAGATCGGTGCCGAAGCCGAGCGCGAAACGGACCACGCCGGCGTTGTCGGTCATGTAACGGGCATTGCGCACCGGCGCGATCGCGAGCCGGTTGCGCTGGCCGGTGATCGTGTCCAGGCGCTCGGCACGGGTATAGGCGTCGGCGCTGAACTGCTGCACCGAGATCACCACGCCCTTGTCGTCGGCCGGCAGATCGTCGACCAGAAAGCCGGCGACGTCCTCGACCTTCTTCGGCTGGATGCGCGTGCCGGCGCCGCGGCTCTGCACGCGGTAGCCGATCAGCACGTCGGCGCCGGTGCCGTTGGCGTTGATCGCGAACAGTTCGCCGGTGGGGATCGGCGCGTCGCGCGAGCCCAGCTTCTGGGCCATGCCGATCAACACACGGGTCGGGCTGACCCACCAGAAATCGTCGACGTGATTGTTCTTGCCCACCCGGAATACGCCGGTGCGTTTCATGTCGGCGCGACTGAAGATCACCAACGCGGTCTCGTCCTCCATCGGCACCGAGGCGGCGTAGAACTCGCCGGTCGGCGACAGTTTGACGTCGGTGAAGGTATCCGGTTTGACGAAGGCTTCTACATCGACGCCTTGAACGGCCGCTCCTCGAGCGGCGGCGCCTGCGCTCACCGCGTTTTCCGCGGCGCCGACATCCACGATCGGCGCAGCCAGCAGCCCCGCCAGCAACAGCGCGCTTCCCCAATGCTTCATTGCGATCCCCTGTAGTCCATGAATGGTTCCGCCGAGAACGGTTCCCTCGAGAACGGTTCCCTCGAAAGCCGGCGGCATCCGCCGCCGGTCGGCGCGGACTGCCGTCATGGAGGAACGCTCGCAAGCCGCGCACTCCCTACGTCTTCGCAGGCCGGGCTTCAGCCGGCCTGCCGGTCCGCCCTCGCCCATCCCCGCGGCGAAACGTCGGCCCGTCGCGTCCGCGACGCAGCGATCATAGAAGGCCGACGGCGCTCACACAATTGGGCCGCGGCAGTGTGCCGCGTGGCCCACGGAAGCGTGGCGATGCCGCGGACGCGCGGGTTCAGGCGGCGTCGAGCGTGGTCTTGAGAGCGTCGCGCCACTGCGGAATCGACAGACCGTACTCGGCTTGCAGACGGCTGGTGTCGAGCACCGAATAGTTCGGCCGCCGCGCGGGCGTCGGGTAGTCGGCGGTGGTGATCGGCAGCACCTGCGGGCGGCGCTCGATCAGGCCTCGGGCCTGGGCTTCGGCGAATATAGCTTCGGCGAAACCGTGCCAGCTGGTCTGCCCGCCGGCCACGATATGGCGCACGCCGGATTCGACGATGCCCTGGCCCAGCACCGTCGCCGCGGCATCGGCGAGCAACCAGGCCGGCGTCGGCGAGCCGTGCTGGTCGGCGACCACCCGCAATTCGTCGCGCTCGGCACCGAGGCGCAGCATGGTGCGCAGGAAGTTATGGCCGTGAGTGGCATAGACCCAGGCCGTACGCAGGATCAGATGAGAGGCCCCGCTGGCGCGGATCGCCTCTTCGCCGGCCAGCTTGCTCTCGCCGTAGACGCTCAGCGGGCCGGTCGGATCGCTTTCGAGATACGGACGCGTGCCGTTGCCGTCGAAGACATAGTCGGTGGAGTAATGGACCAGGCCGATGCCGTCGGCCGAGCAGAGCTCGGCCAGCCGCGCCGGCGCCTGAGCATTGACCGCGAACGCGAGCTCGCGCTCGCTTTCGGCGCGGTCCACCGCGGTATAGGCGGTGGCGTTGACGACATGGTCGGGACGCACGCGGCGCAGCAGGGGTTCGATCGCATCGGCCTGGGCCAGATCGAGGGTCTCGCAGACGCTGCCGTCGACCGCGAGCCGGCCGCTGCGGGTCGTAACGACCACTTCGCCGAGAGCGGCAAGGCTGCGGCGCAGTTCATGGCCGACCTGGCCGTCGCCACCGAGCAACAGCACCCTCATGGCGTGTAGACCGGCAGGCGGTCTTCGGCAACGTCCTTGAGCAAGGGCGCAACGGCGTCCTTGGCCGACAAGGACGGATCACCGACCGGCCAATCGATCGCCAGGTCCGGGTCGTCCCAACGCACGCCGGCATCGGCCTTCGCATCGTAGGTGTTGGTGCACAGGTAACTGAACACTGCGCGTTCGCTGAGCACGGCGAAGCCGTGCGCGAAGCCTTCCGGGATCCAGAAATGGCGCTTGTTCTCGGCGCTCAACACGACCGCGGTCCAACGCCCGAAGTGCGGCGAACCGCGGCGTATGTCCACCGCCACGTCCCACACCTCGCCCTCGATCACCGAGACGTACTTGCCTTGCGGGTTGGGCCATTGGTAATGCAGGCCGCGCAGCACGCCGCGCGCGGACGAGGAAACATTGCCCTGGACGAAGCGCGGGTTCAGACCGGCCGCCGCGAGCTTGTCCTGGTTGAACGATTCGTAGAAAAACCCGCGGGCATCGCCGAACACCTGCGGTTCGATGACGACGCAGCCGGGCAGATCGGTTTCGATAATCTTCAAGAGCGGTTCCTTTACGGCACGAAGCCACGCTCGGCCAAGCCGAGCAGATATTGACCATAGCCGTTCTTAGCCAGGGGACGAGCGAGCTCGGCCAGTTGATCGGCGTCGATCCAGCCATTGTTCCAGGCGATTTCCTCAGGGCAGCAGATGCGCAGCCCCTGGCGGGCTTCGATGGTTTCGATGAAATTGGAGGCTTCGAGCAGCGACTGGTGCGTACCCGTGTCGAGCCAGGCATAGCCCCGGCCCAGTTGCTCCAGGTGCAACGACCCCTCTTCGAGGTAAAGCCGGTTGAGATCGGTGATCTCCAGTTCGCCGCGCGCCGAAGGCTTCAGGCTCGCGGCGAAATCGCTGGCTCGGCCGTCGTAGAAATACAGCCCCGTCACCGCATAGTGCGAGCGAGGCTTGAGCGGCTTTTCTTCCAGGCCGACCACCCTGCCGTCGCCATCGAACTCGGCGACGCCATAACGTTCCGGGTCGCTGACCCAGTAACCGAACACGGTCGCGCCCTCCTGGCGCTGGTCGGCGCGCTTGAGGATCGAGGTCAGGCCGGGGCCGTGGAAGATGTTGTCCCCGAGCACCAAGCAGCTCGGCTGACCGGCGACGAACTCGCGACCGATCAGATAGGCCTGCGCCAGTCCGTCCGGACTCGGCTGCTGCGCGTACTCGATACGCATGCCCCAGCGCGAACCGTCGCCGAGCAGGGTCTTGAACAGAGCCTGCTCGTGCGGCGTATTGATGATCAGCACTTCGCGAATCCCCGCCAGCATCAGCACGCTGAGCGGGTAGTAGATCATCGGCTTGTCGTAGACCGGCAGCAGCTGCTTGCTGATGCCCTGGGTGATCGGATACAGCCGCGTGCCGGAGCCGCCGGCGAGGATGATGCCCTTACGGTTCATGCGTGGTTCCTCTTGAGCGGCCGCTTCAAGCCTGGCCGATGCGTTCCAGTCGATAGCTGCCGTCGAGCACGCGCTGCACCCAGGCCTGGTTGTCGAGATACCAGTCGACCGTACGGGCGATCCCCTCTTCGAAAGTGACCGTGGGCGCCCAGCCGAGCTCGCCCTTGAGCTTGTCGGCGTCGATCGCGTAACGGCGATCGTGGCCCGGGCGGTCGGCGACATAGGCGATCAACGATTCGCGGGCACGGCCGTCGGCGAGCGGACGACGCTCGTCGAGCAGCGCGCAGATGGTCTTGACCACGACGATGTTCGCGCGCTCGGCATCGCCGCCGACGTTGTAGGTCTCGCCGATGCGGCCGGCTTCGAGCACGCGCGAAATCGCGGCGCAATGATCGCCGACGAACAGCCAGTCGCGGACGTTGAGGCCGTCGCCATAGACCGGCAACGGTTCGCCGGCCAGCGCCTTGGCGATGATCAGCGGGATGAGTTTCTCGGGGAACTGGAATTGCCCGTAGTTGTTCGAGCAATTCGTGGTCAGCACCGGCAGACCGTAGGTGTGGTGGAACGCCCGCACCAGATGATCGGAAGCGGCCTTGGAGGCCGAGTACGGCGAGTTCGGCGCATACGGCGTGGTTTCGGTGAACTTGCCGGTGTCGCCGAGGCTGCCGTAGACCTCGTCGGTCGACACGTGCAGGAAGCGGAACGCGTCGCGGGCCGGCGCATCGAGTTGCTTCCAGTAGTCGCGCACCTGCTCGAGCAGGCTCAGCGTACCGACGACATTGGTCTGCACGAACGCCGCCGGACCTTCGATCGAGCGGTCGACATGGCTTTCGGCGGCGAAATTGACCACCGCCTGCGGCCGGTGTTCGGCCAGCAGACGCTTGAGCAGGGCAGCATCGCCGATGTCGCCCTGGACGAACACATGATTCGGGTTGCCGTCCAGGCTGCCCAGGGTGTCGAGATTGCCCGCATAGGTGAGGGCGTCGAGATTGACGACCTTGATCCCTTTGCGGACCGCATCGAGAACGAAGTTACCGCCAATGAATCCGGCGCCGCCGGTCACAAGCCAAGTAGGCACTCAGGACACTCCTTTATTGATCGACTGAGATCGAACCGGCCACGCGGAGCGCTTGTGGCCTGCAACACCGGAACGGCGCCTTGGGCGCGGCGTTCGCCAGCTTGCGCGGCAGGTTTCGACAAGTGCGGGATTGTAATGCCTATCGGGGCCCGGCCAGCAATTGAAGCAACCGGCGCTTAAGACGCCTTACAGCTTCCTAATCGCGGCCTTGCGCACGCTGCGATCGTGACGCTTGGCAGTCACCGACGACCACAAAACCATGACGCGCGGCAGTAAACGGCCCAAGCCTGCGTACGTCCCCCCTCCCTTGCCTCGCCAGGCTCGCGACCTCCGAGCGAGCCCCATGGGCAGCCCTGTTAATTTTGTTTTTTTCTTACATAGATTTTTTTATCCTCGATCTAATATGCAATAAGCACACTTGAATTATTTAGTTTCTTATGAAATCAACTGCCGCAACAAGCACACATGATCGAATTTAAATTCTTATAAAACATATACTTAATTATACAATCTGGTCAAATACCGACCTAATTACTATTGCACAATCCGCCAATGTCATCCAAAACATATATCAAAATATTCTAATAAATACTCAGGAAATTTAGCTACATTCCATCTCAACGACACGAATGTTCGCTACACGCAATCGCATCGCTGCATCGACATCAGCGATGGCCGATTCGAGATCAGGGAGATCGCCGGGCGGACAAGGTTGCATCACGAGGGGTATGGGGATGCTGGCTTTCCTGGATCACGCCGAACTGGACCACACCGAAACTCCGCGACAGCTGCGCTCTGCGCAGCCGCCCGCCTGCGTCCCAAGCGCAACTCGCTCGGACAGGGCCTGCGCCTTGCGGTTCGCAACGCCCTCACCCGTCCCCCTCGCGTCCCGTACCGCAGCGATTTACGTCCGGCACGGCTACGGCCTCCCCAGTCGGGCCTCGACGAAGCCCCTCTCCTGTTTTCGCGGGCTCGATTGGCATCGTCCCTCTCTCCCGATGCCAATCGACAGCCCGCGCTTCGACACCCGGCCCGCTCGTTACCACGCTACCGGCGCTGCCACGAGCGCATCGAGTCAGGATCGAGCGATGCGCATCTACGCGGCGAGCTCCCTGCCGCGGCAAGACGCGCAGCTACCGCACAACGAAGGGCGGATCCCTCCGGCGCCGCGTCGACTGCCCCCGACGCCCCGCGAAACCGAATCGACCGGCGCGCGAAAACGCTAGCCGCTCGACGACCGCCCTCCCCCACGGCGGTCTGCGCCGCAGTTCTTGCTCGGCGCTCCTCGGTGCCGCGCGCACCACCCCGGCCATCCGGGCACGAGAGCAAGCATTCGACGAGTCGCGCAACCAGCGCACGTCGCGAGTCTTCAACCAGGTGAAAGGGGCAGCCATGACCTATCGCGCGACCTGAGTTTCACGACCGCTTATCCACCGCACTTCGCGCGGCGCGCGGCCAGTGCGCTCCACAGCCGCCCGGAACCGCCGCGACGGATTCCATACGAATAAGAGAGAAACCCGATGCCAGCCAGAACTCCCAGCACGCGACTGATGCGCTCCGTACTCAGTCTTGCCCTCAGCGCCAGCCTGTTCTCCGGTGCCGTCATGGCCCAGAGCGCGATCGGCTCGATTTTCGGCCATGCCGCGCCCGAAGCCGTCATCAGCATCGAGAACGTCGGCACCGGCGCGAAACGCACCGTCAAGGCCGGCGGCGACGGGCGCTTCACCTTCAGCCAGCTGCCGCCGGGCGACTACCGCGTCAGCACCGGCAGCGACAAGCGCGACGTGCACGTACCGGTCGGCACCGGCGTGAATGTCAGCTTCGTCGCCAAATCGACGGCTGCCCCGGGCCAGGCGACCGATCTCGACGGGGTCGTAGTCAACGGTTCCAGGATCAACCCGATCGACGTCTCGTCGGTCGAGTCGACCACGGTGATCAGCGCCAAGGAACTGCTGAAGCTGCCGGTAGCGCGCGAACTCAGTTCGGTCGCGCTGTTGGCGCCGAGCGTGGTCAAGGGCGATGCCGGTTACGGCAACCTGGTCTCGGTCGGCGGCTCCTCGGTGGCCGAGAACGGCTACTACATCAATGGTTTCGACATCACCAACATGCGCGACATGTTGTCGTACTTCGACATGCCCTTCGAGGCGGTCAGCGAAATCCAGGTCAAGACCGGCGGCTACGGCGCCGAGTTCGGCCGCTCGCTCGGCGGCGTGCTCAGCGTCGTCACCAAGCGCGGCACCAACGATTGGAAGGGCGGTGCCAGCGTATACTGGGAACCGCGCTGGCTGCGCGAGCGCAATCCCAATCTGCGTCAGCGCGATCCGCACCTCGCCGCCGTCGGCAACGGCGACCAGGAAACGATGCCCTGGTTCAGCTACTCCAATCCGGCCAACGAAACAGAGAGCACCAAGTACAACGTCTACCAAAGCGGTCCGATCATCCGCGACAAGCTGTTCTTCTTCGCCCTGTTGCAGGGGCGCTACGACATCGACGAAAGCTATGGCTACAGAGATGCCGCCCACACGCGCAATACCAGCCCCCAAGGCGTGGTCAAGCTCGACTGGAACATCAACGATGACCACAGCCTAGAACTGACCGGAGTCTTCGCGCCCCGCGACGTCAGCAGACGCGATTATCGCGGCATCGATGCCGACGAAGACGGCTATCCCGATCGCCCCTTCGGCAGCGGACGCGATCTGGAGTTCTTCCAGAAGAAGGAAACCGGCGGCGGCGGGCGCATGGGCCTGCTCAAGTACACCGGCCGCTTCGGCGACGACTTCATCCTCTCGGCACAGGCAGGCCGACTCGATTCCATCCGCGACTTCGACAAGCAACTTCCGCGCGGCATCGAGTGCCCAGGCGCCTACGATTCGCGCGGGTTGAATCAAGGCAGCGTCAAGTACATAGGTTGCTGGAACCCTCAGTACCTGACCTACGTCGACGGCACGGTCAAGCAGAAAGACATCCGCGATGGCTATCGGATCGACGGCGAGTGGCATACCGACGACCATACTGTCCGCTTTGGCGTCGACTACGAGAAGAACTCGTCCAATACGCTCGTCGGCCAATACAGCGGCAACAACACCTACTACCGCTACCTCACCGCCGATGCCGGCGGACGAGTACTGGGCGTTTCCGGGTTCACTCCGGGCGGCGAGTACGTACGCTTGCGCAGCATGGAGACCGGCGCGGGCGGATTCAGCGCCACCAATACCGCGGTCTACCTGGAGGACAACTGGCAGGTCACCAAGAACCTGTTGCTGTACGGCGGCCTGCGGCGCGAAACCTTCGACAACAAAAACATGCGCGGCGCGACCTTCATCAAGGTCGACAACCAATGGTCGCCGCGCCTGGGCTTCTCCTGGGACATAAACGGCGACTCGAGCTTCAAGGTGTACGGCACGGCCGGGCGCTATTTCATTCCGATCCCGAACATGCTCGCGATCACCCTGTCCAACTACACCGACTTCGTCGCCTCCTACCACACCTACCAAGGTATCGATCCGGCCACCGGCGCGGCCGTCGGCCTGTCGGCTCCGCTGACGGTCAATACCAACGGGACCGTCGGCAGCCAGTTCCATACCTATAACGGCCCCCGCCCGCCCGATCCACGCACGATCACCGACACCGAACTCGAGCCGATGAGCCAGGACGAGTTCATCCTCGGTGCCCAATGGACGCTGGCTAACGACTGGACCGTAGGCGTGCGCGGCATCCGTCGCGCAGTCAACAACGGCTTCGACAACTACTGCACCTACACCCCGTATGTGGCCTGGGCCGAAGAGAACGGCTCGAGCCTGACGCGCGCCGATTTCATGCGCACCCAGTCGAGCTGCATCTTCATCAACCCGAACAAAGACGCCACCATCGGCATGCATCTGGACGGCGACATCAATGGCCCGCTGACCAACGTCACCCTGCCCGCGCGCTATTTCAATCTGCCCAGCTACAAGCGCAAGTACAACGCGATCGAGCTGATGCTGGAAAAAAGCACCCCGACGTGGTCCATCCAGGGCTCTTACACCTGGGCGCACAGCTACGGCAACGTCGAAGGCTATGCCAACTCCACCGAAGTCGACGGCGCCGTCGCCCACAGCATCGACTTCAACAACCGGAGCCTGCAGGAAGGCTCCTATGGCGATCTGGCCAACGATCGCCGGCATACCTTGAAGGTGTTCGGCAGCTATAACCTCAACGAGGAATGGCGCTTGGGCGGCAACCTGACGGTGCAGTCGGGCTTGCCGCGCAGTTGCCGCGGCCGCCTGCCCACCTTCGACCAGGACGTGCACAACGGCGAAGTGCCCTCTTACTACTCGGCCGAAGACATCATCGCCTCGCACGACGGCGGCTGGGTAACCCCGAGCACCAATTGGTGCCACGATCGGCCGTTTCAGGACAGTTGGACCGATACCTCGGGCAACGTCCACCAGTACACCAACTACGGCGTGCGTCTGAGCCAGCGCGGCGAGATGGGACGCACTCCATGGTGGTGGAACTTCGATTTCCAGGTCGCCTACATCCCGAACTGGGCGGACAAGAAGCTGACCCTGCAATTGGACGTCTACAACCTGTTCAACCGCCACAAGGCGCTGAAGCAGAACGAGGCTTTCGATCGCAGGATCAGCGTCGAAGACGATCCGAACATCCCCAGTCCCGATCCTGCATTGAACTCGGGCGACTACTTCGAGCTGTGGGGGCCGAACCCGAACTGGGGCCAGACCACCAACTTCCAGACCCCGCGCTACGTGCAGTTGTCGGCGCGTTACGAATGGTGACCTGAGGCAGCCCTTGCGGGCCACCGGCATCGCCGGTGGCCCGCGATCGCGCATACGGCCGAACACCATGTTTCCGCCCGACCTATCCGGACGGGCGCCAGAACCACAGCAACGGAGAATGATGCGATGAGAAAGCTATCCATCGGCCTGTTGGCAATGCTGTTCTGTATCAACGCCAATGCGACCGACCTCAGCCCGAATACGATCGGCGGCGGCGACATTCCCGGCAACTACGCCGCGATCGACTTCTACATGAAGAATCGCGACTGGGCGCCGACGCTGACCCTGTCCAACGACGCAGCCGATCAATCGACCGTCGCCATCCACACCACCGCCTCGATGAAGAGCAACTTGATCACAGGCAATACCGATTACCCCTTGAGTTCGTTGACCTTGAATACCGGCGACGAAGTGTCCTTCGTCTACCAAGCCTCCAAACAACAGTGGAGCATGAACGCTCCCAGCCTCAGCCCGAACAGCAACGGCGGCAGCGGCGCCATTCCCGCCTATACCAGCGGCAAGCTGCTCCGCTTCGATCTCGCCAACGGCAATTGGGCGCAGGCGGTCACGTTGCCGGCGAGCGCCCCCGATTGCAGCGTCATCGCGATCGCTTCCACTGCCACCTGGACTTCGCGGATCAATGCCCAGAACGTGATGTTCGCGGGCACCTTCAATATTCGCACCGGCGACCAGTACGTCTTCGTCTATCGCGCCAGCCTGCAACGTTGGGTCAGCGTCAAGACTCCGGAGCTCGCCTTGAACGCCGCCGCCGTCGGAGCGCAAATGGCCGCTCCGGTGGTTCCGTACACCAAGGTCAACTTCAGCAACGGCAATTGGGTTCCGGAAATCAGCCTGCCGGCCACGGCAGGCGATCGCGACCGCATCAGTCTGAGCTCCGACGCGACTTGGACGGCGAACATTTCGAATCAGAATCTGGAGGCTGCCGGCTCGCTGAAGCTGTATACCGGCGCGCGCTACGACTTCATCTTCATCAAGGAGAAGAACCGCTGGGTGCTGCAGTCGAGTCCGGAAACCGCCTACACCGCCAATAGCCTCGGCGGCTCACAGTTGCCGGACATGAAGTCGCCATCGGCCCGCTACACCGCTGCAGACGGCAACTGGACCGCGTCGCTGCGCCTGCCGGTCAATGCCTCGCCCGGCGACCGCTTGGTGGTCAAGAGCGATGCCAGCTGGGACTTCAGCGTCAGCGGCGAGAACACCGCCTTCGGCACCGTGCCGGTGCGCAAGGGCGAAACCTTGCGCTTCGTGCGCAACGCGGCCGGCGCGTGGGCGCTCGACACCCGCATCATCACCATGCTGTTGATCTACAGCGAGGAAGCCGCCGCCCAGCTCGGCGAGGTCGCGGCGCAGATGCGCCTGCACGAAGGCCTGCGGCTGACCAACGAGGCGCTGGAGAACTCGAAGGTCAATTTCTACATCAAGACAGTCGGCCTGCTCAAGCGTCAGTTTCAGGCCGAGACCCTGGGCGACATCCTCAATGTCGTGCTCAAAGACTCCGTAGTGGCGTCGATGCGCACCCAATCGGCGGCCGACGCGGTCTACTACGAAGGTACCGAAGACGGCTGCGGCCTGGCCGGGGTAAACGCCTCGAAGGAACACATGCTCGGTTCGGGATCCCTGAACTGCGGGATCACCGTGATGCGCCATGAGTTCGGCCACAACATGGGCCTCAACCACGGCGACGATTCGACCGGAGGCTCGGCGCCTTACGCCAAAGGCTACAGCCTGATCGGGGACATCATGGGCGGTAACGGCATCGCGTACTACTCGAACCCAAATCTGTACACCTCCGACTACAACGTCGCGATGGGGCTGCCGATGGGCATCGCCGATGTCACCGATTCGGCCCGCGCCTTGAACGAACGCTCGCTGGAAGTCTCGCAGTACTACTGATCGTCGGCTCGATCCGCCTGGCAGCTCGCCGCCTGGCGGATCGAGGATCAACTTGGCGGGGAAACGTCCGCATGCCCATCGGATGCGATCACTTGCAGAGCAAAGGTCAGGTCGCATACCCGATACGCCAGAAACTCGCACGAAGCAGTCGTCGAAGGAACGGGACGCATGTATGGCAGGAAGGCCGGATGCACCAGAACCAGGAACACGCGCAGCATGGCGAAACGCCAACCGGCACCCTGGAATCCCCGCAGTGGAGAACGATGAAATGAAGAGATTGTGTATCGGCTTGTTCGCGATGCTGTTCGCCATCAACGCCGCCGCCACCGACCTCAGCCCCAGCGCCGTCGGCGGCGGGGATATCCCGGGCGACTACCCGTCCATCGACTTCTATATCTCGAAGAACGATTGGGCCTCCACGCTGACGCTGTCGAACAGCGCCGCCGATCAATCCACCGTCACCATTCATTCGAGCACCACCAAGACCAGCAACCTGATTGCGAGCAACACCGACTTCCCGCTGACGTCGATGACGATCTACAAGGACGATCACGTCACCTTCGTCTATCAGGCGGCCAAACAACGCTGGGTGGTAACGGCGCCGAGCTATACGCCCAACTCCA
Source organism: Lysobacter antibioticus (assembly GCF_000731095.1). GTDB lineage: Bacteria > Pseudomonadota > Gammaproteobacteria > Xanthomonadales > Xanthomonadaceae > Lysobacter > Lysobacter antibioticus_B. Next base: position 33,217 of record NZ_JMTZ01000026.1, on the reverse strand, counting down.
ACGGTGGCAGCGGCAGCATCCCCTCACCCGCAGTCGGCAAGTACACCCGCTTCGATATCGCCGACGGCGACTGGGCGCAGACCGTCACCCTGCCCGCCAGCGCACCGGACAACAGCGTGCTTGCGGTAAACTCCACCGCCACCTGGGGCAGCAAGATCAGCTCGCAGAACCTGCAGTTCGCGAGCACGTTCAACCTGCGCGGAGGCGACCAGTACGTATTCGTCTATCAGACCAAGTTCCAGCGCTGGTTCAGCGTCAAGACGCCGGTCACGACCTTGAACGCCGGTAGCATCGGCGCGCAGATGGCCGCTCCAGTAGTACCGAACACCCAGGTCAAGTTCGCCAACGGCAACTGGTCGCCGAGCCTCATCCTGCCGGCGACCGCAGGCGATCGCGACCGCATCGGCGTCACCTCCGACGCCACCTGGTCGGCGACCATCAGCAACCAGAATCTGGGTACGACCGGCACCTTGAAGCTGTTTCCGGGTGCGCGCTACGACTTCATCTTCATCAAGGAAAAGAATCACTGGACGCTGCAGTCGAGCCCGGATGTCGTACATACGCCCAATAGTCTGGGCAGCGACCAATTGCCGGACATGCGTACTCCGACGGTGCGTTTCAATGCGCTCAACGGCAACTGGTCGCAGAAGCTGTTGCTGCCGGTCAACGCGCAACCCGGCGACGAAGTGATCGTCAAAAGCGACGCCACGTTCGGCTTCGATGTCACCGGGCAAAGCACCACCTTCGGCTCGCTGCCGGTCAGCACCGGCGACATCGTGCGATTCGTCCGCGACAGCGCCGGGCGCTGGACGCAGGACACCCGCATCATCACGATGCTGATGGCCTACACCGACCGGGCCGTGGCCCGGGTCGGCGAGTCGGGAGAAAAGATGCGGCTGATCGAAGGCCTGCGACTGACCAACGAGGCGCTGGAGAACTCTAAGGTCAACTTCTATGTCAAGTCGGTCGGCTTCCTGAAGCATCAGCTCGCGGAAACCAGCTTGTCGGACGCCCTCAACGCGGCACAAACGGACCAGACGGTTCTGACCACCCGCCAACAACTTTCCGCGGACGCCTTCTACTACGAGGACTACTACAACGCCACCGCGGCATCGTGCGGCCTCGGCGTAGTCACGGCGACGCGCCGCGAGGTTATGGTCGGCATTGGCGCGTTGGAATGCGGGACTACCGTGATGCGCCACGAGCTGGCCCACAACATGGGCATCGCTCATGCCAACGAGAACAACGGCGCCACGGCCTATGCCAAGGGCTACCACATGATCAAGGAAATCATGAACGACAACGTGATTCCGTATTACTCGAATCCGCGTATCTACACGCCCGACCACGCTATCGCGATGGGCATCGAGAACGAAATCGATGCGGTGCGCGCGATGAATGAGCGTTCCAAGTTCGTTTCGGAATTCTACTGACTATTGCGTTCATCGCCTGCCCGGCCGGCCATCGGGGCCGGCCGGGCAGGTCCGTCAGTCAATCGCGAGGACAGTCATGCACGTTCAACGAAACCAGGCTCTGATCATGGGGCTCGTCCTGACCGGCGCGGCGACGGTCGGCCTGTTGCTGCACTTCCGAGCGGACCCGTCGACCGCGAGCGGCAGCCCGCAGGACTCGAGTTATGCCCCGCCCGGCAACACTGGGTCCGAGCAAGGCGGCGCGTCCGCCTCGCACCGCGATGGCGATATCGAACGCCTCGTGTCCAGGCGCAGCACCTTCTCCCTGGACCGGACGAAACTGCAGGCCGCACTCGGTAAGAAGGCCATCCTGCAATTGGCCGACCCCGACAAGGTGATCGCAGGCAGTTTGCGCCCCTCAGCCAAGCAGATTTCCGATGGCCGCCAATTCATCGCCTACGATCCCTACGTCGTCGAGTCCAAGGGCGTCGGCGACGATATCGAGGTCTATCTGCCGAACATCGGCCTGACCGCACACGGCGTCATCGACAACGTCGAAGTCAATGGCGACATCATCCGTTGGTCCGGACGCTTCGAAGACTTCAACTCGACCCAGAGCAGTTTCTCGATCAGCCAGACCATGATCGACCAGTACGTACTCGGCGTGTTCGAGACGCCGATGGGCACGTTCAACCTCGAAGCCAAGAACGGCCTGGGCTGGATCGTGGACCAAGGCACGGACTTCTATCTGCCGGCCGATGGCAAGGACTATGTCGAGCCCGAAGGCAAGCACTAAGCAAGCATTAAGTCCGCCTCACCGCACAGCACGTCCCAAGACAAAGGCAGGAAGCACGCTTCCTGGCTTTTCTCAGTGATCCTATGCGATGCGGGCAAACCGCGCCGACCGCCCCACAGCTAGTCCAGGTAGGCCGGAAAAACCGGCAGCGCGTTGAAATCGTCCATCGAATGCTGGATCACTACGCGGGCCCGTTGGTTTTTCACGATGCGCTCGATGCGGTCCATCGACGCCAGCGTCTCGCTACGGCTCACGTTGAACACCGGCATGCGCTTCCCGGCGCGGTTCTCGTGCGAGTGGTACAGATCGCCGGTCAACAGGACCTGGCCCGAACGCGGCAGCCGAAGCAGCAGCACCTGGTGCCCAGGCGTGTGGCCCGGCGCCTTCAGCAAACGCACGCTGCCGTCGCCGAACACGTCGTGATCGCCGTCGATAAGCATCGTGGCCGCCCGTGCCTGGGTTTCGATCAGCTTGAGGTTGGTGCGCGGCGGCGCCGGAACGGACTGGATCCACTCCAGCTCTTTTCGGTTCACGATCCAGGTCGCCTGCTTCAATGCATTCGCATTGCCGAGATGGTCGCCATGGCCGTGCGAGAAAGCGAAATAGTCGATGTCGTCGAAGCTCAGCTCCAACTGCGCGAGCTGAGCCGCAACCGGGGTATCGACTATGGCGCGGTAAAGCGGAAGCTGAGTCCCGCCCAGGGGTTCGGCGTAACGATCGCCCAGGCCCGCGTCCCACAGCAAGTCGCCCTTCGGGTGGCGAATCAGGAAGCACGGCGTCATCAGGGTACCGGGATGGCCGTCGTACTCCCCGGTATCGGCGAACGGCGCGAGATCCGCGAACTGCGCGCGGCCGCAATCCATGGCGTAAAGCTTGATGGCCGGCTCGGCCGCCGAGGCCTGCGAGAACACAGCGGACAATACGATCGGCAACACAAAGCGCTTCAACAACGAGGTCATGACGTTGATCCGAATGAGGCGACAGGTGGGGGCGATGCGATGCAACCGGCGCTTACGCGTCAGGCGCTTCGGCGTCGTTTGGCCGGACGCCGCTCGATCAGCATCCGTGCGATTTCTTTGGCGGACGAGGATGCCGCCGCCGAGCCGGTACGCAGCGCGGTCACGATCGCGCCGTCGATCAGCATCATCAGTTGGCTCGCCAGATCGCCGGCCGGGCGTATCTGCGCGTCCACGAGCAGGCGTTCGAGATAGGCGGTGACCTGTTGCTTGTGGTCGTGGGCGACCGCATGACCGGCGTGGTCGCGATCGGCCAGTTCGACGATCGAGTTGATGAAGATGCAGCCGCGGAAACCGCTGCTGTTCAAGCGCTCGGTTAGCGCGTCGAACACCGCCAAAGGGCGCGCGCCGGGGTCGTCGGACAGCCGATCGACCGCATCGGCCAACCATTGCCGCCAGGCCGCACCGAGTTGGCTCAGGACTTCGGCGACCAGATCGTTCTTGGAAGGGAAATGCTTGTAGAAGCTGGCCTTGGCGACGCCGGACTGATCGATGATCGTGTCGATCCCCACCGCACGGATGCCGTGCGCGTAGAACAGCTGCGAGGCGACCGCGAGGATGCGCTCGCGCGGAGGGGGCGGTACCGGCTCGGCGGTTTTCATGGCCGGAAATATACAGACAGGTCTGTCTATGTCAAGCGGAGGAAGCCACGCCCCTGGCCACGCCCTTCCGGGAGGGCCAGGGCAACGACCCGGGTCCTGCGTCCGCACGTGATGACGCCGAACTGTCGGCGACCCGATGCTCAATCCTCGAAACCAAGCCTGCGAAGTTCCCTTCGGCGATAGAAGGGCCGGCGGCGCCACTGCGATGCTTCGTAGCCATCGCAGCGTCGGGCTGTATCGGCGGCTGCGACCTCAAAGAGCGACAGACACCGCGTCTTCGCCAAGCTCATGCACCATGATGGAAAACGCGCCACTGAGCTCCGGCGACTTGCTCGTGGCCTGCAGATCGTACTGAGCAGGCAGTCGCGAAGGGCAAGCCTCGAATTTCTCGATGTATTCGAAAGAGCCTAGGGCGGCAAGAACTTCCAGCTCAGTCGCCGACAAACTGCGCGCGACGAGTTCCGATCCGTCCGCCGCATAGGCGGCTACCACCACCGAATCCAGATCTGCAGACTCGGGAAGCGGCTGAGTGTTGCTGATGCACACTCGGAACGCTCTTTTGCAGATCAAGCCGTCTTCCCACTCGTTGACGGGGAGGTCGTAGCAAGACTCGTCGGGCTCGGTGGGCTCCGCTGCCTCCCTCCTGATCCCCCGGTGCCTGAAACTCAGCCCCGCGTACCTTTCGAACTGTTCGACCGAACGATGTCGTCCAAGACCGTACCTGCCGAAGTCGACGGCCTCGTGATCTTCGGAAATACCCAGCAGCGACAAAGATCGCTCCAGCGCCAGAATTGCCCGGTCGGTTGCGCTTCCTTCTATCTCGCCACTCGATTTCCGCTCGTCGGTGTGGTCGTCCCACACCTTCCTGGCCCCCGAGTTGTACTGATGCCACAGCAGGGGGCGATGCGGGTGAAAGAAATCGTAGCCGTGGGTAAACGCCCTGACCGCCATGACGATTTCCTCGGTCGAGAAGAAATGCTCGGCATCGTTCATGACCTCCTCGACGAACCGGCCGTCCGAGAAGACGAAACCGCCGCTCATGAAGCGCGCCCTCATCGGTTCCGTACGTTCCTCCCAACCGGGCATCCTGGCCGCGCGATAGCTCACGATACCCAAGGTGGAGAACTTCCGGACCAGCATTTGCCCGACATGATTCTGCCGGCCCTCCGGGAAAACGGCCGGGTCGAAGGACGGGGGATAGCCGGTCAATAGCGGCTTCTCGTACCGGCCCCGCAAAGACTCGAGCATGTCGATCATGGCCGCATCCCAGTGCTCGACGAAGCGGTGATGCGCATCTATCTGCAGGTTGTAGCGCTCGCCGTCGTAATGCCCCTGGCTCGCGTTGCGCGCCCATCCGCAGCCTTTGGTGTCGAGGAAGTGGACATCGATCACTTCGACGATCGCTCCGTCCTTGTCCAACAGGTGGACGAGGTGCCCGTTACTGCGGGTGCTGCCCGAGTGGCGGAAGCCGGAATCGATGAAGTCGTCCAGGGATTCGTCGCTGTCGTGCTGCCAGCAAACCACGATGCGGAGCCCGCCGGGATCCGACGCGTTCTCCACGAGATCCGTCAATGTCGGGATGAGCTGCCTGTCGCGGTAGCTCGGCACTTGCACGAAGATCTTTCTCTGGATTTCCATATTCTGGTTTCTACAGGTTCGAATCAGGAACCCACCGTCGGCCAAGCGATCGCCATGCGACCACGCTCGCTAACGGCAGTCGTTTACGACGACGCGGTAATGCTTACAGGGCCATGACGCGAGGGGCGTCCGGCCGCAGCGCTGCCGCTCCCTCAAGTGCGCGGGCCGATACCGGGCGAGGCGTTCTTGCATCGATGCGACGTTCCCACGCGAGTGCGCTGCCGATGATCACATCGATATCGTCGTAACGCGGAACCCAGCCGAGCACACGACGGATTCTTGTTGCATCCGCGATCAGCAGCGGCACATCCCCTGGCCGTCGCGGCGCGTCGACGACCGGAATCGGGCCGCCATTGGCCCGTTCGACGGCGCGCAATACCTCGCGAACCGAATAGCCGCGCCCGTAACCGCAGTTCAACACGACCGATTCGCCGCCGCCCCTGAGGTAGGTCAAGGCGTCGAGATGCGCGCGGGCGAGATCGTCGACGTGGATATAGTCCCTGACGCCGGTGCCGTCGGGGGTCGCGAAATCGGTGCCGTAGATGGCAAGGTGCTTGCGCTTGCCGGTGGCGACTTCACAAGCGACCTTGGTCAGCAAGGTCGCGTTGCGGGTGCTTGGGCCTATGCGCCCACGCAGATCGCTTCCGGCGACATTGAAATAGCGCAGCACCGCAAAGCGCAGCCCACTGGCGGCCGCCTGATCGCGCAGCATCCATTCGCCCATCAGCTTGGATGCGCCATAGGGATTGAGCGGAGCGGCCGGCATCTGTTCGTCGGCGATGCCCGAGGCGGGCATGCCGTACACCGCCGCGGACGAGGAGAATACGAAATTGGCTACGCCGGCCTGTGCGCAGCACGACAGCAGGCTGCGGGTCGCACAGGCATTGTCGGCGTAGTAGCGCAACGGGTCTGCGACCGATTCCGACACGACGGTGCGGGCGGCCAGGTGCAGGACGGTATCGACCTGGCGCTCGCGCAACAGGCGCAGGACGCCGCGGCTGTCGGCGACATCGCCGACCACCAGTTCGGCGCCGATGACGGCATCGGCGAAGCCTGTGCTCAGGTCGTCCAGGACGACGACCCGTTCGCCTCTTTCCACCAACTGAAGTACTACGTGACTTCCAACATAGCCGGCGCCGCCGGTCACAAGTATGGAGCTCTTCATGAGCGAGAAGGAATTCCCTATTGACGCCAGTACCGACGGGACACGAAGCGTTCGCGCCTATCATCTGTGGGAAGCGGACGCAGTTCAACCAAATTTTTCTTTCGTTTTATGCCTATCGCGACAAATTAAATTTCGTTTTCTACCGCCTAAGCAGAAACACATATTTGGATTGACGCTCCAAATCGCCCCTTGCTAGTGTTCCGCGGCTGGCAAGAAGCCAGCCCATCAAACCAGTATCAAGGAGCGCACAGTGAAGTCGAAGATGATCGTCGGTCCTATGTTAGTAGGCGGATTTATTGCCGCGGCCGCGACGGCCGCAATCGCGGGGGATTCGGTAATCCTCAATGGACGCAAGTACACCTGCACGAACACCTGCAGCGTGACCACGACCTCCACTGGCTATCGCGTCACCGATTGTTGCGGTGGTCGGGTATCGATGACCATCGAACCCACCCTGCCGCCGGAGTGAGCCATAACTTCACTGGGGTGTTCGACACCCTGACGTGAAGCATCCCGCCGGGCTCCCTTGGGAGTCCGGCACTCATCCAGAGGTCGACCGTGAAACTTCATCCGGCATTCGTCGTGTTTGCGGCAACGTTGCTCGTCGGTTGTTCCGACAAGGCAAGCCAGTCCCCAACGCCCTCCTCCCAAGTCCCGGCAGCGCAGGTCGCGCCCGACTCGAAAGATCCCACCAAGGCCAACAGCGCTCCGGCCTTGGCCGATGGCACCAGCGGCACGAGCGACACCGCTGCCGCAAGCGCACCGCCATCCGCTCCTCCGCCGTCGCCCTACCTCCCTGCCGAAAGCAAGCTGTTGGCCGATGGCGGGCTGGCTACCGAAAGAGCCGCCACGCTCCTGCAGTCCGACAAACAATTTCAACAAGCGGCCCGCCTGTTCGATCAAGGCGCCGCGAACAATCCCGAGGCTCACGACCTGGCGGCTCACTACAAGGCCGCCATTTCGCGAGGCCTCGGCGACAAGGCAGTGCTGCGGGATTTCTCCTGCGGCCTGAGCCTGTGCATCGGCTCGATGCGCACGAAATCCGCCGACGACTACACCGCCTGGTCCGAACGCTTCGCCAAAGACACCGGCGCACCGACCTATAGCTTCATGGAAACCACCAAGAAATTGAGCGAGGGCGAGTACGAGAGCCGGTTCGTGTTCTCGACCGACCCTGGCGCAAATTCCATGAGCGTCCCCGGCAAACCCCGCTAAGCCCCGAAACAATGCCGCCCTGAAGCAGCAGCCCGACGGGAGCTGTTTCAGGGCGACAAGGCTATCGGGATCGGGTGTACCACGAAGATCGCGCCGGCAATGCCGGCGCGATCTGTTTCGTCAGAACTTATAGCCGACCGTGACGCTGTAGCTGCGGCCGAGGATGGTGGCGTAGTCGCTGGAGTCGCCGAGGAAGCTGTTCGGGTCGTAGAACGGCTGACGGTCGAACAGATTCTTGACGGTGAAACCGACGTTGAGCTTCTCGGTCGGACGCCAGGCCAGGCTCAGGTTAGCCGTCCACCAGGACGGCACGCCGTCGCACTGCGCTTCCGGCACCGGCAGGAACCCGGCGGTACAGGTTTCCGGGTTGTTGTCCTCGGCATCGACGCGGTCCCAGGCCCACTTGGTGTGGCCGACGTAGTTGACGAAGAAGCTGGTGGTGAACTGGCGGTAGTTCCAATCGGCGTTGATGGTGGCGCGCAAACGCGGATTGCTGTGATAGCCCACGGTGTTGCCGTAGTACCAGCCGTTTTCGTCGTCGAGGTAGGCCTCCTTGCGGCGCGCGATGGTGGCGGCCACGCCGACGTTCAGGCTGCCCCACTCGCCCAGCGAGAAGCGGCTGCGGGCATCGATATCGAAGCCATCGACCAGGGTGCGGCCGCGGTTCTTGTACTGGCCGACGACGCTGGCCACGTTGCCGGCGCTATAGCCCGGCAAGGTGCCCGGACAGCTCACGCCACTGGCCGGGTCGGCGCACATCGCCGCCAACGCCGCCTGCGCGGCGCGGTCGGAATCGGTGATCGGCGAACGGGCCATCGACACGATGTCCTGTTCCTTGCTGAAGTCCGGTGCGGCGATTTCGTTGCGGCGATAGATGAACCAGTAATCGGCCGACACCGACAGCCAATCGAGCGGCTCGAACACGAAGCCCAAGGTGGCGATCTTGGCCTTCTCCGGCTCCAGGTCCTGGTTGGGCTGGGTCATGCGCGCCACGGTGCGGCTGCAGTCGGCATTGAGCAGCGAGTTGCCCAGGTCCACATCGCCGCCGCGGCGCGACTGGCGCAACAGGTTGGCGATCGCGTTGGTCTCAGCGCAGCGCAGCTCGTCGCGGAAACCGCCGAGCTGGGCGAACACGCCGCCGGTACCGGCCTCGGCCAGGCTAGGAGCGCGGAAGCCTTCCGAGTAAGTACCGCGCAACAACAACTGCGGCAGCACCTGATACTTCAAGCCGATCTTCGGCGCCAGGTTGGCGCTGAAATTCGGGTACTTGTCCACGCGCAGCGCAGCGTCGAGCTCCAACTTCTCGGTCAACGGCGCTACGGTCTCGGCGAACAAGGCATAGGTGTTGCGCTTGCCGTCGAACCACGAACCGCCCTGCTGGGTGATCAGGCCGTTGGCCGCGTCTGCGTTGCCCGGGGTGTAGAAGGTCTCGCGGCTGATGTTGAAGCCGAACGCCGCGCGCATTTCGCCGGCCGGCAGGTTGAACAGCGGGCCTTCGATCTTGCCGTCCAGGGTATGCAGGCGAGTCCAGGACTGAATGTCGAAGGTCGGATAGGCCTCGCGCAGCAAGGCCGCGTTGGCTTCGCTGATCTCGCCGAACTTGTACGCCGGATGATCGGAGATGATCACGCGGCCGGTGCCCGGGTCGACGGTGAACGGGCCGAAGGCTTTACGGAAGCCGTCCAGGTTGACGTTGATGGTCTGGTAGGTAACCGAGTGCGTACCGGCGGTGGCGAACGCGGTTTCCCAGTTCCAGTCGCCGATCGCGCCGCGCAGGCCGAACAGCCCGCGGTAGCTCTTGTCGGTGTTGCGCTGGCCGAAGTAGTTGTCGCCGACATCCTGCAACAGATACTGCAGGCCCACGACCCCGCCGTTGATCGCCTTGAGCTGGGGGCTGGCGTGGTTGTATTCGTTGTTCGGCCCCAGGAAGGGATAGCGGAACTGGTTGACCGTATTGCCGGTATTGCGCGAGAACCAACTGGTCGGGTTGCCGGTGGTGGTGCCGAACGAACGCGGCGTGCCGCCGTTGGCGCGCAGGTCGATGTCGGTGTAGGTCAGCTCGGCGAAGGCTTCGGTGCTTTCGCCGACCAGGAAATGAGCGTTGACGTAACCGGTCATGCGCTCGGTTTCGGCGCCCGCGTCGATCTCGTTGTTCATCCAGGTCTGCCAGATGCAACGCGGGCCGGCGGCTTCGCCGGTCAGCACGTTGTTGCAGCCCGGTGCGGGTTCCTGCACGCGCGCGCCGGTCCTGGGGTTGATGGCGAAGTAACTGCCGGGATTGAACACACCCGGCTTGCTGCCGGTGCCCAGGCGCAGGTTCTTCAGATAGTTCGGGTTGTTGACGTAGTACTGATCGGGGCGCTTGTCGTAGAAGTCGCTCAACGGAATCGCATCGCGGCGATACAGGTTGACCGAGGCGTAGACGTTGTAGCGATCCTTGTCGAGGTCGCCGAAGCCGGCGGTGATGCTGGCCTGGTGCTCACCGTAGGAATCGATGCGCGAGGATTTGTCGGTGGTCACGCTGACTTCCGCGCCCTGGTAGTTGCGCTTGGTGATCACGTTGATCACGCCGGCCACTGCGTCGGTGCCGTACACGGCCGAGGCGCCGTCGGTCAGCACCTCCATGCGCTCGATCGCCGCGGCGGGAATCGCATCGATGTTGACGAACTGGGTCTGGAAGCCGGCCGGCGCGCCGTAGTACGACAGGCGGCGACCGTTCAACAGCACCAAGGTGCCCTGCGCGCCGAGGCCGCGCAGGTTGGCCTGCGAAGCGCCATCCGAACCGGTGAACAAGGAGCGCGAATCCTGCTGCGCCGGACGCGCCGCCGGCAGGTTGTCGAGCACCTGCAGCAAGGTGCGCGCGCCCATGTTCTCGATGTCCTGCTTGCTGATGACCTGCACCGGCGAGGCGGTTTCCACGTCCAGGCGACGGATATTGGAGCCGGTCACTTCGATGCGGGACAGCTCGGTGGTCTTGTCGGCGCTGTCGGTGCCGTTCGTGCTGCTCTGGCCATCCTGTGCGGCAGCGAAGGAAGCGTGGCCCAGCAGCGCGGCGGCGAGGGCCAACGACAGCGGGGTGGCGGTGATGCGGGATGGGCGATTGGCGCGTTGACGGCGCGGGCGGCGGCTTGCGGGCAACATCGGAACTCTCCTGGCGGATCTGCGGCGCGGATGGCGGACGAAAGGCAACAGCGATCCCGGGCCGCGGCCTGACGGCCGCAGTCGGTTGGAGCGGGGGGAGGAGCGGTGTACGCGTTCGGTGTTCGGCGTTACGTGTTCGGAGTTATGCGTCGGGTGTTCGGTGTACGTGTCGCGTGTTCGCTTGGTTCATGGCGGAAGGATGCTGGCGCTATCGCCCTCCTGGCCGATCAGCACGGCGTTGGCCCAGTTCGCACAGACCTGGGTGGGTTGGCTGCCTTGCGCGCCCAGCGTGCGCAGGCTCAGGGACGACAGCCCACGGATATCCAGCTCCGGCTTGACCACGCCGGGCGCTTTCACCAGGCCGCTGTCGTAGAGCAGGCGGCCGTCGCCCCAGACCTGGAATTGCAGGCCGCCGGCGGCGCGGCAGGCGTCGTCGATGCCGAGGTCGGCGCGCAGCAGGCGCCACTGGCCCTGCAGGCGCAAGTCGATGCGGCTGCTCGGGCCGACGCCGAGGCCGCGGCGGAACAACAAGCCGTTCATGCGCAGCGCATCGTCGCCGCGGAAGGCGTGATCGGCGCGGACCTGATCGGCCAGCGCGGCCGGCAACGGCAGCTCGGAGAGATAGCGTTGCTGTGCCGGCCGCTCCGGTTCCTGGTGTTCGAGGATGTGGAAACTCGACAGCGCGATCGGGCCGACATCGCGCGGTTGCAGCGCGTCGACCGCGCGCGCCGCGCCGCCCTGGGCGGCGGTGACCATCGGATCGGTGGCCGAGGCGCCGTCGCCTTCGGGGTTCTGCACGCTGAGCACGCGGAAGCGCAGCAGCCGGCCGGCGCGGGCCGGGAAGTCGATGCGTTGCAGCTCCTGCTTGAGCTGCAGACGGCCGCGCGCGATCGGCTCGCCCCACTCGCCGTTGCTGTCGCCCAGGTACACCTCGTAGTCGCGCACCTGGCCGTGCTTCCAGTTTTTGTCGTTGCGCGGCGCCAACTCGATGCCGTCGATCAACTTGCGCTCGCCGAAACCGACGGTCCACTCGTGCGCGCCGGTGCGCACGGCCTGGTTGCGCACGCTGCGAAACCACGTTTTCGCATCGTCGTCGAAAGCGTTTTCGAGCGCGTGGCCGGGCTCTTCGGCCGGGCGATTGACCACCAGCAGGCCGTCGGCCGGCAACGCGCGGCCCTGCGCCGGCGCGGCCGGGAAGGCGTCGTCGGCGAGCGCCGCGGCGGTGGCGAAGTCCAGCGCGAACTCGAGCGGTTTGCGGATATCGCTGGCGGCGCTGCGCACGTGCACGCTGCCCTTGCGCTCAGCCGCATCGAAATACCAACCCTCCGCCGCCGCTTGCAGCGCGGCGGCATCGGCCAGCTGCGGCAGCGCACGGCCGTCCAGCGAGACCGCGCGCGGCGCCTGGCGGCTGAGCACGCGCAAGGCGTAGCGGCGCTGCGGCAACTGCCCTTGGTATTGCCCCTGCACTGCGTCGATGCGCACCGTCACCGGGCCGCTGCCCTGCGCCGGCGCCGTCATCTTTATCTGTTGCGTGCTCGACTCGCCCTGCTCATGGCGACGGGTGTTGCCGTCGTCTTCGTACAACGCGTACTGCGAATCGCCCTGCGGGTACAGATCGAAGGTGACCTCGTCGAGCGGCTTTTCGCCATCGAACAGCATCGCCGGGTACATCGGCAGGATCGCACCGGCGCGCACGAACAACGGCAAGGTGGCGAGGTCGACCTGGCGATCGAGATCGCGGCCGGCCGCGTCGGCCTGCACGCTGCGCCCGTCCCAATAGTCGAACCAGCGCCCGGCCGGCAGATGGATGCCGCGCCGCCAACCGCGGCTCGCGGCCTGGCTGCGGTAGACCGGCGCCACCAACAGGTCGCGACCGAGCAGGAACTGATACTTGTAGGCCTCGTCCTGCGCGTGCGGGTCCTGCGGGTAATCCCACATCAGCCCGCGCACCGGCGGTGCGCCGGTCTGCGCGGCCTGCTGCGCCAGGCCGTACATGTACGGCGTCAGGCGCATCTTCAATTTCAGGTAATCGCGGTTGATGCTGCGGTACGGCTCGTCGAACCACCACGGGTGCTTGCGCGCATTCGACGACCAGCCCGACATGCCCATCAACACCGGCGTGAAGGCCTTCCACTGCAGGTCGCGGGTGTAGGTCTCGGCGCTGCCGCCGAAGATCGCGTCGACGTCGCCGGTGGCATAGGCCATGCCCGACAGGCCCGAGCCGATCAAGGTCGGCACGTGCCAGCGGATGTAGTCCCAGCTCGCGCTCTGGTCGCCGGTCCAGGCCACGGCATAACGCTGGATGCCGGCCCAGCCCATCACCGTCCACAGGAACGGGCGCGAATCGGAGTTGTGCAGGATGCCGTTGAACGCCGACTGATTCGCGTCCATGGCGAATTGATAACCCTTGCCGGTCCAGGCCACGTCGAGCTTCTGCACCCGGCTGCCGGCGGTGCCGACTTCCCAGGCGATCTTGTCGACGCCGTTCTCGGTCCACAGGCCGGTGCGGAAACCGTATTTGGCCAGGCCCTTCACCGTTTCGGGCAATTGCTTGTAGCCGCAGCCGTAGCCGTCGTTCGGCAGGATCCAGCCGCCGGGCATGTCGTGTTCGCGGTACTGGCGCGCCACGCTTTCGACCACGTCCGGCGTGGTGCCGGTGGCGCCGTCGTGCCAGCCTTCCGGCACGGTGCCGGGCTTCTTGCCGTTGTCGCCGTCGTTGTAGCAATCGGCGTCGCCGTACGACAGCGCCCAGCGCGCCAGCAGGCCGGGACGGCCGGTCAAACGGGTGTAGCGCTCGAGCAAGCGCGGCAACTCGCCGACGAAGTAATAAGCGTCGAAGCGGTCTTCGCGGTGCAACAAGGTGGTCTGATCGGGTTGCCGCAGGTCGTAACTGCCGTCGCTCCAGGTATTGCGCAACATGCCCCAGCCGCGCGAGCTCAGCAGCATCGGCGCCGGGCTGGGGCGGTCGCCCTCCTCCCAACCGCCGGAGTAAGACACTTCCAACTCGCGGCCCTTGAACTGATAGCGGCCGTTCTGCTGACCGCCGCCGTAGAAAGCTTCGTCGGCCTGCGAAGACAGCACTTGCACGCTTTGCGCCGCGTCCAGATCGAGCGGCTGCAATTCCTGCCACAGCGGCGTACTGCGCTCGCCGTCGATCCGCTCCAGCCGCAGCTTCAGCGGTTGCCGCTGCACATGCAGCACCAGCGCGCCGGTGCGCACCCGCACTTCGGCATCGTCTTCTTCCAGGCTGGCGGCGATCTTGGCTGCCGGCTGCGGCAACACGATCGGCGCGGCCTTGTCGCCGGCCGGCGCCAACTTGCCGCGGCGCCCCGCCTGCACGCGCACGATGTCGTCGGCCAGCACCTCGATGCGCAGCAGGCTGCCAGTGTCGGTGCTCAGCTCCCAGCTCGGCGTCGCGCCGGTGCCGGCGCGGACCGCGCGCAGGTTGCCGACGGGCTCGGCCACGGCCGGCAACGCCGACGCCATCAGCGCAGCCAGGATCGCAATCGACAGTCGCGGACGACACACGCGGAATTCCACCTTGCCCCCAGGCCCGCTCGGCGGGCTTCGAAATGTGCTGCGGCCGACTCTAGGGCAGGCTTTCGAAAGCTGTCAATGAATTGAAAGAAAAAAGGAAGAATTTATTTTATAAAACGAAAGTTTGTGCGATGCAATACTTTCTAAACTAGCCAAAAACCCCTGTTAATACCGCAACGAAAGCCAATAAAACTGAATCTTTCGTTTTGATTCCGTGTCACCGATCACTACACGAACTTGGTCTATTTCTTTTGTTTTACTTTCGATAATTGACTTTCCGAAAGAAAACACAGATCGTGCCCTCGCTCAACAGGAATCATCCATGGACGTCACCCCGCTCTCCGACTCCTCCGCCTGGCAGCGCCTGGGCGGAGCCGACACCGCCGCCGAGATCGCCCAGCAACCGGCCCTGTGGAATCGCCTGGCCGAGGATCTGGCGCAGGCCAGCGAACGCGTGCAGGCCTTTCTTGGCGACTGCTTGAACGATCCGCGCCAGCGCGTGCTGTTTACCGGCGCCGGCAGCTCGGGCTTCATCGCCGACCTGGTCGCCGATCGCATCAACGCGCAGTGGCCGGCCGAAACCCGAGCCGTGCACACCACCAGCCTGCTCACCCATCCTGCGCTGTACCTGCAACGCGACCGCCCGACCCTGCTGGTGTCCTTCGCCCGCAGCGGCTCCAGCCCGGAGAGCGTGGCCGCGGTCGAACTGGTGCGCGCCGAAGTCGAGCACGCGCGCTTTCTCGACATCACCTGCAATCCCGAGGGCGAACTGGCCCGTCGCGGCGCCGGCCGCGACGACACCTGCACCCTGCTGATGCCGGCCGACAGTTGCGACCGCGCCTTCGCCATGACCAGCAGCCTGAGCTGCATGCTGTTGACGGCGCTGAGCGTGTTCGACACCGCGCCCTGGCCGCAGCGCATCGAGCGCCTGCCGCAACTGGCCGCGTTGGCGCACGAGGGCCTGGCGCAATGGGACGCGCCCGCCGCGGCGCTGGCGCAACGCTCGTTCAACCGCGTCATCTATTTGGCCAGCGGCCCGCTCGAAGCGCTGGCGCGCGAAGCCGCGCTGAAGCTGCTCGAACTCACCGCCGGCCGCGTGCTCGCTTTGGCCAACACGCCGCTGGGCTTCCGCCACGGCCCCAAATCCACGCTCGACGGCGACACCCTGGTGGTGGTGGTGCGCAGTGCCCACGCCTTGGCGCGCCGTTACGAGCAGGACCTGCTGGACGAACTGCGCCGCGACGGCATCGCCGGACAAGTGCTGGCGATCGGCCCGCATTCCGACATCGGCGCCGACGACGACCACAGCTTGCGCGTGCCGCCGTTCGACGACACCTGGCTGGCGCCGGTGTGGCTGACGTTCGCGCAGATGTACGCGCTGCAGCGTTCGGCCTCGCTCGGCCTGACCCCCGACAATCCCTTCCCGGACGGCACCGTCAACCGGGTGGTCAAGGGCGTCACCATCCACCATGGCTGAAGCGCCCATGGCTGAAACTTCGGTCCCCGCGATTTGCTACGGCATCGACATCGGCGGCACCAAGATCGAACTGGTCGCCTGCGATGCCGCGCTGGAGGTGCGCCATCGCCGGCGCATCGCCACGCCGCAAGGCGATTACGCCGGTTTCCTGGCCGCACTCGAAGCGCTGATCGCCGCGGCCGACGCCGAGCTCGGACTCGTCGACACTCCGATCGGCATCGCCCTGCCCGGCGTGCGCGACCGCCGCAGCGGCCGCCAACTCAGCGCCAACGTACCGGCGCTGACCGGCGAAAGCGTCGCCGCCGACCTGCAAGCGCGGCTGCGCCGGCCGCTGCACTTCGGCAACGATCTGCAATGCTTCGCTTTATCCGAAGCCCACGGCGGCGCCGCCGAGGGGTACCCGAGCATGTTCGGCGCGATTCTCGGCACCGGCGCCGGCGGCGGTTATTGCCTGCACGGCCGGCTGGTGGTCGGTTTCAACGGCCTGGCCGGCGAATGGGGCCACTGGAGCGTGCCGGCGCATCTGCTGCAGCGCCACGGCCTGCCCGTGCTCGACTGCGCCTGCGGCCTGCGCGGCTGTATCGAACGCTATGTCTCGGGCAGCGGCCTGGTCGCACTGCATCACCACTTCGGTGGCGAGGCCGTCGATGCCGGCGCGGTAATCGCCCGGGCCGAAGCCGGCGATACACGTGCGCGCGAAGTGCTGGCCATCCATCTGGACCTGCTCGGCCACAGCCTGGCGGCCTTGGTGCTGGCGCTGGATCCGCACGTGATCGTGCTCGGCGGCGGCCTGTCGCAGCACGCCCCGCTGTACGACGTGCTGCCGTCCGCGGTCGCCGCGCATTTGTTCATCGGAGTGCAGGTACCGCCGATCGTGCCGCCGCGCTTCGGCGATGCCGGCGGCGCCCGCGGCGCCGCCCTGCTCGCCTGGCCGTCGGCGCTGTCCTGAGTTCGCTTGCCTGAGTGCTGGTTTGTTTGAGTGCTGGTTTGTTTGAGTGCTGGTTTGTCTGAGTGCCGGTTTGTCTGGGTGCCGGTTTTTCTAAGTTCTGGCTTGTCTGAGTTCCGCCTCGTCCTGAGTCGCGTTGGAGTTACCCCATGTCGCCCGTGCAATCGCTGATCGCCTCCCACCGCCAGGGCCGCAACGTCGGTCTGTACAGCGTGTGCTGCAGCAACGAACTGGTGCTGCGCGCCGCCATGGACGTGGCCCATCGTCACGGCACTTTGCTGCTGATCGAAGCGACCTCGAACCAGGTCGACCAGTTCGGCGGCTACACCGGCATGACCCCGCCGCAATACCGCGACTACGTGCTGGCACTGGCGCACGAAGAAGGCTTCCCGGCCGACCGCCTGGTGCTCGGCGGCGACCACCTCGGCCCCAACGCCTGGCAGAAGCGCCCGTCCGAGGAAGCGATGGCGCATGCGCGCGTGCTCATCGAAGCCTACGTGGCCGCCGGCTTCCACAAGATCCATCTGGACTGCAGCATGTCCTGCGCCGACGATCCCACGCCGCTGCCGGACGCCACCGTCGCCGCGCGCTCGGCCGAACTGGCGCGCATCGCCGAACGCACCGCCGCCGAACACGGCCTGCCGCCGCCGGTGTACGTGATCGGCACCGAAGTGCCGGTGCCCGGTGGCGAAGCCTCGCTCGCAGGCGGTCTCGCGGTGACCACGCCGCAAGCGGCCGAACAGACGCTGGCCATCCATCGCCAAGCCTTCGCCGCACCGGATTTGGCCGCCGCCTGGGAGCGGGTAATCGCGATGGTGGTGCAGCCCGGCGTCGACTTCGACCACAGCAGCGTGCACGACTACGACCCGGTCGCAGCCGAAGCCCTGGCCGACTTCCTCGAACGCCAGCCGCGCATCGTGTTCGAAGCGCACTCCACCGATTACCAACGCGAAGACGGCCTGCACGCGCTCGTGCGCGACCACTTCGCCATCCTCAAGGTCGGCCCGGCCGCCACCTTCGCCTACCGCGAGGCGCTGTTCGCGCTGGCCGCGATCGAGGCCGAACTGCTGCCTTCGGAGCAATGCTCGGAGCTGCCGCAGGTGTTGGAGCGCTGCATGCTCGACAACCCGAAGCACTGGCAGCAGCACTACCACGGCGACGAACGCGACTTGCACCTGCTGCGCCTGTACGCACTCAGCGACCGCTGCCGCTACTACTGGGGCGAGCCGGCCCTGGTCGCCGCCGTGCAGCGCCTGTTCGACAACCTGCGCGCGCATGCGCCGCCGGCGTTCCTGCTCAGCCAATACCTGCCCGAGCAATACCGCGCGGTGCGAGCCGGCACCCTGGCGAACACTCCGGAAGCGCTGGTCCGCCACCGCATCGGCCTGTGCCTGGACGAATACGCCCGCGCCTGTTCGGCGAACACTGCCGGCGAGCGTGCCGTCGGCGAGCGCGCGCCCGCCAACGCCGTCGCTGCGGCGAACGGCTAATCTTCGGTTTTTTCCTGCGGATCGAGAGATGGCCATACGCAATACCCGCTCCCGCCGACAGCAGATCCTGCAGTGCCTGATCGAACGCGGGTCGGTGCAGGTGGCCGAGTTGGTCGAGCGCTTCGACGTGTCGGCCGTGACCATCCGCGCCGACCTCAGCCATATCGAATCGCAGGGCTTGGCGACCCGCACCCACGGCGGCGCCAACCTGGTGCGCACGCCGCCGCAGGAACAGGACATCCACGAGAAGGACGCGCTGAACCTGCCGCTGAAGGAATCCATCGGCGCGCGCGCCGCGCAGCTGGTGCAGGCCGGCGACAACATCATCATCGACTCCGGCTCCACCACCATGACCCTGGCCCGCCACCTGCGCGGCCATCGCGACGTCACGGTGATGACCAACGGCCTGAACATCGCCTGGGAACTGGCCAACGCCCCCGGCGTGGACGTGCTGCTCACCGGCGGCCTGCTGCGCAAGCAATCGCTGTCGCTGCAGGGCAGCCAGGCCGAGGCCAGCCTCACCGCCTACAGCTTCGACACCTTGTTCCTCGGCGTGGACGGCCTGGACCTGCAGTTCGGCCTGACCACCCACGATGAAGCCGAAGCGCGCCTCAACCATCGCATGGTCGAGCGTGCGCGCCGCATCGTGGTGCTGACCGACGCCTCCAAATTCGGCCGCGTCAGCCTGCACCGCATCGCTCATCTCAACCAGGTCCACGCCATCATCACCGACGCCGGCATCGACGACCGTTACCGCGAAGGCCTGCAGCAACTGGGCATCGAATTGATCATCGCCGAGCCGCCACCGTGACCGAACTGCACCGCCTGCAAGGCCGCATCCTGACCCCCGAGGGTTGGCGCCGCGGACGCATCAGCTTCGACCATAAGATCCGTGCGATCGAAGAGGCTGTTGTCGAAGCAGGTGCGATCGATGGCATCGGCGGCGACGAAGCCATCGTCCTGCCCGGCTTCATCGACCTGCACGTGCACGGCGCAGCGGGCGTCGACCTGATGCAAGGCGGCGACGCCGCGCGCACCATCGCCCGCACTCACGTGCGCCACGGCACCACTGCCTTGCTGGGCACCACGATGACCGCCGCCGAGGCCGACATCGTCCACGCGCTGCGCGGCCTGGCCACGGCCATCGCCGAGCCCGACCCGGACGCGGCGCAGATACTCGGCGTGCACCTGGAAGGCCCTTTCATCAGCCCGCAGCGCCTCGGCGCGCAACCGCCGCTGACCGTCGAAGCCACCTTCGAGTCCGTGCAACGCCTGCACGCGCTGGCGCCGATTCGCGTACTGACCTTGGCGCCGGAAATCGGCCGCCACACCGAACTGATCCCGCTGTTGAACACGCTCGGCATCCGCGTCCAGATCGGCCACAGCGCCGGCACCTACGAAGAAGGCCTGGCCGCACTGCGCGCCGGCGCCGCCGGCTTCACCCATCTGTTCAACGGCATGACCGGCGTCGACCACTACAAACCCGGCATTGCCGCGGCCGCCCTCGCCCACGCCGAATACGCCGAACTGATCCCCGACCTGCAGCACGTGCACCCCGGCGCCATCCGCCTCGCCGTGCGCGCCATCCCGCGCCTGTACGCCGTCACCGACGCCACCGCCGCCACCGGCATGCCCGACGGCGAATACGCACTCGGCTCCCAACGCGTGCACAAATGCCTAGGCTGTGTGCGCCTCGCCAGCGGCTCGCTCGCCGGCAGCGCACTGACCATGGATCAGGCGCTACGCAACCTGGTCGAAGTCGGCCTGGACCTCGCCGATGCCGCGCATCGCGTCTCGACTTTCCCTGCCGATTACCTGGGCCTGACCGACCGCGGCCGCCTGGAGCCCGGCGCTTGCGCGGACTTGGTGGTGCTGGATGCGCAGTTGCGGGTAGTGCGGGTGGTGGTTGCCGGGCGGACTGTCGGGCTGGCTTGATTCGATCTCCCTGCTGCCCAACTGCTTCGCGTTTCAAGCGGGCGTCTCCAGCGGCAGCGCGAAGTTGATTACTTGGCGACCGATTGCTGCGAGCGAGCGAAACTGAGGCAGGTCGCGCAAACAATCCGGCGTGGGAGGATCGTCTTAGAAGACAGAGACTTCTGGTTGTGGCCGGAGTGCGTTTACCGGGAGGCGACACAAAAAATCGGCGCCCACCAAGGGCGCCGAGTAAGGAGGAGTTGGAGGGCGGGCAAAGCGTCGCCCGCCCTCGACTTTTTCGCTGCCGGTCAGGGCAAGGTGTTCAAGGTCGCCCGCACCGGCCTTGAGAAGATGAAACCATCGTGCCGGTCCCAATTGATCGACCAAGTCATGACGCCGCGGAAGCTGGGATAGGCCTGCTGGGGCCGGATGGTTCCGCAACTTTGCAGCCGTGTCAGGCAATTCAGGGCATTGGCGATCGTGGTCTGCGACGCCAGCCCGCTGTTGGCCGAGGAAGGTCCTGAGGGCAGTCCGAACGCCACCTGGTCCGGCCGCAGGCCGTTGAACACGACGCCGGTGTTGTTGTTGGTCCTGAAGCCCTCGATCAGCATCAGGCTGGCACCGACCAGCATGTCGACCGAACCCTCGGGCAAGCCGTTCTGGCTGTACGGCGAATACAGCGCGCCGTTGTTGTAGTACTGCACGTGGATCAGGTCCAGCTCCTGGCGCAGTCCGTCGATGATCGGCAGATAGGCGCCCCAGATCCCGCTGTACGCAGCAAAGCCGCCCTGGACATACGGGTGCTCGGGCGCCATCGACAGGTAGAACGAGGGACCGATGCGCGTATTGAGCTGCTTGATGGCCGTGACCAGGTTGGTCTGCACAGCCGCGCCGTGGTAGACGCCCGCGCCGCTTTCCAGGTCGATGTCCACGCCGTCGAAACCGTAGTAGCGGATCAGGTCCTCCATGCTGTTGACGAAGTTGGCGACCTGCGTCGCATTGTTCAAGGTCACCGTGCCGTTCTGGCCGCCCAGCGACAGCACGACCTTCTTGCCACGCGCGCGCGCCGCGGCCACGTCGGCCCTGAACTGCGCTTCGGTTCCGGCGCCCGGATCGACCGTGAAACTGACGGCGCCGTTGCCCGCATCGTCGCCGAAGGCAACCACGATGACGTCGAAGTCATTGGAGACCTGGCTGATCGGGAAGGTAGGGCCGGATGGATTGCTGAAGTTGTGCCAGTAGCCCACCAGCGCATGGCGCGGCAAGCTGTTGTCGCCACCGGCGCTGGTGGTCGCGCTGATCTGCGTGCCTTGCGCCGAGGCGTTGCCGGCGTTGTCGCGGGCGCGCACGCGGAAGGTGTAGGCCGTGGACGCGGCCAAGCCGGTGTTGCTGAAGGACGTACCGGCAGGCGAGCCGACCAACGTGCCATTACGGTAGACATCGTAGCCGGCGATGCCGCTGCCGCCCGCGTTGTCGGTGGAGGCGTTCCAGCTCAGGTTGACGCTGGACGACGTCACCGACGTCGCGGCCAGTCCGGCCGGCACGCTGGGTGCGGTGGTGTCGGGCGTCCCGGAATTGACGGTGATATTGGCCGCGGCCGACGTAGTGGTGGCGCCCTCGTTGTCGGTAGCGACCGCAGTGATCGCGTAGCTGCCCGCGGCCGCATTGGTCCAGATCGCGCTGTAGGGGGACGTGGTATCGATGCCCAACGAGGTGCTGCCACGGAAGAACTGCACCTGGGCGACGGTGCCGTTGGCATCGGCGGCATTCGCCGTAGCGGTGATGGTGGCACCTGCGGTGAAGGTCGCGCCGTTCGCCGGTGCGGTCAACACGACCGTTGGCGGCGGGTTGCCGCCCGCGCTGCAGGCACCCAGATCCTGGTAGTAACCGCAACTGGGGCAGTGCGTGGGCGGTGTATTCCAGATCGACATAGTCGCCTGGTACAGCCGCCCCTGATAGACGAGCTTGCTGCCTGCGTTATAGATGGTGGCCGCATTCCATTCGGCGATCCCCGCGCAGCTGACGCTCTGCGCGTGCGCGGGCGACAGCCCGGCCGCCAGCAAAAAGCCGGACAGCAAGATTCCTGTCAATCGGATGCTCATTAGGTGTGTTCTCCAGGTACCTGGTGGATAGAGAAGGAGGCGGGCGCGGAAGCGCCGACCTTTTCGAGCCACGCGGCAAACCCGTTGCGGCGCGGCCGTTCCCCCCAGAGAACAATGACGATCGTTGTGCGGTCAGTTGCTGATCCGCGCAGTGCGCTGCATGCATGTGCAGCGCTATAGGACGCTGCCGACTGTGGTGCGCGACGCCCCGCGTGTCAAGTCGTCCATTTCCGATTAATGCGGTGGTCGTCACGGTGATGACAACGGCTTGACCACCGCCTGGGAACTGGCCGATCCCCCTGGCGTAGACGTGCTGCTCGCCGGCGGACTGCTGCGCAAACAATCGTTGTCGCTGCAGGGTAGCAAGGCCGAAGCCAGCTTCACCGCTTACAGCTTCGACGGGCATGACCGGCATCGACCACTACAAACCCGGCGTCGCCGCGGCCGCCCTCGCCCACGCCGAATACACCGAACTGATCCGCGAGCTGCAACAGGTGCACCCCGGCGCCATGCGTCAGGCGAACCGATGACTGGGCACAGCGCCTAGAGATTGAACGCGTCGCTCAATGCTGTCTGAGCCCTTATGGGTCAGCCCATAAGAGCGCAACTGCGAAGCTGCACGGGCATGAAGAGGGTCGCTACACAAGGCTTGATTGTTTCGATGGCTGGAGCCACGGAAACCGGGTTCGAACCCTCTTGATGGGCTGATGGGGGCGTTTGGGAGCAGATGAAGGCAGTTGGGGGCCTATGAGGGTTATTGAAGGCGTCATCGAACTCGTCAAGCCACCAGCGGGCGAGTTCAGTCGATCATCCCCAGACCTTCTCGTATCCGCGGGATAGCTAAGGAAACGGTAGCTCGTCCGCGAGCTTGGGCCTCAATCGGCATCATCGGGATGACCTTGCTCGACGATGACCGCAAGGGGTCGAGCCGCGTCATCGAAGCACGAGTACATCGGGTCATCAACCAGTATTCGGAGATAGCTTAGCCGCGCCAGTCTGGAAGCGGCGACAGGCAAAATTGGCGAGGAGCCAGCCGATCTGCGCCGCTCCGGCAACCGTCGCTTCGGTCGCCAAGGCCAGCTAGGGCGGCAGGTAGAACAGGCGCTGCTCGCCGCCGTCCGGGCCGGCCTGGAGCGCGAGCCGGGCGGTGTCGCCGCCGATGCTGCGGGGAAAGAACAGCAGGCCAGGGTCCACGGCAGGATCGGGGCCGATCCAGGTGCCCCCGGTACTGATCAGCCAGAACTCGCCCGCGATTAGGTCGACGAGTACACCAAACCGCATCACACTGAAGCTAAGCGAGCCAACCCCGGGTATGGTCGCAACCGCGGCGCCGTTGTGCCAGATCTCCGAGTTCGCGAGATTGTCGGGCCTGCGGACGCCCATGCTGTTGGTGTCGTTGCCGAGTTGGCCGCCGATCCCGCCTGATCTTCGCGAATCCAAAGGTTCCGTTGGCAGCGTGCGCATTGGTGAGCCATGCGCACGGGAATCCGATCATCGTCGACGACGTAAAGCTGGTGTTCGACGTCGGCCGCAGCCCGGTCGGCCGATCCGGCCCGGTTCAGGCGTTAACTCAGTACCGTTGACCGAAATGGGAGGAGGAAATGGCTACGTTCTGGCTTTCTTTCAGAATCGCGTATGAAACTGTAGGCGGAAAAACTTACGAGACGCGCTACAACGACTTCACCAACACTCTTGCTGGTCTCCGCACGAAGTATTGGGAGGAGACATCCTCCTTCATGATCTTCGAGTCGGCTTTCAGCATCGACCAGATCGCAACTAAGGCAAAAGCCGCGTTCGCGCCCTCAACTGACATCTTTGTCATTCGTGATCTCAATCGTCAGACAGCGAGAGCGTGCGGCAACATCAAGGATCAAGACTTGTTCGTCTTGGCGCCATACGCAAAGAAGGTCTGATACACGTCCACCGGCACACGCAATTGAGGCGCTTTGTTACCGAAGATCGATCACGCTAACCAGATCGTGCCGAATTGGGCAACGCTCAACCACAGGGCGAAGACCTGGAAGATTGTCCAGACCACATAGAACGCTACAACCCAGCCTCGTTTTCGTCCACCCAGCGCGATGGACAGAAAAATTATGGCCTGTCAGACCAGCCCCCTCGATCGTCCCCTAACTCAGTCCCGCGCCCCCAGTCTGCTTTGGAACATCTTGCCACGGCGCCTTGCCGGCGGCCGATCCGGCCTACCTGCGCCGGTTGCGCTTGGGTCCGGGGCTGAACTTCGAGTCCAAACCCTTCCGCTCGCCGGCCACATCCGGGAAGACCTCCACGATCCTGTCAGTGGCCGCTTCCAGAATGCCGGCGCAGATAAGCATGGCTACGGCCAGGTACATGCGGTCGGGGTCGCACTCTAAGCCTGTTCCTCGACCATTGGGCTCCATGCGCAGGAACGAAACGGGGTGGATGTGGGAGTGCTGTGACCAAAGGTCCCACAGAATATCGAAGCCCGCCTTGTCCATTCCTACCAGCTCCACCAGCTGAGCTCGGTCTAGGAACCAGGCCTTCTTGCCGGCCAGGCACTGAGCCTGCACAGCCGGCGACAGTTTCAGGAAGAATGGAATGGAGCGCAGGCGGACTTGTAACTCGTCGCGCTGCTGCTCGAACCACGATCGCTGCAGCTCACTGCCGGCAAACATTTTCAATCGGCTGCAGCAGTCGTTGAGTTGAAGTAGCGTGATCCGCGCCCTGCCCTCGTCTAGGGACTCGTCCGTCCGCTGCATGAAATAAAAAAAGTACAAGTTGCCTTCCAGCAGGGCGCGGGCATGGCAGGCTAGGACATTGAACCCCCACTCTTGGTGGTCGGTTTTGACCCAACGAGAATGAGGTACAGCCCGCATCGCAGCTATGCCATGCGAACACATGCGCGCGAATAGATACGTCCCGTAGCCCACGCAAGGCGGCGCCATGCGCCCGGCTTGAGCTTGGCCCACGGCACTAGCCTCGCACACAGCCTTATCAAGGCATTCGAGTGCCAGCATGTAATCCTCTCGCGTCGACGACTTAGTCGTCATCAGACGCTGGGCTAGTGCATCAACGTCACTCATCCAGCCGCGCCTCCCGGTACTGCTTTGCCAGATCGCTGCCGCACAATGGCGTGTTCTTGGGGTGGGTATTGGCCACGGCGAAGGCCGCCACCTTCGTCATCTGCTTCAAGGCCTGCTTGGTCATGCTGTCCTCCGTCCAGTCCACGTGCAATGCGGCTGTCGCCGCCAGCGCTTCCTTGCCGGACAGGTACTGCATGCAGGTCCGCAATGACCATTGAGTGCCGGTAGCTTCGCGAAGGAAGCGGCCGGCGTCCTTGTCAGTCATGCGGTCAAACAATACGGCCGCCAGCGCTACCGACGCCAGCTTGACCTTGACTAAGGGCGGGAGCTTCTTCTTCGGCGGATTGAGATTGTGGTCCCTCACGGCTGACAATTCTCCGCTTAACCCGAACTCAACAGGTCGCTGTTCTCCAAATACTGCCGCAAGACCGACTCGGGCTGCTGACCATGAAATAGAGCTCGGAAGATCACACCCGCTAGCAACATTGTTTCCTTGCCAGCGAGTGAGAACATCAATCCCTTGCCCCGATGAACGATCGGCTCGACACCGGCGGCCTTCGCTCGCCCAAGCTCTTTTCGTGTCGCGTAGCGCACGTCCATCCCCGCCATCTCACACACTTCGATCAACCGTGGAATAGAAACAGCAACGCAGACATTCATGCGCCCGAAGACCAGATCCATCTTGACCTCATCCGCCAGAGCCCCGGAGAACACCGGCGGCGCCAAGGGGACATGCATGCAATCTGTCAATCGAATGATTTGGTAGTCCTGCTCCACATCCCCCTCAAGACTCAATGCCATGAGGAACATCATATGTCCGCGTGAAGCCAAATCGCCTGCGTAGGCGCCTAAGAAGATGGGCCCCTGCACGTCATAGGCCCAGCTCTGCGTCTCTTTCGCCTTCTCAGTGAGGTTTACCAGCGCCTCATCCCAAATTGCCATCTCAAAGAACGGCTCTGGAATTCGGACTTCCTCTCCTGTGTCTGGATCCTTCGCTCTACCCGTAGCCATGACATCTCGCAAGTGAGTCATGCGGGCTTTCTGACGTAACATACGCCTCATCTGCTTTACGGTCTTGGGGCTCTCCGTTTTCTCGACAATCTCGCGAAAATGCTCACAACCTGAGGCCTCGTAGAACATCGCTAGGTCCAGCACGTGCTTGTTGTGCTTCCCTTCCTTGACCTCGATGAACGAAGTACGCCGGTCCGCCGACACGCTCATGATGTCGCCCACCTGGACAAAGGAGGTCAGGTCGGTGATAAGCGGCATGCAGCCAGGGTCCTGCTCCCGAAGCTCCCGGGCCACACGAAGGACAGACTCGAAATTCGACTGGGACAGATCGGGCTGCCTCTGGGACTTGTAGATACGGCGCGCATAGCACAGCTGGCCGCCCAGCATTCCCCACGCGACGGTATCAGCGACTGCCCGGAACAACAGTTCCTCAGAAACATCCAAGGGTTCTCCCGTGGCGATACGAGCAGCCATCCTTTCCTGAGCCGCAAACATCCCCTCGTGGGCCAACTCGTGAAACTTGCGCCGAAAGTCCGCGTCCGCCTTGAGCCGCTCGGAGTTCAATTCATCCCACAGTTCGCGGCTACCTGCACACGCGAGCTCTAACAACTCGCACGCAAAGGGCTCCAAGTCCTTCCGAAGCGTCTTGAGCCTGAGACGTTTCTCGATCTTCTCTGGAATCTTGGGCTCGCTCATGTCATTCCCGCTCAGACGTCCAATGGCGTCCCATCCTCAACTCGCTATCGCCTTTCCGTTGCGCAGCACAGCGACGTCGTCAAAGTGCTCCACTGCGACAACATCTTTGCCAGATGTCGCCGCGGCAAGATGATGAAGCGCTCGGTCGAGTGCAGGATGGACCCGCGCTCTGAGGCCCCCTCCGTATTGTCTCTGGTCTTGACCAAATTGACTGATCCATCAACCCCAGGGCTCATCCTAAGGATTTAGCTCTCAAAACTTCAAGCTATCTATTTGGCTCTTAGATTTGCGAAAAAATCCGTAAATAACATCGGCTGCCTGCAGATCCGAGGGACATGACAACGGCAAAAGCACGAGCCGCCGACCACGCCTCAATCTCGCCGCTGCTAGTTTTGAAATGAAGAGCAGACTATGGATTTCGCAGAGTCTCGCGTTATGTCCAACCACCCATTCAGCACAGGGCAACTAAGCAGGAGCCTTAGGGCATCACCACCTCCGGCGCCGAGCTCTAGCCCCTAGCGGCCACACAAAAAAACGGGAGGCCGAAGCCTCCCGTTTTTCGATTAAAGCTATCGAGCGCGCCGACTCAGAACGGAATGTCGTCGTCCGCGAAATCGTCGCCGAAGTCGTTCGACTTGGCCGGGGGCGCTTCGCGACGCGGGGCGGAGTCCTGGCGACCGCCGCCGTAACCGCCGCCACCGCCGCCGCCGGACGGGCGTGCGGAACGCTCGCCACCGCCGCCGGAGGAACGCGCGGGGCGTTCGCCGCCACCGCCGCCCGCATCGCCACCGCCGAGCATCTGCATCTCGTCGGCGATGATGTCGGTGAAGTACTTCTCGACGCCGTCCTGACCGGTGAACTTGTCGTAGCGGATCGAGCCTTCGATGTAGACCTGGCGGCCCTTGCGCAGGTACTCGCCGGCGATCTCGCCGAGCTTGCCGAACAGCTTGACCCGGTGCCATTCGGTGCGTTCCTGGGTCTGGCCGTCCTTGTCCTTGCGGACGCTGGTGGTGGCCAGGCTGAGGGTGGTCACGGCCATGCCGCCCTGGGTGTATTTGGTCTCAGGATCGTTGCCGAGGTTGCCGACCAGGATG
Organism: Lysobacter antibioticus; assembly: GCF_000731095.1. Lineage (GTDB taxonomy): Bacteria > Pseudomonadota > Gammaproteobacteria > Xanthomonadales > Xanthomonadaceae > Lysobacter > Lysobacter antibioticus_B. The sequence continues at coordinate 4,903 of NZ_JMTZ01000026.1, read as the reverse complement.
ACCTTGTTGATGCCGCGTGCCATGGGATTCCTTACATATTGCCGGGGGTACGGCCGGGATGATGGATTATAGCGGCCTCCCCGGCCATCGGCGCCGGGCGCGGTTTGGGGTGGGGTTTGTCCGATGGTGGTGTCCGGGGGATGCCCTGACCGCAGGCGAGCTGAGCGGGCTGAGCGGGGCTGGAGGCTTGGCTGGCTTGGGTCTGTGGCTTGTGAGGTATGGATCTGGGCCAAACGGGGAGCCTGGGTTGGCCAGGATTCCGGTGGCCGTCGGGGCGTTGCCGGGATGGGAGCCTAGAACGGGCCTGGCTGGCGGAGGTGTGCGCGTGCGCCGTCGCGGGGCCTGTCTGTCAGAGGCCCGTCTCAGGGGCCGCCGTCCTTACGCAGTGGGTCGGGCATGGCGGTCGCGGCTTGCGGCGCTCCTACCCCGCGATAGTTCGCGGCTTCGATCAGTGACGTCGGGCAAGGCGATTTCTGCGCGTCCCTTGGTCGCGGCTTACGCCGCTCCTACAGGAGGCGACCGGGGTCGCCGCAAGGTTGAGACGGCGCGGTCGCGGCTCGTGACCGCAGGAAATCCAGTAGGACGCCGCTCCTACCCTGTGGACGTCGGCACGGCCCGGGCCACGCTTCAGTGCGCGGCTTCGGCCTTGGCCGTCAATGCGGTCTTGTCGACGCTGAGTTTGCCGGCGGCGTCGAGGGTAGCGGTCACCCGATAGGTGGTGCTGCGTTCGTAGTCGTTGCTGTAGAAGGTCAGCACCTTGGTGTTGCCGTTGGGCTGCAGGGTGGGCGCGTACGAGCTGACGCCGGACTTGCGGATGCGGCGGATCGCCGAGGGCGCGTTTTCGTCGACCATGACCCCGCCGACCGCCGCGAACCGCGAGACGACCTGGGCCCACCATTCGGCCGGGGCGTTCTGGCCGCAGCTGCGCAGCACGGCTTCGGCGCCGTTGGCGCCACCGGCCTGGGTGCCACTGACCAGCGAACCGTCCGGCAGGACCGCGTAATCGGCCGGCTGCTGGCCGGCGCGGGCGCGGTTGGAGACGCGGTAGAAACGGCAGCCGGCCAGGTCCAGGGCCTGGGTCGAGCCGACTTCGATCTGGTCCTTGCTCCAGCCGTGGTCGCGCAGCGCGGCGGCGCTGACTTCGGCAACTACATCGGCGCTGGTATTGGCGTCCATCGCAATCTCCTTGCTGCAAGCGGAAGTAGCGGTCGCAACCCACCCCAGGAACAGTACCTGGAGGATGCCACCGGACAGACTCAGTTGTCCCGGTCTCCGGGCGGCACCGAGGCGGCAGGATCGGACGGCTTGGTCTTCCATTTGCTCGTATCGCTCAGGACGGACTGATAGTTGCTCGCATCGACCTTGAGGCCGGTCAGCTGGCTCAGGGTATCGAAGATCTTGGCGGCTTCCTCGGGCTTGTCGAGCGCGCCGTCGGTGTCCCACCACCAGTCTCTCTGGATGCCGTGAGCATAGTCGGCATAGCCGCCGCTCGGGTTAAGGAAATATTCCCAACGGTCCGCCGCCTCTTCGTTGCTCGGCGGCTTGCCGTTCTCGGCCATGTAGCCGACGTACCAGGCGCGGTATTCCTCGTTGAGGTAGTCGAAGGTCTGGTTGGTCTCGTCGCCGTTCACCAAATGGCTGACCTCGTGCGCGGTGGTGTTCTCGATCACCGCTTCGGCGTCGCTGCCGCTGACCCGGTTGTTGTCGGCCGGCACCTTGTTGGCGTTCAAGGTCAGGGTTTCGTCGTCGGCGTAACCGTAGGTGGTGTTGCCGCCCTCGTCCGGGATGGCCTTCCACTCGAGCTCATAGTCCGAATCCGGGGAGAGGAAACGGTTCAAGGTGTTGTCGATGATCGCCCGATCGCCGCTGTCGTGCTGCGACAGGTGCGCGACCAGCTTCAGCGAACGCTGTTTGTCGCCGCCGTCCTGGTCCTGGAACCACTCCTTCTGCAGGGTGCGCTCCATGTTCGAGACTGAGCGCGAATCCGGATAGTTCTTGGCCTGGCTCAGCACCGCGGTCTTGTCGCCGGCCGAGAGTTCGGAGAATTTCTTGTCCTCGATCAGGTCGTGCAAAGCCTTCGGCAAGGCCGTGTCGGTGGACTTGCGGCCGGCCAGTGCGTCGGTGATGTTCTTCTGGTCGGCGGCCGGCAAGGCCTTGAATTCGGCCGAATGGGTCAGGGCGAATTCTTCGAGCTTGGCGCTCTTCTGCGGCGCGGTCAGCGCCTGGAACGAGGGGTCCTTGATCTGCTTGAGCAGGTCGTTGGTGGTCCCCGCGTCGCCCTTGGCGTCGCGGAAGACCTCGGCCGCCAGCTTCTTGTCCTCGGGCGACAGGGCTTTGAACTCGGCGGAGTTGTACAACTCGCTGCCGGCCTTGTAGCCGTCTTCCTTCAAGCCCTTGATCAGGTCGTTGAGCTCGCCGGGGTCGCCGGTGCGGGCCAGTTGCAACGTGTCCTTGACCTGCTGCGGCACGCCCGGGTCGTTGAGCGCGGCGATGACGTCGTCCTTGCTCGCGAACCCGTCCGAGCGCCCGCGGCCGGCCGCGGTGTCGAGCAATTCGCTGGTGTAGTTGCCGTTCTTGATCGACTCCATCGCGCCGGTGACGTCGCCGCGGCCGATGGTGCCGTCGACTTCGCCCTTGCCGGCGCCGACGTCGAGGAAGCTGCGCACGGCCAGGCTGCCGAGCACGTCCTTCGCCGCCTGCTGCTGCTCGGGCGTGAACTTGTTGTCGACGTTGTCGGCGACCGCCTGCAGGTCTTCCTGGCTGATCTTGCCGTCGGCCTTGCTCGGGTCGCCCTGCCTGGCGGTATCGAACACACCGAAGTCGCGGTCGAGGACTTGCGTGGTCTTGACGCCATCGATGGCCATGATCGTTCTCCGACGCGGGGGATAGGCGGGCCCTTCGAGGGAGTCGCCACGAATGCACGCAGCCTAGTCCGCGCTCCCGGCCCGGTTCCATTAGGGCTGACCCTAGAAATGGCCTGCCGAACGGGGCCCAGACCAGGGAGCCAATGTCGACAACGTGGTCGTTGTCGCGGTCGCGGCCGGCGCATTCGATGGGCGTCCGGCCCGATCCGGCCGCTGCGGTGGTGAGTCCGGTTGTCGCAGGCGCGCCGGCGCCATCGGCCCGCGGGCCGGCGACCAAGCCGGCGGATCGGATGAACGAGGTTCGGCACGACAGCGCTCCTGCTGGGCCGCCCAGGCCGACGAAGGTGCGGCGAACGGATGCGGGGCATACGAGCATCGCCACCCAGCATGTGGGGAGCCTCGGGCGAGGGCCGGCAGCCAGACCCCTGCGGCGGCCGCCGCCCAATCCCTGCCCTATCAGGCACTTAAATCGTCTCGCCGGGCCAGGCCCGCCGCGGCATCCGATGGCGTGGCGACCGAGAGGCAGGCCTGGGAACGCCTCCAAGCGCCGCGTCCCGGCCGCAGGATCGAGCGAAGATCGCGGCGAATCCAGGCCCCTGCCGGCTCCGCTGGGCATTCGGCAGTGCCTGCCGGACCACGGCCAAGATCATTGGGAACTTCTCCGGGACTTCGCGGCCTGCGACGCAGGCTTAAGCTCGACGGCGCTCACACTCTATAATCGCGATTCCAACCACTCGGCCGTCCCATGCCTCCCAGCGCCACGACCATGTCCGTCGCCGATTTGGCGACTATCCAATCCCTGGCCCGTGACGACATGGCAGCCGTCGATGCGCTGATCCGCCGACGCCTGTCTTCCGACGTGGTACTGATCAACCAGGTCGCCGAATACATCGTCGGCGCAGGCGGCAAGCGCCTGCGGCCGATGCTGTTGCTGCTCGCCGCCGGCGCCCTGAATCACCGCGGCCCGGACGCGCACCAGCTCGCCGCGGTGGTCGAATTCATCCACACCGCCACCCTGCTGCACGACGACGTGGTCGACGAGTCCGACCTGCGCCGCGGGCGCAAGACCGCCAATGCGGTCTGGGGCAACGCCGCCAGCGTGCTGGTCGGCGATTTCCTGTATTCGCGCAGCTTCCAGTTGATGGTCGAACTCGACCGCCTGGAAGTGATGAAGATCCTCGCCGACACCACCAACCAGATCGCCGAAGGCGAAGTGCTGCAGCTGCTGCACGTGCGCAACCCCGACACCGACGAAACCGCCTACCTGCGCGTGATCGAGCGCAAGACCGCGGTGTTGTTCGCCGCCGCCACCCGCCTGGGCGCAGTGCTGGCCGGTGCCGACGCCGAAGTGCAGCAACGCATGCACGACTACGGCATGGCCCTGGGCTATGCCTTCCAGATCGCCGACGACGTGCTCGATTACGCCTCCGATGCCCAGACCCTGGGCAAGAACCTCGGCGACGACCTCGCCGAAGGCAAGGCCACCCTGCCTTTGATCCATGCGATCGCCCACAGCGACGACACCACCCGCGCACGCCTGCGTGCCGCGGTCGAACACGGCGACACCGAAGCCATGCCGGAAGTGCTGGCGGCGATCCACGCCACCGGCGGCCTCGACTACAGCCGTAAGCGTGCCTGCGATTACGCCGCCGCGGCCGAAGCCGCATTGGACGCGCTGGAAGAGAACGACTACACCGTCGCCCTGCGCGGTTTGGCGCGGTATGCGGTCAGCCGCGATCACTGAGTCGCGGTAGTTGCGCTATCGCAGTATTTGCATTGGAGAGGTGCCCCCTTCCCCTGTAGGAGCGGCGTGAGCCGCGACCGCGGGACGCGCAAAGGCGACAACGCCGACGTCGCTCATCGAAGCGGCGTACTTACGCGGGGGTAGGAGCGGCGCAAGCCGCGACCGCGCTGCAACGGTCTCGCGGCGTGTCGCTCAAGCAACATCAAGATCAAACGCCAAAAGCTTCCGCCACTAAAGCAGCGGGTTACTTTCTTTTGTCATAAGCAACAAAAGTCCGTCTGGATTCCCTTCGGTC
>NZ_JMTZ01000025.1 GCF_000731095.1 Lysobacter antibioticus | reverse complement strand
TTACAGCGCGGTCGCGGCTTGTGACCGAAGGAAATCCAGTAGGACGCCGCTCCTACCCCCGCGAAAACACGCCACTTCGATGAATGACATCGGCGTTGTTGCTCCTGGACATCCGCGGTCTCAGCTTCTGTCTCGCGGCGCGGCAACCGAGCACCACCGCCCCACCACCGATGGTCATGCCCACTTCCTGCCTATGGCCCGGCAACGGCTCTGGGAGGATATTCGTCGGCGTTCAGTCGATGAGGCCGCGCCGATGACATCTTCCTATCGCCTGCCGCTGGCCGGAGCGCTCGCCGCCCTGGCCTTCGCCGGCATACACCTCGGCTTCGAATACTTCGATGGCGGCGTACGCAGCCATCATGTGTTGAACCGGGCCGACCTGCCCGAGATCTCCAACTGGTTCGGCTTGATCATCCTGCCTGCGCTCGGCTGGGCTTTCGGCGTCCGGCTCCGCAATCGTCCCGGCGCGCGCCGGCGCATCTGGGTCGGATTGGTCGCGTCGTTGGCGTACGGCGCGGCCCTGGCCACCAGCTTCGAGCTCGGCGCCACCGACATCACTAAAGCGATCTTCTTCGGCCTGCTGCCGCTGGCGATCATCGCCCCGATCTATCGCGCCGAGTGCATGCTCGGCTTCGTCGCGGGCATGACCTTTACCTTCGGCGCGATCCTGCCCTGCATCTTCGCGGTCTTGTTCGCGGGTCTCTCGGCTGCGCTGCGCCTCGGTTTCCTCGCGATCCGGAAGCGGCTCCGCCCCAACCGCGGTGCCTCGGCACCAGCATCAAAGAGTAGGCGTTGAACTCCGCCGGTACACCGCGCCGCCGATAGCTGCGACCCGAGCCGCGCTCACTCGCGCCGCTTGCGCGGCTTTTCCCGCACGCGTTTGCTGCCGCCGCCGCTGCCGCTGCGCTGGGTGTCTTCCAGGGCCAGCAGGCCGCTGTCGCTCATCTGCTCGATCCAGGTCAGGGCGTCGACGTAGGCCAGGAATTGCTGCAGGTACCCCGGTGACAGCTCGCTCATCAGGGTCAGCGAGCGGTGCACGAGCCTGCCGGAATTGAGCGGACCGGCATTCGCGGGCGACTGCTCCAGCGACTGGCGCAACTGACTCTCGACGCGGAGCTTCGACCACAGCGTACGGAACTCATCGAGCACGCCGAGCTCCGGAAACGATGCGCCGCTTGAAGCCCCCCCGATTGCGAGGCCATCGCGCAGCGTGGCCCGATCGGCGATGTAGTCGACCAGACTGCTCAAGCCGGCACCAGCGCATGCATCCGCTGATGCGGCACCGGCGCCTACGGTCTTGGACGCGGCCTGTTCGAGATCGCCGGCGTAGGCGCCGATCAGTTCGGCCAAACGGCCATCGAGCAGACGCCGCACTTCGCCGCCATGGGCGGCGGCACGGCGCGCCAGGGCATCGATGCGACGAAAGCGCATCGGGCTCATGCGATCGGCGCCCTGTTCGCGCCAGGCATCGAGCATCGCCCGGGCCTGCAGTGGAGGATTACGGCTCACGGCGTGTCACGTCGCCTTGGACGGCTTCGGGATCGGGGCGATTTCCACGCGGCGGTTCTTGGCCCGCCCCTCTTCCTGCGCGTTCGAACTCACCGGCTGCTCGGAGCCGAACGCGGCGGCGAACACCGACGAGGCGGGCACGCCTTCGGCGATCAGGGTGCGGGTCACGGTCAGCGCGCGCCGTGCCGACAGCTCCCAGTTGTCGAGGAACTGGCGGTTGCCGTCGCGCACCTGGCGGTCGTCGGTGAAGCCGCTCACCATCAGGATTTCGTCGCGCGATTGCAGATATTCGGACAGCGGGCCGGCGAGGGTCTTCAACAGTTCGCGGCCTTCCGGCTGCAGGTGCTCGGAGTTCAGCGCGAACAAGACGCTGCCGCTGATGCCGATGCGGCCGTTGATCAGGGTCACCCGGCCCGCCGCCAGCGGCACGGCCAGCGCCTGCTCCAGGGTCTTGCGGCGTTGCGCTTCGAGCTGGCGCTGCTTCACTTCCTCGCCGAGCTTGTTCGAAAGCTGCAGTTGCACGCCGATCACGCCGACCAGGATCAGCACGAACACGCCGACCAGCACCGACATCAGGTCGCCGAACGCGGCCCAGATCGGCGCGTTGGATTCGGCGTCGCCGTCGATCTCCACGTTCATGCCGCCTGCGCTCCGACCGAAGCCTGCCGGTCGGCCAGCCGATGGATGTCGTCGATGATCTGTTTCTGCGCCAGCATGCTCAGGTCGATGACTTCCTTGGCCTGGGCCACGTAATAGGCCAGTTGCTCGTCGCTGCGCGCGAGCGACTTGTCCAGCGCGACCTCGACGCCTTGCAGGCGCTCGGCCAGTTTGTCGTTGGTCTCGCCGAACAACTGCACGGCCGCGCCGAAGGCATCGCCCAGGCTGGCCACTTCGACTGCGCCGGCGGCGATCTGCGCGCCGACCGTGCCGAGCTTGCCGGTCTCGGCTTCGATGTGATCGGTGAAACGGGTGCCGACGCGATCGAGCAGATCCGCCGAGGTCGCCACCAGTGCATCGACCGCGGTGCGCTGCTCGGTCGAGGCATGGTTGACTGCGTCGAGCAGGGTTTCCAGGGTGGCCAGCAGGCGATTGCGTTCGTCCAGCATCGCGGTGTCGCGGACCATGCTGTCGGACAGCTTCTGGCGCAGTTCGGCGATGACCTCGGCCGCCGCTTTAGGCGCTTCCGAAGCGGCGTCGACGAGACGCGCGATCTCGGCGATCGTGTCCTGGGCCTGGGCCTGGGTCCGCGTCGAGATATCCTGCGCGGTGCGCGCCAGCGTGTCGCAGATTTCCTGCTGCCGGCTCGCGACCTGTTCGCCGGTTTGCTGCCAGCGCTCGCCCAGAGCAGCGGTCATCGAACCGAAGTTCTCGGCCCAGGCCGCCAGGCGCTGTTGATCGCGCGATTCCAGCGCGTCCTGCAGTTGCTTATGCGCATCCTGCAGCGCGCCCACCAGGGACACGGCATGGTCCTCGAACGTCGCCGCGGCGGCGACCAGCGCCTGCTGGTTGCGCGCCGCCATCTCGTCGTTGGCGCTGAGCTGCTGCGACAAGGCTTGTTTCAAGGCGTCCGCAGCCTGGCCGGTGCTGGCGTCGAAACGCGTCGACAAGCTTTCCAGCAGGCCGGCGGCCCCTTGGTCGAAGCGGCTGCTGAAGCCTTGCAAGGTGTTGCCGAGCTCCTCGATCAGGCCTGCGTTGGACTGTCGCTGTTCGAGCAGCGCCTGGCTCCAACTGGCCGCGGCGGTGGCGGTGGCGGTGGCAAAGCCCGCCGACAGCCCGTCGACCTGCTGCTGCACGGCCTGAGCCACGCTCTCGCGCAGCGCTCCGGTCTCGCGGGTAACGGTCTCGTGCAACACGCCCGTCTCGCGCGTGAGGGTCTGGTGCAGCGCGCCCGTCTCGCGCGCGATCGCCGCCATCGTGGTTTCCACGACCGGCTGCAGCACCGCGCTGGTGACACGCACGCTCTCGCCGATGCTCTCTTTCAACGACCGCTCCACCGACTCCGCCAGTTGGGCATAGGCCGCTTCGGTCCTGGCATGGAACGCGTTCTGGCCGGCGACCTGGCGCTCGTGTGCGAGCAGGCTCTGCTGCTCGATGGCCGCCATCGCCGCGGTCTCGCGCGCGATCGCCGCCATCGTGGTGTCGAGGATCGGTTGCAACGCCGCGCCGTTGACGCGCGCGCTCTCGTCGATGCTCTGCTTCAGCGACTGCTCGACCGACGTCGCCAGGCGGGCATAGGTCGCTTCGGTCTTGGCATGGAACGCGTCCTGACCGGCGAGCTGGCGCTCGTGCGCGAGCAGGCTTTGTTGCTCGATGGCCGCCATCATCGCCTGCAGGCGATCGACCAGCGCCGGCATCGTCTCGGTCTGGCGCTGCAGCAGCTTGAAGGCCTCCTCGCGCTGATGGACCTGCGAATGGCTGCGCAAGGTCGTCGCGATGGCGAGGTCCAGGCCTTGCACCGCCTGGCCGCGTTCGCGCCGGCACAGCGCGGACAACAGGCCGAGCATCGCCGAGGCGGCGACGCCCGCGATCGAGGTGCCGAACGCGAACGCCAGGCCGGTGACCGGGGCGGCGATCGAGTCGCGTATGGCCTGCAGGTCGGTCGCGCTTTGCAGCGCCAGGCCGGTGCCGCGCAGGGTCGTCATCATGCCGAGCAAGGTGCCCAGCATGCCCAGCAACACCAGCAGGCCGACCAGATACGGCGTCAGCGCCGGCGCCGGCAGGGCCGTGCGCTCGCCCTCGATGCGCAGACGCGCGGCATTGCGCAGCGAAGGATGCAGATGCCCGAGCCAGTCGCCGAGGTTGGACGGCGGCGCCGACAACTCGGCGACCGCGCGCGTCAGCGTGACGGTGGCTTGCCGATAGCGGTACAGCTCGAATCCGCCGACGAGATAGCAAGCGGCGATCAACATCGCGACCGACAGCGCCAGGGCATTCGAACCGACGTAGCCGGCACCGACCCAGACTACGGCGAGCAAACCTGCGAGAAAGACAACGGGATAGAGCGAATTTCTGAACATGTTATCCGTGGGGACTGGTGCAAAGGGCCGCAAGCAGGCCCTGCGCAGGTTGTAAGCGAACATCCAATTCGGCGAGCAGCACCTTGTGCATGTCGTTGCGGAACGCCTCCAGCCAGACGTCGGAGGCAGCCGCCGACGTATCGCCCGAGGTTTGCGCGTCGGCCGCGGCCTGACGCAGGCGCTCGAAATGCTGGCCGAGCAAGACCGGCCCGGCCGACCACAGCGTCCGCTCGCGCCGGCTCAGTGCCCGTTCCATGACCGTATCCACCGCCGCGAGCCGCTCCAGGCCGTCGCTGCGCAGCGCCAGCCGCGCGCGCAGCCGCTCGCGCAGGCGGCCGACGCCGGCCTCGATGCCCTGCTGCATCGCCAGATAGCGCTGGCGATAGAACGGGTAATCCAGGCTTTCCTCGGCGAACGCCTGCTCCGCCGCGGACAAGCCGGACCCGCTCGGCCTGGAGCCGAACGCACGATCGCCGGCGATGGCCTGCGCCAAGGCGTTGCGCACGCGGACGCATTCGTCTTCGTCGATGCGGGTCAGGGTACGTTCGTCGAGGACCGCCACGGGCGGCTTGCCGTCCAGCGCAGTGGACAACGCCACCGCGTGAGTCCAATCGATCCATAGACTCAGTTGATCCGACAACGATCGCGTGGGCTGGGGAAGGTCTGCAGCCGTCAGGCGAGCGAGCGAGCGGATGAACGTCGGGCCACGTACCGTCGCCCGTCGGGGTGCTTCCATCATTACTACTGGCTAAAAGATCGCCATTTTACACGTAATTGGAAATGCCCCACCGCTTGACAAGCCGCGAAGGACGGCAAGCCGGGAGCCCTCGAATACGGCCCGGCAGTCGATTCAGCCGGTTCATAAACAAGTGTGCTAAGCCATAGCGCACGTCGAAGCCCGCAACGACGGCGAGACGACGAGGCTGGGTTGGCAGGTCCGGCAACCGGGAGTACGCGTCTGGAGCGAAAACAGTCTCGGCGCGAATAAAGCCTCAGGCCGCTTGCTCGAACAAAGCCAGAAACGCCCCGAATGCATTGCCGACCTGCTCGCAGGCCATGCTCGCGCGCAGATCGAACCAGTTGCAGCCGAACCAACCGAGCGGGACGCACAGGACTGCAAGGATCAGCAGGCTCGTCGTCGACGCCGCAATGCGTTTCCTGGCGATCTGGACGATGAGATCGACCAGAAACGAAACTATCAGGGTGACGCAGACGAAGGCGAGCAAGATCGCGATGCCGAGCCCGGTGTCGCCTCGATGCTCCTGCTCTCGGGCCTGCGCGAATGCGTATTGGGCGTAGGCATACAGGGCGACCAGCGGGGTGCTTGCGAGAAAGACGCGCAGCGCAATGGCAGCTGCGGTGCTGCCTAGTTTCGAAGTCATCATGCCAAGAGCCGGGCCGATTCGCGCTGCGATGCGCCATCGGACGGCCCGCCGCCCAGCCGCGCGACCTCGGTTGCGATTTCCCTTTTCATCACACGCATTCCCTTGCGACTGGACGACCTAGTCTAGCCCGTCGGACAAGGCCTCGGGCTCTGACTGGTGCATTCAGGCCGGAAACATCGCGGCCCGACTCACCGCAATGCAGATCCGAAGGTTCGGGCCAGCCTGACAGGGCGACCGGTACATCTCAGGGCGCAAGGGTGCGAGGACGCGATCCGCATCCCCTTGCGGACCGCATCGGGCGAATCACTGAATGACGTAGCCGGAGAACCGCCACAGGCCGTCTTCGTCCCGGCGCAGGGAGATCAGCTCTTTCGCCGTTCGCTTGCCCTGGAACTGGCTGGAGAACTCGATGCTGGCGTACAGGCCGGGCGGAAGCTGGGCGCCGTTGCCGACCACTTCGCGACGCACTCCTATCCAACTGCGCAAACTCGCCGTGCCCAGGGGCTTGCGGGTCCTGCCGACATAAGCGACGAAGTCCTCGCGCTTGGCCGAGCGCTTGGTCACGTTCGATGAGGCGTCCCAGAGCGCACCGGCCTGGTCGCGGTCGATCGCCTGCAGAAGTTGCAACGCGGTATTGGCCAAGGTATTCGGATCGACGTCGCGCGCAGCGGCCTGTTGCGCTGCCGGCGCCGGTCGCTGCGCTTGCGCCGGCGCCTGGGCGAGCGCCGTCGTGGACAGCAGGCCGATGGCCATCGTCAGCAGAATGCGTTTCATGGGCCTGATCTCGATCTCTCGTACGCTGGGGAAAGGCGGATGCAGCAGCGGTCCGACGGCGCGCGGGCCGCGTCCGCTCACTGCTCCACGTCGGCTGAAATCTCGACGCGGCGGTTGGGTTGCAGGCAGGCGATCAACGCGTCCCGCCCCTTCGCGGCTTCGCAGTGGCCGACCACCGGTTCCGACTCGCCCCGACCTTCCGCCGAGATGCGCTGCGCCGGCACGCCTTCGGCGATCAGCAGTCGGCGCACCGTTTCGGCGCGTTCGCGCGACAGCGAGTGGTTGGCCGCGTCGCTGCCGATCCGATCGGTATGCCCTGTCACCCGCACCTCGCGCAGGTCCTTGGCATCGAGCAAGGCCTTGGCGACGCGCGCAACCTCGGCCCGGCCTTCCGGCTGCAGATCGTCCAACCCGGCCCGGCCGAACGCGAACAAGGCATCGGCGGACAGGGTGAAACGACGCGACGCAGCCGCGGCTGGCGACGACGACGGCTCGGCCGCGACAGGCTCGCGCAACACATCGCCGCATGCTTCCGGCAGCCAGTAGAAACTTCGCGCCAGATAGTTCTGATCGAAGACGACCTTGTATTGGCAGGTGGTCACCCCGCCCTCGCGGCGGAAGTGAAACAGGTAGTCCCATTCCCGCACGCCGGCATAGCCTTCGCGAAAGTGCGGGCGCCCCAGCAGATGATAGAGCTGCTCCTTGCTGACGCCCGGCGCCACCTGGCGCAGGTCGTCCAGGTTCGGAAACGTTCCTTCCTTGAGCACAGCGCGTTCGACCGCCGGGAAGACCACCTCGCCCGGCACGCCGTCGGCGGAAATATCGCGGCTGACATGGCGGGTGCCGCATGCCGACAGCAGTCCCATCGCGACGCTGCATACGATCGCGACGCCAGCGAACCGTTTGGCTTCCATAGATGATTCCTCGCTTTGACGGATGGCCATCGTCGCGCGCGTTTGGATCCGCGCTACCTGACGGCGTTTTGATACGTTTCGGATCGGTGGCCGCAGCGGCACTCGGTCGCTCGCCGTCGGCTATCGCGCCCCGCCCGAAAGCGGGGCGCGCCTGCCCTCACCACTGGATGCCGGCACCGACCGAGAAGCCCCAGTCGCGCGCGGTGTTTCCGCTGGCCTGGGCCTTGTAGACCCAGCGGCCGTTCTCGGTGATGCCCGACAGGCCGACCGCCATGCCGTATTCGCCCTGATAACCGCCGGCCGCCACCGCGAGCATGCTCTTGCCCGGCAGATAGGCCTGCGGCAGGCCCGCCATCGCCATCGCCGAGGAAGTGCCGGCACGGAAGTCCTTGCGCAGGGCCCACACGTCGTTGTCGAACTGCTCGAAACGAGCGTCGGTATAGGCCTTCGACTGATCGATGGCGTGGTTCACGCCGGAGTTGAGCTGGCTCACGTTGACCGCATCGGTGCCGGCGATGCCGGGCGCCACACCGGTCAGGGTGCGGCCGCCCATGTTGACCTCGCCGGTAGAGGTGCTGCTGCCTACATAAGCGGCGTTGTAGCCGCGCTGCGCACCCACCGTGGTTGCCGACCCGGCGCCCAGCGCGACGCTGTTGGCGTGGCTCGCGGTCGCGCCGGTGCCCACGGCGGTGCTGGCGCTGCCGCTGGCCGTGCTCTGGTTGCCTACCGCCAGCGCGTTGTTGCCGCTCGCGACCGCACCGTCGCCACCGGCCGATGCGTTGGTGCCGGTCGGGCGCGGCTTGACCACGGCGTCCTCCTGACTGACCTGGAACATGCCGTCGGAGCCGTTCTGCACCCCGCTGATGCGGCCGTCGAAGGTATTGACGGTGTTGGTCAGGTTGGCCACGTTGCCTTCGACCTGGGTGATGCGGCCGTCGAAGCCGTTGATGGTACCGGTCAGATTGGCGATGTCGCCTTCGACGTTGGTCACTCGGCCATCCAGCGCGTTGACCGCCTGATTGGTCGCATGCAACTGCGAGCCGTTGACGGCATCGGTCGACGTCTCCGACAACCGTCCCGCGGCGACGTTGGTGAGGGTGCGCTCGGCGCCCACACTGCCCACGCTCACCGTTCCGACCGGCGCGCCGCCGGCGAAGTTATAGGTCGTACCGGCGATGGTGGCGCTGGCGGTGCCCACCGCGGCGGCGGTGGTCGAGCCCGCGCCGAGTGCCACGCTGTTGGCGTCGCCCGCGGTCGCGCCGGTGCCCATCGCCACTGCGTTCGCCGCGGTAGCGCTGGCGTTGACGCCCGATGCGATGGCGCCGGTCGCGGTGGCGCCGTTGTTGGCGTAGTTGCCGCCGGCGATGCCGCCGTCGTTGACGCTGTAGTAATGGGTGGAGCCTGCGGTGATCGCCTGGTTCAACTGGTCCAGGTTCACCGCATCGCCGCCGTTGATGCCGGCCGCCACGTTGGTGATGGTGGTGCCCCCGGCATTGATGCCGACGTTGGTGATGCTGGGGCCGCCGGCGATGGTCAGGCCGTTGGTGGTGATCGTGGTGTTGCCGACCACCACGCTGTTGAAGCTCGGGTCCGGCACCACGCCCACCGTCAGGGTACCGGTGGCGTCGTCGTAGGCGACCGTCGCGTTGCTGCCGGCGGCCACGGTCAGGGTTTCGCCCGGGCCGATGTTGCCGCCGTTGCCGCCGGCCGCGATGTTCCAGCCGGCGCTCGCGCTGTCGTTGATCTGGGTCAGCGCGTCCTGCACGTTGTTGTAGGTGTTGCCGCCCACCGCGAGCCCGGCGGTCACGGTATGGGTGACCGGGTTGTAGACCGAGCTGCCGCCGAGCGAGGCGGCGGTGCTGGTGCCGAGTTGGTCCAGATTGCCGCCGAGCGCGCCCACTGCCTGGTTGGTGGCGAACAACTGCGAGCCGTTGATCGCATCGGTGGACGCGGACGAGACCCTGCCTGCGGCGACATGGGTGATGGTGCGCTCGGCACCCGCTGCGCCGACGCTGACCGTGCTGGTCGGCGCGGTGCCGGCGTAGCTGTAGGCGACGCCGTCGATGCTGTCGCCGGCGGTCGCCACCACGGTGTCGGTGATCGAGCCCGAGCCCAGGGCCACGTCGCCGGCCTGGGCGGCGGCGGTCGCGCCGAAACCCACCGCGGTGGCCGCACCAGTGCCGGCCACCGCACCGACGCCGGCGGCCAGGGCATTGATGCCTGTTGCGCCGTCGTTGTTGTAGTTGCCGCCGATCGCACCGTTGTCGTTGACGCTGTAGTAGTGCGTCCGCACCGCCGTCGTCGCGTCGGTCAATTGACTGACGTTGACCGCATCCGTACCGGCCACGCCGGGCGCCACGTTGGCGATGACCAGGCCGCCGGCATTGATGCCGGTCGTGGTGATGCTGGGCCCGCCGGTGATGGTCAGGCCGTTGCTGTTGAGCAGGCTGTTGCCGGCGGTGACGCTGTCGACGGTGATGTCGTCGGCCAGGTCGAAGTTGACGTTGTCGTCGGTCGCGGCCTTCGCGACCACGATGTTGCCGTCGGTGTTGCGCAAGTCGACGGCTTCGCCGGGCGCCACGTTGCTGGCGTTGGCGCCCTGTGCGCTGAGGTTCCATCCGGCGCTGGCGGTGGTGGCGACTGCCTCGATCGCCTGATTGGTCGCGAACAACTGCGAGCCGTTGATGGCATCGGTCGAGGCACCGGAGATCCGACCCGCCGCCACGTTGGTGAGGGTCCGCTCGTTGCCGGCCGTGCCCACGCTGACCGTACTGGTCGGTGCGACACCGGCGAAGTTGTAGGTCACCCCGTCGATGGTCGTGCTCGGGGTGGCGACCGCGACCGCCGTCGTCGATCCCGAGCCCAGCGCCACGTCGCGTGCGTTGTTGGCCGCGGCGCTATCGCCGAATGCCACCGCGCCGGCCGCCAGCGCGCTGCTGGTGTGGCCGATGGCGACGCTGCCCTGGCCGACCACCGTGTTCTGGAAGCCGATGCCGACCGCGCCTTGCGCGGCGATGCCGGCCACACCCACGGCCTGGCCGCCGCCGCCGACCATGTTGGTGTTGCCCATCGCCACCGCGCCGTTGCCGGTGGCGGTGTTGTCGAGGCCTTGCGCGATCGCGCCGTTGCCGGTGGCGGTGTTCGGATCGCCGATCGCCACCGCGCCGTCGCCGCTGGCGAAATTGCCGGCGCCGATGGCGACCGCGCGGCCGCCGGTGGCGGTCGAGTTGGTGCCGATCGCGACCGCGTCGGCGGCATCGGCGACCGCGTTGCGGCCGGCGGCGAAAGCGTTCTCCGCGCTGGCGTTGGCGCCCGAACCGGCGGCGAAGGCGAAGTTGCCGCCGGCGCTGGAACTGACGCCGACCGCGGTGGCGTTGCCGCCGGTCGCGCTGGACAAGGTGCCCAGGGCGCTCGCGCCGGCCCCGGTGGCGCTGGCGCTGGCGCCGAGCGCGACGGCATTGATGTTGTTGGCGACCGTGCCGCTGCCCAGCGCCATCGAGCTCAGGCCCGACGCGGCCGCATTCAGGCCGAGCGCGATCGCCGACTGCGCAGAGGCATTGGCCTGTGCGCCGAACGCGACCGAACTCGGCCCGCTGGCGCGCGCGCTCGGCCCGATCGCGGCGGAGTCGACGCCCGTGGCCGCGCTCAGCCGCCCGACTGCGATGGCGTATTGCTCGGACGCGGTGACGTCGGTGCCGATGGCGACGGCGCCGAAGCCGGTGGCTCCGGTACCCGCGACGGTGCGCGAGCCCAGGTAGAGCGAATTGAGATTGGACGCGATGGATTGGAAACCGATCGCGATGGCGTTCTGGCCGCCGGCGAAGGTGCCGGTGCCCTGGGCGATGGTGTCGAGCACCGCCGCGTTCGCTTGATAGCCCAGGGCGACGCTGCGCAATCCGGCCGCGGTCGAGCTGCCGCCGAAGGAAACCGCGGCGACCCCGGTCGCGCGGGCCACGGTGCCGATGGCGATGGAGCCGTCGGCGCCCGAGGTCGCGTCGGTGCCGATGCCGATCGAGCCGCCGCCGAGCGAGCCGGTACCGGCCGCGGTGCGCGCACCGAGGTAGATGGAATTGACGCCGGTGGTATAGGCCCCGAACCCGACCGAGATCGAATTCTGCGCAGCGCTGTGCGAGGCATAGCCGACGGCGAGCCCGCCAAGCACGTCGGAGGTGGCCAGAGAGCCCAGCGCGGTGGCGCCGATGCCGGAAGCGCGCGAGCCCAAGCCCATGCACGAGGCGGTACCGTTGTACAGATTGTAAGGCGGCCCGCTGCAATCCACGGCCTGCGCCTGCGCGGTCGGGGCCCACCCCACCGCGCCCATCGTCGCCAGCGCGGCCAGGATCCCGGCGCACAACGTTCCCGCCGAATACGAAGCCCTGTTACCGCTGCCGGCGGCCTGGCCACGCGGCGCGGCCAGTTCCGAAGCGACCACCAGCCGATTGAGCGACCGGCTCCATACCACGCTGTAGATTTTGTTCATTACTCGTTTCCCCAGTTGCACGCCAATCCGATGGGCCGCGGGATGAAGGTGATGCGGTGTCGCCTGTGAAGTGTTTCGAGAGGCATCGCGAGGGCCGTCGTGGCGACGCAGTGCCGGCGCAGCAGTGCTCGTGCGCTGCTCGTGCGACCGGTACGGCTGCGCCCTCGACGAAGTTCGGCCGGATTCCGGATCAGGCGCCATCGCTAAGCGCGTCGTGCCGGACCCCGAGGGCTTGCGCGCTCCGCGACCGCCGACAAAGCAGACCCAAGCGCCGGATTCCTGCGTCGTGGTGACGACCCGTGCGCCGCTTGGCTGCTTGATGCACGACCCGGTCCTGGCGGCCCGAAGCCTGCACTCGTGTTGCATGGAGCGGCGCGCTGCGTGGCAAACACTAGTGACCGGGCATGGCGATTACACGCACCAGGCTTCACGAAAAATTTCAGCCTTTCGCCCTTGCGTCACAGGCGGGATCGCGATATCCGTCTCGTCTGCATCGGAGCGTGCGTCGACTTTGCGCGGCTGTTTCGACATCGCCGCCGCGATGCCGCGGGGCGTATGCGGGCGACGACGGCCGTCGGCATCGCATCCAGGCCGCGCGCCATCCCAGCGTTGAGCGCGTCGACGCATCGACCCGCCGTAACGCGAGTACGCGGCCCGATGTCCATGACGGACAGACGACCAAGGATCGTGTGCGCTCGGGTCGCGACGGCACAGCGCTTGGCCAAGGGGGCGTTCGTCGAAGCCCTGCCGGCCATCGTCGGCCGGTTTGCGCAGGGCGGCCGCCACCGACACGAGCCGGGCCGATACGCCGCGGTATCCATCGGCGATCGAATCCTCACCCACGGTGAGGATTCGATCGCCGGGTTTGCGCGATTCGGCCGCCCGGAGCCGCATGAAGGGTGATACGGATCGCAGTTCTTCGCCGGAAGCGGTGGTTGTCCGCGTCCTGTCTGATCGCGGTGCTAGGCTGCCTAGCGGTAGTCATACAAGGAAGGGGACCCTTCCTGCCGGGCCCGGCGCAGCGACCGCGCAGGCGCCGGATCGGAACGGTCCGACCGCTGCTCGGCCGCCCCGTCGCGACGCCCGAGTGCCCCGGCCTTCAACCGCTGTCCTGCATCAACCGTATCGATGACCGCTCGCAAATCGCTTCCTCTCCTCTGGCATCGCTTCATCGGCTGGATGCAACGCGTGCCCATCCGCGCGGCGCGCGACAAACGCAACGCGATGGCGCTGCAAGCGATACTCGCCGTCGTCGCGGTCACCACGCTGTTGATGGCGATCGGCTCCTGCGCCGCCGCGCCGGACCTGGCGGGCTATACGGAGCACTGGCTGCTGCTGATCGTCAGCGCCTACACCTGGGCGTGTTTCTATCTGCTGCGCCACGGGCTGTTCCGCTTGTCGACCAGCCTGACCGTCATCGGCGGCGTGATCCTGATGGCCGTGAGTTACCACGCCTACGGATTGCGCTCGCAGTCCGGGCTGCAGATCACCCACCTGCTGCCCCTGTTGTTGTCGGGATTGTTCCTGGGCAGGACCGCGGTCTGGTGGACCGCTCTGGCCTATGCGGCCGCACTCGCGATCGGGGCGCGCACCGACCTGCAACTCGCGACCGATTCCATGCAGGCCTCGGAAGCCTCGACCAACCTGCTTTTGTCGGGGATGAATTTTCTCGTCCTGGTGGCGATCCTGGACCGCTTGATCCTGTCGTCGCGACGGGCGATCAGCCGCAGCGAAGAACTCAACGCGCTGTGCCTGGAGCTGCAGCGCCAAGTGGAAGAGAAAGAACGCGCCTACGAGCGTCTGGTGCAGACGCAGAAAATGGAAACCATCGGCCGGCTTTCGACCGGCATCGCCCACGACTTCAATGCCATCCTCAGCGTGATCCTGGGCCACGCCACCTCGGTGGGCCGGCGCGGCGACATCGACGCGGTGCTGCCGGGCATACGCCAGGCGGCGCGCAGCGGCGCCACCCTCACCCGGCGCCTGCTGAGCTTCAGCCGCACGCACACGCGACACCTGTCCACCTTCGATCTCGCCGAAGCGATCGAAGAAGTGCGGCCGTTGATCCTGCCGATATTCCCGCGCGCGATCGAAGTATCGCTGGATACCTCGGTCTCGGGCCTGTGGGTCAAGGCCGACCGCGACGAACTGGTACTGGCGCTGTTGAACGTGGCCAGCAACGCCAGCGATGCGATGCCGCAGGGCGGCCGTTTCACGTTGTCGCTTCAGGCCGACGGCGATCACGCCTGCATCGGCTTGGAAGACACCGGCATCGGCATGACGCCGGAAGTGCTCGCGCGCTTGTACGAGCCGTTCTTCACCACCAAGCCCCGGGACCAGGGCACCGGCATCGGCATGGCGACCGTGCATCGCTTCGTCGCCGACCACGGCGGCGCGATAACGGCCGACAGCGCCCCCGGCGCGGGCACCCGCATCCGAATCCGTTTGCCGCTGGCCGAGCCCGAAGACGGCCTTCGGGACGAGGCCGGTTGGGAGCTTGCGCAGACACCGCACAGGACGGGCCCTGACGAGATCTCGACAGCGGTAGCGGCGGAGTCGGCCATGACGCGCCACGCCGCCGCCCCCTGATCGCCGCGACCGCGCAGCGCGCTCATCGGCACGCGTTTAGTCGCCACTCGCTCAGTCGCTCAATCCGGAGGCTTCGCCGGCATCCTGTCCTGGCTCGTGCCGATGTGGGTGGCGGCGACCAATACCAGCAAGCCCAGGGCCGTCGCCAGGATCAGCGCCCACGGCCGCAAATACCAGGGCTGCGGGTTGAGCACGCTCAGACGGGCCGGTACCGGCGACCAACGTCCCCCCAGGGTGCGCGCCTGCACTTCGAAGCGGTGCTCTCCCCACGGGATCAGCGGATACAGAATGCTGCGGTTCTGCCCGGCATCCACCCAACCGTGATCGAATCCGAGCAGGCGAAAACGGAAATAAGTTTCGCGCGGCCGGCTCAGATTGATGGCGGTGTAATGAATTTCCAGACTGCGCGCGAACGGCTCCAGGGCCAGGGAATCTCCTGCGATCTGCTGGCTGCGTCCGGCGACCGCCACCTGTTCGATGCGGGCCCTCAGCGGCACCGGCGCCACCACCGGAAAATCCTTGGGGTCGACGACCGCGAACCCTTCGACCAGCGAAAACCACAGCCGGCCCCGGCTGTCGCGGTGGCAGGCGGTCGAATGGCCGCCATTGATTTCGGCCGGGACCAGGCCGTCGCCCGCGGCGTAGCCGACCGATTCGATCTTGGCTCCGGCGTCGCCCGGCGTCGGCAACACGGTGATGCCGCGGTTGCCGCCCAGCCATAGGCGCCCTTGGCCGTCGGGCAGGATGCACGACACGGTATCGTCGAACAGGCCGTTGCGGCTGTCGTAACGCTGCACCTGGCCGTTGCGGATCCGGTTGAGACCGCCGCCGTAGGTGCCCACCCACAGCGTGGCGGTGGCACGGTCCTCGTACACGGCGCGTGCGAAGCGCGAGGACAAGCCCTCGCGCGGCGTCCATCGCTCGACCACCCGCTCGCCGAGCAGACGCCACACGCCGCGGTCGCCGACGAACCAGTCGCCGCCGCTCGCCGCAGGGACGATGGCATTGATGCTCATGTCGCGCAGCGCTTCGATGCGCCGCTGCGCGGAAATACGTCGCTCGCCATCGATCTCGACCGCGAGCACGGAGCGGCCCGAGCTGACGAACAAACGTCCCTCGCTGCGTCGCCAGACATTGACCGCCCCGCCCCCGGGCCATTGCCCCACGAGCGTCGGCCGGCCGTCGGCGATGCGCACCAGCAGCCCCTCCGCGGTACCGACCCAGAGCGCGCCATCGCCATCCAAGGCCAGACTGGCGACGCATTCGTCGCCCGCGGCCCGCAGCACCGGCTGCCGCAGCAGGCTGCCGTCCTGTCGCCAACGACGCAGCCCGCCGCAAGCTGAACCGAACCACAGGCCGCCCTGTCCGTCGGCGACGACGGCGCGGCCGGCCATGTCGACGCCGCCGAGAGAAGCCGGGATCGAGCCGAACACCGGCTTGCGCACGCGCAACAGCCCCTTGCTGCCGGTGCCCAACCACAGATTGCCTTCGTCGTCCCGCGCCAGGCTGATCACGCCCATGCCGAACAGTTCCGGAAGATCCCGCCAGCCGCTGTCGTCTTCCCTCAGCATTCGCCCGGGCGCCGTCGCCACCCACCATCGGCCATCGGCATCCTTTACCGCCGCGGTTGGGCTTGCCACACCCAAGGGCTGCCATTGCCCCGATCCGGGCCGGTAGCGATACAGCGCGCGGTTGGTGCCGACCAGCAAGTCGTCGCCGTTGGTTTTCAACACCTGCACCCAGCCGTCCCCGGCCGGCAATGCAAGACGGCGCAGTCGCCCATCGTCGAGGACGAACAAGCCCTCCCCACCGCCGACGTAGATGCGCCCCTGCCGGTCGCGCACCAAATGGGTGTGCCCAGTGCGTTGCGCATCGACCCAGGTCGACTGCCGGCGCAGAGGATCCAGGGTGAACAGGCCGACATTGCTGAGAATCCACAACGTCCGGTCGGGCGTCTGCACGATCGCATTGATCTGGCAGGTGCCGCCGCAAATCGGCAAATGGCGAAACGTCCCCTGCCGGTACACGCTCAAACCGGCGTCCTGGGTTCCGATCCACAGTTGCTGGCGTTCGTCTTCATGCAGCGCCAGGATGCGATCGCTGGCGGGCCCGGCCTGCGGACCGTGTCGTGGACCGGAGGCATCGAGCGACGGCTCGGCGCGGAATATCCTGGAGCTCAGGCCGTCGAAACGCGCCAGACCGCCGAAGGTACCGATCCACAGATAACCATCGCGGGTCTGCAGCACTGCATTGACGCCGCCTTGCGGCAAGCCATCGTCCCCGGTGAAGGCATGCACGCCCACCCGATAGCGCGGCTGCACTTCCGCTGACGCCAAAGCCGAACCGCACAGGACCCACAGAGCGAGCGCCGACAAGCTCAGGCGCAAGCCGGCCTTGAGACTACTCACCCTGGGTCTTCCCTTCGCCGGCAGGGCGCCGAGGCGACCGGCTACCAGTTGAGCACATAGCCGATGCCGCGCACCGCGCGCAGCGGAAGCTCCTCTTCCGCCATCTGCTGGCATTTCTTGCGCAGGCGATGCACCAG
Source organism: Lysobacter antibioticus (assembly GCF_000731095.1). Lineage (GTDB taxonomy): Bacteria > Pseudomonadota > Gammaproteobacteria > Xanthomonadales > Xanthomonadaceae > Lysobacter > Lysobacter antibioticus_B. Next base: position 53,998 of record NZ_JMTZ01000025.1, on the reverse strand, counting down.
CATTTCCAACCGGTGCGGATCGAAGTCGTAGGCATTCTTGACCAGGCTCGCGATCAGGGTCTCGCGCTGCACCGGAATGCCGGCCGCCGCGGCCAGCATGGCCATCACTTGTCGCTCGGCCAGGTTCATCTCGATCTCGACGCCGCCGGGAGTCAGGATGCACCAGCCCCTGTCGTCCAGACGCCACTTCGTACGCGCATGCGTGGGGTTCGTCTCCGGCACGACCCATCGCGCCAGATTATGCAAAGTCGTTACCACCTCTTCCATATCGACCGGCTTGGACAGATAAGCGTCCGCACCCGCGCGCAGCCCGCGCATCCGGTCCGGGCCGGAATCGTATCCGGTCAACATGACGATGCCGACACGCGGGGACAGCTTGCGCAGATGCGCTGCGATGCTGACGCCATCCTCATCGGGCAGGCCGACATCGAGCAGCACCAGGTCGTATGAGCGAAGCGTCATCGACCGGTACAGATCCAGCGCGCCCGCCATCCCGAAGACGGAGAACCCGGAATGGGCCAACACCGGCAAAAGAACGTCTTCTCGGAATGTCCGGTCGTCTTCCACCACCGCCAGCGTGGGCAGCCGCCGCGCGGCCTCCATCGAGCGAGCGTCCATCGTTTTCCCCCCAAGGAAATCCGGGCCAGCTTGCGAAAAACGCGGGGAGCCCGACCCGCTTTGCGCGCAGGAGTCAAAGTAGCATCGCGTTCTTCGAGCCGACGACGACGAACCTGCTTTCGTGATAATTGTCACACCGGCCGGCCGGCCGCGGTAGCGCGGATGCCTTACCGAGAATCAATCGCGCGTTTGTGCAAACCCGAACGCACGCAGGCCGCCCGACCGACACAGCGCCAGCCAGAACTTCCGTAGCTCAGGGGCTTGGAAATCCAACACCCTCCCCTTGACGCTCTGCTCCGGCTGCACCGCTCCCGCGCGAAGAAGCCTGGCGACATCGTGAGCGGAACGCCCGACGATTTCGACTAGCTCAAAGGTCGAAGGCCGCCAAGGTCGAGCGGAGCCCCGAGTGGGGCGAGCAACGAATCTGCATCCTCAAACCCGCTTGCAGAGCGACTCGACCTCGGCCTCCTTGTACGTCGGTTCCACCGGAACGATGCGGAGCGTCCGCCCGGTGAACTTCAGTATGCGCGACCGGTACACCGACTTCTTCTTGAGCATGTCGTCTTGTACTTTCTGCCCGCGCTCGTTGCTGATCCACGAATCGGACGACGACAGGAACTTCACCTCCTCTATCTTGGAGACGAGGATGTCGCCCTCGAGCAGCCAGGTGCCCGATGCCCGGTCCTGGATGACGACCGGCGACTTGCCATGCGGCGTGATCACCGAGGTGGTCAGGCTGGTGTAACGGCCATCGGCCCGATTGATCGTCTCCGTGCTGACGACCAAGTCGTAATTCGGGTCGGGTATCGCGATCGGCCCACAGCGCCAGATGCCTGCCAAAGACTGGCTGCTGAGCCCGGCGGGGCGGTTGGTCGCGCAGCCAGCGAGCAGGCCGGCGGCAGCGAAGACAACGATCCATCGCATAAAACTCTCCAATGAAGTCCAACGTTTTCGGTCGATCCGCTGCGCAAAGCGGCTTCGCATTATCGTTTGTCGCATCGATTCCGTGCACCGCAGCAGTGCGACACCCGGCTCTCCATGCGTCAAGGTCTGACTATGACGGCTATGGGACGCAGCCAGAAGCGCCACGCCTCATCGAAGGCGGCTGCCTCGGTCTGCCTCCAGGTCGGGTCGGGGGGCATCTGCAGTAGCATCAGTCGCCATCATCCGCGCAGGAGCCTTGCCTTGTCGTTCTCCGACCCCCAGGCGGTTGCCCGCTACGCGCTCGGCCCGGTCAGACAGGTGCCGGGCCTTCATGCGCTGCAACAGATGGCCAGGCTGCTGCTCGCCGAGAGCGTACCCCACGATGGCCGGGTACTCGTCCTCGGCGCCGGCGGCGGCCTGGAGTTGAAGGTGTTTGCCGAAGCGCAGCCTCAGTGGCGTTTCGTCGGCGTGGACCCGTCGTCCGAGATGCTGAAACTCGCAAGCGCCACCTTGGGGCCGCTCGCCTCGCGCGCCGACCTCGTCGAGGGTTACATCGACACCGCCCCCGAGGGGCCTTACGACGGCGCCGCCTGCCTGCTGACCTTGCATTTTCTTCCGGCCGAGCAACGCCTGCATACCTTGATCGAACTCAGGCAACGCCTGAAGCCCGGCGCGCCGTTGATCGTGGCGCACCACAGCTTTCCCCAAGACGAACAGCAAAAGGCGCGCTGGCTGAATCGCTACGCGGCCTTCGCGGTGGCGTCCGGGATTCCCGCCGCGGATGCCGGCAATGCCATCGCCGCGATCGGCAGCCGACTGCCGGCGCTTTCACCCGAACAGGACCTGGCCTTGCTGCAAGAGGCGGGCTTCGACGAGGTCGAGTTGTTCTACGCCGGCTTTACCTTCAAGGGCTGGGTTGCGTACAACCCGTCTTGATGGCGTCATCCAGCTGACATCGGACCCGTCAGCAGTCGCGCGCCCCATCGAGCGCGGCCTTCAGTTCAGCCGGCAGCGGCACCGGCCGTCGCGTCTCGGGCGATATGGTGACCTGCGTGATCGTGGCGCGGAAAGTATTGTCGCCTGCGGCGTTGAACGCGCAGACCAAGAGAGCGAATGAATGCTCGCCAATCTTGTCGACCGAGACCTCGATATCGATCGCATCGTCCCAGGCCATCGGATGCAGAAATTCGATCGACAGGGCGCGCGCGGGCGGCAGGATGCCCATGGCGAACAAGCGCCTGGCCGCGGGTCCGCCGAGCGCGTGGGACAGAAAATCGAGCCCTGCCTCGACGACGAAGTGCGCGATACGCGGCGTGTACACGACCCCACCCGGGTCGCAGTCGCCGAACAGGATCACTCGACGGGTTCGGAAGGGCATCGGTAGTCCTCCGCTGAAAAGGTATGACTGATGCTTGGGGGTGCCTGACTACGAGGCGGCTTCACCATGACCACTACTGGCCATCGCGCACTGCGTAGGGCTAGCCAACGATACGACTTAGCTCAAATGGATCGCATCTCGCCTCAGCCTCCGAAAATGAGGCCGCTTCGCCAGGGAAGCGGCCTCGGATAACCTATTAAATCAAAGGTATTGGCAGCTCAACACACCGTCGACACGGACGCAGGCGACTTTGTTCTGGCTGGTGCGCTGGCCCGTCACCGGGATGCCGTTCATGGCCATCGCGTTAATCCAATCCTCAAGAGAGCGCAGGTTCGAAAAATCCCATTCGCCGGTAAAGATCCCTCCCGCGGCATCGGTGTTGACGGCGCTGTCGGGAATCGGAACCCCCTCAAGAGTCGTGCTGGCGCCGGGGACGTATTTCGCCTGACTGGTATCATCCGATTCGATCACGAACGTAGTCTTGGACCCATCGACCCAGGTAATGATAATGGTATAGCCCGTCGGAATAGGTCCGCCGGCATTGAACAGGAAAGACAGCAGAAGCGTACCGAGCGGATTGCTATAGCTTGCCGAGCCGCTGACCAATGAGTTGGCGATGGCGGTTCCCAACTGGCTGCGCAGGGTTCCGGAGCGCGAAAAATCATAAGCCGTATAGCCTTCGAATCCTGCAAGCGGATTGCTTGAGAAACGGGATCCGGCAGGCGGAAATGAAGCATCCAGTGTCAGTGTCGCGCGGCCGTTCTCCGCCTTCGGCGCGCTAGCATCGCCGAGAACATTAAGAAACATATTGTATGTGGCCGGATCGACCGCAGTCTGATCGGCAGTCTTCATTCTCAGCTCGCCATCGTGGCGAACCTCCCACATGGTCAACTCTGCATTCGGCACGTCGAATACGTACGCCAATCCTAACGGAGTTGACGTAAGTGCCTTGTTCATTTTCTGAGTGTAGGTGCAATTATCGCAACGGTGCACTTGTTCCGCATTAGCCGCACCGGCGGCCGAGGCAAGCAAAGCTCCGAGCAACATCGAGCACGAGGCGGTCTTCCAGATATTCATCAATCTACCTATCAGTCCATAGCGCCAGAATTTTGTGCAGTGTCCGCACACCCCACCCCGCCCGACGACGAGCGGCTTGCCCGAGGGGCCATAGCCATCATCGACGACGTTGTGGCCGAGCTATGACATCGACCCGAGGCCAGTTAGTGAAGTGCGATGGGACGAACGACACGAATAGGTGCCTGATCGTCGACTCGGCCGGCTCCATGCAGGCAGACTTCCTGGGCTCGCGCTATACCAGCAGCTCGTCCACCTTGCTGCGGAACTGACGTCCGGAGAACAGATGCTGCCCCGAGAGGAGCACGATCCGGAACCTGGCCGAACCGGCGGGGACGATCTGGCGAATGGCCGCTATGCGTACAACGGCCGAGCGGTGCAACCGGGCGAACTCGACATGACCAAGCCGCGAGTGAAAATCCGTCAAGGTTCCACGCACGGTGTAGACCGCCCCGTCCGCATGAACTTCGAGATAATTTCCTATCGAAACGACAAGATCGATCTTGTTGGCTTGCACCAGATGAACTCGGCTTCCTACCTTCAACGGAATGCGATCGGCGTCGCCGACGACTTCGTTGACAACGCCATCTTTCGGCCGAGTCCCGCTCAGTCTTTCCAGCGTATCTCGCAAACGCTCGCCCGATACCGGCTTTATCAGGTAATCGACGGCACGCACGTCGAAGGCGCGGGCGCCGTGCTGCGGGTATGCCGTCACGAACACCACTTGCGGCCGGGGCCCAGGCCACCGGGCCAGAGCCTGGAATCCATCTCCACCCGGCATCTCGATGTCCAGAAAGAGAACATCGATGTCCAGATTTACCGCCACTGCCGATAGCTCCCCGATGTCGACACACTCGGCCACGACAGATACCAGATCCCGACCGACTCTATCCAACAGACGACGCAACCTGACCCGTGCCATAGGCTCGTCATCGACGATGGCCGCGCGCATCAAGGTCATGCCGCAGACCTGCCCGGAAGACTGGCAGCCCCATGCTTTTCCACCGGCATGGTTACTCGAACGAGGTATCTCCCGGATTCCGTCGCGCATTGCTGGATGGCCGCTCGCGCTCCATACAAGAGCTGCAGACGGCTGCGCGCACTTCCCAAGCCGATGCCCGAACCATGAGGCGCCGCCCCATCGGGGGAGACACAGTTAGACACTTCGACGACCAAGGTCTCGCCACGCAATTCACAGCTGATGCTCAGCACGCCCGGCGCTCGCCGTCGCGAAATACCGTGCACTACGGCATTCTCGACCAAGGGTTGCAGGATCAACGCCGGCACTGAAACGCCCAAGGCTTCCGCCTCGACGCTCCATTCGACCCTTAGCCGATCGTTCAAACGAACCTTCTCGATCATCAAGTAGCTATTGACCAGCTCGATCTCATCACTGAGGGTCCGAAATTGAACGCTATCGACGGACAGCCCCGCTTGAAGCAGGACCGAGAGCGAAACCAGCATTCGGTCAGCCAGTTCCGCATCCTGATGAACCATTTCGGCGACGGAGTTCAATGTATTGAAAAGGAAGTGGGGGTTCATTTGCGCGCGCAGCGCTTCCAGCTTTGCCGTGGTCAGGCCCGCTTGCAACCTCGCGATCTGCTGCCCCCTCTCCATGCTCCTCTGATAGAAGACGAGCGCGTGCGCCAATCCGATCACGACCCATGCGAGCATAAAGTTGTAACTCAAGCTGCTCGTCAAAACCTCGGTGAATCCTGGACGCGGGTGATGACCGAACCACTGGAAGACGGAGCTTGTCGCATAGATATAGGCCCCCCGGAGCAACACCGTCAGAACGGACGCACCGAGCAGGATCGCCAAGGATCGCAGTATCCGGCCGCGCTCAATCGGACTGCGCCGCACCAGCCAGTACAACCCCAAGGTTACCGGCACCCACATCATCCAACTGCCGAAGCTGAAGCGAAGCGCCTGTGGCCAGGACATCGGCATGCCTTCTGGACCGCCCATGCGAACGATCTGGGCGGCAAACGCAATTGCGTAGCCCGCCCACCAGATGATGACCATCCAGAAGACCGCGGGCATTCGCTTCAGAACCGCTCCCACAGTAACGACCCTATTGAATTGCCTGGCGGGATGTCTCCAAGGCAGCAAGCACTTCGTACAGTGCTCGCACCATCGACATCCTACCGGCAGGCACTATCGACCAGAACCCCCAGAACCGGCGATACGAACAGGGCCCGGTTCCACCGCAGCCGATAACCGCAACAGACAAGCCCCCCGAGTACCCCATTGCCGCGCGATCGCGTTGATCGCAGCCGGGAAGACGGCACAGGGAATCATGGACTCCCGCCTCCGACTACTCGCTCAAGCGTCCGCCTCGGGACGAACGCCTGAGCCTGGAGCAGATACCAACGAGCCCCACCGCCAGACTGACCCGATGCTTGCTGAATAGGCCGAGATACTTTGCGGCACCGCTTGGATACTCGCCCAGCATTCAAGGCCTGGCTCAGAACGAAGCGCGAACGCCGAGCGTGTACTGGCGATTGCCTGCGCCCGCCCCGGCTTCGGCCGTCAGGCCCCACAGCTCGTTGAACTTCAGCAAAGCGCCTACCGCGCCGCTGACTTCGCCGTCGTAGGTATCGCCGTCGGTGTACCTGAGCTTGCCCCAGGCCTCCAGGCGCTCGCTCAGGTTGCCGCGCAGTCCGACCGATGCGCGGGCATCGTCGCCATCCTGCTTCTCGGTGAACGACAGGGCGCGGTTCTCGTACTCGAAGCGGGTGTTGAGATAACCCAGCTCCGCGGTCCAATCGAGGCGCTCGTTGATCTCGTAGTGGTAGCCCAGGCCGAGCGCGACTTGCTGCACGTCCACGTCCAACCGGGTCAGCACCTGCGATCCGGAGCTCACGTCGACATCGCCATTGCCCCTGTGGAAGGCGCCGGTCAGAAACATCCCGCGCCCCAGCTCGACCGAGCCGCCGACATAGCCGCCGTCGGCATCGATATCGTCCAGGCGCAGCAAGGGATCGGAGTCGGCCGACTCGATCGTCTGCTTTCCATAGCCCGCATCCAGATAGGTGTAGCTGCGCGATGCGGCGATTGCCGTGACGGGAGACAGTGCCGCTGCCGCGAGGAGCATTGCAAAACAGTGATTTTTCATGGCGCCTACTACTTACTTCTTGACGGTGGAGGGGAGCGCGCTGCGTCGATGCACGATCGATACGCATGCAAACGGCGCATACGTTGCCCCGCGCAGGCGGCTTTGGCAACCAAGCCCGGCTTTTCGCCTACCCCCTACCCCATGAATCCACGGCGCCTTCGAAAAAGCACGCAGGCAATCACGATTCGGCATGACACCCGCTACGGCACCAGTCCCGCCCGGCGCCGCATTCGCTGCAGACTCGGCCGGACCTGCGACCTATTTGACTCTGCGGAACCGCCGGTAGAAACCGCCTTCCTGGGTTTTCCCTTCGATGATCAGATCATCCCCGCTCAGCTTGAATGGACGGGGCTGGTCGGTGCCGGTGTAGCTCGGCATCAGGCTGCCCTGCACCTCATGGATCACCCTGCTCTGCGCTTCGTCGACCCGGTAAGTGCCGAAGTAGGCCACATAGCCGTCGTAAGCGGCGCGGACTTCGCGGTCGCTGCCTTTCTGGTCGCCCTCGGCGAACGGCGGCGTCGCCGGCGTGCGCATGAGCTGCACATGCAGATGGCCGGTCGGGTCGTAGACGATGTATCCCGTGGGGCGCTCGCCATAAGGATGCTGGATCTTTCCGGCGGGATCGGTATCGACCACTTCCATGACTTGCCAGGTACCGACGAGCCGGGAACGCAAGGGCTCCGCGTCGCCCTTGACGGCCGGCGGCGCCGCTACGGCGCAGCCGATCGACAGGCCGGTCAAGGCCAGAAATAAAATACCGGCTTTCATAAGAATCTCCTCTGATGGACGTCGAAGGTTGCGGCAGGTCGACCGCCCCGGTTCATCCGAAGATCCGCATGCCCAAGCCGCAGCGCCAGTTCCATCCGTCATGCATGGCGCATGCTGGGTCGTGTAGCGACTCGGCCCGGCGGCAACAAGAGCGTTCGCGCCATATGGCTCGCACTGCTCGACGCCATGAGCCGGCCAGAAACGTGACGCCCCTCCGGTCTGGCGGCGCTCGGACCGGCGCATTCATTGTCCAAAGCCAGCAAGCCGCGATGCGGTTGGAACGAATTGTTATACGGCGACCGCATCCCTCTCACGACGGGATAACGCGCTCGCATTTATCCCTGTGTACTCCTGGTCCGACTAGGGAGCAATGCCATGAGCACGACGAAACAGAAAGGCGAGATCGAGCGGCTGGAGAAAGCGTTCTGGCAGTCGATACTGGAGGGGTCGCCGCAAGTGGCCACCGGAATGCTGACCGAGCCGGCCCTCATGGTCAGCGGGCATGGTGCGCACAAGTTCGACCATGCCACCTACACCAAGATGGCGAACGACGACCGAGTCAAGCTGCTCGACTACAAGATATCCGCGATGGACGTCCTGCTGCCGACGGACGATGTAGCCGTCGCCAGCTATCGCGTGGTGCAGAAGGTGGAGATGGAAGGCAAGACCACGGAGATGGACGTCTACGACACCTCGACCTGGGTCAAGGTGGGCGACCAGTGGCGTTGCGTGATGCACACGGAAAGCCCTGCGGACTCGACCAAGCACTGACCGCTTCGGCTTGCGGCCGCATCGTTGGCGAGCGATCTTCGCCAGGCCATGCGGCCGCCCGCGCTCATGCTGTAACGGCGGCACGACAGCGTCTTCGACCGCGCCGAAGTTCTGTCCTGATTGCGCGACCTGCCGCGCATGCAAGCGCACGTGCTCGACGGCCCGCATTTCCTACTCGAGACCCGCACCGAAGCTGGTGCGGATCTGATCGTCGATTTCGTGCGCGACTGCGGCCGATCCCGACCGTAGGCCGACCCGTGAGGTTCGACGATCGGCGCTACGCAGGTTCGCGCGCGCCGCCGCCCTGCGCATGCTTATCTGAGCGTGTAGCCCACCACGCGCCACACCCCATCGGCATCCAACGTAAAGGACACCAGCTCCTTGGCTTTTACCCCGCTGGCGGCGGCCAACTCGAATTCCACGCTGGCATACTGACCTGCGGGCAGCGTCGTGCCGGCGCCCCCCTTTTCCCGATGCACGACGATCCACGACCGGCCGACGACCGGCCCAAGCTTCTTTCGCAGTTCGCCGATCCGCTCGACGAAGTCCTTCTTCTTGACCCGGCTTTGCATCGCTTTCGAGGCGCCATCCCACATGTCGGCCATGCCGCCCCGGTCGATCGAGGCGGCGACCCGCATCGCGGCGTCGCTCATCTTGGACGGATCCACCGGTGCGTAAGGCGAGACGTAGGCGGCCGCCGCCGTGTTTGCGGTTCGTCCCTGCGCGTTCGCGCCGAACGCGAGCATCGCCAGAGCCAAGCCCAGTAGGGTTCGTTTCATACTGTTCATCCTGTTAGGAACCGCTCGCGGCGGCTTCTTTCCTGCAAGCGCACCTGTCACGGTCCGTGCCGGCAGTGGATTACGCCGGTCGAAGTTCGCCCGGACGCCCGATTTCCCGGCCTCGGCGATCTGTCTTCGACCGCATCGGCATCGACGCCAACGGCAAACCCAGGCTACTCAGAAATGCATGCCGGATCCTGATTCTTGCTTATGAAATTAAGAACTGAAGTAAAGAAATCACAGTCGTCGCAGCCCGTCCGCTTGGTCCCCCGCTGCGATCGCCGTTTGATTCGGAACCACCGCGAACCAGCGTCCGTATCCCTGCGTCATTGCAAGATGCGCTGGCGCTCCTGTATCGGCGGGATCGAAGGGCGCTTCAACGGATACGGCCGGAGGCATGAGATTCGCCGGCTCGATAAACAGGCCGGCGAAACTTGGCGACTGCGGGTGTCAATCGGCCGAAAGCGCGCTGACCATCACGTAGTACCCATCGGGGTCGCGCAACGCGAACTCTTGCGTTCCGGTGCTGGGATTGAGACCGGGCTCTTCCTCCAGCGTCGCGACGAGCGCACGCGCCCTGGTCAAGGTCTCGTCGAAATCGTCGACACGGAAGAACAGCAGCAGCCCGTTACCGGGCTGGGCATGCTCGGGACTGGCCAGGGACGGATGGTCGTGAGCGCCCCATCGGTGCAGACAAATCAGGACCGTTCCGTCCGCATCGCGGATTTGCCCGAAGAAGTCGTGAGCGGGAGCGGTCTTGGCATGGCCGAACAAGGACTGATACCAGCCGAAACTGCGAGCGACGTCGGCGACGCCGATGATGGTCCAAGTGCGCTTCATAGGATGCTCCTACGACTTGACGCCTGATTAAGCCGAACCCCAAAGCGACTTCGACCTGCCAGAGCCATCAGGCGGGACTCGGCACGCCGCCTTTTCTTTGGAGACCCAGTCCGGTTCCCCGGGGTCGACAACCATAACGCTGAATCCATGTATCTCGCCACTCCAGTATCACCCCATCGGGGTCATCGACAAGCAGATCTATGCCGAAGATTGGAGGAAACTTGGATGGACTTGCCGTTTAGAGCAATGCCCAGCACTGCCGATCCGGCGATCGCCGCAGACCACGGCAAAATATGGGTTGGCCTAAGCGCGATTGCCATGAAGTCGTCCGCCTCTGGCGTTACGCCCGAGTAAGGCTGGCTTGTGGAACCGATTCGGCTTGAATGGACTGCTCGGACGCATCCGAAGGCTGCACATGGCCGACGCCGATTTGGAACAACAAATACTGTCCGGGCTGCGCCAGCTCCGGCGTATGGGCGCGCCACCAGTCGGCGGCTTCGCGACTGGATTGAGCCAGCAGGTCGAACGCGGGAAGAGATTCGACCAAGTATCCGGTCTCGGTGCGAGCCCGGCCGAAGAAGCGAGCCAGGGATTGACCGATCCGAGTCTTGGGAGCGCTAAGCACGCCGAAGGTGGGCAGCGTCACCGGCGCTTCGCAACCGTCGGGCAGCGGCAAAGCGAGCCCCACCCAATGCTGCCGCACCCAATCGGGCGCTTCGCCCGGAGGCACGGAGGTGATCTTGAGCTTGGCCATGCGGATTTCGGCGCCCCCAACGCCCGGATTGAAGCCAACCGCGAAACGGCTACGGCTTGAATGAATCGCTAAGCCCTTGCGCGAACGCGCCGGGCCCATCGCAGCGCAATGTATCCGGCAAACAGGGCGCAGGCCAGCGCAAGCCCCGCGTCGGCAGCGAAATGAAGGACATGAAAGCCGTAGCTGTCGCAGGCCGATACGCCGCAGTCCCCTCCGACCTTGCGGAACAGGAAGGGAAAGCCGGCCACTTCCTGGCCATCGCGTTGATAGGCGCGACGGGTCAGGAAATAAGGAACCGCATTGGCCAGGAACGCGATGAAGATCGTCGCAAGGAAGGCAGTGGAGAATGCGGTCTTGGCACGCATGGTCGGGGCCTGCAGCGGGACTTACTGCGACACCCAAGGCCAGACGCAGAACGCCAGCACCGCCCATGCCGCCGCCTGGATCCACAGGCCGATGCGACCTTCGCGCACCCGCTCCGCGTTGCGCTTGCTCGTCGCCAACCACGTCGAGACCAGGGTCGAATGCAGCAGCAAGCCGCCCACCACCCACACCGCGAGGTACAGCAGTATGCCCAGTGGATCGGGGCCCTGGCCGTCGTGAGCCCCGGGCGAGCGATAGCCCAGGTGGGCGTAAACCCAAGCCCCCAGGCACAGCAGACTGATGACGAGACTGATCCGGTGATAAAGCTTCATCGCATTCCTCCTTGAAGGGCGACAGGGTAATCGAAAGGACGGCGTTACGAGGCGCTCACGCGGCTGCCTCGGGTGCCTGGCGCTGCGGCTCCATGCTTTTTTAACGAGCGTTTCAGAGCGCCGGAATATCCCGGGATCGATCATTGGCGTCCGACCAGCGGATGCTTCCCCCACAAGAGTACGATCCTCGAACGGCTGCCCCGGGCCGATCCCTGCCCGGCCTCTTGAGGTGCGCCACGATCGCGTGCGCCCCGGGCCGATAAGACGACGACGCAGTTCGAGTTCCCGCGCAACCCGATGCACACCGTTGAACGATGCATGCCACTGAACTTAGGAGAATCGGAATGGCCAACAAAAACACGATCTGCCTGTGGTACGACGGCACCGCACTGGACGCCGCGAAGTTCTATGCCGAGACGTTTCCCGACAGTGCGGTGGGAGCCGTCCATCGCGCGCCCGGCGACTTTCCGTCCGGCAAGCAAGGCGATGTGCTGACCGTCGAGTTCACGGTGATGGGCATCCCCTGCCTCGGCTTGAACGGCGGACCGGCCTTCAAGCACAACGAGGCCTTCTCGTTTCAGGTCGCAACCGACGACCAAGCCGAGACCGACCGCCTGTGGAATGCGATCGTCGATAACGGCGGCCAGACCAGCGCCTGCGGTTGGTGCAAGGACAAGTGGGGGCTGAACTGGCAGATCACGCCGCGCGCCCTGACCGCGGCGATCACCGATCCCGACCCGGCGGCCGCCAAGCGGGCGTTCGACGCCATGATGGAGATGACCAAGATCGACATCGCGACGATCGAGGCGGCTCGGCGCGGCTGAGGCCCCACGAGACGGGCCGATCTCCGCGGCGGTGGCTCCGGGGCTCGGCGGCACGAGGGCGCAGGGGCGAAACCGCCCGGGCAGGCGCTGCTTACGAGCGACGCCCTGCCCCGACGGGCCGCGCCGCCGCGGAGAATTCGCGCGCGGCCGCCGGACTGCAGCCTGCCTGGCTCAGTTCTCCGGCGAGTGCCTGAGTCGCCAATGCCGTCGGGACCACATAGATATTGGCTTGTCCGTTCAACACCTGAGCGGCATCGTCTGCGTGCGCCGAGGTGCGCATGCTGGCGAAACGCAGTTCCTTGCCGTCGGCGGTGAGGGACGGGGTGAAGTCCATGCCGGCTGCGTTGATCGGTGACGGCAAGCGCACCGCCGCCGACCAGCCGTCGTTCGTTCGACAGGCGGCGAACAGATCCGCATCGGCGGAGCCGCCGCGCTGGCTCCAGAACACGGCCAGGCCGCCATCCGACGAAAGGGTGAAGTCGCCTTGAATCGCGCCGTCGTTGAACGGGGCACCCAATGGCTGCGGCGCATCGAAGCCACTACCGTTCACGCGCGCTCGGTAGATCGCCAGTTTCGCCGGCCCGCCCTTGCGCGAGCTGTTGAAGTACAGCCAACCATCGTGCAACTCCGGACCGAGTTCCTCGCCATCGCTGGCCAGCGTAGCGAGGCGTTCGGGCACGCCGAAACTTCCGTCCTCCAGGCCTACGCGCCAGATGTCCAGGCTGGCATTCGGCGCCTCGCCGCTGAGCGGACGGTTGGAAACGAAATAGAGCGTTCGGCCGTCGGGCGTCAACCAGGGATCGGAGTCGCGGTAGCGCGGGTCGGTGAACGGCGCCTCGGCAGCCTCTCCCCAGCCGCTGCCGTCCCGTCGCGCAAACCAGATCCGACTGTCCTTGAAGTTCGCCGCCGAACGCGCGAACACCATCGCGCGCTGCACGGAATCGGTGCTGAGGTTGTAATCGTTGCGCATGCCCGACAACCAATCCGCACCGAGCAGGCGCGGGGCATCGGCCTGCGGCGAAACCAGCTGACGCTCGCCGCCCAGCGCGGCACCCGGCTTCTGCACGGCCACCGAGGGTTGGGCTGAAGCTGCCGCAGGTTCGGCAGGATTCATCGGCGTGCAGGCCGGCGCCAGCACGCAGAGCGCCATCAGGACCGTATTTCTCATTACATATCCCCTATGGATTTCGCGACAACGGCCTTATCGACGGCGCGCGACTCACTTCGGCTTGCTGTACCACAAGGCATTGACGATGATCCACCGACCGTCGAATTTCCCCATATGGAAATAATCGACGAACCACTGGGTTTCCAGGCGCACCGACGCGGCGTTGCCGACCACGTCGAGCACACGGCAGCTGCGGTCCCACTGTTCCTTCGGCGTCTTCAACACCCCTTTCTTGGTCAACGCCACCAGCTCTTCCTTGGACATGCGCCGCAAGCCGAGCCGCTCGTAAGGCGTGTCCCCGATCACCGCGCGCTTGGCCAGGTCCGGGTGCAATGCGCGCGCGACGCGATCCGGATCGGCCTCGAGCTGGCCGTCCACATAATCGAAGCAGGTCGCTTCGATAGCCGCGACCGTCGCCGGATCAACGTTCGCCGGGGCGGGCGCCGCTGCGCCTGCCGCCGCCATGATCAAGGAAAATGTCAGCATGGTTGTCTCTGTCGCCGAGTCGGATCGATTCGGCCATTAGGCAGGACCCGAAAGCGGAAGTCTGCCTGCCGTGCGGCAGAGCGTTGCTAAGATGCGACGAGGCGTTGGACCCAAGGGGCCTCCTTCACACTGGGCATCGAGTAATTCATAGTGGCCGCCTGCCACGAAGAATCCCCATATGAGTTCCATCGTCTTGCCCGATTCGATGTCGGCAGCCTCGAAGCGTTTGTTCTGGCCTTTGCAGAGTATCGGCTGGTTCGGCTATTTCATACTCCACTTCACCACCGCGATGGGCGACGGCAAGCCGCTGCACTATGTGTCCGCCTCGCTTTCCGTAGCGGTCTGCGGCTTCGCCGTCACCAGCCTGCTGCGCCTGGGCTATCGGCGCCTGTGGGGCTTGTCGGTGCCGCAGATGACCGCCGCCGCGATCGCGCTGCTCGTGCTCGCCACGCTGGTGCAGATGAAGCTTTACGTGACCATCGCGTTCCGCTATTGCGACAACTGCGAGATCCGCAGCATCTTCGGTTATCTGTGGTACTTCACCTCGACCCTCTACATCCTTCTGTCGTGGAGCGGGCTGTACTTCGGAATCAAGTTCGCGCTGCAGCTGCAACAACAGAAGGAAACCGCATTGCGTGCGCAGAACGCTGCGCACGCGGCGCAGATCAAGATGCTGCGCTACCAGCTCAATCCGCATTTTCTGTTCAACACGCTCAATGCCATCTCCACCTTGATCCTCGACGACCAGCGGGATACGGCCTATCGCATGGTCGCAAGCCTGTCGGCGTTTCTGCGTCGCTCCCTCGATTCCGACCCCGAGCAGCCGGTCGCGCTAGCGCAAGAGGTCGATGCGCTCGATCTTTACCTGGGCATCGAACAAGTGCGTTTCGGCGATCGCCTGCAGATGGCCGTCGATATCGAACCGGCCGTACGCAATGCGCTGGTGCCGAGCCTGATCCTGCAACCGCTGATCGAGAATGCGATCAAGTACGCGGTATCGAAACGCGAGGAAGGCGGACGTATCGAACTGGTCGCTCGGCTCGACGGCGACATGCTCGACCTGCATCTTCGCGACGACGGCCCCGGCTTCGTCGAGGCCGATCCCATGGCCGGCGGGCATGCCCCGGTCGGGCTGGCCAACACCCGCGAACGCCTGCGCGTGCTGTACGGCGAGCGCCAACGACTGGACATCCGCAACCGCGAACCTCGCGGCGTGGACGTGCATATCCGGCTGCCGTTCGCGACCGCGCAGTAGCCATGAGATGAAGGCGCCCTGACATGAAGAAGATCCGCACCCTGATCGTCGACGATGAAGCCTTGGCGCGGCGGGGGCTCGAGCTGCGGCTGGGCCGCCACGAGGACATCGAGATCGTCGGTGAAGCCGGCAATGGCCGCGAAGCATTCCACGCCATTTCCGCCTTGCGTCCGCAGTTGATGTTCCTGGACGTGCAAATGCCCGGGATCGACGGCTTCGAGCTGTTGCGCATGCTGCCGGCGGCGCAAATCCCGCTGACGGTTTTCGTCACCGCCTACGACCACTACGCCATCGCCGCGTTCGCCGCGAGCGCGCTCGACTACCTGCTCAAGCCGGTCGACGACGCGCGCCTGGACGAATCGGTCGAGCGCGCGCGTTCGCGCCTGGCCGCGCGCAAGACCGAGGATCACTACGAGCGCCTGCTCAAGTTCATCGCAACCCTGCCCGGAACGCATCGATCGAAGGTCGACGGCCTGCTGGGCGACGAGGATCCGCGCGCCGGCTCCAAGCTGACGATCAAGGACGGCCATCGCCTGCTGCGCATCGACGCCGACTCGATCCGCTGGATCGATGCCGCCGGCGACTACATGTGCATCCACGCCAACGACGAAACCCACGTCCTGCGCGGCACGATGCAACAACTGGAGCGCCGCCTCGATCCGCATAAGTTCGCGCGTATCCACCGTTCGGCCATCGTCAACCTGGGGCGCGTCAAGGAAATGCGCCCCCACCTCAATGGCGAGTACTTTCTTCTGCTCGACTCCGGACACGAGCTGAAGCTGTCGCGCAGCTATCGCGACAAGCTCAAGCTGCTGACCTGAGCTGGCCCGCTTCGGGCCGGCAGCCTCGCCCCGAATGCAGGCACTCGGGCAACGACGGAAGCGATCGCTCGCTTCCGTCGCCTCGTTCATCAAGCCGGTTCTCGCCGTCGATGAACACCGGCGTGTTTCACTCGGCCTCGGCGGCCTTCGCAAGGGACATGCCTGGAGCCTTCGCCGCAAAGGCGGCGCCGCCGAACGCAAACCAGACTAGTTTATCTGCGCCCTTATTTGCGCCCGCTATCGACAGCCCCTGCGCGCTCCTGCTGCTGTTGCTGGAGCTTCCGCAACGGCGAAGGCGGCGCACCATTCGGCCCCACCGGGCGCGATTCGTAGTGAGCCTTGAAAATCTCCCGCCCTTGCGCCTCGATCGCGTCCCATTGCTGCGATGACAGGTCGCCGAAGCGAGTCGGACCATTCGCCCAGAGCGCCTCGAACCCCGTACCGCGGCGGCCCCGGACCAGGTCGCGGGCATAGCCATACGCCAGCTCCTGCACCCGGTCGCGCGGGAATAGTCCGCCGGTCCCGGAGTACGCATCGATGTAGATATCCAAAGCGCGGTCCTCGCCGGCGGCCAGGCCTTGAGCCAGCCACTCGTGCGCCAAGGTCCGCTGCTGCGCCGCGTGCTCGATGTCGGCGATCAATCCCCCCCGGTCGCGACCCGCTTGTTCGGACCAGGTGGCCACATAGGCGAGCCTCGCATCCTTCGCGTCGCCCCGACCTGCCCGCTCCAACCACAGCAACGATTCGTCCAGGGCGGCCTGGCCCACCCGCGAACAGGACTCGTACTGCTCGAGTTCCCTGGTGAATCGATCGTGGACGGTCGTCATGCGCGCTTGTGCATATTCGGCGGCCCCCGAGGACTCCATCTCATCTTCCAGCCGGGCCAGCAGTTTGTCCGGCGTGCCGTCCATCACCGTCTTGCGGCACTGGTCCGATCGGTTTCCCAAAATATAGGCGGATTGGACGTCGCCTCGTTCCGCTGCCGCGCGCAGTTCGGCATAGACTTCGTCGAGCGGAGGGAGCCACCACTTACCGGATGGATTCTTGCTCCACATCTGCTCGAGGAAGCGCTTGCTGGCGGCGCGATCAGCGGCCGACTCTTGCGGAAATTGCGACAGGCGTTGCCGAAGCACGGCGGCGGCATCTTGCCCAGTCGGCGCTGCGCGCTTCTCGGAAGTTTTCGCTTCGGCGATCACGACCTGCGCTGTAACGCCGCCCTGCGTTGACGTGGCTCGGCTCATATAAAACCACGCGGCCAGCCCGCCCAGGGCCAATGCCAACACTCCCAACCCGACCCCTCGTTTCATCGCGGTGCCCTCCTTTGCTGAAATGCCTGCTGGATTTCGAGCGAGCGTCGCTCGGAATCGCGTATCTGCTGGGGGTTCGCGTGCTCCAGCAATTGCGCTTCCATCATCTTCGCAAGCCCTTGTGGCAGCTGGCTGCCTTCGCCCGTCCGTCGATACGCTTTCCAGTAAGCGAGCGCGTCGGTCATGTTGCGGCCCAGATACGCGTTATGCCCATGGGACGCGGCCAATGCCAACAGCGCTTCGGGCTCGCCCGCCTCGAACGCTCGGCGCAGGTATCCACGGGCCCGCTCGCGCCGTGCGACCACCTCCGCGGCGTTGTCCAGCAGGTCCGCCTCGGAGGGGAATTCCTCGAACGCGAAAGCGGCATAGTCGACCATCGCTTTCGTATGGCCGCCTTCCGCGGCCAGTTCGAACCAGGCGCGCGCATCGCCCTTGCTTATCGAGGCCGGCAAGTCCCCTACATCGCCGCAGATCGCGTCCATTCTGTCTTTGCCGTACAGCAACGCATCCAGCACGTCCGGATCGTCCATTCTGCGTCCGCCCCAGCGCATGCTGCTGCCGGCCTTGGCGATCGCTTGCGCCAGCATCTCGGTAAATGCGCCACCGGGTATCGACTGGTACTCACGACATCGGCTGATGACCTGGCCCAGGCGATAGGCGGCCCGCACGTCTCCTGCGCGCGCGCGGACTTCGAGCTCTTGGTGGGTATCCAGAAACGAGCCTTGGGGCAGCGGCGCAGCGGCCGGGACGGAGCTCCGTCCCGGCGCATCGCCCGGTGTCGCTTGCGAGGCCGAGCGATGCTCGTCGTCCGTCCGCCGGTCGCGCCCCAATCCCCACCAGGCCGCCCCCCCGACCACGAGCGCTACCAAGGCTCCCATCAGGACCTTGCCCCGCCAGCCATCCCTTGCGTGTCGCTCCATACCCATCCAGCTCTCTCGCAATCCGCGGCGTTACCCGCAACCGATGTCGCTTGCCGTACGGTCGTCGCTCGAAGGCGACCGGCGCCATAGCCGACCGAGTTTGCCATACCCACGCGCCGCGATGGCGCGACTGGGTCTATCGCGCGACACCGGAACGGGCCACCGATGTCGCGCATCACCGGATGAGTCGCTAGCGACGGGGCTCGACTCCGCTTATTTCGTTACCACGAAGCTGGTTTGGTCGACCCCCGTGTTGCCGGTCTTCGGATCGTAGGCATAGACGGTGATGCGATAGTTGCCGGGGGCATCGGGCTCCAACAGCGCCCGGAAGGTATTCATCGTCGCCTGCATCTGCAGCGGTATCGTTTTATAGGGACGGCCATCCTTCTCGACGATCGCAGCCACGTCCATGCTCTTGCCGTCCCAGGTGCCGCCTTCGGTGAGGATGCAGCCGCACATCATGACCACGTTCGCCTTGAGCTCATAGGGCGCCTGGCTGAGCGGCGTGTACAGGTGGGTGCCCGGGCTCAGTATGTCGACGATCATGCCCGGCACCTCGACGATCAAGCCATCGCCCGCGATGGGCTTTCCAGGGACGAGCCAGAGTTGCGTCTGCGATACGGTCCTGGCCTGCTTCTTGATGTAAGGCGCCAGCACTTCCACGGTCGCAAACACCGGCCTGTCGAGTAACAGCCTGGCCTTGAATGCGGCGGCGTTCCCCGCTATCGCGCCGTAACGCGTTCGGGGCGTACTCATGATGGCTTCGGTGTCGCCGGTGCCGCCTTCGGTCAAGCCTTCCGCCAGCACTTTGTCGCTGTCCGCGTCCTTGATGCGAACCCAGGCGCCTCCGATCGACGAGCCGATGAACTTTCCGTCCCGGGCCTTCGCCCGGACGACGATGTCGGTTGCCACCGGCTCCGCCTTCGCATCGCCGACAGCAAGCAACACCAGTACTGCCGCATACATCAAGTAACGCATGGCTTTCCTCTGTTGTTATTCAAGCAGTGAAGTCGGGAGCGGCTTGCAACACCGACCCGAGCCGGGAATGCGAAGCGGCGAAGGCTCGGCCGATGCAGTATGAAGCCCTCGCACCGACCGCCGGCCGGGAGGCACTGACACTGCTATCGTTTAGCCCTCAGATAGCGAAGGAACGGGGCCTTAGAAGCATGACGTTAGACGAGTACAACCGACTGAGGGCGCCCTCCGATACCACCCTGCTGTTTTCCTATGGCGCCATCGCCTTCGGGCTCCTCGGCTCCCTTGCGCACTCGACCACGGTCGCCGTCGCTACGATAGCCGCTTCCGTCCTCATCCTGATCGTCTTGGCAGTGCGCACGGTCAAGCGGCTCGACAAAGCCGATCAGTTCCGTTGCCCGTCCTGCGCGAAGATCCCGCATCAGTGGGTGGCGGACAATCCGTCCGACGACCGTGCGTACACCGACTATCGAACCGATTTCTGTCTTCATTGCCGATTCGATCTTCGCCGGCCGGTAGAGCCGAATGGATGACGGCTCCAGCAGGTTCGACCTTCCGGCCTGGGCTATCGGCCGGAAGGTTCCGTAGAAGTCTCAGCTCCGCTCGCTGCCGCATCGAGTCGACACTCCCCGGAAGCACGCGGACATCGTGCAGTTCCGGGGGTCGGAGGCCCGGAGCATCGGGTAGAGAGCGGCCAGTGGCCGGCCGCTCTCATTGCACGACACAGGTCAGCGCAACCGTTACCGTACTTCCCATCGCCATCGCGCCCAGCACGACACCGGCATCCAGTTGCGCCGGCGTAAGCGTTCCCGAGGGACAGGCCGTGCCGCTGCACGTCGCGGGCGCGGTGCAATCCAGATTGCTGCGATCCGAAGCCAGGTCCCGCAGGTTCGCCCCGGTGACGCCATCCGGGCCGTTGTTGGTGACCACGATCGTGTAGGTGGTGCTCGCACCCCGGCTCAGGCTGTCGTTGGCCAAATCGCTCGGCCCCGAACCCGGCGTATTGGTCTTGGTGATGCTCAGGTCGGCGATCGGATTGCGGGTGTTGACGAAGGTGCACAGCAGATCGTCGCCGGCGACCGGGGTCAGGCTGAAACTGCCGACGCTGCCGCTCGGTGCCTGCCCTCCGCCGAGCGCGTTGCTGCAGGCGTAGGTAACGGCGTAGTTCGCCAGGTCCGCGCCTGCGGCCGCGGCTTCCGCGAACGTGTAACTGGTGCCGATCGCGGCCGGGTCCACCGTCGCCGTTTCGGTCGGTGCGTTGGTCGTGCCGGTGGTGGTGACGGCGCTGCTGCCGATGTTCAGAGTGAACTGGTCGGTGCTCGTAAAACGGCCCAGCGGTAACTGTTTCTGCAGGCGCAGGCGGGGCGCCTTGCTGTTGCTGAAGGTGCAGGTCAGGGCTTCGCCGCCTCCCGTCGAGCCGCCTGGAATGGTCAAGGTGCTGCCGGTCAGCGTGACCGGCACGCCGTTGTTGCTGGCATCCACGCAGGCGACGCCTGTCAGGGTCCAACCCGCCGGCACGGTTTCGGTCAGGCTCGCCGGCTGGCCGGGCGTGCCCAGCGCGAATACGGCCGAGGTCTGCGGATTCGCGGTGGCGGTGTTCAGGCTCAAGCTGGCGGGCAGGCCATTGGTGCCGCCGGTGAACGCGAACGTACCGGTGCCGCCGGTGCTCAGCTTGCGGATCGTCACGGTCGATTGCTGGGCATTGACGAAGTTGCACGAGCCGGTGTCGTCCGGGGTGAAATCCAGGATCGTGACCGCGCGGGTCGCGATGTTGCCGGTGTAGGTGGTGGACGTCATCGACCCGTTGGCGGCGGTCCTGATCTTGGTGCAGGACACGCTGACCAGCACGTACCCGGCCGGCGGTGCGTTCTCGGTGATCGTCACGTCGCGCGAGTTGTTGTTCTGCACCGAAACATCCACATCGACCGAGGCCGTGCTGTTGCTGACCGGCGACAGGGCCGGAGCGGCCGGCGTGATCGAACCGTTGCCGGTCGCGGTGATGCTGTAGCCGAAGGTCGCGCCGGCGCCCTGCACTTCCTTGGTCAGCACGATGTGCGGATCGCGGGTGTTGATGAAGGTGCACAAGTAGTTCGCGCCGGCCACCAGGTTGATCGCGGCACTGCCGCCGTTGGCCCCGTAAGTCGGCGTGACGGTGCTGCCGGTGATCCCGCCGGCCTGGTTGATGCAACTGACGTTGGTCAATTCGAAGTCGTTGTTGTTGCCGTCGGTAAAGCTCTCGCCGACGGTGTAGGTGCCTGGCACCAAATTGTTCAGCGCGCTGGTGCCCGGCGAGGGCGTGCTGTTGACGGTGCCGTAGTCGTGGGTCTGGCTGCTCGTGGTGCTGAGGCTGAAGAAGAAACTGTCGTCGTTGGGCAGGCCGGTGCCGGGGCCGTCGCCGCTGAAATTGAAGACAACCGGGCCGCCGACGGTGCCTATGCGGGTCTTCTGGATGCGCAAGGTCGCCAGCTTGGTGTTGGTGAAGGTGCAAGCGATGTTGCTGCCCGCCGCGGTCGCCGCCGCATCGAGCACGATATTGCCGCCCGAGGCGCCATTGATGGTGGGCGTCGCCGTGCCGCCCGCCCCCAAACCCGTGCAACTGATCGCGCTCAGTACGAACCCGGCCGGCGGCGCGGCCTCGGTGATCGTCGTCGCGGCGCCGGCCGTGGTCAGCGTCTGCGTCGCGCCGGCCACGCCCAAGCCTGGACTGGCAGTGACGATGCTGTGGTTCGCCACCCCGTTGCTGCCCGAGAACGCGAACGTGCCGGTGCCGCCGTTGGACACCTTCGTCACCGTCACCCTCGAAAGAGACGCATTGGTCAGCGTGCAGCTGATGTTGTCGGCGGCGCTGGTCGGGTTGACCGTAAACGGCTGGGCGCTGCCGCTCGGCAGCGTCGTGGTCGAGCCGGTGTTGGCGTTGGTGCAGGCGATGCTTTGTGCGTAGTCGGCCAGGTTGGCCGTGCCGGCAGCGATTTCGGTCAGGGTGTAGGCGGTGCCTATGGCGACCGCGGTGGCCCCGGTGGTGCCGGAACCGGCGGTCACCGAGCTGCCGTTGCCCGCGGAGGTATCGTTGCCCGGGGTCGTGAGTACGCTCGCACCGTTCTTGATCTGCACCGTGAATTGGTCGCTGTCGCTCAGGCGATTGCCGCTCAGGCCCTTGGTCAGCGTCACCGTGGGGACGATGGTGTTGAACTCGGAGGTCGCGCCCGAGGTGCAGGCCCCGGTCAGGCATCGTGTCGCCGTCATGCGCAAGGTGGCGGTGCTGACCCCGGCGATCGTGCAGGTGCTTGGGGTAACGGCGCTGGGGCTGGCGACGATGCAACTGCCCAGCCAGATCTGGCCTTCGCCGTAACCGGTCGGGTCCAGGCCGCCGGGATTGTTGTAGAAATCGATGCGATAGCCGCTCGCATTGGCGCTGGTGTCGAGGGTGAAGCCGACCGTATTGCCGGCAATGCTGGTCACCACCGGGAAGTTCTGCAGGCCGTTGGGGCCGGCGTCGCCGTCGCCCGCATCGTTCAAGGTCACGCCGTCGGCATTGAGGTCGATGCCCAGGCCGGCATTGGCGGAAATATTGAGGTTGGCGTAGATCGCATTGTTGGCGGCATTGGCGCCGGAGATCTCGACACCGTCGCCGCCATTGCCGGTGACGGTGTTGCCGGTGATGGTATTGGCATCGATGGCCAGCACCCCAGGCGAACTCTGGAAGCTGATGCCTGCTCCGCTGTTGCCGGTGATCGTGTTGCCCTGGATCAGGTTGTTGCTGAGGGTGCTCAGCCCGACCATCCCGCCGAACCCCTGGAACACGATGCCTGCGCCGGCGCCTCCGGTCAGGCTGTTGTTGGTGATGCTGTTGTTGTCGGTATTGCTGAGGTTGAACTGCGGCACCAGGCGGATGCCGGCGAAATTGGTGCTAGTGATCGTATTGTTGCCGACGGTAACGTTGCCTACGCTGGCCACGCCGACGCCGTAGTTCGTGCCGGTGATGATGTTGCCGGTGACTGTGGCGTTGTAGCCGGCGATCGCGGTGCCGTTGAACACGCTGATGCCATAAAAGCCGTTGCTGATGTTATTGCCGGTGATGCTGCAGTTGTCGCTGTTGAAGCAGCGAATGGCATCGGAACTGTCGCTGGACATGCTGATCGTGTTGTTGTTCAACACGACGTTGGGCGCATTGCCGATCGTGACTGCCGACTGATTGAAGTTCGCGATCGAGATGCTTTGCAGTTGGCTGTTGATCGCACCGGCACCGCTGAACTGGATGGCCGAATACGCCCCGCCACCGCCGTTCAAGGTGATGCTGCTGCCATTGACCGTGGTGGTATCGGTGATGAGCGGTAGCGCCGAGGCAATGGCGATGCTGCCGCCTGCGCTGAACGCTATGGTGTCGTCCACCGTCGTGGTCAGGTTCGCTGCGGTGATGGCGGCGCGCAGCGAGGTGCAGGTGGATGCGCCCGCCACTACGGCCGTGCACGCGCCGGCGATATCGGTGGACGGCATCGTGACCGTATACGTGGCCGCCAATGCCTGGCCTGCGCCCAGTATCAGCGCCAATCCGGCCGCCCAGGGCGGTAAAGGGAACGCGCGCCGTGTGCGACGCGCCACTGCAACGTCATGCGAACCGGCAGCTTGCGTCCTGCGGCCCGCCGTCGCGACACTTGGGCTTAAAGAGCTGGATCGCGTAGACAGCGTCAGCCGCATTACGAATCGGCAACGCAGGATCTCGGACTGGATGGTCGACATAGCCTCCCCCTAAAGCTATCGGGGCTTCCTGCCCGTTCAGACTTGTGCCCGCAGACCTTGCTCAGGTCGCAAAGCAAAACTGCATCGCCCAGCCATCCGTAATCGCGGAGAACTGGGCCACGTCCGGCCGGAGGGGGGCGGCGGACGACAAATCTAGTTTATGTGACTTACGTCACAAAAATCATGCCAGTCGTCGGCAGCGCCTAAGTAATGGCAAATTCGGCTAAGTTCTCCAAAATTTAGCTAAATTCCATTAACAGTCCGCAAAGGTGACCTTTTTGGCCTCATTCTTGGTCACTAATTGCCCTTCCTGGCACACCCTGATGCTGGGCGGCAGAGCGCGTGATGCAGCGTCCATGGGCCTCTCCGCAGGCCGGATCAGCCGTCCCTATCTGCATGCTTTGTGCCGCTGCCGCCGGGTCCGCCACGGCCATCCCCACCGACACCCGGCCCGGCTCGATAGACCGGCAACCGCGCTATCGGCCGACGATGTCCATTGCGGCTGATGCGCTAAGGCCTCGGCCAGCAGAGCTCGATGCGGGCGGTCGCCGACATCGCATCGCGAAACAGCACGTGGCCGCGGCACCCGCATCGTCGCTGCATGCCGACAGTCGCATCCCGCTCCAGCACCCGCGCCGGACCGCATGCGTGGTCGGGTAGCGCAACGCGATCGCCTGTTCGCTCCCGCGAATGCTTGCGGATCGGACGCGCAGCAACCGAGCGCATCCACCGCCCGCCCCAAGGGCCCGGCGGCCCGCAACGTCGTTCAAGCGCCCCCAGGCGACAGCACGGCCGATCTGCTCGAACTCGCCGGTACCGGCATCTGCGCACCGACTGGCGAAACGCCCTGTGCTAGCGTCGTTTCCAGGGAATTCCGGAGGCCGCCGCCGCTTCCGGGGAGCTCGCGTCATCGCGATGGGCCGTGCTTACAGTCACCGCCCAAACCCAGAGAGGAATCAAGCGAGGCGGCTTTCAATGGAGGAACACCGCATGAAGGGATGGATTGCCAAAGGAGCCGCGCTCGCTCTCTTCGCAGGACTGATCGGCTCGGCTGCGCCCGTGGCAGCGGAACCGACCTACGCCTGCACCGTGGAACGGGAGGGCGAGTTATTCCAGGTGGCGTACGATCATCCGTACGATCCCGGCTCGCTGTATCAGTGCCGCGGCGCCGCATGGCGTTTGATCGGACTGTGCAGCCCTGACCGGGGTTGCCCACCGGCACCGGATCCGGGTGGACCGATCGTGGAGATGTAGGGATTCGCAGCCGCCTACGTACGATGCGATTCCAGGCGGGGCCCTGCACGGGTCCCGTTTTTTCAGTCCGTGGCCGACGTCATTGGGCTGAGCCGACAAGTCGTCCGCTCAGGACCGGATGCGAAGTGAGCGCGGCGCCCTGCCGGCAATGTTTCCCAAGCCTCAACAGGAACAGCGCAAAACGCAGGCCGGTGCATTAGGACCGGCATAGCGGATGATCCGGCCGCGCCGGGCAACCTGCTTCTCCGTCAAAGACGGACTTCGACGACTCGCTCGCGACGACTTGATGCACAGCGGCGAGCGCTCGACTCAAGGGATGCGAAGCCGCCCGGAAGCGCTGGGCGGCTTCGCAGTATCGCGAGCGTTACGCGCTACATGATGCAGCCAGCGTAGGCCTTCGATCGGATCGTCATGATGCCCCAGCCCGGATCGCCGCATCCGGCCGGCTGCCGTATGCCGACGACGGTACCGGCTGCGTCGTAGTAGACGACGGAGCAGTAACAGCCGGCGGAAGCGGTTGCCGCGCCGGTACCGGCGGAGACCGCCAACAGGGCTCCCAACACGATCAACTTGATGTTGCGCATCGTCATCCTCTCCTTGGCTTGCGACAGATTGCCGCAGGGGCAAGATACAGCGAGGGCCGCGGTGGGCCGTGTCCGGCATCGCGAATTCGCAACTACAAATCCGACGATTCTTTTCTGAAACATACTGCGGCCGTGCTGTAGAGCGGCGAAATTCCCTGGCACCGCCATCAGGATGGCTACTCGTAACGCCGCCTCCCCAAGATAGCCCCCGGACCGCAAGCGCCTCGACGACAGCCAGGACGCCAGCGCGGGCACGAACTTCCGCATCGGATGGCGAGAGACCGCGCATCGCTCCTTGGAACAAACGCCCTGGGCCGGCGTGCAAATCGGATAGCCTTCGGCGAGGATGGGTGCAACGCGCTCAACGTTGCGAGCGGGGTTCGGCTAGGCCGGTTTCAATGAGCCGCACGCCGAAGCAAGGGCGATCATGAACCCGCGACCTGGAGACACCATGCAGATTCATAACTGGCGCGCCATCGTTCTGATGTCGTTGCTGTTCGCCGGCCCCGCCTGCGGCGCACCGCCCGCCGCGCCATCCCGTGGCGAGCTGAGCTTGGCCGGTTTGAAGCTGGGCGATTCTCTGGCCCTGGTCCGCAAAAAGCTCGGCAAGCCCCAGAGCACGATAGGCGCCTCCGGCGATCATGATTATCAACTGATCTATCGTGGCTTGCGTATCGAGATGATCGAGCCCGGTCGAGTTCTCATGCTGGAATCCACATCGCCGGACTATTGCACGCCTTCGGGCTTGTGCCCGGGCCAGCCACTGGCGGAAGCGCGCAAACGTTGGGGCGAGGGCGAAATCTACGAAGGCGACGACAAAGGCACCTGGCACTATGGCGTCGACGAGGATGCCTGCTTTTTGCAGATCGAACCCGACCCAACGCAACAACTCGTCCACAGCGTGGCCTTCGCCTGCCCGTGAGCAATGCGCCAGCGCGATCGAGTGCCTGGCCCCTGGCATCGCAAGCACATCGACGAATCTATGCCGCTGGCGGAGCCCACGATCGATCAGGGCGCCTGCGGGAGGAGCCATCGATGCTCAGGCGGAACCTGCGGCCGTCAATGCCGCCACAGCCGCAAGCGCCACCCAGCCGGGATGCCGCCCTTTCGTGCCGACCAGCACCAGGACCGCTCCACCAAGATAGGCGAACACGATCGCGCTGATGGCGAGCTGCGCGGACATGGGATGACCGAGCGCCAACTGCAACAGAACGCCCGCGAACGCCCAGCCGAACAAGGTGGCGAGGTGCCACGTGGCCCAGATGATTCGGACATTGCGCACACGTAGCGGTGGCGCAGGCAGTGCCGGTACCAAAGTGCCGTCGCGGAGATGTCGAAAGATGAGAATCTCGCCCAGCACCGAGTGCACCGCGCCGGTTACCGCGGCAAGAATTGCTGCAATCAAGTACGGCACTTGCATACGAGTCATCCTTGAAAGTTAGCGTTCCAACCAGCGCCCGACTCAGGCCGCCTGACTCGGAACACCTGAGTCAGGTCGAGCCGGGACGCGCTTCGGCTTGAATGGATTGTCAGGCCTCACGGCCGCTGCGACACGACCGGTAACCCGGAATATTCTGGCCCAGATGGATGTCGCGCGTGATGTGCCAGACGCCTTTGTGGCGCAGCGGCGCGCCGATGCCGGCTCCGCCGCGCTTGGGCCGGCCGGCGACCTCCGCCTTGGCCAGAAGCGGATCGTCCAGAAACATGATGTCATCGATGTAGTAGGTGGCGCAGCCACGCTCGAGCACATGCATGTGGATATGCTGCGGAGTGTCTCTGCTTGGATAACTGCCGGGACGGATGGTGTCGAATGCGTAGCGGCCTTGCGCGTCGCTCGATACCCAGGCACGGAGCGCACCATGCCGATGCGATGCGCGAGCGCCCGATGGCTCCGGGTAGATCCCGCCGCTGTTGGTCTGGTAGGCGTAAACAATGACGCCAGGCTGCGGCTTGCCCCCTTGATCGAGCACGCGTCCGGTGACCAGCATCGGCTGGCCCGGTTCCGAAATCGGCGCGATACGAGCGCGTGAACCGAACTGGTCGGGCAAACCGTCGAAGACCGCATCGCAGCCTTCGCAGGGCAGGCCAACGATCGGCTCGCGCGCCTGTGCGGGCGCCGAAGCGGCGACAAAGCATAAGAATATGGTGAGACACAGGCTGCGCATGATGCTCTCCTGCAGGCTGATGCCGGTGTTAAGCCGAGCCGCGAGGCGGCATCGGCTTGGATGAGTCGCTAACGGGAAAACACGCGCCAGTGCAGCACATGCGTCCCCTCCCTTTGCACGGCCACGGCCTCCAGCATGGGCTCATCATGACCAGACGGACAGCCGTAAAGGTCATAGGCGGCGGTGAGGTCCTGCCCGGAGGGAATCCAGGAACGATCGAACGCGGGCTCCGAAAACTCGCCACCTTCCGCAGGTCGACACGGCGCGGGCGGTCGCCACCCGGAGCGTTCCAGGGTGAACGAAAGCGCGCTTTGGTTGGTGTCCACGTCATGGACTTCCTGGAGGTTCCTGGCCGAGGCCGGCACCCACGCAGGAACCCAGCCCCTTCTTACCGCACCGCTCGCTACAGCATCCGAGGCCGCCGGGTAACCGGCATCCATTACCTCATCGGTGCAGCCCGCCAGCAGCATGCTGGCCAAGACCCACATTGCCGGGCGCCAAACGCTTTCCATGCTCGCCAGTTCCGTAATTAAGCCGAGACAGCAAGCGGCTTCGGCTCGAATGAGTAGTTGCGTCCATGCTACTCGACTGAGATCGGAATGGTATCCGCCCGCCCACGACCGGCGAGGCATGGCAGCACCCGATCCAAGTCAGGCCGACGTCCGCCGTTGCCCCGGCGGATACCCGTCGATGGCCGAGTGGAACCGAACCGGAAGCGGCCTGCATCGGGATAAACCATCCGGCGCCTCGGGACATCAAGCCGACAGGGGCTCACCCCTGGGACGACGGGTCGGGGCTCGCCTCATCGAGACCGAAAAAAATTTTCGGGCGCGTGTCGTTTTGACCCCTCCCTGTTCGACGTAGTAATGAAAGCCCACCCCGGGCATCAAAGGAGAATGCAATGAAGATCACCATCGAGACCCTCGTGAACGCAAAGCTGGACCACGTCTGGACCGCCTGGAACACCCCCGAAGACATCAAACAGTGGAATACCGCCCAGGAGGACTGGCACACCACGCGCAGCACCGTCGACCTGCGCGAAGGCGGTCGATTCCTGTCGCGCATGGAAGCCAAGGACGGTAGTTTCGGCTTCGACTTCGAGGGCACCTACACCCGTATCGAGCCTTACCGGACCATCGCCTATCGCATGGACGACGGGCGCGAAGTCCAATCCGAATTCATCGACGGCCCCGACGGCGTCCGGGTGAAGTCCACCTTCGATGCGGAGTCGGAAAACCCGGCCGAGATGCAACGCGCCGGCTGGCAGGCCATCCTCGACAACTTCGGGCGCTACGTCGAAGCGAAAGCCTGAGGTCTGCCCTGGGAGCGCAGCGCTGCCTCTTCGAGCAGGCAATCCGAAGAACGGCGCCATGACAGCCGTAGCCGCCGAACTTCCGCGGCTACGCAATCGTGCTGATGGAACCAGCGCGGCGTCGGCAGCGACACCGCCTGGCCACCGCTGATGCACTCGCCGTAGTGGACGCGCTCGCGAGCTTCCACGCAGCGGCTCAATCAACTCGGTCGTGAGTTCGCACCCTGAGCTCGCACATAGCAGGAGGGCGTCCTGTGCGCCCTCCCATCCATGATTCATCCTGGGCCGATCGCGGACGGGAGTTCCCCATGCCTACGAGAGAAGAACTGATCGAGCATCTTTGGCGGGAGATCATCAATCCGCTGGGAGATCCCTCCAGGCTCGACACCATCATCGCCAACTGCAGGCGTCGCCCCGATAGCACCTTCGGCGAGGTCGGCCCGGCCATCGAGCGGGCGCTGGCGGCCGGCGTTTCGGCCGCCGACCTGTGCCTGCTCTATCGCAGCGCCACCTACGAGGCGGTTTTCGGAACGCTGTACGCCATCGGCGATCCGGGCGTGGATGACAACGACGTGCTTGGGCTATACGAAGACCTGAGCTCTGCGCCGAATGCCCGATGGTAGTCGAGGCGTGGCCTGAATCGGGCTGATCCGCCCGCACTCGACGAGGCTCATAGATCGCTGCGCAAGTCGGGCGACGAAGCCGGCTCGCGCATTCCGGCATACGGGCTCATCGCCCGGATGCGGCGCTTGCGCGCTCGGGTGGAACCTCATCGGAGGCTTCCGCTCGGTTATGAATATCCGCGCACTTCCAAGCCGAGGACAAGCTGAAGCACAATGGGCCGCTATTCGAAGGCCGCCGGCCGTCGATCCCGGATCGCCGGCCGACCGTCAGCCGATCGCCGGCCGGAACCTGCCGCCCCGCGAGCGGCGACTAGGGTTTCGGCGATGACGTCGGCCATCCCTCCAAGCTTCCGCCTCGGAAAACGACGATGCCCTACCGACCGAACGTTCTGTGCCTCGGATTGACCCTCGCATTGGCCGCCAGCCTTACCGCGTGCAAACCGGCCCCGACCGACACCACTTCCGCTCCTGCCCCGGCAAAGACCGCGGCCGCGGCGGCGAAATCCGGCATCGACCTGACCGGCCTGGACAAGGCGGTGAAGCCGGGCGACGACTTCGACGCGTTCGCCAACGGCGGTTGGCGCAAGACCTTCGAGATCCCCGCGGACCGCTCCAACTACGGCGCGTTCACCGTGCTGCTGGAGACCGCCGAACGACGCAACGCCGCGCTGATCGCAGAACTGGCCGCCGCCAAACCGGCGCCCGGCAGCGACGCGCGCCGCATCGCCGATTTCCACGCCGCCTATCTGGACGAAGCCGGCATCGAGAAGCGCGGCCTGCAGGCGCTGCAGCCGCAGTTGGATGCGGTAGAGGCGATCGCCTCGCGCGGCGACCTGTCGCGCGTGCTCGGCGCCAGCGTGCGCGCCGATACCGACCCGCTCAACGCCACCAACTTCCACACCGCCAATCTGTTCGGCGTGTTCGTCGCCCAGGGCCTGCAGGAGCGGGCTTATGTCGCCACCCTGATGCAGGGCGGCCTGGGCATGCCCGACCGCGAGTATTACCTGTCCGCCGACAAAGAGATGGCAGACGCACGCAAGGCCTACGAAACCTACGTGGCCGCGCTGCTGAAGCACGCGGGCATCGCCGATGCCGAGACCAAGGCGAAGTCGATCCTCGCACTGGAGACGAAGATCGCGAAGGCGCATGCGCCGCTGATCGATTCGCAGAACGTGCACAAGGCCAATAATCCCTGGGAAACCGTGGCCTTCGCGCAACGCGCCCCGGGCATGGACTGGAACGCGTTCTTCGCCGCGGCCGGGTTGGATGCGCAGCCGAAGATCGTGGTCTGGCAGCCGGGCGCGATCGCCGGCATCGCCGCCCTGGTGGGCAGCGAACCCTTGCCGGCATGGAAGGACTACCTCGCTTTCCACGCCCTGAATCATGCCGCCTGGAACGAGGCCCTGCGCGGCCCCGGCGAGCTGCCCAAGGCTTACATCGACCTCGCCTTCGGCTTCCACGGCACCACCCTCGCGGGCACGCCGCAGGCGCGCGCGCGCGGCAAGCGCGCGCTCGACGCGACCAGCCACTCGCTACCACCCTCGCGGGCACGCCGCAGGCGCGCGCGCGCGGCAAGCGCGCGCTCGACGCGACCAGCCACTCGCTCGGCGACGCGGTAGGCAAGCTGTACGCCGAGAAATACTTCCCGGCCTCGTCGAAGGCGAAGGTCGAGGAGATGGTGAACAACATCCTCGCCGCATTCGACGAACGGGTGGACTCGCTCGCCTGGATGACGCCGCAGACCAAGGCCAAGGCCCGCGAGAAGGCGAAGTCGATGCGCGTCAGCGTCGGCTACCCGGAGCGCTGGCGCGACTACGCCAAGCTCGAGGTCCGCGCCGACGATGCCCTGGGCAACCGCCTGCGCGCGGAGCTGCACGAGTACCGACACCAACTCGGCAAGCTCGGCCAACCGGTCGACAGCGGCGAATGGTGGATGACGCCGCAGACGGTCAACGCAGTGCAGTTGCCGCTGCAGAACGCGATGAACTTCCCCGCGGCGATCCTCGACAAGCCGTTCTTCGATCCCGAGGCCGACCCGGCCGCGAACTACGGCTCGATCGGCGCGGTCATCGGCCACGAGATCAGCCACGGCTTCGACGACACCGGCGCGGAATTCGACGCCCAGGGCCGCCTAGCCAACTGGTGGACCTCGTCGGACACGCAACATTTCCAGGAAGCGACCAAGAAGCTTGCCGCCCAGTACAGCGCCTATGAGCCGCTGCCCGGCCTGCACGTCAACGGCAAGCAGACCTCCGGCGAAAACATCGCCGACGTGTCGGGCCTGACCATCGCCTACATGGCCTACCGCAAATCGCTCGGCGACAAACCCGCGCCGGTGATCGACGGCCTGAGCGGCGACCAGCGCTTCTTCCTTGCCTACGCCCAGACCTGGCGCGGCAAGATCCGCGACGCCGCGTTGCGCCAGCGCCTGCTCACCGACGGCCACGCGCCGGCGGCACAGCGCGCACAGACCGTGCGCAATATCGACGCGTGGTACGACGCCTGGGGCGCAAAGCCGGGCGAGCAGCTGTACCTGGCGCCGGCCGAGCGCATCAAGATCTGGTAACCGGCGCCATGCCGCCTTCGTGTACTTCCGGACTTAGCGAGTACACGAAGGCCGCCGATCTCGACGCGGCCGGTTCAGCCGGCCGCTGGTGAAGTCTTCCGCACAGCCCGGGCTGTGCGGGACTCGATGGCGAAGACTTCGCTTCGCGTTTCGCGCGCAGGGCATAGAGAAGATGCCGATGGACCGGCCTGCCATCGCTATCCGATGCAAGCGCTCGCACCACCAACTCCGGCAATGGCCAAAGCGAGATGGCTGACCCGAGTAATGCCAAGGCGCGATTGCACGTTGCGCCGCCCTTCGGGCGGTACGCGGCCGACCGAGCAACGCTTCACGACCCGGCAGCTCATAAGGCCCGCATGAAGTTTCCGACGAGCGGCGCCTTTCGTGCCATTCGACGCATTTGCAAAGGCAATTTCGCGTTCGCGGAATTCACGATACGCGCTCGCACAACTCGCATGCGACCGTATCGGTTGTTCCATGCCCCCTCGTGGTTCCGATCAGGTGAACACCGAGGATCTCGCGGCGGATGGACAGGTCGTAGCCTTGATCCCGATCGGCGTCGAAACCTGCGCAGCCTCTCCATCAGCCCCTCATCGGCCGGATTGCCTGTGCCGCACCGGCCCGGGCGACTAGCCGTCTGGTCTCGCCGACCATCCGCATGGCGCCGCTTCGATCCAACGCCACCGCAGGCAGCTTCCCGAGTCGCGACGAACAACCAGAAAACGCCTTGAAATCAAGGCCTGTTCGTGCTTTTAACCTTGACATCGGCTCGAACCACCCCGCAATCTGGCGACGGCGATGCGAGCCCGGGATGGCTCACTCGAACTAGCGAACAGACGACGTGGAGCGGGTCGCCCGCGTTGCCTTGGAAGGTTGAATGCGACGGTTCCTGCTCGGTCCGATCATCGCGCTGTGCATGGCAGGGGCAATGCCCGGCCTGGGCCTGGCATCGAACGGCGCACAGCTCCCTCCGGTCAAGATGGTGTCGGCCGGCGAGCCGGAATTCGAGTACTTCGACCGTACCCACGGCCTGCAGAGCACGCAGCTGTTCGACATACGCAGCGATCCGCACGGCTTCATCTGGCTCGGAGGCGATCGCGGCATTCATCGCTTCGACGGTCACACCTTCTTCGATCTCGATCGCGACCCCACTCGTCCGGACACTCTCGAGAGTCGCTTCAACTACCTGCTGGCGCCCTCCAGGGACGCGGTGTGGATCGTTGCGCCCAACACCACGCTGCAGGTTCTCGATGCGAGCACCGGCAAGCTGACCAAGCTCGCCGTGCGCGGCGCCCGGCTGAACGACATCGAATGGCTGGAAGCCGACGCGCAAGGCCGATTCTGGTACCTCAACCCGGACGGAGTGGTGCGCGTGGAGCGGACCGGCGTCGCCACGCGCATCGGGCCACCCGGCTTGGCGATGGCGCTCAATCCCGACCGATCGCGAGCGTTCGTGATCTACCCCGAGCGCGCGATCGCGATCGACACCGCGGCCCCTTCGAAGATCGCGCAGTCGCTCGCGCTGCCCGAACAGTTTCAGGGCCCGGTCAATGCGATGACCGCCGACGCGGACGGCCTGTGGGTCGCGGTCGACCGAGGCATTTGGCGCATCCACTGGGCATCGGGCTCCGCGCAGTTCGTGCAGATGCCGGTGCCGATGTCCCTCACCACCGGGCTGGTCCGCGCGAACGACGGCGCACTCTGGTTCGGCGGCTACGACAGCGGACTGTATCGCTACGATCCTGCGCGAGGCACCCTGTCGGTCGCGCGCCACGACCCGAACGACCTGCGCAGTCTGCGTCCGGGCTCGATCACCGGAATCACCCTGGATCGAAGCAACAACCTGTGGGTCGCGATGGGCGGCGCCGGGCTGGCGCGCCTGCGTCTGAGCCAGACGCCCCCCGCCCACTACCGCATCAAGGGCGGTCTGAAGATCTGCTCGCTGGGCGAGATCGACCGGCGCAGATTGGTCATGGGGCTTTGCCCGGGAGGCATCGTCGAGGTAGACCGGCAAACCGGAGAGCAACGGCCGCTGACGGCTTCGACCCCGTTGCCGGAGCGGTCGCGCGCCATCATCGGCGACAACGAAGGCGGCTTGTGGATCAGCAGCCTTCGCGAAGGCTTGCTCCATTGGCGCCCCGATGGATCCACCAGCCGCTACTTCCTCAAGGGCAGGGAAAACCGGCATTTATTCATCAGCGGCATCTATATCGACGACCGCAAACGTGTCTGGGTGTCGCATCTGCGCGGGCTCGCGCTGCTCGATCGCGAAGCGCAAGAGCTACGCAGTGTCGGAGGCGACCGGTTCTACATCGTCAACGACGTTTCCGGAGGGCCGAACGGGTCGCTCTGGCTCGGCACCGTCAACGGCCTGGTCAACTTCCAGCCCGATACGGGTCGGATGCGCCGCTTCGAGCACAAGCCCAACGATCCCAGTACGCTGTCGGACAACGATGTGGTGCAGGCCTACACCGACAAGGACGGCCGCTTGTGGGTCGCGACTCGCGCGGGCCTGAATCGGCTGATCACCGGCCCCGACGGTCGTCCGGCGTTCAAGCGTTACGGCCTCGCCGAAGGGCTGCCCGACATCACCGCCTCGGCGGTCGCCAACGACGCTCAAGGCGGGCTATGGGTCGGCACCTATCGCGGCATCGCGCGCTGGGACCCGAAGGCCGATCGGTTTCAAAGTTACCTGCCCGCGGACGGCATTCCCGACAGCGACATCTATCCCAAGGCGATGCTGCGCAGCGTGGATGGGAGCCTGTACCTGGGCACCTGGACGGGCCTGTGGCGGATCGATCCGCAGACGATACGCCTTGCGGCCCCGGTGCCGGTCGTGCTGAGCAGCTACGAGGTCGGCGGGCGTTCCACCATCAACCTTCAGGGCAAGGGCTTGTCGCCGATCAAGGCCCAGTACAGCGACAGCCACGTGGCCTTCCGCATCGCGGTGCTGGGCGACGCGCGTCGCCTGTCTTATCGCCTCGACGGCCTCGAAGACGGCTGGCACGACATGCCCAGCGACCTCAGGGTCAGCTTTTACCGGCTGCCGCCGGGCCACTATTCGCTGCAAATCCGCCAGTTGCAACGAGACGGCCGCTGGGGTCGCCCCGAACTCTCGCTGCCGATCGAAATCACGCCGCCGCTTTGGCGCACGGCCTGGGCCTACCTGCTCTATTCCATCGCGGCCATCGCATTGCTGGTCGGCATCGGGCGTGCGTTCGTCGCTTGGCGGCACCGCGCCTTGCGCGAGCAGCTCAAGGAAAGCAATGCTCGCCTGTCCGTCGCCCTGCATGCAGCCGGTTTTGGGACCTGGGCCTGGGACGTAACCACGGACGACGCCGAGCTCGATGTGCACGCGTCGGAGATCCTGGGCGTCCCGGCCGGCGCCCAATCCGCCGAGACCGTGCTTGCGCGCTTACATCCGGACGATTTGAATCACGTCCGCGATGTCATCGCCGGCGCATTGCGCGACGATGCCCCCGTCGCTTTCGAATTCCGTCTGGCCGATACCGATGACGAGCACCAATGGCGCTGGATAGAAGGCCATGCCGTCCCCTACCGGCGGCCCGGGAAATCCGCGTATGTGATCGGCGTGAACCGCGACGCGACACAACGAAAGCGCGAGCTGATCGAGCTGGAGCAGTCCAGGCACGACGCCCAACTCGCGACCGAGGCGAAGGGCCGCTTCCTGGCGATGATGAGCCACGAGATCCGCACGCCCATTAACGGCGTGATCGGCATGGTCGAGCTGTTGTTCGAAACCCCGTTGAACCAGGAGCAACAGCAGTTGCTTGGGGTCTGCAAGGATTCCGCCTATGTGCTGCTGACCATCATCAACGACATCCTCGACTTTTCGAAGATCGAAGCCGACAAACTCAAGCTCGATTACACTCCGTTGTCGTTGCGCCGCCTGACCGAATCCGTGGCCGAATCGCTGCGCGGCCAGGCCGCCCAGAAAGGCACCGATCTCGATGTGTTCGTCGCCGCGGACGTGCCGCGCCGAGTGCTTGGCGACCGCGTACGCGTCCGTCAAATCCTCACCAACTTGATCGGCAACGCGGTCAAGTTCACCGAGACGGGAGGCGTGCGGGTGTATGTGAGCGCCTCGCGCGCCGGCAACGGAAACGGTGGGCACTACCTGATCCGCTTCGACATCATCGACACCGGTATCGGCATGGACCGCCGCACGCTGGACAGTTTGTTCCAGCCCTTCCAGCAAGCCGACGCAAGCACGACCCGCCACTTCGGCGGCACCGGCCTTGGCCTGACGATCGTGCAACACCTGGCGACCCTGATGGGCGGCAGGATCGAATGCGACAGCGCGGTCGCGTCGGGCAGCCGTTTCAGCGCCATCATTCCGATGGAAGCGATGGCGCACCTCGAAGCCAAGGAACACGTGTTGCCTGATGTACATGCGCTCGCGCTATGCGAATCGGCCGAGCGAGCCATGTTGCTGGCAAATCTGTGCGCCGATATCGGCGTGCGGATCGACGTCATCGGTTCGCTCGGCGAGCTGCTTGGCCGGATCGATCTGGCCGAGACCGCCGGGGACGAACCCTCTCGACGTCGCCTGATCCTGCTCGACAAAGGCTACGCCGAAGACCTCGACACGCTGCTGCGCCCGCTGCGTCAGCAGTCCTCGGCGGCGCGCCTGCCGCTCATCGCGGTGCGGGCCGATTTCCAACGAAAGACACCCATCGACGAGCCCGGGATTACCGTGGTTGCCGGCAGTCCGC
This sequence comes from Lysobacter antibioticus, assembly GCF_000731095.1. Lineage (GTDB taxonomy): Bacteria > Pseudomonadota > Gammaproteobacteria > Xanthomonadales > Xanthomonadaceae > Lysobacter > Lysobacter antibioticus_B. The sequence continues at coordinate 16,546 of NZ_JMTZ01000025.1, read as the reverse complement.
TGACCAGCGGCGCGTTGTTGCGCGGCATGCAGGAGGCACTGGGTCTGGCCAGCCCGATCGTGCCTGCCGTCGCGGCCGAGCCCAGCGCGGACATGGCAATACCCGGCAGCGACCACGCCGAAGCGCAGATCCTCCTTGCCGAGGACAATGCCACCAACCGCGACGTGATCACCCGTCAGCTGCAGCGCCTCGGCTATGGCTGCGATGTGGCGATCGACGGCGAACAGGCCTGGGAACTCCTGCAGGCCCAGCCCGAGCGTTATCGCCTGTTGCTGACCGACTGCCACATGCCGCGCCTGGACGGCTATGCCCTGACCGAACGCATTCGCCGCGCCGAAGCTGCCGGCGGACGCCCGCCGTTGAACATCGTTGCGATCACCGCGAACGCCCTGCTGGGCGAGGGCGAACGCTGTCTGGCCCTGGGCATGAATGCCTACCTCGCCAAGCCGCTGCAGATGCCGGACCTGAAACGGATACTCGAACGCATGCTGCCCAAAGTCGTGCCGCCCCTACCGGCGGATGAACCATCCCGACCGGCCACGACCGGGGCGGACTTCGCCGCACTCGCACAGCTCGTCGGCAACGACGAGGCGAAGCTCCAGCGCCTCCTCGGCGTTTTCGCCGACAGCACGCTGGCGGATCTCGAGCACTGGCACCGCGCCCGCGATAGCGACGATCGAGACACCCTGCGCAAACTCGCGCACAAGCTGAAGTCGGGATACCGGCAACTCGGCGAGGATACGGCGGCCTCGGCTTTGGAAGCGCTGGAACAGCATTCGGGCACCGTCGCCGAGTTCCACGCTCGGGCCGATTACGCGCTGCTCGAAATGCAACGCACTTTGGAGCGCGTACAGGCGTATCGAAAGCGCGTAGCGGAACTGTAATTTCGATTTACATCTAATCTCCTAGTAATAATACAGAACTCATTTCAAATGAAATTACGAATACAAATCCGACGCAAGCTCCAGCACGTGCGGCAAAGGTACTGGATCATGAATCTCGTCGACTCCGAAACAAATCGGCAGCAGTCTTACCAACATGTCATGCACTGCCGCGGGGGCAACGCCCACATGTTTCAAAAAATCGGAACTAGACCCACAGGCAGCTGAGGAGCTCACGCGAACTGAAGCTAAAGGGCGTGCTCTAGCGAGTGCATATCGACTCCTCCACGGAAATCGTGCCGACCACGCTTCTGATCGCAAGGGCGGCACATCCCGTAAACCATCGTGAGATAGTGACCATTGAAGCAACGGAAAGTGGCATGTGAGCAGAGCGTACATGCGTCACACCACGATGAATGAGGGACCAATAACGACCACGCGAACGTCAAGTACTGGCGGCGCCTTCTCAAGACACGAAGGTCCGCGAGGACAAGCCAATTGCTCACATGGCGAAAAGGCGAGGGCGATGCGGATCATATCCGCACCGCCCGCCATGCAACTCGAAACAACGGCTAAAAAATTATATTAAAAAGAATACCGTAAACGACATGATAGTAGGAACGGTTCCTACAGCCGCCACTGTATTTACAGTCGTAGCGGCCGCCGTCGCAGGAACAGCACTAAGTACCGTGGAAGCCGTTGCACTAAGGGTCGTAGCATGCTGTAGCACGAACTGCATCACTTCTGGAGCGAAGCCCGCCACCAAATGCACCTGGGGCGCTACCAAAGAAACAGCCAACTCAGCTTCGGGCAAATTTCTTGCATTCAAGATATCACGAACAACAGCCGCGTCCCCACCAGCCGGGTCCGCTCCAGCGAGCCTGACCTGCGGCACATTTTCCTCGATCGGATTTTCGAGGACATAGCGTACATACAGCGCCCTTCGCAGCGCCCCTGATATTCTGTTGGTAACTCGAGCGCTGCCCGCAAAGCGATCCGCATACTGATCCAGCGCCCTCCACTGCACCTCGCTCATATTCCGTAGGTCCGCCGGCAACTGCTCCATGTTCGGGAGTTCGGCATAGTACTGGCGGAACTGAGAAGCGAGCGCACGCCCAGCGATTGGTCCGCTCCGGTACTGCTGCCCAAGCACCTGTTCGTATGCTCGCCAAACGCCAATGGGTTGACGAGTCTCGAGCACAGGACGCAATTGCTGAGCGGGAATACGACTTGCGACGATCTCTTGCAAAGAGGGCAGCACTACACCGCCTAAACCGGTAGCACCTGCAATCGGCGCAGCCGGATTCAATGTATCCGTCCAGTACAACTGCGCGCTGAGCTGCGTTAGCTGATCCCACCCCTCCTCCCCGAGAGCCGTCAAACCGGCGGAGCGCTGATTGGTGGGCAAAGAATTGAATGCGGTGCTATTAATGGCACTGGGCACATCGCTGCTGCCTCGATAGTTTGCGAGATCGCTGATAACAAGATCTCGCGCTAGATAACTCGTCGCTAACGAGGATCGCTCGATAAGTTTCGCAGCGACCTTAGCCAATGTGGAATCGAAGGTCGAATTCTGATCAACGGCCGGCGCGCTTCCTACCAATGACTTTGTCAGGTTGATAATACGAGCAGACAGCGATCGCTTCTCGTCAGCAGTTAAGAAGACGCTCTTTGATTTGATGCTAAGTACTTGCTCGATAAGGGCAAGATGAATCGCAGAGTTAAAGCCTTCGCTCCTGGCTCTTTCAAACTTCCCTTCTAACGTATCCGCAGACGGCACTAACGCCTGAGCTTCCTGCCTAATGAGACCGCGAGCCAATTGCCGAAGCGAATCTACACCGGCGACCAGTTCCTCCTGCGACACGAACATTCCGTATCGTTTCTGATCCCATGATGCTCCACTCTGGTAGGTTCGACTATCCTCCCCGAATCCACTGAGGGCATAGTCTGCCCAAAGCTTTGAAACACCGCCTTCAGAGGACATATCCGTACTGTTGACGATGCCAGCATGAATCACTCGCTGCACGAGCGCCTGTTTTAGCAACGTTGTAAGCGAGTCTCGCTCCTTCTTTGCTTCTGGCGATGTTCCGTCGCCAAGATTAGTCAGCCGCTGATGATAAAGACTCGGAACTTGAGCTCCGACAAGCCCGACAAGATCGAGATTCCCGCTCAGATCCGCATCGAATCCATGACCAAGTTTGTACGCCATCATCTGACGAACCAACCCCCTTAGCAGCGCTTTGTTTCTGCCGTAGTAGAAATCTCGACTGGTTCCCGGATTGGACTCAAATACATCGTATTCCTTGTACAGCTCATTGAGCTCGTAAGGCTTCAGAAGATACTTTCGTACGGGGTCAGCAGCCGCGAAATCAGAGATGAATTTGTCGCTCGCATAGACGTAGCGCCTGATAGGCGCCAGCTTATAGAACATAGAAACATCAGTACTTGCGCCAGAGTTCCAATCCTTATGCGCCACTTTCAGCTGATACACCCCCACCCCTGAACCGGCAGCGGGGGCCAGCCATGATTTAAGCGCCGTATCTTCAAGCTTAACGACGGGCGCGGTCGCTCGCTCGCCATAGGTAACGTCAACGAGCTTCGGTAGTGAATCGAAGAACAACTTGATGCACATATTATGATTCGCATCAATCGCATCAGATGTCCACTTGTAAATAGTCGACTCTCTATCGGCCTCAAGGGAGGACCATTTGATCTCGCTCAACTCACCAGGATGCTTACCCGCCAAGTCGTACATCAAGCTGAATTTCTTGATCAATTGATCGTCCACAACCGAACAATGATCATATATGACTTGCGCAAGCTCCTTAACCGCTGAATTCTGCCTCACAACCGTAGGAGTGAGGACATTGTCAAAGTAGTTATTATTTGCTGTAAGAGCCGCGTTCTTGGCCTGTTCTTGCCTCCGCTTTTCGGCCGCATAGGAGTCCTCGCACCCGCCCCGGCCATCGGGCTCGCTGCCGATCGGGCATATCTTCGTTCCTTCGTTGGGGTCGAGAGCCGCATATGCGAGCAGCGCAGCGGTCGAAAGCGCTAAAGCTAGACCGCCGCGCTGTATGGCCCTATGTTTTCTCACACTCTTCATTGACCACTTTCCTTTGTTAGTTTCAACAACAATTAGAAATAACTAAGCAAGTCGCACACACGAATGACGCGCCATGGCTCCAATAATTCGCCTGCGGCACTCCCCCCCCCCTTGGCCAACGGAGTGGAAACCCACTTTTCGAGCCGCGTCGTCTATCAACTGGAGCGCTAACCGCCATCGCTTCATAAGCGGTCCACGGAGCGTCTTTTGCTGCGCTAAAGCTTCGCGGACCAATCTTCCAGGAGCATCCCGGCAACGGTATTTCACGCGTTCGTTCGACGCATAAGCCATCCGAGGTAGGTTGTGCCTCTTCAAAACTTCTAGCGAAGGAGTCCCGCGAATTCCGCTGCAAGGCGGCCGCCGCAATAGAAGCACGCCTTCAGCAACGTTGATATGCGGAATACTCTTAGCACAGAATTTTTGGCACTGATTCGCCCTCTCAACTTGGCGAAGCTCATCGCCCTATGATGTAGAAATTTCGGTTGTGCTGATCGAGGAATGGGGATCGACTGTATTACGCCGCATCGCGCCGAAGTTGCCGGCTGTTTGCCACTAAGAACGTAACGCAGACGCTGACACTGCTGCAGTTGGACCGGCCCAATATCGACCTAGAAGTTAGGTTTCGACAACCCTAAGCCACCACCACATATAAGGATGCAACGGAGGTGCCACTAAATGCCCACGCACGCTTCTCTAGATATCAGAGAAAGGGGCGGGCCACGGCCCGCCCCTTCTTTCGTGCCCTTACGATCAATAGGTGACAGTCAAACGCACACCGCTGAAGTCCTGCTCCCCATAGAGGCTGATGTAGACGTACTGACCGCCCGGCGGGTTGTTCACCACGATCGACTCTTCGTTACCCGCATTCATCGACCAATAGTTGTGGCGGGTCTTGTATGCCCAGGGATCAGAGCCGCCCAAGGTATTGACGAACAGGTCGGCATTGCCGTTTCCGCCCGTTGCGGTGACCCGCATGCTGGCGGTTCCGGCCGGAACCAGGATGTAGAAGTGAGCGTGATTGCCGCGCGTTTGCGAGATGTTGCTGCGTGCGCAGTTTCTGTCGAGCTGACGCGTGTCCGTCGCGGTGCACTCCGGAACCTGCTGGCAGGCCGTACCGTCGGCAACGCAGGTCAGCCAGTTGCTGAAATCCGTGTCGTAGCTCGTACCGATGGCCGCGATGCGGTTCTTGTACTCGGCGTAGTTCCCTGGCCGCAGGTAGGACAGGATCGTGTTCACATCGCTGGCGCGCTTCTCGAACATGTAGCGCACGGCCAAGTAGCCGCCCTGATAGACCCGCGACTGGTCGCCGTACTCGGTCTTGAACAACTGGCTCAGCGTCCAGGGCTTGCGCGCGGCTTGTTCGCGAGCACGGGCATTGTCCTGATTCAGGTAGGACCAGGAAATGTATTCCGCCAGCCCTTCCGTCCACCAAACGGTTCCTTGGCTGAAGCCCGCCATGAAGTCGCCGTACAGGTTGTAGCGGCCGTCGAGGTAGTGCACGAACTCGTGTTCCAGGTTCCAGATCTGGAACGTCGGACGGATCCACTCGGCCTCGTAGGCGATGAAGCGGGGCTGATTGCCGACTACCGCGGGATTGCCCTCGAGATAGATGCCGCCGTTGTTGGAATCGTTTCCGTAGATCGCGCTGGAGTATCTACCGTAGTCGGACGAACTATCGAAGATCACCATTTCCAACGAGGTGTTGTTGTCGTTTGGGACGGCCTGGTTGCCGGTGGCCAGGACTCGGTGGAAGTAGGCCTGCTCGCCGGCGACGGAATCGCAGGCCTTGCGGAGCTCCTCGGCCGAGATGCTCTGCGCGCGAATGCTGATGGTCGGGCTGCAGGCATGTTGGACCGGCAGGACGGCCGCGCGCAGCTCCTCCTTGTAGTTACACAGGCCGTATCTTTGGCAGTTCTCGCGATCGTAAGTTTCGACGTACTGCCCGAAGATAGTGCGTAGCGGCGCGGTCGAGTTGTTGAATGCCGTCAGGTCCGCCAGTTCGTCGACTTTGGTACTGGCGTAGTTCTTGATGGTTGCCGAATACCGCATCTGGCGGGAGAGTTCGCGCGCTGCGTTGAGCACAAGATACTCTTTTCCGCCGCCGAGCTTGCCGATATTGCTGCGGATGAAGCCCGAGAGCGTATCGGCCAGCGTGGCGGCGACCTGACTCGTAAAGTCAGGCAGTTCGACCCCCTGGTTGAACAGGACATGGAAGCAGTTGTTGATCGCCCGCTCCATGAAATACATATTGTCGTAAGCGGCGTCGTAGTTGCCGAGCAAGGTACGGATCTTGGAAAGAAACCGGGTGTTCTCGCGAGCAGAGTCGATCAGGATCACGGCTTCCGCAAGGACTTCGCCGTGCGCATCGTTCTCTAAAGCCATGGTCACGTTGTTATTGAAGAACGCATCGAGCCCAGCGCGCACGGACTGGCCGACCGCCGCATTGAACGCCCCAAGGCCCTGATCCCGGTACTTGAACTGGTTGTAATATCCGGCTCGGACGAAGAGGATCAACTGCAGGATGTCCTGGTCGTTGTCGCCGTCGTAGGTCTGGGCGAGCCGGGCGATTTCATCGGCGACGGTGACCATCTTCTCGTTAGTGAAGGTCCGCAGCGCGTCGTCCCTGGAGAGATTGAACTGGGAATTCGCGCAAGCCGTGTCGGCATGCTTCAGCTTGTCCAGCAGATCCGCGCCGACCGCATCGGCGAATGCGCAGCCTGTATGTCCGGCGGCCCCCTGCTGCGGGCTGCTTCCCGCGGCCCCGTGCAGCGCACCCGCCCCTTCTCTTGCACGCTTCGCCTGCGCTTTCTGGGACGGACGCTTGCGATCGAACTCTTCTATCGCTTCCTGTTCCTCGCCGATCTTGACCCGATAGGCTTGCGGGTCGCGACTCGGCGGCACCATGGCCGGTTCCAGCGGCTGACCCTGAACATGGGCGCCGCCGAACATCGCTTCGCTCATCGAGGCCGCAGGACCTGGACGAGAGCGCATGCCCGCAGGATGATGCGAGTACCCCGAGCGAGGGTACTCACTGCCCTGTCCATTCGCCGCATACAAATTGCGCGCTTGCAATGGAGCGCCATCGGGGCTGATAAGTGCGTAGCTCGCACTCTGCGCCTTGGAAGGAACCGATTTTTCCGCGCCGAGCAGCTTCGTCAGCCAAGCATCCGCGGCAGCGACAGGACCGGCCGCCCCTTCGCGGACTCCGGAGACAGAGCTTCCGTCGCCCTCACTGGATACACCGACCAGAACGAAACTTAGCAGTGCCGCGCCTACCGCGGCAAAGCCGACTTTCTTCTTTGAACGCTGCAACATCGTAAAACTCCCTTTACCAGTTCCGGCGTCACGGACTGCCATCCATACCGATCGGGCATACAGCAGACGCGGCCGGTGCGTCATCAGAGGCAGCTATCAATCACTGCCGGCTTGTAGCCACTGGAAGCTCGATCGAGGGGTCCGTCATCGAACCGATGACTTTGCCGGGACTTGCCCCAACACCCACGAGATGCGGATGCGACTCCATGGCCTGGAAGCATTTAGGCACGCAGCCACGGAGAAAAATATTGGGAATACTCTTATTTTCAGCATCGCTCCTCGGCACGGAAACATTCCCAGACATAGGAATATTCTTAGCCCTAAGAACATTCTTAGACTTAGGAATATTCTTAGTTCATCAATATTCTCAAGCCAACGAATCACATAAAGCGACGAAACGATCGCGCGCGAAGGCGTTATTACGCTCATGCGAATACGCATTGCATCGGACGAACCGGAAGGGAGTCGAGCGACATCTCCGAGATCCAGTCGCCGCCATGCCTCTACCAGAGTGGCCCACCGCATATGCGAACCCGACAGCAACGCGGCCGTTGTTTCGATGGACCGACGACGGCATACCGAGCGCTTGCTCCATCGCGCCGGATCTGCAGTGACTCGCGCGAAGCCAGCGAAGAATGAAGCGCTCATCGCGAGACTCGCAGGCGTCGCCGACAACCGCGATCATCGACGCGGTTTAGCGCCATCCGCGCCCGCCATCGGCTCCGGCATGGCCGAAGAATGATGGTGCGCAATCAACCATTTGCCGTTGCGCCACTCGTACACATAGGTATAGCGGGCATGCACGGTTTTTCCGTCGGCGAACTTGAACGCGTACGTGCCCAGGTCCTGGGCCACGTTGCAGCCGATCTTGATGACGCGCTTGTCGATCGATCCTTGCGGCTTGGATTTCAGGAACTTGACGAAGTAGTCGCGCATGGCGGCGCGGCTGGTACGCGGTTCGTTCGACAGCGTCGCCAACAGCACGCCGTCCTCGGCATAGTTGGCAAGGACCTTGTCCGGATCGCCCGTGCGCAGCGAATCGTTCCAGCGGTTGAACAAAGCCGCGACCTGGGGCTCGGTAACCTGGACACAAGCCGATTCCATCGGTGCGCGGGCCCCCACAGGCATCGATGCGGGCAAGAGCACCATCGCGGCGGCGACCAGCGAAGTAATTAGAACGGTATTCATTGAGGAGTCGCTCATTCGAGGGTTGACTGGGAACACAGAGAATTCGACTGGATCGTCATGCGAGCGCTTCCATGGGCGCTCCTTACTCGGTCTGTTCGGCAGGCAAGCGGTGGCGTGCCCGCGTAATCGTTAGCGGCACGGTGGGTCACGAGACCCGATGAAGCCGCGGCTTCGCGGCCGTTGCAATCGGCGCGATCTATGCAATCGCGCGGCGGCGCTCAGGTCGTCGCGCGCGCGAGCTGGCCTCTCTCGGCGCCCGTCAGCCCGACGCCGAATTCCCGGCCCCGATCTGCGCCACCTCCAGCACTCCGCAAGCTATCCGCTTGCCGGCTTTGCCGCTCGGTTGGCTGGCGTAGTCGTCCGGCATCGCGTGGATGACCAAAGCTCGCCCGCCGATGTCGTTCAGACCACCGCCGCCGAGACTGGCCCCATGCACGATTGCCTTGACGATGGCCTCTCCCTTGGCGTTGGCGACGATATTTTCCATGTCGCCCACATGGTGTTCGCCATTTTTTACGCTGCCATGCCGATGCCCGTATGGGTTGAAGTGATCCCCGGCGCTGCTGGCATCGGCCGCGCTGCAGTCGCCTTTCTCATGGATGTGGATCGCATGCACCCCACTGGCCGTCAAGCCGGTGACGGTTCCGGCCACGGCCATCGTCTGTCCATTGGGAGAAACCGAAAGATGCCCCTTGACGCTACTCCCCGAGGCGGGCTGCAGCGCTACCGTGGCCAGCACCTGATCCTCTTCTCCAGCGCCCGACAGCGATGGCCTCTCGGCATTGCCGCACCCGGAGATCGCCAGGCCTACTGCAAAGGCCATGCCGATGCGTAAATATCTACGCGTTTTTGCCTTGATTCTGCTCATTGTCATAGCCTCGACAAGTTATTTTTTCCCGAACAGGAGTTCCGTGTATTCCACGGATACCGCGCTGCGTTGCCCGTTCGGCCCGTAGTAGCGATCCCTACGGCACGACTTCTCTTTCGCATCGCAGAATATTCCGTTAGCGAAAGTGAATTCGGACGTATCCATGTCCTTATCGGCGAATGCATTCATTGCCGTCCTCATGCCGTTATGCTTCTCGGTCAGCACCCGCGAAAGCCCCTTCTTGTTCGCGCATACGTAGCGATCGCAAAGCACGCCCGGTTCGGCCAAACGCACTGCGTTCTTCCGCTCGGCCTGAGCCGGCACCGCAATCAAAGCGATCAACAAGGAGATGGCGCACTTCAGTTCTGTCATGTCTAATTTCTCGCTCGCATCGGGCGGTGTTGGAAACACCGAGAACCCACTATTCCTTACACTTACTTTTCGTCCTTTCGCTGCAGCGCAGCCCCCGTCTTCCGAGATCCGAGGGACTGAACCGATCCGAGTTGCCGCACGCCGCGACATACGAGCCTGCGCTGTTGCTGCCCAGCGGCATTCCTTCGGTGCCGCAGTGGCCATCGGCAGCAATAGCGGCTACGAAGCCCCGGCTCTGCCCGCACGCCCCGTCCTGGCCGATTGGCCGAACTCTCCAGGGGCAAGCTTGTCGATGACTCCGCCCCGAGCGAGAAACGACTCGATACTTTCGCGGCCGTCGGAACCCGGTGTTGCGGCGCCTCTTTTCTCAGGTGCGCCGCTCCGGGCACTTTTCTTATCCGTCATACGAACATCGAACCCAGTGTCGGCTTCCCCCTGCGGGCAGCGGAAGATGTCGATCACCTATGCGCGGGCGCCTCTGCCGATCGACCGTCCTTGACCAAGCCGGATAAACGTTCGGCAAGCTCGTCCTTGCCTTGCCGACGCGCCAATTGCTCCGCATCGGCGCCGGCGTCGTCCCGCAAACCGAAATCCGCGCCCCGCTTAGCCAAGGCGTCCAGCCATTGGTCGCGCGAGAACAGTGCGGCATACATTGCCGCAGTCTGACCTGCGCTATTGCGTTGATTGACCTCGGTGCGAGGATCGTCCAACAACCGCCGGACCGCATCGTCCACGCCCCTGAACAGAGCACCCATCAACGCGGTGTTTCCGCGCTCGCCATCGGCCACGTTGGGGGAAGCGCCAGCTTGCAACAGCGCTTGAACCGCGGCGTCCCGTCCGTGGTAGGTCGCCAGGATCAGTGGCGTAAACCCCTTTGCGTTCCGAGCATCGAGATCGACGCCGCTCTTCGCGAGGCTACGAATCAGATCGGCGTCTCCGATTCGTGCCGCTTCGAACAGATACTCCGCGAGTTCCTGCCTGGATTTCCTCGCCGTGCCGGCGGGTTCCTCTGCCAGAGCGGCCGCCGGCAGAGCCAGTACAAGAGTCATTACCCATACAAATCGCTGCATAGCGCACTCCGCTGAAGACCAGGCCTTATTCACTCAAGGTGTCTGCGAGGGACTTCACGCGGGCGACATCGGCCTTCAACGCTTTGGCGAGACCTTGGCCGTAGCCTGCGTCGGCCTTGTAGAAGTACGAGAGCATCGTGTAGCGCGCGACATCGTCGCTTACACGCCCCAGATCCCCGGACAGATTGGCGATCAAGTTGTTCCTGTCCGTCGCGGATAGCGACCGATAGAACTCGCCTGCCTGGCGGAAATTGAGCGTCTTCGCGATCCGCTTCTGCTGTGTAGTCCCGGACAGCGGCAGCTCGCTGTACTTGTGTTTGCTGTCCTGCGGTTTCGGCGCCAGGCGCGAGGGCTCGTAGTTCACGCTTCCGGTGCGCGCCCCGGCATTCGATTCGCCGTCTTGGTTGTTGCTGTTGATCTGCAACTTCGGAGCGTTGATCGGCAACTGAGCCACGTTGGTCCCGACGCGATACAACTGAGTATCGGCATAGGCGAACAAGCGCCCCTGGAGCAATCGATCTTCGGACGGCTCGATGCCTGGAACCAGGTTGGACGGAGCAAACGCCGACTGCTCTGTCTCCTGAAAGATATTCGCCGGGTTCCGGTCCAGAACCATGGTTCCGACCTTGACCTCGGGCACTCCGGACCAGACCTTGGTCGGGTCGAGCGGATCGAAGTCGAAATCGTCCAGTTGACCGGGCGTGAGGATCTGCATGTACAGATCCCAGCGCGGATGGTCGCCGCGCTTGATAGACGAGATCAGATCGTTGGTGGCGTGATTGAAGTCCCGGCCCTGAACTTGCTCCGCCTGTTTCGCCGTCAGATTGTGCTCGCCTTGACGGCTATCCCAACGCAACTTGGCATAGACGTATTCGCCACGTTCATTGACCAGCTTGTAGGCGTGGACGCTGCTGCCGTCCATCTCGCGATAGCTTCGCGGGGTTCCGTAGTCGGAATAGGCCCGGGTCAGCATATGCGTGGCCTCGGGAACGTGCGAGAAGAAATCGAAGAAGCGGTTCGGATCCTGCAGATTGGTGTCCGGACTCGGCTTCAGCGAATGCACCATGTCCGGGAACTTGATCGCATCGCGGATGAAGAACACCGGAAGATTGTTCCCAACCAAATCCCAGTTGCCTTCTTTGGTATAGAACTTCGTCGCGAACCCGCGCGGATCGCGCAGAGTTTCCGGCGAGTGATTGCCGTGAATCACGGTCGAAAATCGAACGAATACCGGAGTAACCGCACCCGGCTGCAGCACCTTGGCCTTGGTGTATTTGCTCACGTCGCCGGTGACTTCGAACCGCCCGTGGGCGCCGGTGCCTCTGGCGTGGACGACACGCTCGGGAATGCGCTCGCGATCGAATCGCTGCAGCTTCTGAATCAGATGCGCGTCTTGAAGCAAGACCGGCCCATCCGGCCCGGCCGTCTGGGAGTTCTGGTTGTCGCCGACCGGAGCGCCATTGTCCTGGGTCAGAGGGGACTGAGCGAGCGCCTGACCGATGAAGAGTTGGGCGATGACAATGAGGAAAAGCGAACTTCGCTTGTACATCTGATTACTCGTTGAGTGAAAGATCTGGAGATAGACTTTCTTAGGCGACCGCCCTCGTCCAATACATTTACGCGATTGGTTCAATTCATAAGAGTGATTGCCTCGGCACTCGTTGCGCGCACGGCAACGACTGCATTCATCGCGAGCAACCTGGCCGCTTATCGATCGCACAAAAGAAAAGCCGCGCTGGGCCCGCGCGGCTTTTATCGCAGAATCAAGCTGTGGTCGGCCTCATGGAGCCGGCGATGAAATACGTCTATCGATTCGAACTGAAGGTCTGTTTCTCCTGCCTCATCGGCGCACCACGACGATTTCCGGCCTCGGCGATCGCTTCGGCGCCGGTTTTCTGGCTCAGCGCACCCAGCATTCGTTCGGCAAGATACTCGACCAGGAGCCGCACCTTCTGCGAGGCCTTGCGACTGACCGGATAGACGAGCGAGATAGGGTCTGCAGGAGGCGAGCATTGCGGAAGCAAAGCCACGAGCTCTCCATTCCGCAACGCATCTGCCACCAGGTAGTCCGGCAACTGCGCTATGCCGAGACCGACCTTCACCGCCTCCATGAGGTGGAGCATGCATTCGCTTCGCATCCGCTCGCGGATCGGATAGGAGCGCAACTGAGCGCCGTCGCGCAATAGCCAGTACGCGCCGACGTGCCCGTGCTCGCGCGCATGTACAAGCCCATCATGGTCCTTCAACATATCGGCGGATGTCGGGGTTCCGTTCATCTCGAGATAGTCTGGGCTGGCACATAGCACGTTTTCGCTATGTCCGATCACCCGCGCCGCCATACTGGCGTCCGCCGACCTGCCGCTTCGAATCGCGACATCGAATCGGGCTTCTCGAACCGACGAATCTCGCTCTTCGATATCGATCTTCAGCTTGATATCGGCGTAGGAGCGCGCGAACTCCGCAATCGGCCGCGTCACCGCGGGCACGCATAGCGAAGAAGAAACGGAGACTACGATCGTCCCTCGCAAGCCGCTGTTCCAGCTCGCAATCTGGTGATTGGCCTCTTCTATCGCTTCGAGAATACTCTGGCACTTGAGATAGTAAGCCGCTCCGGCCTCGGTAGGACCGACGCGCGCGCTGCTGCGATCTATCAGCCGCATACCGATCCGGCTCTCTATGCCGCTTATGCGCCGGCTGATCACGGATTTCGACACGCCCAGCGATTGGGCCGCTCGGGTGAAGCTGCCCGCGCCTACGACGGCCACGAATGCGGTCATTCCCACCACGTCGACGAGGACATCCCCCCGCGAAGGGAATTCGTAGCTCTCTTCACCCAACCTCATGACCTGCGCTCGATAATCGTTTGCCCACACATGAGAGGTCGCGGTGAACGCACGATATTGAGTTCGCTATCGGAGTACGCTTCATCAGACTATGCTCGACATCAATGCATGGAAATTGGGAATTGTCTTAGGCACCGTCGCTCGGCACAGAAGAATCGCCGGAGTTCCTTCCCGACTTCGTTTCCGATGACGCAGGTCGGTCGAATCGGCCATCCGATCCCTGCCGAGCCTACGCAGAACCGGCTGAAGAATCCGGCCCATTCGCGATGCCGTGCGCGAAGGGCGACCTCGCCTGGATCAGCCGACATGCCCCCGGGTCTTATTCCTTGCCCTGCGCCGACAACACCGAATTCGAAGGAGAACTGTTCATTCGAAGGCTTCGCGATCCGTCAACGCCGATCGCCTACCTGCGATTACTCCCGAGACACCTTGTGCAGATCCTGCCATCGATGCCATCTCAGAGGAGAACTGTCCTGATCATCCGCCGACTTCGCCATAACGTGACGCGATGCTGGCTTTAACACGTAGCGATCATCTTCATGCGATTGCGCCCATCAGCGACCGCCGCTACAAGTTCCTTATTGCCCACAAGCATCGCGTCCGGCTGAAGTCGGGACTCAGGTCGAACGCACCACCGGCCGCCAAATCGCTGCACATGCCCCCTCATCCGGCTCGACGAAACGCCCGGCTCCCTGGCACGACCGCCTGCATAGCCGATTGGTAGTATCCGACGGGGCAGTCGCCATGGTGTCCAGCTAGTAGAATTGCCCTCTTACTGGAAGCGTCTTGCCGATGGGCCGATCCTGTCGGAACCGAGCTCATTGCCGGCACATCGGCGACGCTCACAAGTGCATCCGGCCGACTGCACAGCACCGACTCGCGAGGGCGGAGGTGAGTGACAAGAAAAATGGAGACAAGTTCCGTGTTTATTGATAGCCACGTTCCGGCTGCCGCCAGGCTACCCCGGTGAGTACCCAGCGCCCCCCCGACAGGGTACTCATCGCGGACGATCACCCGGTCATCGTCGCCGCGCTCTCCGAAATGCTGGGCAGCGCCTTGGATACGGACAGTATCCGCATCGATTCGGTTTCGGATGGGGAACGTCTACTGCAGGCTCTCGAGGATGACCGCTTCGATTATCTGGTCATGGACTTGCACATGCCCGGAGAACTCCAAAGCGTGCCGCTCCTGCGCGCCGTACTGAAGAAACAGCCTCGCCTTCAAGTGATCATCTACACAGGGACGGAACTTCCCTCCCTTGCGCTGACCACGCTGGAAACCGGAGCCCGCGCCTTCGTTTCGAAGTCGAGCCACCCGAGCACGATAGTCGAGGCAGTCCTGGCGGTGATGCGCGGCAATACCTACACCGACCCTGCGATCGATATCGCCTCGGCGAAGAGTCACCCATGGCGTCAACTCAGCTCTTCAGAGCAAGCGGTCGTCCTGGCGTTGGCTCGCGGCGAGAATCTTCAAGCGATCGCCCTGGACAGCAATCGCAGCTACAAGACCGTCACGACCCACAAGTACAACGCCCTGCGCAAGCTGGGCTTGAAATCGAAGGACGAGCTGTTTCGCTATCTTGAGAAGCACGGGCTAGGCCACCTGCTTCAATGAGGCTCTGCCATCGAGTCCGCCGATTACGACTCGATCATCCGGCTGTTGCGACGGCATTCGGGATCTTCGAAACGGCTCTGAGCGAGTCGCAATCGACCATGGCATTCGATCTTCGCGCCCCTATCGGTCGAAATCGACCCTTTCGGAAACGCCGCGGGCGCTGCGCAGGCTTCGTTTCTGCTGGGAGTACTGCTGCTGCCCCAGGAGTGATCCCAGCGCCTGAGCCACCACCGCCTTTTCATGGCCGATCGATTTTTCCACTACCTTCCATACCCCAGCTTTGCACCAACGCATGTAGCGCACGTAGATAGGCCGCCAAGCGCCGTACATCGCCGGAATCTCGGACCAGAAGGCCTTGTTGCAGGCCACCCATAGCACCGCTTCGACGAAGCCGCGATATTTTTGCTTTTGGTTTCTCGCCCTGGCGGCCAGGTTCGACGGAAGCGCCTCATTGATCCGGCGCCACTCCAAGTCATTCAGTATGGTTACGTTCTGTTCCACCGACGATTCATCTTTCATAGCAAGCTCTCAAAGAGTCCACTCAAATAGGCCAGCGCCACTGTTCGATGGCGCGCCGTGAGATCTTCTCGAACTCCGCGTCCAAGTCATGCCTGGAACGACAGGGGAAGCCGTGTCGACGCGCCTTCGTAAGGCCGCCTCCTGAGCTCCGGAGGCGGCTAAAAGAGATACAGCCGGTTGCGATCAGTACGTACCGACCATGTTCATGAACCAGCCCTTGTGGTCGTAATCGAAGTTGGTCAGGTCGTCGCTGAACTCGGTGATAACTCGTAACGCGCCTGCGCCGCGGCGAAGGTCGTCGCCGAATCGGCCCATTGGCCTTCCAGACGGCCGTAACGCACTTCGCCTTCGCGACGCGCCAGCTTGCCGGCAAACTCCCAATGGTGGTTCGGGTTGTAGATGCCTTCCAGCGACAGGATCTGGCTGCGCTGATCGTAGAACGCCACGTTGTCGCCGATCTGCGGCAGCGCCGACACGTCGTACAAATACGTGTACTTGCCGAGCAGCGCGTACTTGGTGCTGTTCCACGGCCGCCAGGCGAAACCGACGTTGCCTTCGATGAACTTGGCGCCGGCCTGTGCGTTGATCTGGTCGGTGGTCTTGGAATAGTTGAAGCGAGCGGCGATGCGGAAGCTTTCGTTGATCTTGTGGGTCAGGTTGTTGGTGGTGACCCACTGCTCGCGACGCTCCGCACCGGTGTCCTCGCGCCATTCCAGCTTGCTCTGCCACTGCGTCGCCGCCGAGGTGTGGCCGCCGCTGAGGCTGACCGCACG
>NZ_JMTZ01000024.1 GCF_000731095.1 Lysobacter antibioticus | reverse complement strand
TACTGCGCCAAGCTCATCACGGCAACGGCAACGGCAACGGCAACGGCAACGGCAACCAGGCTGCGACGTCGCAACCACGCCGCCGATCCGGATCAGATCGGCGCCACGCTCACACCAATGCCGCATCCTCGTCGCTCGGGGTGTCGTCCTTGCGCGCGACATCCTCGGTCGTCTTGGCCGCGCGGGCCGGTTTGCCGCGCAGGTCGACGGCTTCGGCGATCGCCTCGATCGCTTCGACCACCGGTACGGCGATGGTGCGCTGGTCGTTGGCTTCTTTCGCCAGGCCGTGGGCGAGCGCGGCTTCGGCTTCTTCGGAGGCTTTGCGGAAGCGCTTGGCGTCCGGACACAGCACCTGCATGTAGTCGGCGTCGAAGTTCAGGCGCTCGACCAAAAAGTCGACGAAGGCCCGTACCTTGGGCGATTGCACCTGACCGCGCGGAAACACGGCGTTGAACTCGTACTCGGGTCCCGTCCACCCCGCCAGCACGCGTTGCACGTAGCCTTGTTCGGCGAAGGCCTTGACGGTGACGTCGGCGGCCAGCATCAGCGCTTCGCCGCACAGCAGGGCGCCGCGCAGCGGGCCCGGGTCGTTGGCGACCATGACCGGGTCGATCACGTAGTCGACGTTGCGTTCGCCGTCGTTGAGCGTCCACACGTATTCGTTGTTGCGGCGCGACTTCGGCATCGCCAGGGTGCGGTGATGGCGCAGGTCGTCGGGGTGCAGCGGTTCGCCGTGGCGGGCCAGGTAGTTCGGGCTGGCGTAGATCTGGGTGCGGAAGATCGCCAGCCGGCGCTTGATCAGGTTGGAGTCGGGCAGGTCGCCGACCCGCAGCGCCACGTCGATGCCCTTGTCGATCAGGTCGACAGTGTCGTTGCTGAGGTTCATCTCCACCCGCACTTCCGGATGGCGCGCATGGAACTCGCCGAGCAAGGGCGCGATCCAGGTGATGCCGACCGAATACGGCGCGGTGATGCGCAGCCAGCCGCGCGGGCCGCCCTGCAACTGGCCGACCGCACTCTCGGCCTCGTCCAGTTCGCGGGCGATGCGCTGGCAGTGCTCGAAGTACAGGTTGCCGGCCTCGGTCAGGCCGAGCTTGCGGGTCGTGCGGTGCAGCAGCTGCGCGCCGAGCCGGGTTTCGAGTTCCTGGACCTTGCGGCTGACCGTGGTCTTGGGCAGGCGCAGGACGCGGGCGGCGGCGATGAAGCTGCCGCTCTCGACCACCTTGACGAAGATCAGGGTGTCGTTGAGATCGTGAGCCATGGGTAATGGCCTCCCTAGGGATGTGGATCGAACGGGAGCCTGCCGCGCGCCGCGCCTTGCACCGGCGTCGCGGGGGTTCTCGTCAGTTCAAAAACTCGATGTCTGTAGCAGGTGCGGTTGCGGGTGACGGCTGTCATGGCGCCTTGCTGACCCCCTCCACTGCCCGGGCGGGACGGCGGCGGCGACAGTAACGGCATCGTCGCGGGCTGCGAGCAAGCTCGATCCCGCGTCTCCCACGTCCCTGCCGTCATGTCTGGGGCCGGCTGTGGGGCATTCAAGGAGGCAGAGAGGGCATTGGCCCGATGTCGGGACAATTATTCCCTGAATCAGTGGCTAATCAAGTGCCGTCCATCTCTCTACTCTTTGCCGCAGATCGACACGAGGCCCCCCGCCATGTTGAGCCCCCGACAAGCCCGATTCGCGTTTCTCCCACTAATGCTGGTGGCCATGTCTGCCCTGATCGGGCTGGCCGTGGTCGTGTTCCGCCAAGGCCTGGCGCAAGGCGCCGAAGAGGCCTGGATGCTGGCCTGGGTGCTGGCCTTCATCATCGCGCTGCCCTCGGCGATGCTGCTGTTGCCGGCCGTCAGCGCGGTGTTGGCACATTACACCCGGGGTCATTCCGGGAATGACACTCGTCATGGGATCATCCCGATGACGGGAGAGAAAGTCCCGGGAGCGGGACAATGAAAGCTCCTTTGGTTGTACTCGGTGCCACCGGCGGTGTCGGTCGCGGGGTCGTCCAGGCCGCCCTCGACGGCGGCCGGCCGGTCATCGCGGTCGCCCGCCAGGCCAGCGAACTGAAAGTGCTCAAGGCCAGCTTCCCCCACGCCGACCTGACCACGATCGCCGGTTCGGTGAGCAACGACCCCGCCGGCGCCAAGCTCGCCCGCGCCCTGCGCAAACTCGGCCGTCCCCTGGCCGGGGTGGTCGCAGCGGTGTGCGGCAGCGCCGAACGCGGCCGCCTGCTCGACAACCCGGCCGAGTTCCTGCGCCGCAAGCTCGACGAGGATCTCCTCCCCCACCTCGCCGCAGCGCGCCACCTGCTGCCCCTGCTGGCCGAACACGATCGCGGCGGCACCTACGTGCTGATCGGCGGTCCCGGCAGCGAGCATCCCTGGGCCGGTTACGGTCACCGTTCGATCGGTGCCGCGGCCCTGCGCATGCTCGCGCGCGTGCTGCACGACGAAGCGCGCCAGCTGGCGGTCCGCGTGCAGTTGCTCGCGGTCGATACGCCGGTGTGCACCGAGTTCAACCAACGCAACGCCTGTCCGGAATGGCCGAGCGCCCTGTCGGTCGGCCAGCGCGCGCTGGCCCTGATCGACCACGACGCCGACAGCGAACCGCCGCATGCGGTGGTGCCGTACGCCTCGCGCGTGGCACCGCCGCCGCAGTTGCCGCCGCGTGCCGCGCGCGTCCCCTCAGCGCCCGCCAGCCGCCTGCCAGCCGGTGCCCCCGCCTATCCCACCACCGCCCGTCCCACCCCTAAATCGGCTTCAACCGATGCGTGTTCGCAAGATCCGGACAGCACCGCCGACGAAACCGCGCAACGCTGCCTGCAGGACGCGCGCGCACTGTTGAAGTCGTTGACCTCCAAGAATCCCAAACAGGAACCCACCCCCCGATGAGCACCAGCAACTACTTCGCCCGTTCCGGCCGCGCCGGCGTCGGGCTCTCCGTGCTCGCGCTGGCCGCGAGCGTCGTCATTGCCCTGGCCGCGGTCGGTTGCGGCAGCCAGGCCGCCACCCCCGAAGGCGCGCCGCCGCCGCCTGAAGTCAGCGTCGCCCAGGTCCTGAGCAAGCAGGTCCGGCAGTGGGACGAGTTCACCGGCCGCGTCACCGCGGTGGAATCGGTCGAACTGCGCGCCCGCGTCAGCGGTTACGTCGAGCGCGTGGCCTACCAGGAAGGCCAGGAGGTCAAGAAGGGCGATCTGCTGTTCGTGATCGACCAGCGCCGTTATCGCGCCGAGCTCAACCGCGCCCAGGCCGAACTGGAACGCGCGCGTGCCGAAGCGCGTCTGGCCCAGACCCAGGACAAGCGCGCCCAGACCCTGGTCGAGGCCAAGGCGATCTCGCGCGAAGAGTTCGAGACCCGCCGCGCCGCGACCACCCAGGGCAACGCCTCGGTCCGCGCCGCCGAAGCCGCGGTGGCTTCGGCCCAGCTCGATCTGACCTTCACCGAAGTGCGTGCGCCGATCAGCGGCCGCGCCGGTCGCGCCCTGGTCACCGTGGGCAACCTCGCCCAGGCCGACCAGACCCAGCTGACCACGCTGGTTTCGCAAAACCCGATGTACGTCTATTTTGAAAGCGACGAGCAGACCTACCTGCGCTACAACGAGCTGGCCCGCAAGGGCGAGCGCAAGGACAGCAAGAACCCGGTCCGTATCGGTCTGGCCAGCGAAACCGGCTATCCGCACCAGGGCATGGTCGACTTCACCGACAACCAGGTCGACCCGCGCACCGGCACCATCCGCGCCCGCGCGGTGGTCGACAACACCGACCGCATCTTCACCCAGGGTTTGTTCGCGCGCGTCCAGCTCGAAGGTACCGGCGATTTCAAGGCCATGTTGGTCGACGACAAAGCCGTGCTCACCGACCAGGACCGCAAGTACGTCTACGTGCTCGGCCCGAAGAACGAGGCCCTGCGCAAGGACATCGTGCTCGGCCGCATGATCGACGGGC
The DNA here is from genome assembly GCF_000731095.1 of Lysobacter antibioticus. Lineage (GTDB taxonomy): Bacteria > Pseudomonadota > Gammaproteobacteria > Xanthomonadales > Xanthomonadaceae > Lysobacter > Lysobacter antibioticus_B. The sequence goes on along the minus strand of NZ_JMTZ01000024.1, from coordinate 52,613 downwards.
TGCGTGTGGTCGAATCGGGCCTGGCGCCGACCGACAAGGTCATCGTCCACGGCGTGCAGAAGGTGTTCTTCCCGGGCATGCCGGTGGCGCCGAAGACCATTGCGATGGGCGCGCCGGCACCGGGCCCGCAGGTCGCGAGCACGGCCGGGGCGAAATAACCGCGGCGGCGTTCGAAGGTAAGAAACCGCGAAGCCCGCACCCCGTCATCCCCGCGAACGCGGGGATCCGGGGCCCTTCGGGCGAGACGTTCGAAGTCTCCGGGGTTCTCGCATTCGCGGGAACGACGAGCAGACCCGAACGCGCTCAGGGTTTCGAAGCAATCAAGGCCCACGTCCCCACGGCGTGGGCCCGGGAATCATGCGGCTCAACGCCGCACCAAGGAATCCGTCATGGACTTTTCCAAATTTTTCATCGATCGGCCGATCTTCGCCGCGGTGCTGTCGATCGTGATCTTCGCCGCCGGCCTGATCGCGATACCGATCCTGCCGATCAGCGAATATCCCGAAGTCATCCCGCCCTCGGTGATGGTGCGCACGGTGTACCCGGGCGCCAACCCGAAGGTCATCGCCGAAACCGTCGCCACGCCGCTTGAAGAAGCGATCAACGGCGTCGAAGACATGATGTACATCAAGTCGGTCGCCGGTTCCGACGGCGTGCTGGCGATCACCGTCACCTTCAAGCCGGGCACCGACCCGGACGACGCGGCGGTGCGTGTGCAGAACCGGGTCAGCCAGGCGCTGGCGCGATTGCCCGAGGACGTGCGCCGGCAAGGCGTGACGACCCAGAAGCAGGCGCCGGTGTTCCTGATGGTGGTGCACCTGACCTCGCCGAACGGCAAGTACGACACCCTGTACCTGCGCAACTACGCGCGTCTGCACGTCAAGGATCAGCTCGCCCGCCTGTCCGGCGTCGGCGACGCGCAGATCTTCGGCGGCGGCGACTACGCCATGCGCGTGTGGCTCGACCCGGACAAGATCGCCTCGCGCGGCCTGACCGCCGGCGACGTGCTGCGCGCAATGCGCGAGCAGAACGTGCAGGTCTCGGCCGGCCAGCTCGGTGCTGACCCGATGCCGAACAGCGACTTCCTCACCCTGATCAACGCCAAGGGCCGCCTGCAAAGCAAGGAAGAGTTCGGCAACATCGTGGTCAAGAGCGGCACCGACGGCGAAATCGTTCGTCTGTCCGACGTCGCCCGCCTGGAGCTGGGCGCCGGCGACTACAGCCTGCGTGCCCAGCTCGACGGCAAGAACGCGGTCGGCATCGGTATCTTCCAGTCGCCGGGCGCGAACGCGCTGCAGATCCAGGAGCAGGTGATCGCCAACATGGATCGCCTGTCCGAGAGCTTCCCGGAGGGCATCAAGTACGAAGCGGTGTACGACACCACCATCTTCGTGCGCGACTCGATCAAGGCGGTGGTCACCACCCTGCTGGAAGCGATCGCGCTGGTGGTGCTGGTGGTGATCCTGTTCCTGCAGACCTGGCGCGCTTCGATCATCCCGCTGCTGGCCGTGCCGGTGTCGGTGGTCGGTACCTTCGCCGCGCTGTACCTGCTCGGTTTCTCGATCAACACCTTGAGTTTGTTCGGCGGCGCACCAGGCGATGAAGGAAGTGTCCGGCCCGATCGTCGCGATCGCGCTGGTGCTGTGCGCGGTGTTCGTGCCGATGGCGTTCCTGTCGGGCGTGACCGGCCAGTTCTACAAGCAGTTCGCAGTGACCATCGCCATCTCGACGGTGATCTCGGCGATCAACTCGCTGACCCTGTCGCCGGCCCTGGCCGCGCGCCTGCTGCGTCCGCACAGCGCGCCGAAGGATGCGCCGACGCGTCTGATCGACCGCTTGTTCGGCTGGTTGTTCCGTCCGTTCAACCGCTTCTTCGCGTCGAGTTCGCAGAAGTACCAGGGCGCGGTCTCGCGCACGCTGGGCAAGCGCGGTGCGGTGTTCGTGGTGTATGCGGTGCTGTTGGTCGCCACCGGCCTGATGTTCAAGGTCGTGCCGGCCGGCTTCATCCCGCTGCAGGACAAGCTGTACCTGATCGCCGCGGTGAAGCTGCCTGAAGGTTCGTCGATCGCACGCACCGATGCCCTGCTCAAGAAGGTCACCGATGTCGCCGCCAAGGTCGACGGCGTGCAGAACACCATGGCCTTCCCGGGCTTGAACGCGGTGCAGTTCACCAACACGCCCAACACCGGCGTGGCGTTCCTGCCGCTCAAGCCGTTCAGCGAGCGCGACCGGACCGCGGTGGAGATCACCGCCGAGCTCAACCAGAAGATCGCCGGCTTCCAGGAAGGCTTCACCTTCGCCCTGATGCCGCCGCCGATCCTCGGCCTGGGCAACGGCGCGGGCTATCAGTTGTTCATCGAAGACCGCAGCAACCTAGGCTACGGCGCCTTGCAGAATGCGGTCAGCGCGTTCCAGGGCACGATCATGCAGACCCCGGGCATGGGCTATGCGAACACGACCTACCAGGCCAACGTGCCGCAGCTCGACGCCGAAGTCGACCGCGTCAAGGCCAAGGCCCAGGGCGTGCCGCTGACCGATCTGTTCGACACCCTGCAGACCTACCTGGGTTCGGCCTACGTCAACGACTTCAACCAGTTTGGCCGCACCTGGCAGGTGATCGCCCAGGCCGACGGCTCGTTCCGCGACAGCGTCGAGGACATCGCCAACCTGCGCACCCGCAACGACCGCGGCGAAATGGTGCCGATCGGCTCGATGGTGACGGTCAAGCAGACCTTCGGCCCCGACCCGGTGCTGCGCTACAACGGCCACCCGGCCGCCGACATCGCCGGCGACGTCGATCCGCGCGTGATGTCCTCGGCCCAGGCCATGGACGTGGTCAAGGACGTGGCCGCCAAGGTGCTGCCGCACGGCATGGAAATCGAATGGACCGACCTGAGCTACCAGCAGGCCAGCCAGGGCAATGCCGCCTTGATCGTGTTCCCGCTCGCCATCCTGCTCGCCTTCCTGGTGCTGGCGGCGCTGTACGAAAGCTGGACCCTGCCGCTGGCGGTGATCCTGATCGTGCCGATGTGCATGCTGTCGGCCCTGGCCGGCGTGTGGCTCACCGGCGGCGACAACAACGTGTTCGTGCAGGTCGGCCTGGTCGTGCTGATGGGCCTGGCGTGCAAGAACGCGATCCTGATCGTCGAATTCGCCCGCGAACTCGAACTGCAGGGCAAGGGCATCGTGGAGGCTGCTTTGGAAGCCTGCCGCCTGCGTCTGCGTCCGATCGTCATGACCTCGATCGCCTTCATCGCCGGCACCGTGCCGCTGGTGCTGTCGCACGGCGCCGGTGCGGAAATCCGCTCGGTCACCGGCATCACCGTGTTCGCCGGCATGTTGGGCGTGACCCTGTTCGGCCTGTTCCTGACCCCGGTGTTCTACGTCGCCCTGCGCAAGCTGGTCGGCCAGAAGCTGGTCTCGCACGGCGAACACACTCCTCTGGAGAAGATCCATGCGTAAGTTGACCTTTCCCGCCGTGGCCGTGCTGACGCTCGCCCTGGCCGCCTGCGCCGTCGGTCCGGACTATGTCCGGCCGACCCTGGCGACCCCGGACGCGTTCGCCCGCACCGACGCGGCCGCCGCCACCGACGGCAGCGCCGTGGCCGACGCCAATGCCGAGTTCTGGCAGAGCTTCAACGACCCGCTGCTGACGCGGCTGGTCGAGGAATCGCTGTCGGCCAACCACGACCTGCGCATCGCCCTGGCCAATTACGACCGCGCCAATGCCCTGTTGCGCGGCGCCAAGTTCGACCGTTTCCCGACCATCACCGGCAGCGCCAGCGGCAGCGAATCGCGTTCGAGCTCCGACCAGATGCCGGGCGCATCGAACTCGGCGCGCGACAACGAGAGCTACAGCGTCCAGGCCAATGCGAGCTGGGAACTAGACCTGTTCGGCCGCGTGCGCCGCAACATCGAGTCCGAGCGCGCCGAAGCCTGGGCCGGCGCGGCCGACCTGCAGGCGATGCAGGTGTCGATCGTCGGCGAAGTGGCGCGCAGCTATGTCGAGCTGCGCGGCCTGCAGGAGCGCCTGCGCGTCGCCCGCGTCAACGCCGACAACCAGAAGGAAACCCTGCGCCTGGTGCAGGCGCGTTTCGACGCCGGCCGCGGCACCGAGTTCGATACCTCGCGTGCCCGTGCCCAGCTCGAAGCCACCCTGGCCCGGGTGCCGAACCTGGAAGCGCAGGTCGCGGTCACCCAGCACCGTTTGGCGGTGCTGACCGGGCAGACCCCGGACGCGCTGATCGCCACCCTCGACGAGGCCTCGGCCTTGCCGGCGCTGCCGGCCAGGTTGGATGCCGGCACTCCGGGCGAGCTGCTGCGCCGTCGTCCCGACGTCGCCGCGGCCGAGCACCGCCTGCATGCGGCCACCGCGCGCATCGGCGTAGCCACCGCCGACCTGTTCCCGCGTTTCACCCTCAGCGGCCTGATCGGTTCGCAGGCGATCGACACCAGCGCCCTGTTCGAACGCGCCAGCGAAACCCGCCTGGTCGCCCTGGGCATCGACTGGTCGTTCCTCGACATCGGCCGCGTGCGTGCGCGCATCAAGGCCGCCGACGCCACCGCCGAGGGCGAACTCGCCCGTTATCAGCAGAGCGTGTTGCTGGCGCTGGAAGACACCGAGAACGCCCTCGTGCGCTATGCGCGGGCGCGGGTCGAGGACCAGCACCTGGAACGCGCCGCGCTCGACAGCGCCAAGGCCGCCCAACTCGCGCGCGTGCGCTACGAGGCCGGCGCCGCCGACCTGTTCGAAGTGCTCGACGCCGAACGCACCCAGCTGCAGGCCCAGGATGCGTTCGCCGACGGCCGCACCCGCAGCGTCACCGGCGCGATCGCGCTGTACAAGGCGATGGCCGGCGGTTGGCCGGGCCGCGAGCCGGTGCGCGAGGGCGTGGCCCAACGCTGATGGTTCCCCTTGACCGACGATAAAACGGGCGCGGCGGGGCTCCCTTCCCCTCTCATTCGCCGCGACCCGTCGTTGGTCTTTTTGATGCGATCCCGCCGGTCGGGCCGACCGACCGGCGGGGGCTCCCCGGCTCGTCATTCCCGCGCTGGCGGGCTCCGCGATATCAACAGTCCCGTCATTCCCGCGGAGGCGGGCTCTGCTTTACCTTGGCGGAGCCGAGTGTCCAAGGCGTTATCGCGACATCGCTCTGAAGCCTCTGCGACCCGGCCAGGGCGCACAGCGCCCTGGCGTTCACGGATGCACGAGCCATTGGCTCGCAAACGCATCCATTCACCCCGGCCTGCGCTGGGATGACGGCAAAAGCGCGGCATGGCGGTTCTGTCTGAGACCGGAGCGGAGTCCCCAGCTCGTCATCCCCGCGAAAGCGGGGATCCAGAGACTTCAGCGTGGCGTCGCGATAAAGCCCCGGATTGCTTATACCCGTGCGGGCACGGCCGAATGGCCGGACAGGGCGGCTCCACTGCCGATCCCGCGGCCCTTCGCCGCCAAGGCTGCGCATCCGATGCCGCCCCATGAGGTTTTCGCGGGCCATGCCGACCCGCGCCGACTCGGGCTAGACTGCGCAGCTTCATGGTTCGGGAGCGGATCCGGGTATGCGCATAGGCCTGTGGGCGCTGCTGATCGCGTTGGCCTGCGCCTGCCTGCCGGCCGCCGCGCAATCGTTGAAGGTCGAGGTCCTGCTGACCGATACCGACCTGCAGGCGCCGCCGGTCGGCGCTCCGGTGATCCGCCAGTTGGTCGCCGAGCGGCCCGAAGAATCGATCCGTTTCAGCCTGCCGCGCCGCAACGAGGGCTATTGGCTGCGCCTGACCAGCCAGCGCGCGATCGGCAAATACGAAGGCCAGTTGCTGGTCCTGCGTGGTCCGCGCGCGATGGGCCCCCTGCTGTATTACCCGCCCGGCGCCGGCCCGCGCGAAGTCGAGGACGCCGAACACGGCGGCGTGCCGCTGATGCGCCGCGGCTGGGTGCTGGCCCTGCCGAACGGCTGGCCGCCGTCCTCGGTGGCCTATCTGCGCATCAAGGGGCGCGCGGCGATGAGCGAGATCCGCCTGTCGTTCGCCAGCATCCCCGATCTGGCCCGGCAGGAGCGCGGCGACGCCCGCTTCATGGCCGCGGCCTTCACCGCGATGATGTTGATGGCGGTGGCGATGGTCGGCGTGTGGGTCGCGTTCCGCGACTTCGTTTATCTGGGCTACGGCGCCTACCTGGCCTGCATCGCGACCTATCTGTTGCTGTTGTCCGGCGACGCCTCGGAGATGTGGGGGCTGGCCGGGCTGGCCAGCGAACCGGCGATCGGCTGGGCGCTGGCGACCCTGGCGACGATCTTCCAGCTCGGTTTCAGCCTGCGCTTCCTCGATCTGCCGCGGCTGATGCCGCGCACCGCCTGGGTGCTGCGGGCGATCCAGTGGGCCAATATGTTCTGGCTGCTGGTGCTGGTGATCATGCGCGAGCATTCCTACGGCTGGTGGTACATCGGTGGCAACCTGTTGCTGCTGCTCGGCGTGCCGCTGATGCTGGTGATCGCGGTCGCGGCCTGGCGCAAGGGCGCGCCCTACGCCGGTTATTACCTGCTGGGCTGGACCCCGATGCTGGTGTTCGCCGCCGCGCTCGCCGCGAATGCGCTCGGCCTGCGCGACGCCGAATGGGCCGAACGCGGCCTGGCCCTGACCGCGGTGCTGGAATCGGCCGTGCTCGCCCTGGCTCTGAGCCAACATGCCGCCAACCGCCACCGCATCCTGCTGCTGGCGCGGCAGTCGGTCGAACGCGATCCGCTGACCGGCGCGCTCAACGCCCAGGTACTGGAACAGATGCTCGAGGCCTGGTCTTCGCCGGGCAGCCTGAACGTGAATACCTACGGCTTGCTGCTGGTCGACCTGGACGGCTTCGGCGAGGTCAACGCGCGCTACGGCCGCGCGGTCGGCGACGCCCTGCTGCAGCAGGCCCTGGCGCGCATGCGCGGGGTGTTGCGGCCCGACGACACCATCGCCCGCATGGCCGGCGACTGCTTCGGCATCGTCAGCGAATGCGAACGGGTCGAATGCGAACTGCTGGCGCGCCGCCTGGCCGACACCTTCGCCCAGCGGCCGTTCCGCATCGACGGCCACGAGATCACCATGAGCGTGAGCATCGGCCTGGCGATCTCGCAGCGCGGCGAGCAAGTCGCCGAGCTGTTCGAACGCGTGCGCCAGGCCTTGCGCAGCGCCACCGTCGCCGGACGCAACGCGGTCAGCGTCGCTCAGGGGCGCGACCTCGCGACGGCTTTGCCGGCGGAGTGATTCCGCCCTCACGCGGCGCTGACGCCGCTGAGCCGCGCGCCACCGCTTTCTGAACATCGGCGCCGTTACCCGCGATCTTCACCTGCATTGCATGGATCAGGGCCTAGCTTGGTGGCCAAGGACGCGTGTGACGTCCCTGGAATCCGACGCCGGCCATGAAACATCTCAACGCAAAGGAGGTCGGTTCGGCGGTGGCCGAGGCGATCGATCCTGGCGAATACCGCGAGCACTTCCACCGCGAGTACCGCTTCGCCGCGTACTACAGCGCCGGACGCGAATGGCCCGACTACGAACCCGCCTACCGTTACGGCTACGACAGCTATCTGGAGTGCGGCGGGCACCGCTTCGAAGAGGTCGAGGCCGAACTGGGGCGCGAATGGCACCGGCACCGCGCCAGCTCGCGACTGCATTGGACCGAAGCGCGCGAGGCGGTGCGCGACGGATGGCATCACATCGAGCGCAGCTTGCCCCACGCACTCGACCGGTCGCTGCGCTGACGGCTCGCGCGATGACCACCGCTCCCTAGGCGCTCTCCCCCGGGGAGTCTACTGGTCGCCCCTCCGGGCGGCCTTTTTTTTGCCGGCCGTGGCGGTTGGCGGCGAGCGTCGCAGCCGCGGCAACCCGGCGTTCCGCCCGCGCACTCGGCGTGCGCGGCGCGGTGGAGTAGGATGCCCCTCCCACATGCAAGAGGCCGGACCATGGCCGACAACGACAGCAAGCCGTCCCGCGAACAGGCCGAAGCCGCCGTTCGCACCCTGCTGAGCTGGGCCGGCGAAGATCCCGCCCGCGAAGGCCTGCTCGACACGCCCAAGCGCGTGGTCGAGGCCTATGGCGACTGGTTCAGCGGTTACGGCGACGATCCGCGCGAATACCTGGCCCGCACCTTCGAAGAAGTGGCCGGTTACGACGAAATGATCGTGCTGCGCGACATCGAGTTCGAGAGCCATTGCGAGCACCACATGGCGCCGATCATCGGCAAGGCCCATGTCGGTTACCTGCCGAGCGGCAAGGTCGTCGGCATCAGCAAGCTGGCCCGCGTGGTCGAGACCTACGCGCGCCGTTTCCAGGTCCAGGAAAAGATGACCGCGCAGATCGCCCAGTCGATCCAGGACGTGCTGCAGCCGCTCGGCGTTGGCGTGGTCATCGAAGGCGCGCACGAGTGCATGACCACCCGCGGCGTGCATAAGCGCGGCGTCAGCATGATCACCTCGAAGATGCTCGGCATGTTCCGCGACGACGCCCGCACCCGCGCCGAGTTCCTGCGCTTCATCGATGTCGGCCCGGGCCGCTGAGTAGCGACACTCGTTGATGCGTTGCCCGAGTCCGGATTCGCAGCGAATCCGCACGGCCGTCATCCCCGCGAAGGCGGGGATCCAGCTCTTTTCGGGCGAGGACGGTCGAGATCTATGGATCCCCGCCTTCGCGGGGATGACGAGCTGAGGCACTGCGGTCTGCGCTTCATCGCAGCCCCTCTCCCGTTGACGGGAGAGGGGTTGGGGTGAGGGCGCGACAGCCGCTCAACCCACCCTGGCGAGCTGCTCGTCCCGCGCCGCCACCGGCGCCTGCGCGCTCAACAGCGACACGATGCCCGCCGCCGCCTCGCGGCCTTCGAACGCCGCCGTCACCACCAGGTCGGCGCCGCGCACGGCGTCGCCGCCGGCGAACACCTTCGGATTGGTCGTCTGATACGGCAGCCCGGCCGCGCTCTTGCGCCGCGTCGCGCAGCTTTCGCTGGTCGCCAGCACCTTGATGCGGCCGTTGTCGGTCAACTCGATGCCCTGCTGCGCCAGCCAGGCCGGCGGATCGGGCTGGAAGCCGAACGCGATGATGACCACGTCGGCTTCGAGCACCGATTCGCTGCCCTCGACCACTTCGGCGCGCTGACGGCCGCGCGCATCGGGTGCGCCCAGACGGGTTTCGGCCACCCGCACCGCATTGACCGCGGTGCCGTCGCCGAGCAGTTCCAGCGGCTGGCGATTGAACAGGAACTCCACGCCTTCCTCGCGCGCGTTGCCGACTTCGCGCGCCGAGCCGGGCATGTTGGCCTCGTCGCGCCGGTACACGCAGCGCACCTGTGCCGCGCCCATGCGCACCGCGCTGCGCACGCAGTCCATGCCGGTGTCGCCGCCGCCGAGCACGACCACGCGCTTGCCGCGCAGATCCGGCAGTTCGAGCTGGTCTTCCCAGCCGGCGATCGGTTGCGAACGCACGGTTTCGCCTTCGGAGTGCACGACGCGGCCGTTCTGGACCAGGAACGGCAGTGCCGGCAGGACGTTGCGCAGATCCTGGCCGGGCAGACCGCCGTCGGTGTAGCGGTACGAACCCAGGCCCAGGAACACCGCGTCGAATTGGGCGATGAGTTCGTCCAGGCTGAGGTCGCGGCCGATCTCGACGCCGAGCTTGAACTGCACGCCCATGCCTTCGAGCACCTCGCGGCGTTGGCGCATCACCGACTTTTCCAGCTTGAAGCTCGGGATGCCGAAGTGCAGCAGCCCGCCGATGTCTTCGTAGCGGTCGAACACCACCGCCTGGATGCCGGCGCGGGCCAGGCGGTCGGCGCAGGACAACCCGGCCGGGCCGGCGCCGACGATGGCGACGCGCCGGCCGTTGGGCTTCACCGCCGACAGATCGGGGCGCCAGCCGCTGGCGAGGGCGCTGTCGACGATGTACTTCTCGACCGCGCCGATGGTGACCGCGCCGAAACCGTCGTTGAGGGTGCAACTGCCTTCGCACAGACGATCCTGCGGACAGACGCGGCCGCAGATTTCGGGCAGGGGATTGGTCTCGTGGCACAACGCCGCGGCTTCGTGGACGCGGCCTTCGCGCGCCAATTCGAGCCAGTTCGGAATGTAGTTGTGCAGCGGGCAGGCCCAACCGCAGTAGGGATTGCCGCAATCGAGGCAACGGCCGGCCTGCTTCTTGGCTTCGGCTTCGGCGAAGCGGCCGTACAGCTCGCCCCAGTCGCCGTCCAGGCGCAGTTGCAGCGGGATGCGCGTGGGCATCTCGCGCGAGGCATCACGGAATTGGAAGACGGACTTCTTGCTCATGAGTGGCGGCCCCGTTGGCTGCGTTGTCGTGGCGTCGTGGCTGGGGCTGCAAAAGAAAGATCAGAAGCAAATCCCCCCCGGCCCCCCTTTTTCAAAGGGGGGAGGAGTACCCGTTTGTCATGATGGAGGTGCGCCGACGCGGGATGTTCGCGCGACCCGTACGGCACTGACTGATGTTCCACCGCCGTTCCCCCCTTTGCAAAAGGGGGGCAGGGGGGATTTGCTGTTGCCGTCGTAAGCATCGAGGAAAGACTCACGCCGCACTCCTCAAGGTCTCGGCCAGCGATTCCAGGCTCGCTGCCTTCGGCTTGACCAGCCAGAACTTGCCCATGTAGTCGCGCATCTCGTCGAGGATGCGGCGCGCCCAGGCGCTGCCGGTCAGGGCGACGTGGGTTTCGAGCAGGTCGTGCAGGTGCGAGCGGTGATGCTCGAAGCCGTCGGCGGAGATGCGCAGGATGTCGATCAGCTCGTGGTTGTAGCGGTCGACGAAGTCGCGCTCGGTGTCGAGCACGTAGGCCATGCCGCCGGTGAAGCCGGCGCCGAAGTTCAGGCCGGTGCGGCCGAGCACCGCGACCACGCCGCCGGTCATGTACTCGCAGCAGTGGTCGCCGGCGCCTTCGACCACCGCGGTCGCGCCGGAGTTGCGCACGCCGAAGCGTTCGCCGGCGCGGCCGGCCGCATACAGCTCGCCGCCGGTGGCGCCGTACAGACAGGTGTTGCCGAGGATCGGCGTCTCGTGGGCGACGTAGCGCGCGCCGCTCGGCGGGCGCAGGACGATGCGGCCGCCGGCCATGCCCTTGCCGACGTAGTCGTTGGCTTCGCCCGACAGCTCGAAGTGCAAGCCGCCGGCCTGGAAGGCGCCGAAGCTCTGGCCGGCAGTGCCGCTGAAACGCAGGGTCAGCGGCGCATCGCTCATACCGCGGTCGCCGTGCAGGCGGGCGATGCGTCCGGACAAACGCGCGCCGATGCTGCGGTCGGTGTTGCGGATCTTGTAGCCGTACTCGCCGCCGGACTTGTTCGCGATGGCGTCGGCCAGATCGCTTTCGAGTTGTGCAGACAGACCGTCGGGCGCCTCTACCGGCGCGGGCATGCCGCAATGGCCGCCGTGGGCGAGGCCGGTGCCGGCGAGCAGCGGTGCCAGATCCAGGCGTTGCTGGCGTGCGCTCTCGCCTTGGCTCTGCCGCAGCAGATCGGTGCGGCCGACGATTTCGCCGAGCGTGCGCACGCCGAGCGAGGCCAGCCAGTGCCGCACTTCCTCGGCGAGCAGGCGGAAGAAGTTCTCCACGCGTTCGGGCAGGCCGGTGAAATGGTCGCGGCGCAGACCGGCGTCCTGGGTCGCCACGCCGGTCGCGCAGTTGTTGAGGTGGCAAATGCGCAGGTACTTGCAGCCCAGGGCGATCATCGGCGCGGTGCCGAAGCCGAAGCTTTCGGCGCCGAGCAGCGCGGCCTTGACCACGTCGAGGCCGCTCTTGAGGCCGCCGTCGGTCTGCAGGATCACCCGGTCGCGCAGGTCGTTGGCGACCAGGGCCTGGCGCGCTTCGGCCAGGCCGAGCTCCCACGGCGTGCCGGCGTAGCGGATCGACGACAGCGGGCTGGCGCCGGTGCCGCCGTCGTGGCCCGACACGGTAACCAGGTCGGCGCCGGCCTTGACCACGCCGGTGGCGATGGTGCCGACGCCGGCGTGCGAGACCAGCTTGACCGAGATCAGCGCCTGCGGATTGACCTGGCGCAAATCGTGAATGAGCTGCGCCAAGTCCTCGATCGAATAGATGTCGTGATGCGGCGGCGGCGAGATCAGGCCGATGCCGGGCATCGCATAGCGCAAGCGCGCGATCAGTTCGTTGACCTTGTGGCCCGGCAACTGACCGCCTTCGCCGGGCTTGGCGCCCTGCGCGACCTTGATCTGCAGCACTTCGGCATTGACCAGGTACTCCGGGGTCACGCCGAACCGGCCCGAGGCGATCTGCTTGATCTTGGAGACCTTGTCGGTGCCGTAGCGTGCCGGGTCTTCGCCGCCTTCGCCCGAATTCGAGCGCCCGCCGAGGCGGTTCATCGCGATCGCCAGCGCTTCGTGCGCTTCCGGCGACAACGCGCCCAGGCTCATCGCCGCCGAATCGAAACGGCGCACGATGGCTTCGACCGGTTCGACCTCCTCCAGCGGGATCGCGGTGGCGGTGTCGCTGTTGAGTTCGAGCAGATCGCGCAGGGCCGCGGTCGGGCGTTCGTTGACCGCTTCGGCGTAGTGCTGCCAATCGGCCCAGTCGCCGCTGCCGACCGCGCGCTGCAGGCGGGTGACCACGTCGGGATTGAACAGATGGTATTCGCCGCCCGGCGTGTACTTCAGCAGGCCGCCGATCTCGGGCAGGCGGTTGGCGTCCCAACCGAGGTCGGCCAGGGTCTGGTTGTCTTCCTGCAACAAATCGAAGCCGGCGCCGCTGATGCGCGAGGGCGTGCCGGCGAAACACAGCTCGACCACTTCGCGGTCCAGGCCGATGATTTCGAACAACTGCGCGCCGCGATAGCTGCCGATGGTCGCGATGCCCATCTTCGAGATGATCTTGAGCAGGCCCTTCTTGATCGCGCGGCGGTAGCTGCGGCCGATCTGCGCGACCTCGCCGTGCTTGGTGCGCAGGATGCCGCGCGCGCCCAGGTCGTGCAGGGTCTGGTAAGCCAGGTAGGGATACACCGCGGTCGCGCCGAAGCCGATCAGGCAGGCGAAATGGTGCGGATCGCGCGCGGTGCCGGTCTCGATGATCAGATTGGCTTCGCAGCGCAGGCCCACCCGCACCAGGTGCTGGTGGATCGCGCCGGTCGCCAGCAGCGCATGCATCATCAGGCATTCGCGGCGCGGGCGGCGGTCGCTGATGATCAGCAGCACGATGCCGTCGCGGGTGGCTTCCTCGGCTTCCAGGCACAGGCGCTGGATCGCCGCCTTCAGGCCTTCCTCGGCGTTGTAGTTCAAGTCGATGTAGCGGTGCGACTGGTCGTACGGCGCCATCGACAACAACTGGCGCAGCTTGCGTTGCGCGAGCACCGGCGAGTTCAGGTGGATGTGGCCGACGTTGCCGGGGCCGTCGACGAAGACATTGCCCTCGCGCCCGATCTGGGTCGCCAGCGACATCACGCAGTCCTCGCGCAACGGATCCATCGGCGGGTTGGTGACCTGGGCGAAGGCCTGGCGGAAGTGGTCGTAGAGCGAGCGCACTTGTTGCGACAGCACCGCCATCGGCACGTCGTCGCCCATCGAGCCGGTCGCTTCCTGCTCGATCTCGGCGAGCGGGCGCAGCACTTGCTCGCGTTCTTCGCGGGTCAGCTGGAACAGCTTCTGGAAGCCGGCCAGGGTGTCGTGGTCGAAGGGTTCGGCGGTCAGGTTGGGGTCGATCAACTCGCTGTGCAGGTAGGTCATGCCCTGCTTGAGCCAACGCTTGTACGGCGCGCGCGCGCGGTTGATGCGGTCGATCGCCTCGGAGTCGAGCAATTCGCCCTGGTAGAGATCGGCGGCGATCATCTCGCCCGGGCCGAGCTTGCCCTTGGCCTCGATTTCCTCGACCGGCAGTTCCCACACGCCGGCTTCCGAGGCGATCAGGAAGTGGCGGTCGCGCGAACGCAGCCAGCGCGCCGGGCGCAGGCCGTTGCGGTCGAGAGTGCAGGCGGCGTAACGGCCGTCGCAGGTGACGATGCCGGCCGGGCCGTCCCACGGTTCGGTGTTGAGCGCGTAGTACTCGTAGAACGCGGCGAGGTCGGCGTCCTTGTACTCCAGCGACTGGGTCGCCGGCGGAATCAGGATGCGCATGGCCTTGAGCAGGTCCATGCCGCCGGCCTGCAGCACCTCGAGCATGTTGTCGAGGCTTTGCGAATCCGAGCCGTCGGTGCCGACCACCTGGTCGAACTCGCGCAGGTCCAGCACCGGCGTGCGCCAGGCGTGCGCGCGTGCCTGCGCCCAGGCGCGATTGCCGGCGATGGTGTTGATCTCGCCGTTGTGGGCGAGCAGGCGGAACGGCTGCGCCAGCGGCCAGCGCGGCGTGGTGTTGGTGGAGAAGCGCTGATGGAACACCACCGCGCTCGCGGCCAGCTCGGGGCGCTGCAGGTCCGGATACAGTTGCATCAGCCGGTCCGGCAGCACCATGCCCTTGTAGCCGATGCTGGCCGAGGACAGGCTGACCACGTAGAAGTCCTGGAAGGCGTCGGCATCGGTCTGGCGCAGGCGCTGTTCGGCGCGGCGGCGCGCCAGGAACAACGAGCGCTGGAACCCGGCCGGGTCGAACGGCGTGGCGGCGTCGACGAAGATCTGCTCGATGCGCGGCATGGTCTGGCGGGCGAGTTCGCCGCAGGCCGCCACATCGACCGGCACCACGCGCCAGCCGGTCACGCGCATGCCTTCGCTGCGCAGGGTTTCGTTGAGTACGTCGCGGGCCTGGGCGGCCAGCGCGGTGTCGCGCGGCAGGAACACCAGGCCGGAAGCGAAGTGTGGGCCCGGGCGGATGTTGGCTTCGCGCGCGATCAGGCGCAGGAAGGCGTCGGGATGGCGGATCAGCAAGCCGCAACCGTCGCCGCTGAGCCCGTCGGCGGCGACGCCGCCGCGGTGGGTCATGCGCGAGAGCGCCTCGAGGGCGCGGTCGACCAGGGCGCGGCTAGGGCGATCGTCGAGTTGCGCGATCAGTCCGAAACCGCAGCTGTCCCGCTCGTCGCGGGGGTCGTACAGACTTTGTTGCCTGGCTTGCATCGCATCTCCGGACCGGTGGGGTGTTCCGTGGATCGCTAGCTCGCTATCGCTTTACGTTGTGGTCTGACCGGGTCCTTGCATCGATGTTCTAAAACTGGTCCCTGGAGGCGGTTCCCCAACGCGAAGCGACGTTCGCGATATCGATTGGTTGGCTTGGCGGTGTTGCTGGAGGATCTTGAGGTCACTGTTACGCGCAAGGCGCATCCGCCACTGGCGCGGGACTCGTCCCGCACCGGCAGTGTCAAAACCGAGCGTGTTTCGACTAAAGCACAAATTGTGCGATGCGGCAATTCACCCATGGACGCAGAATTTGCCCTGCTTACACGCGCACGGAACTGTGAGCGCGCGCGCTCACAAGCGATTTTGTAAGCCAATGATCTCGATGGGAAAATTCTCGATTCGTCGGGCAATTAGTAACGTAAGAAACCATCGCGCGGTGACAAACGACCCTGCCGCACACTCGCCTGCGCGCTAGACTGCGCCACTCGCAAGCCTTTCGCCCTTTGGCATTCATGACTCCTCCCATCGCTCCTGCTTCGGGCGCGCGTCGTGCTGCGCTCGTCTTCATCTTCATCACCGTGCTGATCGACGTGCTGTCGTTCGGCTTGATCATTCCGGTGCTGCCGCACCTGATCGAGGACTTCGTCGGCGGCGACACCGCCAAGGCGGCCTACTGGGTCGGCCTGTTCGGCACCGTGTTCGCGCTGATCCAGTTCGTGTTCTCGCCGATCCAGGGCAGCCTGTCGGACCGCTACGGCCGGCGCCCGGTGATCCTGATCTCCTGCCTGGGCCTGGGCCTGGACTTCATCCTGATGGCGGTGGCCAACACCCTGCCGCTGCTGCTGATCGGCCGCATCATTTCGGGCATCACCGCGGCCAGCTTCACCACCGCAAACGCCTACGTCGCCGACGTCACCCCGCCGGAACAGCGCGCCAAGAGTTTCGGCATGATCGGCGCCGCATTCGGCGTCGGTTTCGTGATCGGCCCGGTGATCGGCAGCCAGCTCGGCGCGATCGACATGCGCCTGCCGTTCTGGTTCGCCGCCGGCCTGGCCCTGCTGAACTTCTTCTACGGCTGGTTCGTGCTGCCCGAATCGCTGCCGCCGGAGAAGCGCACCGCACGCTTCGACTGGGCCCACGCCAATCCGTTCGGCTCGCTGATGCTGCTCAAGCGTTACCCGCAGGTGTTCGGCCTGGCCGCGGTGGTGTTCATCGCCAACATGGCCCACTACGTCTATCCGAGCATCTTCGTGCTGTTCGCCGGTTATCAGTACCAGTGGGGCCTGGACAAGGTCGGCTGGGTGCTGGCGGTGGTCGGCGTGTTCAACATCATCGTCAACGTCGCCTTGATCGGCCGCGTCGTCGCCTGGCTCGGCGAGCGCCGCACCCTGCTGTTCGGCCTGGCCTGCGGCGTGATCGGCTTCATCGTCTACGGCAGCGCCGACACCGGCCTGATCTTCCTGCTCGGCCTGCCGATCAGCGCCTTGTGGGCGATGGCGGCGCCGGCGACCCAGGCCTTGGTCACGCGTCAGGTCGGCGCTCACGAGCAGGGCCGCATCCAGGGCGCGCTGATGAGCCTGGTCAGCCTGGCCGGCGTGATCGGGCCGGCGATCTTCGCCAGCAGCTTCGGCTACTTCATCGGCAAGTCGGCGCCGATCCACCTGCCGGGCGCGCCGTGGTACATCGCCGCCGCCTTGCTCGGCATCGGCTTGCTGATCGCCTGGCGCTATGCGCGCGTGCCGGCGGTGGCGCCGGCCGCAGCCGATGTCGTGGCCTGAACCAATGACACTGGCGGGCCCTCGCCGCGTCGGCGAAGGTCGGCGGCGACATCCCGACAGGAGCCTTGCATGCGTGTATTCACCGGCCTCGCCGTTCTGACCGCCGTCGTCATGCTCGGCGCCTGCAGCGGCGTCGAATATCGCGACACCAACGCCGCGGTCGATGCGCGCCCCGAATGTGCGAGCGGCCCGACGCGTCCCGGCGAGACCCCGCCGGCCTGGTGCGAGCGCAAACTCGAAGCGAAGTGGGATTCGCAAGGCGCCTCGGAAAAGGTCGACTTCAAGAAAAAGGACGACGAGCGCTGAACCTCGCGCGCTCGCGCCGTCCGCAGCCGTCGATCGCGGTTCTCGGAGGTGCGATCGGCCTTGGGGTAGGAGCGGCGCGAGCCGCGACCGCGAATCTGCGGCTGGGGACGTTCGTACGGGTGACTGCGTGGTCGCGGCTCGCGCCGCTCCTAGCCTGA
Organism: Lysobacter antibioticus; assembly: GCF_000731095.1. GTDB lineage: Bacteria > Pseudomonadota > Gammaproteobacteria > Xanthomonadales > Xanthomonadaceae > Lysobacter > Lysobacter antibioticus_B. The sequence goes on along the minus strand of NZ_JMTZ01000024.1, from coordinate 35,359 downwards.
AAGCCGGCGTCGCGGTGGCTCAGGGCGCCATCTGTGCGAGCTCCGCCTGCGGCAGCGGCAGCAGCGCCCAGAACGCGATGCGCGACTTCGCCCAATCCTGCGCGGCGTCGTTGAGGATCTCGACCAGGGTCGCGGCGTCCTCGCCGTGTTCGGCCTGCCAAGGGCCGGCATGTTCGATCAATAGCAGATAGCCCGGCGCCGGCCACCACGACAGGTCGTTGACGCAGTCGTTGAGCGCATCCCAGTTGTGGCCGAACCAGGCCGGGAAACGCAGACCCGCGGCGATGCGCGCCAGCGCGTCGTCCTTGTCGGCGCAGCCGGCGAAATCGACGCGGGCGACCGCGAACTCGAGCTCGGCTGCGGCATCGGCCAGTGCACGCGCGTCGCGTGCATCGATGAAGTAGGCGCCTGCCTGGGCCGGATCGGCGAGCAACTCGCGCGGATCGATCGAGCCGCTCATCGTGCGCCTCCGTCGGCCCGCACGTCGAAGCGGGTGAAGCTGCGGTAGTGATCGCCGGTGTAGTAGTACTCGGACGGCGGATCGCCGCCGGTGACGATGCGGCGTGCGCCGCGGTCGTCGGAACGCGGCGTTTCGACCGTGTACTCGCGGTAATAGCCGCGCGGTTGCCGCGGCAGGCGTTGCTCGCGGTTCTGGAACACGCCGCCGTCCTGGCGATGCGCGAACGGGCCGCCCGCGGCGATGCGGCGCAAGGTGTCGTTCGCTTCCGGCGGCAGTGCGATCGAGGCGATCGGCGGGGTTTCGTCGTGGCCGCGTCCGGCGTTGCCGTGCCCGGCGTCATCGCGCATGGCGTCATCGCGCATGGCCGGTTGCGACTGCGTCACCGGTGCGTGCGCGGGAACGGCGGGTTGCGGCGCCTGCATGCCGCGCTGGCTCCAGACCCACAGGCCGATCAAGACCACGGCGGCGATCAGCCAGAGATTACGGCGCATCGGAGACTCCTGGCGGATAACGCCGGCAGTTTAGGCCATGAGACGTGGCTGCGCTTGCAGCTTTCGACCCGCGCCGCTGCCGGTCCTAGCGACCGCTTGGTCGCTGAATTATCCCTCGCGCTTCGCAGCGTCGCGGGCCCTGCGACGGGGTCGTGGTCTCATAGAGGGGTTCGAACGGCGCGCTCGATTCGTCGCCTTCCGCGGCCCCGGGCGATCCACCACACACTCGCAAGGAGATGCATGCAATGGAGATGATCCGTGTTTCTTCCTCGGCCATCGAGGCGATCGGTTACGACCTTGCGACCGGACTGCTGAGGATCCGCTTCGTCGAGGGCCAGGACTACGATTTTCACGGCGTGCCCGAGAGCGTGAACCTGGGCCTGATCGCGGCCACCTCGAAAGGCGGCTACTACCACGCCCACATCCGCGACCACTACTCCAGCTGAGTGGAGTGATCGCTCGCGTGCCGGCGAAGCTCGATTCGCCGGCACGCGATAGCGCTAGGGATAAGCGCCGCTTCTGCGCTGAACCGCCCTGCGATCAACCGCAGCCGACGTCGACGATGACGTTCTTCTCGTCGACATGCACGTTGACGCGGCCGTCCAGGTACTCCTTGGTGATCATCTGGCCGGGCTTGAGCACACGGACGGTGTGGCCGCCGGCGCTGACCTTCGCCTGCTCGACGGTGGCCGCATCGGCGGTCTTGCCGACCAGCGTGGCCTTCGCCGTTTCGGCGTTGCAGGTGCGGCGCGACGGCATCGGCGAGGGTTCGCCGGGGGCGATGCTGCTGGCGCCCTGAGCGTCGGCCGGCTCGACCGCGGCGCTCGGCATTTCATCGGCGGGGCGGGGGCCGGCGCAGGCGGCCATCGCCAGCGGCAGCGACACGGCGAGCAGCGCGCCGGACAGCAGGCGGTGCAGGGGCTGGGAGAGAGCGGTCCGGTTCGACATGGCGACGTCCTTCGCTGGATGCGCGCTCGGCGCGTTGGCCCGAGCCTGCCCCGGCACAGCTGTGCCCAGGGTTAACGCTGGCCGCGGATCCTGCGATCCGCGACCGTGCGCACAGCCTTCAACCGCAGCGCAGGCCGGTGATGGCGCCGCGTTCGTTGACGTCGATGTTGAGGCGGTCTTGCTGGAAATCCATGGTTGCCGCCATGCCGGGTGTCAGCACACGCACGGTGCGGCTGCGGGTTTCGACGCGGGCGCGTTCGACCACGTCGGCATCCGGGGCGCGGCCGATGGCCCAGCGCGCGGCTTCGGCGTTGCAGGCGGCCGGGCCGATGTCGGTCGGCGGAATCGGCGTGGCGCAGGCGGCCAGGGCGAGGCTGAGGACGACGCCGGCAACGAGCGGACGGAATCCGATGAGGCGGTCGGTGGCAAACAGGGACATGGCGAGGCTCCGGACGTGGTCGCGGGCAGAGTGCGACCGGCGACGTGTGCGGCGTATGAAGGCCGCGGGCTGCGCAGTGTAGCCGGGGTGCTCGCGACCCAGATGACTCAATCGGGCGCTATGCGCGGCCGCAACAGCAGGCTTTGGACAGGGGCGGTACTCAAAGCGGATTGGCTTCGGTCGCAAGCCGCGATCGCGATCGTGGCTACCGCTGCGCCACCGACGGGCGTGCGACGGCGATGTCTCGCAGGGCCCGTCCGATGCGGCGCCGGTCGCTCAGACCGGCAAGGCCGCCTGCGCCTCGACCAGCTTCAGCATCAACTGCGCCAAGGTCACCACGTCCTGATGGTTATGCGCGGCGACGCGACGCAACAAGGCCGAACTGCCGCCGCGCAGGTAATGCAGCCACGCGGCCGGCGCCTGCGAGCCGGGCAGATCGTCCTCGCGCACGATCCGCAACAGCTCGCGTTCGATGGTCGCCAACTTGCAGTTCTCCCAGACGCCGCGATACAGGCGCCGGGTCGGGAACAGCAGGTCGACATGATCGAGCCCGGCCAGCGGATTGGCGATGCGGGCGAGGCGGTAGCGCGTATTGAGCAGCGGCGCGTCGTAACAGCGGCCGTTGTAGCTCGACAGCACCGTGTCCGGTGTCAGCCACTGCGCGAACGCGCGCAGCATCGCCGGCTCGGCGGCGAGGGTGGCGATAGTGAGCTGGCGGATACGCAGGCCGTCGCCGTGAACGGCGTCGCGATGCCAGTCGGCCGCGCCGATCATGAAAGCGCGGGTGCCGGTGCCGCCGGCCAGGCCGGTGGTCTCGGTGTCGAAGAACATCAGACGGCGCGGGTCGAGCGCGTCGTCGGGACGTTTGGCGAAGGCCAGCGACAGCGAAACTTGCGGCGCCGGCAGGCTGAGGTGGACTTCGCTGAAGTAAAGGCCGGGCGCGATCTCCTGGCCGGGCACCGAGCGGTCGATGGGGCCCGGCGCCTGTGTGGGCCGCGCAGCGAATGCGGTCGGTTGCGGCAGCGGCGAAGTCCCTGGCTTGCGCTCGCGTTGCGCGATCAACCGCCGCAGGCCGTCGAGGTCGGGGCGCGCAGAGCGGATCTCGGGGAGCCCGTCTTTTCCGAACAGGGGAGTGCGGGCGTCGGGGAGCGAAGAGCAAATCTCCCCCAGCCCCTCTTTTTCAAAGAGGGGAGCGGTGGCGTCGGTGCGGGGAGAGGGGATGACTTCCGGTGCCTTGGATGCCCGGGTTGGAACGTTGGCAGGAAGCACGGAACGAACATCGTCATCGTCACGGGCCAAGCCCGCGATGCTCGTAGCCCTGGCGATCGTCGCGCTCTCTTCCCGCGAAAGCGGTTGGCTCCCCTCTTTGAAAAAAAGGGGCTGGGGGAGACTTGCTTTGTCACTCGGCGTTCCCGCATCCGCGACCGCGCGCCCCGCCTGCCGCTGCAACATGCGCAGCTTGGCGATATCGATGCTCACGCGTCCTCGCCTTCGCCGAGCAAGCGCAGCACTTGCCGCGCCAGCGATTTCGGCGTGTTCTCGCTGCGGGTTTCGTCGACGGCCAGGATCGGGCCGACGCAGGCCGGGCAACCGGCGCGGCAATCGCAGCGTTCGATCAGTTCGCGCGCGCGCGTCACCAGTTCGGCCTGGCGCAGCCACAAAGGTTCGCTGAGCCCCACGCCACCCGGGAAGTTGTCGTACAGGTACACCGTCGGCACGAACTGCTGCACGTCGAGCGAGGCCATCGCCGTGCCCGGCACCAGTTCGTGGCCGGCGGCGCGTAACTGCCCGCGCCCGCCGGCGTCCTGGGTCGCGAACCAGGCACCGTCGCCGTTGCCGACCGACTTCTGCAGATCGCGCGCGTCGGCCATTACCGCGACGGTGGCGACCACGTGCAGCGCATGCGCGGCGCCGAGAAAGCCGTCCAATGCATCTTGTTTCGAATCGAACCGCGACAGCAGCACGCCCTGCGGCAGTTGCCACCACACCGCGGTGGTGTGCAGTTCCTGGTCGGGCAGGTTGACCGGGCCGTAGCCGATGTTCTCGTGGGTGTAGTAGCGGATCTTTTTATAACCGGCGACACGCCGCACCACGTGCACTTCGCCGTGGTGGCTGTCGCCGCGCCCGGCCTCGCCGCCGTCGAAACGGTCCAGCACCTTGAGCTTGGTGTAGTCGATCGAGTCGGTGTAGTAGTCGACCTGGGTGCGGGTGACATAGGCCTTGCGGCCTTCCCAGTCGAGGCGTTCGACCTGGTAGGGCAGCGACTGGATCATGTGGATCGCGCCTTCGTACAAGGTCAGCGCGGCGGCCGAGTAGTCGACCTCGGCGATGATCGCCTGGCGGCCGTCGCTGCGGTCGACCACGACGAAGTTGCCGTCGGCGACCGAGCGCAGGCTGACCGCATTGGCCGGATAGCTGTCGGCGATCCACTCCCAGCGCTCGCCTTCGCGATGGACCACGCCGGTCTCGGCCAGCGCCTGCAGGTACACCTCCGGATCGATCGGGCCGAACGCCTCGCCGTGCTGGAACGGCAGTTCGAAGGCGGCGCAGCGGATGTGGTCGAACAGGATCAACGGTTGATCCGGGGCGATGCGCGCGTGCTCGGGCGGGGCGTCGGCGAAGAAGTCCGGATGGCGGACCACGTATTGATCGAGCGGCTGCGAGTTGGCCACCAGCACGCCGAGTGAAGGCTGCTGGCGGCGCCCGGCGCGGCCGAAGCGCTGCCAGGTGGCCGCGACCGAGCCCGGGTAGCCGTTGAGCACGACTACGTCGAGGCTGCCGATGTCGACGCCCAGCTCCAGCGCCGAGGTCGAGACGATGCCGTCGATGCGGCCGTCGCGCATCGCCCGTTCGGCCTCGCGCCGCTCGGTCGGCAGATAGCCGCCGCGATAAGCGCGGATGCGTGCGGGCTTGCGCGGGTCGTGGTCGAACACGTCCTTGAGGTATTTGGTCAGCACCTCGACCATCAGCCGGGTCTGGGCGAACACCAGGGTCTTGAGCCCGGCCTTGATCGCGATGCGGGCGATGCGGTTGCTCTGCGAACGCGCCGAGGCGCGCAGGCCGAGGTCGGCATTGACCACCGGCGGGTTCCATAGCAGCACGTGCTTGTCGCCGGTCGGCGCGCCGGATTCGAGGATCGCGCGCACCGGGCGCTCGATCAGGGCCTGTGCATGCGCCTGCGGGTTGCCGATCGTGGCCGAGCACAGGATGAATTGCGGCGCGACGCCGTAGAACGCGCAGATGCGCTTGAGCCGGCGCAGCACGTCGGCGACATGGCTGCCGAACACGCCGCGATAGGTGTGGATTTCGTCGATGACGATGTAGCGCAGGTTCTCAAAGAACTGCGCCCACTTGGTGTGATGCGGCAGGATCGCCTGGTGCAGCATGTCCGGGTTGGACACGACGATGTCGCCGTGCAGGCGGATCGCCTGGCGCGCATCGCCGGGGGTGTCGCCGTCGAAAGTGAAGGCCTTGACCCCGAGGTCGCCGGCGCGGTTGAGCTCCAGCAGCTCGGCGACCTGGTCCTGGGCCAGCGCCTTGGTCGGGAACAGGTACAGCGCCTTGGCGCCTTGGGTCATCGCCGCGGCCAGTACCGGCAGGGTGTAGCACAGCGACTTGCCGGACGCGGTCGGGGTGACCACGGCGACGTCTTCGCCAGCCTGGGCGGCGTCCCAGGCTTCGGCCTGGTGGCTGTAGAGGCGGTCGATGCCGCGCGCACGCAGCGCCGCCTTGAGCGGTTCCGGCAAGGCCTCCGGCAGCGGTGCATAGCGGCCCTCGCGGCCGGGCAGGGTGAAGCGGCCGGTGATGCGGTCGCGGTAGCGGTGCTGCAGGCGCTCGGCGAGCGCGCCGCCGTGGCGGGCGTCGACGGCTTCGTCGGCGCGGGCCAGGGCGCGCTGCGCGGCCGCGGCGGGGACGAGGTCGCGCTGGGAGGGATCGATCAAGGCGGACATATCGAGGCGGGCGACGGCTGCAGGGGCGGAGTCTCGTTGTACGCGACGACAATCTCAGTCCGTGAGACGGCGTGCCGACCCGGACTGACGATCAGGCACCTGCTCGTGCCGTTCGTCCCATGGCGCTTCACTAAGCAAACTCGAATCGGTGTTATGGCTCGGCCACAACGTCATCGACGATGTTGCGACAACCGTACTTGCACTCAAAAGACGAACATGGCGCTTACGAAGACTCAATCGGGATCGGCATAGGCAGCCGACATCCCGAATCAAGATCGAGTGCCGCATGGAAGAGCGCAGGGACATGGCCGACATCTCGCATCGCATGCGTTCGCAAGGCGATCGTTACGGCCGTCGATTCAGCACCAATTAAATGGAGATTAGATCGTGACCGATGAAAATAAAGGATATCCGACCGGTACGCGTCGTTTGCAGGGGCGTTCGAATGCAGGTCGCCAGCCGTTGTTGAGCGTCATGGCATCGGCTTGCATCGTGGCGGCGACGCTGGCCGTGCAGAGCCCGCTTGCGGCGGCCCAAGCGAAGCCGGATGGCCAGGTCGTAGCGCCGCTGGGCAGCGGCAAGGCGGCGGCGATTTTTGCAAGCAAGGATCGACTCAAGATAGAGGCGATGCTGACCGACGAACTGCAGCGCATCGTCGATCGACAGAAACGTCTGGAGGGGCAGGGCAAGGTCGTTCGCGTCAAAGCGAGCCTCGACATAACCAGCAAGGCTCTCGTCATCGATCTGAGCAGGGCCTATGTGCCGAAGTACAACGGCGGGCGCTTCGAAGACCAGCAGCACGAGCTGGCGATGGCAGCGATGTCGATTCTGAGCGGAACGATCGCCATCGATGAGGTCAGATTCCTGTTCGACGGAAAGAGCATCCACAAGTATTTTCCGCAAGACGAAATTGCGCCGAGACAGCCCAAGGCCACGGCGGTAGAGCCGGCCGACCTGGTGGTCGTATCTGCGGCGCATGGGTATTACTACCTCTATGGCGCTAATACTTGGAAGCTTCAGCGTCCGACGGCTCCCCACGGAGTCTTCGAGGACTTCATCACCCAGTACCTGGGTCAGCACCTCGAGGGGTACTTGGGCGCGCGTTCGGCGGCGAACCTGGGGATTCCGCGCAGTCACGCCACCACAACCCATCTTCCTTCCGGCCAGCCGTGGTGGAAGATGTCGGCGCGCACCTATCTGGAAAGCCAGTTTCCGGATAACCCCAGCATATGGAGCACTTCTGACAATCAAGGCGACGATCGTCAGTACAATCAAGACATCAATGCCCGCCCTATGTTCGCCAACCACATCAATGCGACCGCGCTACTGAACATCCATACGAATGCCGACGACGGCAGCGGAACCGCACGCGGAACGATCGTCGCCTACCATACCGGTCGCGAGACCAGTCGAGCGCTCGGCAGCAGTGTCCTGTGTTACATGGCCGAGCAGATTCATGCGGTCCCCGGTTATGCCAGCTTTCCCGTCGCGGCCGCTCCGACTGGATTCACCAATAAAGGCGAGAACGAACTGGCGCATATGCCGGCGATCATCGTCGAAACCGCCTTCCACACCAACGCGACCGATGCCGCGGCCCTTCAGGATACGAATTTCCAGAAGGGTGCCATGAGGGGTGTGGAAAAAGGCTATCGCATGTGGCGCCAAGGCAAGCCGTGCACCACGCAGGCGATTGCATCGATACCGGCCGCTACCGGCTATTCCAATACCGCGTTCCCCGTAACGGTCAACTTCCAGGGCTACCCGCAGTTGCCGATCAAGGCGGAAACGAAAGTCGTGAGTTGCGCGTCGGGCTGGAACTGCACAAATATGGTGAAGTCGACGACCGTGCTTTCGGAGACGCAATTGCAGTATCAGATCCTATGCACGAACTCGCAGCAGACGGCCGACGCTTCCTTCACCGTCGATACGACACTGGTCGACGCGGACGGCGTGCGTACTGCGCCGGTCCGAAATACCTACACCTGCAAGAAACCGACGGCGTAAACCTGATCGACCGTGTGTTTACCTCCCTGGGACTGTCGGGTACGCGTCCATAGGCTGAACGGGCGCCAGTTCGGTCGTATGCCGAGGTAGGGATGCGTCGGGCCGACAGCGTCGCATAACCCGTCCTGCCCGATTCGGCACCAACAGGGGGCCGATCGCCTCGTTTGCAGGGTCTGTTGTATGCGGCGCCAGATTCGGCGCCGCATACGCCGGACTACAGTGCAGGCCCGGTAGGGCCGCTCGCCTCCGCCCGCAATCGCCCGACGGTTCAGCCCCGTCGGCCCGCCGCACTGTATCCTTGCGCGCCGCAGAACCCTCAGTTTCCCCATGAAGATCGGTATCGATTTCGGCACCAGCTATTCGGCCGCCGCGGCCCTCGTCGACGGCGAGGTCCGCACGATCCGCTTCGGCGACGAGCGCCAGTTCCGCACCACGGTGTATTTTCCGGAAGCGGTGCCGGACCCGAGCCAGTTCGAGCTGACCGACGCGCTGGAAGCCGAGGTCGAGGCGCAGGTGCGCAATGCGCGCACCCAGCAGACCCGCGCGATCAACGAGGCGCAGGCGCGGCGCGAGCATGCCGCCCGCCTGCCGGCGGATCAGCGCGAGGCGGCGCTGGCGATGATCCCGACGCCGGCGCAGCGCTCCGAGCAGGACCTGCGCCGCGACGCCGTCCGCGCGGTGCGCCGGCAATGGCTGGAACTGCAGGTGCGCGAAGCGCGGGCCTCGGCGGCCTCGTTGCAGAACGCGGTGTATGGCGAAGAAGCGGTCGAGGCCTATCTGAGCGAAGGCTTCGGCAACCTGGTGCAATCGCCCAAATCGATGCTCGGCTACCAGCTCGCGCCGCACGTGCGCCAGACCATCGTCGGCATCGCCGGCTACATCCTCGAACACATCCGCCTGACCGCCGGCCAGCAACTCGGCGCCAACGTGCGCCGCGCCGTGCTCGGCCGCCCGGTGCAGTTCCGCAGCTCGCTCGGCGCGGCCGGCGGCGACCAGGCCCTGGAGATCATGACCGAGGCGGCGGCCAGCGCCGGCTTCGACGAGGTCAGCTTTCTCGAAGAACCGGTGGCGGCGGCGCTGGGCTATCACGCGCAGAGCGCCGATCGTCACCGCACCCTGGTCGTCGACATCGGCGGCGGCACCACCGACATCACCCTGGCCGAAGTCGGCGGCCCGCAGGCACCGGTGGTGCTGGGCTCCTGGGGCATCGCCCGCGGCGGCGTCGACGTCGACCTGTCGCTGAGCCTGTCGCGTTTCATGCCGCTGTTCGGCAAGGGCGCGACCCGTGTGCCGGCGCATCATTACGTCGAGGCCGCGACCGTGCACGACGTGGTGCGTCAGCGCGAGTTCCAGCGCCGCGACAGTTACCGCGAAGTCGACGCGCCGTTCGGCCCGCGCCTGATTTCGCTGCAGCAGGCCGGCAACACCACGCGCCTGAGCCGCGCGGTGGAGTCGACCAAGATCCAGTTGAGCACGCAGGGCGACAGCCAGGCCAAGCTGGACTACATCGAACGCGACCTCGCCCTGGCCTCGACCGCCGACGACCTGGCCCGCGCGGCCGACCCGTTCCTCGGCAACCTGGCCGAACTGCTGCGCGAGGTCGGCGCCGAAATTACCGCCGAGCTGGGCGAAGCCCCGGCCGCGGTGTTCCTGACCGGCGGCATGTCGCGCGCGCCCTACGTGCGCGAAACCGTGCGCCAGTGTTTCCCGAACGCGCGCCAGGTCGCCGGCGACGCCTCGCTCGGCGTGGTCTCGGGGCTGGCGTTCGCGGCGGCGCGGGGCTGATCGGCGGCCTGCACAGGACTGCGCCGCCGCAGGACTTGTGATCCAATCGCGCCATGCCTGCGTCGCTCGACGCAGGCGCGATATCAGAGGACACGAGGCATGCATGGACAGGCCGTAGACGACCTCGCGCTGATGCGCGAGGTGGCGCAGCGCCACGAACGTTTGTTGAAGGTGGCTCTGGGCTGGCGCAAGGACCATCCAGGGTTCACCTTCGCATTGCGCACGCGCGACAACCCCAAGCGCAATCGCCTCGAAGCCGGCTACTGGTTCCAGGGCAACGAGTACTACTTGTTCTTCGCCCCGTTCAAGCTCAGCGACTCGAACAACAAGACCCGCACCATCGGCCTGGTGTTCTCGTTGAAGAACGGCCAGATTCGCAAGGCTTACATCGAGATCGTCTACGGCAGCATCCAAGACCCGGTGTTGTGCCGGGTGCACGAGCGCCTGCTGCAGGCGCTGGGCATGGAGGTGACGCCGCGCAAGGAGTGCAAGAAGACGATCCCGGCCTCGTCGCCGGAAGAGGCCTTCGTCTACTTCATGAACCACGTCTACCCGGTCGCGCAGCAGATCATCGCCGACGAAGGCGTGGAAGGGCGGTTCTTCATCACCCAGGAGGAATTCGAATCGGCGATGGAACGGCTGCCGCGCGGGCGCCGCCGGCCGCGGCAGCCGGCTACGCTCGTGGACCTGTGGAAGCCGCAGCCTCCGGCGAGCGTCGTGCCGGTGGTGCAGCCACGGACCAAGGCGGTCAACACCATCTATTACGGGCCGCCCGGCACCGGCAAGACCCGCAAATACGAGGAACTGCGCAGCGATCCGCGTTACCGCACCGAAGCGCAGGCGCTGTCGGCCGACGCGCGCGACGAGCGGCGCGTGGGCTTGGCGCCGTGGCACGCGGTCGTCGCCGCGGCACTGCTCGACCTCGGCGGCTCGGCGCGGGTGCCGCAACTGCGCACGCACGCCTGGGTCCAGGCCTCGGCGCGGTTGCGCGGCCGTCCGCGCAGCTTGAACCAGATTCTGTGGGGGCAATTGCAGTCGCACGCCCCCTTGGACTCGGCGACCGTGCGCACCAGCGCCCGCACCGGTGCGGTGTTGTTCGACAAGGACGCCGACTCGGTCTGGCGCTTGCTGCCGCAGTGGCGCGATAACGCGCCGGACCTGGCCGAGGCCGTCGACGCCATCGTCGACGGCCTCGACTTTCAGCAGCAGGCCAACATGGCCGAGTCGCGCCTGAGCCTGGTGACCTTCCACCCGAGTTATTCCTACGAGGACTTCGTCGAGGGCATCCGGCCGGTGCCGGCCGACGGCGACGACGGGCGCGTCGAGTTCCGGGTCCAGCCCGGCTTGTTCAAGGAGCTCTGCCGCGTCGCTCATCTGCATCCGCAGCAGCGCTACGCCTTGTTCATCGACGAGATCAACCGCGCCAACCTGGCCAAGGTGTTCGGCGAGTTGATCGCTTTGATCGAACCGGACAAGCGGGTGACCGCCGGCGCCGAGCCGGGCGAAGGCGGCGGCCTGTGGGTCAAGCTGCCGGCCAGCCACGAATTGTTCGGGGTGCCGGACAACCTCGACCTATACGCGACCATGAACACCGCCGACCGTTCGATCGCATTGATGGACCTGGCGCTGCGGCGGCGGTTCCGCTTCGAGGAGACGCCACCGCTGCCGGAAGAGATCAAGGGCGGCGACGGCGACGGCGGCGTGATCGCCGACGGGGTGCGGGTGGACCTGCCGCTGTTGCTGCGCAAGCTCAACCAGCGCATCGAGTACCTGCTCGACCGCGACCACTGCATCGGCCACGCCTATTTTCTCGACGTTCATTCGCTCGACGATCTGCGCAACTGTTTCCGCGACCGCATCATCCCCCTGCTGCAGGAGTACTTCTTCGACGACTGGGGCCGTATCCAGCGCGTGCTCGGCAGTATGGGCAAGGCCGATCACTCGCCCTTCGTCGAGGCGCTGGACGTGGATGCGATCGATCTGTTCGGCGTGCACGTGTCGGACCTGCCGCGCATTCCGCGCTATCGCATCGAACTGACCGACGCCTCGCAGAACTGGTCGGCGGCCGATTTCCGCAGCCTGTATTCGCAGGGCGACGAGGACATCGACGACGACGAGGCCGAACTCGAGGACGGAGCCGAGCCGTGAACCCCGCGTTGAGGGCCTTCGAGCACACGCCGGTGCCGATCACGGCCCTGCCGACCGCGAACAGTCTCGGCCTCGACGAGGTCGAGCGCCTGGAAGCGATCTGCCTGCTGCGGCCGGGGCTGTGCGAATTCGGACGGAGCACGGTGCGTTTCGCCCAATACTGCGGCGTGCTGTGCATCGGCGAGCGCATCCTGGAAATCCTGCCCAAAACGGACCGCATCGACCGCGGCACCGCGGATGCGGCGCCGGCCCACGACATGCTGCTGCGGATGTTGCGAGTGGTGCACGACCTGCCGTCGCCGCCGCTCGGCTCCGGTTCGCACGATCTGATCCGCTCGCCGCTGATCGAATTGTTCGCCGGGCGTTTCCTCGCCGAGACCATGCGCCTGGTCAAGGCCGGGCTGCTGAAGTCCTATGTGTCGCGCTCCGAAAATTCGCCGACGGTGCGCGGCCGCATCGACTGGTCCCGACACCTGCGCGCCAATGCGGGCCGCCAGGATCGTGCCTGGTGCGAGTTCGACGAACTCACCCACGACGTCGCGGTGAATCGGGTGCTCGTGCTCGCCCTGCTGCATCTGCGCGACTGGCTGGTCGCGCCGACGTCGATCCGGCTGTGGCATGAGCTGATGGCCGCGTTCGACGGCATCGCGCCGGCGCGTCGCGACGAGATCGAGCGGTTGTGCCTGGACCGCCAGAGTCGCCGCTATGCCGCGGCCTTGAAGTGGGCGCGCTGGATCATCGAGGGCTTGTCGCCTTCGCTGCGCGCCGGCGCTGCCACCGCGCCGGCGCTGCTGTTCGACATGAACCAGCTGTTCGAGCGCTACGTCGCGATCAAGCTGGCCCGGCAGGCGCCGCCCGGTTGGGTGGTCGAGTGCCAGCATGACGACCGGCATTTGGCCCGGGTCCTGGTCGGCGAGCAGGGCTCGAGCCCGGCCTACCGGCTCAAGCCGGACCTGCTGGTGCGTCGCGCCGACCGCATCGTGATGATCGCCGACACCAAGTGGAAGCGGCTGGAACGCGACCGCTACGGCAAGATCCGCCCGTCCACCGACGACATGTACCAACTCAACGCCTATGCCACCGCGTTCCAGGAATGCGGCGAGCTGGCGCTGATCTATCCCTGTTTCGACGGCCTGGCCGCGGACACCCTGGAGACGACGATGCGCTACGAACTGGCCGGCTCGATCGGACCGCGCTCGCGGCGCGTGCACGTGGCCGCGGTCGACCTCATGGACGACGTGCTGCGGGTGCGGGTCGGTTCGAGCGGCGACGTGCTGCGCAGGCTGGCGGCATGAGCGCGAACGACAAGCCTTATTCCCCCTCCTGCGACCGCAATCGCGATCCGATCCTCGCGGTGTTGCGCGAGCATTTCGCCGGGCGCCGGCGGGTGCTGGAGATCGGCAGCGGCACCGGCCAGCACGCGGTGTATTTCGCCGCGGCCTTGCCGTCGTTGAGCTGGCAATGCTCCGACCGCGCCGAGTACCTGCCCGGCATCGCGCTGTGGCTGGACGAGGCGGCGTTACCGAATACGCCGGCCGCGGTCGAGCTGGACGTGGCATCGCCGCGGTGGCCGGGCGAGGCGGACGGGGCGCGTTTCGATGCGGCGTTCAGCGCCAACAGCCTGCACATCATGGGCTGGGTGCAGGTCGAGGCCTTCTTTCGCGGGCTCGACCGGGTGCTGGCGGCGGATGCGACGGTCGCGGTCTACGGGCCGTTCAATTACCGCGGCGAGTTCAGCAGCGACAGCAACCGCGAATTCGATGCCTGGTTGAAGGCACGCGACCCGCAGTCGGGGGTGCGCGATTTCGAGGCGGTCGATGCCTTGGCCGCAGCCATCGGGCTGCGCTTGCTCGTCGATCAGGCGATGCCGGCCAACAACCGTTGCCTGGTGTGGCGCCGGTCGCCGCCGCACAATGCCTGACCCTTCGGCTTCCCGACTCCGGCCATGATGCCTCGTCTGCCTTGCCTGGCCCTGCTGCCGTTGTTGCTGCTCTTGCCGGGTTGCAGCCGCGAGCCGGCGCCGCCCGAAGCTGAAGCGCAGATAGCGGACGCGCCGTGGCGGGTTTCGGCCTGGCCCTTGCGGATCGACGCGGCGGCGGCTCAACCTGATTTGATCGCGACGCCGGACGGGCGGGTGTGGTTGTCGTGGATCACCGGCGAAGCCGGCAAATACGCTTTGCGCTACGCGGTTGCCGGACCCGACGGCCGTTGGCCGCAGCCGCCGCGCTCGATCGCCGTGGGCCAGGACTGGTTCGTCAATTGGGCCGATACGCCGCATCTCGCGGTCAGCGCCGACGGCGCGGTGTGGGCGCATTGGCTGCAGAAATCGGCGCAGGCGCCGTATGCCTACGATGTGGTGTTGGTGCGTTCGGCCAACGGCAGCGCGCCATGGTCGGCGCCGCTCAAGGTCAATACCGACGGCGGCCAGAGCGAGCACGGCTTCGTCTCGATCTGGCCCGACGGCGCCGATGCGGTCGGCGTGGCCTGGCTGGATGGCCGCCACAGCAACAGCGGCGAGGCCGGCCATGGCGGCGGTCACGGCGGCGGTTCTGGTGCGATGAGCCTGCGCAGTGTGCGCATAGGCGCCAACCTGCATCGCTTCGACGAAGTCGAACTCGACACGATGACCTGCGATTGCTGCCAGACCGATGCAGCCATGACCGCGCGCGGTCCGCTGCTGGTCTATCGCGACCGCAGCGAGGGCGAGGTGCGCGACATCGCCGTCACCCGCCGCGACGAGCGCGGTTGGACCGCTCCGAAGCCGGTCCACGCCGATGGCTGGGTGATGCCGGCCTGCCCGGTCAACGGTCCTTCGGTCAGCGCGCGCGGCGAGGCGGCCGTGGTGGCCTGGTACACCGCCGCCGGCGACGTGCCGACGGTGCAGGCGGCCTACAGCCGCGACGCCGGCGATCGCTTCGCTGCGCCGCTCGTGCTCGACCGCGGCGAACAGGTGCAGGGGCGGGTCGAAACCGCATTGAGCGCCGATGCGGCCTGGGTGCTGTGGTTGCGTGAGGATCGCAGCGGCCAGAGCCTGCAACTCGCGCGCCTGGCGCCGGATCTGTCGCACGAGCGTCAACGCATCGAAGTCGCGCGCCTGCAGGGCCGCGGCCGCGGCACCGGGTTCGCGCAGATGGCGGTGACCGGCGAGGCGGTGTACGTGGTCTGGACCGACTACGTCGGCCGCGAGGCGGTCCTGCGCGGCGCGCGGCTTCAGCCCGAGGCGACGGTGGTCAGCAAGGGCGAGTCGAACATCGCCGCCGGCGAGATCACCGGTTCGGCCAGCGGCACGCGCTCGCCGTAACGTTCGCGCAGTTTGGCCTTCACCGCTGGGTCGTCGAGCTTGAAGCTGCGCAGCGGCTGCAGCGTGCCGATGCGCACGCCCAGGGCGCGGTCGTACATCTTCCAGACCAGCTCCGAGCAGTAGATGCGCTGGTCCGACCACTCGAACGCCAGGTCGTAACGGCGGCCGCGGAAGGCTTCCGCCGCGCCGCGCAGTTTCGTCGCCTGCTGCGCCGTCAACGGTGTGCGCAAGCGCTTGAGTACGTAATGGCCGCCGCTGCCGCGGGCGATCCAACGCTGCAAGGGGGTGTAGGTGACCGGGTCGATGGCCTCGAACACGTAGGGCTGGCCGTCGCGGTGCAGGATCACCCCCATGTGGCTGTAGCGCGAGCCGGTCGCGCGCTGGATCGCCTGGCTCTGCGAAGAGCGCGAGACGTGGAAGATCACGTCGCCGTCGCGGACCTGCGGCGGTCGCGCGTCGGCGCAGCCGCTGGCGGACGCGCCGAGCAACGCGGACAGCAGGCCGCAGGCGAGGAGGCGGAGTTTCATGCGACCGGCGTCAGTCGGCCTGCGCCGGTGCGGTCGAGAACAGCCGCAGTTCCTTGGCGTCCTCGCTCATGCGCACCATGCCCTCGAAGCGCAGGCCCAGCCGCTCCAGCACCTTGATCGAGGGTTGGTTGGCGGGATCGGTGATCGCCAGCACCCGCGACAGCGCCAACGCCTCGCGCGCATGGCGCAGCACTGCCTCGCCGGATTCCAGGGCATAACCGCGCGACCAGTGGCGCGGCAGGAAGGCATAGCCCAGGTCGGGGTCGGGCAGGGTCTCGCGCCGCAGCAGGCCGCACATGCCGATGGCTTCGCCGCTTTCGCGCAGCTCGACCCGCCACAGGCCGTAGCCGTTGCGGGCGTAGCTCTGCGCCGGGCCGTCGAGGATGTAGCGCACGGCGCCGTCCAGATCGCGCACGCCGCGGTCGCCGATGTTGTCGATGAAGGACGGTTCGTTGAGCAGTTCGAGGATGAAGCCGGCATCGTCCGGCGTCAGTTCGCGCAACAGCAGGCGTTCGGTCTGGATAGCGGTCGTGGACGGCGTCTTGGGCGGCATCGGCGGCATCGGGTTCGCTGGAGTGCGGCGCGCTCGTCGCGCGCCGGGGTCGGTGCACGATACGCCAGCCCGCGGCGTCCGCGCAGCATCGGAACGCGCCGGCGTTTGCGCTACGCTGCCGGGCCACGCATCGGCATGCCACGGCAATGAATTCCACGGACGCGGCCCAGGACATCCATCCGGTTTCGGACGAGAAGCGGAGCGCGGTGCTGGCCGCCCTCGCCGCGGTCGAACGCGAGCACGACGTGCGCATCGTCTACGCCTGCGAGTCCGGCAGCCGCGGCTGGGGGTTTTCCTCGCCCGACAGCGACTACGACGCCCGCTTCGTCTATGTCCATCGCCGGCCGTGGTACCTGACGGTCAACGAACGCACCGGCCTGGGCGAGCCGCAGCGCGACGTGATCGAGCTGCCGATCGACGACGAGCTCGACGTCAGCGGCTGGGACCTGCGCAAGGTGCTGCGGTTGCTGTCGAAGTCCAACCCGACCCTGTTGGAGTGGTTGCGCTCGCCGATCGTCTACCGCGAGGACGGCGTGCTGAGCGCCGGATTGCGCGCCCTGGCCGATGAGTTCTATTCGCCGATCGCCGCCTGGCACCACTACTTCAGCCTGGCCCACGGCACCTTCCGCGCCCACCTGGGCGGCGACGCCATCCGCACCAAGAAATACCTGTACGTGCTGCGCCCGGTCCTGGCCTGCCAGTGGATCGAGCGCGAGCAGGGACCGCCGCCGATGGCGTTCGAGGATTTGTTGGAGCGGCTGCTGCCCGACGGCGAGGTGCGCGAGGCGGTCGAGGCCTTGTTGGCGCGCAAACGCCGCAGCGCCGAGGTCGCGGCAGGGCAGCGCGTGCCGGCGATCAGCGACTTCCTCGCCGCCGAGCTGGAACGCATGCAGGCCTTGGGGCAGTCGCTGCCGGCGGCCAGCGGGCGGGCGGAACGGCTCGACGAGTTTTTTCGGTCGGCCTTGGTGGATTAGGCGAGGCTGCTAGGGGGCGCCGGCGGTCGAGGGTTCGCGGTCGCGGCTTGCGCCGCTCCTACCCTTGCCGACGCCGCTTCTGGGTAGGAGCGGCGCGAGCCGCGACCGCGTCAAGGCGACGACGGCGCAGGCTTCGGTACTCGAACTGCCGCCCCGCCGTCCTAATTCGACAACTGCAACGACTGCTGCAAAGGCTCGATCGTGCCCTCGCCGCGCATGACCTTCTTGTACTCGGCGCGCGAGACCGACACGTAGCGGTCGTTGCCGCCGATCTCGACCTGCGGCCCGTCCTGCACGGCGCGGCCGGCTTCGTCCACGCGCACGGTCATGGTGGCCTTCTTGCCGGAATGGCAGATGGTCTTGATCTCGGTCAGCTCGTCGGCCCAGGCCAACAGGTATTGGCTGCCTTCGAACAGTTCGCCGCGGAAGTCGGTGCGCAGGCCGTAGCAGAGCACCGGGATGCGCAGGGCGTCGACGATCTCGCTGAGTTGCCAGACCTGCGAGCGGCTCAGGAACTGGGCTTCGTCGACCAGCACGCAGTGCAGTTGCCCCTGCGCGGCGATGTCGGCGCGGATCAGCTGCTCCAGGTCGGCATCGTGGTCGAAGGCGACGGCGTCGGCGCGCAGGCCGATCCGCGAGGCCACCGTGCCGCTGCCGGCGCGGTCGTCCAGACGCGGGGTCAGGATCGCCACGCGCATGCCGCGCTCCTGGTAGTTGTGCGCCGACTGCAGCAGGGTCGTGGTCTTGCCGGCGTTCATCGCCGAATAATAGAAATAGAGCTTGGCCATGGCCGCAGTTTAGGGCGCGCCGCGGCGCCGCCACAGACTTGACGTGCGGCGCGCGAGCGCCGAAGACGCGGTCCGGCCTGTTCAGTCGACGCCGGATGCGCTGCCGACCGCATCAACGCGGACGCGGCGGGTCCTTGGGGGCGACCTCGTCCTTCGGTTCGCTTTCGGCGGGGGGCAGGACGGCGCCTTCCGGGTTCATCGCCTCGACGTCGCCGACGTTGACCGTGCCGCCGAGTTTCAGCTTCCACAGGCGGTCCTGGCGTTGCCAGTAATGTTCGGCGTTCCAGTTGGCGTCGGCGTACAGCCCGCCGGTCAGGGCGACCGCGCCGGAGGCGTCGCGCTGCCCGGCCAGCACGCCGACGTCGGTGCCGATGTGGCTGCCGGTGATCTGGTTGCGCAGGCGTTGCAGGCGGCGGGCGTAGCGCGGCTTGACCGTCGGGTCGCCGTACACCCGGTACAGCGCCGGGCCTTGTTCGAGCGCGCGCTGGCGTTCGGCCGCGCTCAGCGCGGCCCAGTAGCGTTCGCGCAGGCCGACCAGGTCGCGATAGCCGCGCTCGGCGGCGAGGTCCATCCACACGTAGGCCAGGGCGCGGTCGGCCGCCACGCCTTCGCCCTTCCAGTACATCTCCGCGACCAGGCCCTGCGCGGGCTTGTCGCCGAAATAGCCGGCGCGGCGAAAGTGATCGAGGGCGACGGCGTGATGTCCGCGCCGATACGACTGCAGGCCGAGCTGGCGGTACTCCACGTCGGGATGCAGGTGCATGTAGCCGACGTCGGCCAGGGCCGCATCGGCGGCCGGGTCGGGGCCGATTGGCGCTTGCGTCGCGGCCGAAGCCGAGCCCGTCGCCAACCAGGCGGCGAACAGACAAAAGATCAGACGTCCTGTCACGGCATGCGCTCCGGTGTTCGCGCGGACGGAGGCCCGGCGCGGCGGCGAGGGTAGCAAGCCCGGGCGAAGGACGCAGCGTCGGCCTCCGCTTCAGGGACGCTGGCTGCTCATGATCTTTTCCAGTGTGCCGACCTCGACGTTGCCGCCGCTCTGCCAGACCGCGTCCTCGACCGCCCAGTAGCGGCGGGTGTCGAGGCGCCAGTCGGCATACATCGGGCGCAGGTCGAGCGTGTCGCTGGGGTCGAAAAGGCTCGAGCCGCCGCGCGAGGCGAACACCAGCAGATTGCCGGTGGTCAGGCCGGCCGGGCTGCCGGTGATGCGGCTGCGGGCGCGGGCGACCTGGCGTTCCATGCGCGGCTTGGCGACCTCGTCGGCGTATTCGTCGAAGATCGCCACGCCCTGCCGCAAGGCGCGTTGGCGCTCGCCTTCGTCGAGCTCCTGCCACATCTTCTCGCGCAGCACTACGAACTGCGGGTAGCTGCGCTCGGCGGCGAGGTCGGCCCAGGCGTAGGCGAGGGCGCGGTCGTGCGCCACGCCGAGGCCGTGCCAGTACATCAGGCTGAGTCGATGCTGCGAATACTTGTCGGCATAGCGCGCGGCGCGGCGGAAGAAGCGCGAGGCGTCCTGCCATTGCCCGCGGCCGGCCGCGTCGGTGCCGTACAAGCGCCACAGCTCGTTGGGATGGGTCGCCGACATGCGCTGGCGGGCGTCGAAATCGCGGTGGCCGATGCGGTCGGTTTCGGCGCTGGCCAGTTGCTCCGGCGTCGCCTCGGCCGGCGTGGCCGCGGTCGGCGCGGCGGTGGCCGGGTCGGCGGCGGATGCAGAGCCGGCCAGGGCGGCCAGGGCCAGCCCGGCGCTAGCCAGCAGGACGACGAGACCACGTTCCATGGCGACCTCCGACGAGGGCCCGGCGCGGTCCGGGCCTGCGGCGCCTAGCCTACTCCAGCCGCCCGGTCCGGGCGCGGGCGTGGCGGTTAGACTGTGCGGCCTGACCGGCCCTTGCCGGCGATCCGACATTCCATGCACGGTCTCAATCCCCCCCAACGCGCCGCCGTTTTGAACACCGAAGGGCCGCTGCTCGTGCTCGCCGGCGCCGGCAGCGGCAAGACCCGCGTCATCGTCGAGAAGATCGCCCACCTGATCGCGTCCGGCCGCATGCCGGCCAAGCGCATCGCCGCGATCACCTTCACCAACAAGTCCGCCAAGGAAATGCGCGAGCGCGTGGCCAAGCGGATCCGCGGCGACGGCGCCGACGGATTGACCATCTGCACCTTCCACGCGCTGGGGCTGAAATTCCTCCAGTTCGAACATGCCAAGCTCGGCCTGCGTCGCGGCTTCAGCGTGTTCGACAGCGACGACAGCAACGCCCAGATCAAGGACCTGCTGCCGGCCGGCAGCAAGCCCGACGTGATCGACGAGATGCGCAACCTGATCTCGCGCGCCAAGAACTCCGGCCTGTCGCCCGCCGAAGCCATGCGCGAGTCGCGCAGCGCGCGCGAGATCGAGGCGGCGACGGTGTACGAGATGTACCAGGCGCGGTTGACCACCTTCAACGCGGTCGACTTCGACGACCTGATCCGCTTGCCGGTGCAGTTGCTCGAAGCCGACCACGAGGTGCAGTTGGCCTGGCGCGAACGCATCGGCTACCTGCTGGTCGACGAGTGCCAGGACACCAACGACGCCCAGTACCGCTTGCTCAAGGCCCTGGCCGGCCCGCGCGGCCTGTTCACCTGCGTGGGCGACGACGACCAGTCGATCTACGCCTGGCGCGGCGCCAACCCCGACAACCTGCTGGAACTGGGCAAGGACTATCCGAGCCTGGAGATCATCAAGCTCGAACAGAACTACCGCTGCAGCAACCGCGTGTTGCGCGCGGCCAACGCGTTGATCGCCAACAACCCGCACGAACATCCCAAGACCCTGTGGAGCGACCAGGCCGACGGCGAGCGCATCCGCGTCTGGGAATGCCGCGACAGCGCCCACGAGGCCGAGAAGGTCGCCGCCGAAATCCAGTACCTGGCGCAGAAGAACCAGGCGATGTGGGCCGATTTCTGCATCCTGTTCCGCGGCAATCACCAAAGCCGCGCGCTGGAGAAGGCGCTGCAATTGTTGCGGGTGCCCTATCACCTGAGCGGCGGCACCGCGTTCCTGGAGCGCGGCGAGGTCAAGGACGCGCTGTCCTGGCTGCGCCTGATCGCCAACCCCGACGACGACGCGGCTTTTCTGCGCGCGGTGACCTCGCCCAAGCGCGAAGTCGGCGCGACCACTCTGGCCAAGTTGGCCGAGATGGCCCAGCACGCGCAGTTACCGATGTCGCGCATGGCCGAATCGATCAACGCGATCAAACAGCTCAGCCCGCGCGCCGGCACCGCGCTCGACGGCTTCGTGCAGATCGTGCGCTTCCTGCGCGACGAAGCGCAGCGCATCAGCCCTGGCGAACTGGTCGGCGTGCTGGCCGAACGCAGCGGCCTGCTGGCTTCGATCCGCGCCCAGTGCAAGGACGAGGCTTCGTTCCAGCGGCGCAAGGAAAACCTCGGCGAACTGTCGGGCTGGTTCGACGGCGGCAAGGGCGCGGGCCCGGGCGAACTGGCCGCGCAGCTGGCGTTGCTGTCGCATGCCGACAAGGGCGAGGCCGGCAACCAGGTGCGGCTGATGAGCCTGCACGCGGCCAAGGGCCTGGAGTTCCGCTACGTGTTCATCGTCGGCGTCGAAGACGGCAACCTGCCGCACGACGCCAGCCTCGACGAAGGCCGTCTCGACGAAGAGCGGCGCCTGATGTACGTGGGCATCACCCGCGCCAAGGAAGCGCTGTACCTGTCGCATGCGCGCGAAACCCAGCGCTGGGGCGAACGCATCCGCCTCAAGCCGAGCCGCTTCATCGACGAACTGCCCGCGGCCGAACTGCAGCGCGACGGCGCCGATCCGGTCGCGGATGCGGCGCGCAAGCACGAGCGCGCGAACGCAGGCTTTGCGGCGATCAAGGCGTTGCTGGAGAACGGCTGAGCGGGATTTCGGGTTGGGCGGGCTCTGCAGCAGACAAGAGCAAATCCCCCCTGCCCCCTTTTCCAAAGGGGGGAATAGTTCGGCTGGGATTGGATGTGGCGCAGGCAGTTGCCACAACGCCAGCGCCAACACCAAGCCGATGTAACGCCGGAACTACAGAAGGCGCAGAACTTTGCCCCCTTTGACAAAGGGGGCAGGCGCCGGCGTCGCGCCAACGCAGCCGTGTTGGCCGCTGCGCCGGGGGATTTGCTCTTGCGCGCAACACCCCGGCCGCCTGCGCAAACCGCAAACCGTCGCCGCGCCCCCTCGAGCCGAATCGGCTAGTCTTGCCGCACTCGTCCACGAACGCGCAACGACATGGCCCTGTTGATCAACGCCTACTCCACGCTCGCCGCGCCGCCGGCGCCGGATTTCCTCAAGGCGCCGCCCGCCTATCGCGACCGCCGCGACGCCGAACTGGTGCCGCATCTGCAGGGCTTCGTCGGTTACGTGCTCGGCACGGTCGCAGAGGGCATGGACGCGCGCACCTTCGCGGTGATCCGCCACCTGCAGCGGGTCCAGAGCCACTACAGCTTCGAGGTCGAGGACGGCGCGTTCGAGGCCTTGGCCTCGTGGGCGCAGGCCGCGAATGCGGTCTGCTTCCTGCCCGACGGCTCGGTGCGCGACCCGGACGGGCAAGTGCTGGTCAGCCAGGGCGAGCCGGCGGTCGATGCCGATTCGGCCTTGCCGTATCCGGCCGACGCGCGCGAGCGCAAGGCGCGCAGCGAAGCCGAACTGCAGGCGCTCGGTGCGAACGTACCGGCGCATCTGCCGCCGGTGCTCGGCGCCGGCGAAGTGCGTCTGCGCACGCCCGAAGAAACCATGCGGCGCATGCTGGCGCTGACCGCGGTCGCGGTGCGCGCCGAATCGCTGGGCAGCGACCCGCTGTCGACCCAGGAGATCGCACTCAAGCTCGGCCCGGGCGTCGCCGCGCTGACGCCGGCCGAACGCGCCTTCATCGATGCGGAAAAACCCGACGAGGAAACCTGGGCCAACCACGGCTGGCGCTACGAAAGCGCGGCGCTGCTGCAATGGGCGCTAGGCCTGACCGAGGCGCTGCCGCCGCCGACCGCGATCTGCGACGCCGGCGAGATCGCCCTGACCGCAATCGAACATGCCGACGAAACCCACATCGCCGCGGCGCGACTGCGTCCGGTGGCGGAATTGCTCGACGCCCTCGATGCGGTCTATCGCCGTCATTGGCTGGTCCGCCAGGCTCGTCTCGACGAAAAATCGCCGCCGGCGGATCTGCATCCGAGCATCGTCTACGAGCGCCATTACGCGCTCAATTGGCTGTTGCGGTTCGACGAACAAGAGTGGGACGAGGTCGGCACGCCTACTTGAAGCGAGAAGTGAGTTAAGAGGAGTGAGTAACGAGTGGGAGTGCTGACGTCTCGCTGTTGCTTGCGGACTTCTAGTTCCTGGTTACTAATTCCTAACCTCTCTCAGACTCGGGTCAGAACCGGAATGCCTTCCCTCATCGTCCGCAACGTCACCCCCGCCGATCACACGGCCGTACTCGCGCTCAACCTCGAATCCGAGGCCTTGATGAGCCCGCTGGATGCGCAGCGGCTCGCCGAGTTGGACCGGCAGTCGGTGTATCACCGGGTGGTCTGCGACGGCGACAGCGTGGTCGCGTTCCTGCTTGCGTTTCGCGACGGCGCCGACTACGACAGCCCGAACTACCTGTGGTTCTCCGAGCGTTATCCGACTTTCCTGTACGTCGACCGCATCGCCGTCGCCGCCAGCCACCGCGGACGCAAGCTCGGCGGCCTGCTCTACGACGATCTGTTCGCGTTCGCCCGCGAACGCGGCTTCGCCCAGGTCGTCTGCGAGTTCTACATCGTGCCGTTCAACGAAGCCTCCAGCCGGTTCCATGCGCGCTACGGTTTCGGCGAAGTCGGCACGCAATGGGTGGCCGGCAACAGCAAGCAAGTTTCGTTGCAGGTCGCGCCGGTGCCGGCGTAAAGGCGCGGCATCGCTCATCCCGGCAGTGAATCCCCGACCGCAATTCCGACACCGAACGAATCCTGGAGAGTGCTCATGCGCATGGCCCTGTCGATATCGCTGCTACTCGCCTTCGCCGCACACGGCGCCATCGCCGGCGAAGCGCGCAAGCCCGAGTTTCTGCGCTCGCCCGATCCGGCCGCGGCCAAGCTGCCGTTCTCCGAAGCCGTGCGCAGCGGCGACCTGTTGTTCCTGTCGGGTCAGATCGGCACCGTGCCCGGCGGCGACAACGCGCTGGCCAAGGGCGGCATCGCCGCCGAAGCCGAACAGACCCTGCGCAACATCCGCCAGGTGCTCGAACGCCACGGCGCTTCGATGAGCGACGTCGTCAAATGCACGGTGTTCCTGGCCGACATCGCCGAGTGGCCGGCCTTCAACGAGGTCTATCGCAAGCATTTCAGCGCGCCGTTCCCGGCCCGCAGCGCCTTGGCCGCGTCGGGGCTCGCCCTGGGCGCGAAGGTGGAAGTCGAATGCATCGCCCAGGCGCCGCCGCGCGAGCGCCGCTGACACGCCGGGCGCCGTGGGCGCAGGCCGCCGCCGCGCCCTGAAGCGGCGCGGTCGGGCCGGCAATCGACAGGGTTTTGCCGCGGGGCCTACACTCCCCGCCTTCCCACGACCGAGCGCCCGCGCATGCAGACCCGCGCCTTGCCCCTGACCGTCCTCGCCTGCGCGCTCGCCCTGAGCGCCTGCAAGCCGGCGGCCCCGCCGGCCGCGCCGGCGCCCGCGGCCCCGGCCGAGACGAAGGCCGCCGCGGCCGCCGCGCCGGCCGCGTCCAGCGCCGACGACAACCTCAACGCGGTGCTGTGGATGCAGCGCTCGGTCGAATACCGCGCCGCGACCGAAACGGTCTACCGCGCCGCCGCGGACAAGCTCGACACCGCGCTCAAGCAGCCCAACTGGGACGCGCTGGTGCCCGACGAACGCGGCAACCCGGTCAAGGGCCTCAAGCCGGCCGTGGTCATGGACGTCGACGAAACCGTGCTCGACAACTCGCCCTACCAGGCGCGCCTGGTGCGCGACGGCAAGGAATACGACGAGGTCACCTGGGACGCCTGGGTCGCCGAGAAAAAGGCCAAGCCGCTGCCGGGCGTGGTCGATTTCGCCAAGGCCGCGCAGGCCAAGGGCATCACGATTCTGTATCTGTCCAACCGCGCCGTGCACTTGAAGGAGGCCACCTTGGCCAATCTGCGCAGCGCCGGTTTGCCGGTCGCCGACGATCAGGTTTTTCTCGGCCTGGGCACGGTGGTCGAAGGCTGCGAACAAAACGGCAGCGAGAAGAACTGCCGCCGCTTGTTGGCCGGGCGCCAGTACCGCGTGCTGATGCAGTTCGGCGATCAGCTCGGCGACTTCGTCCAGGTCGTCGCCAACACCCCGGAAGGCCGCGACGCCTTGCTGCAGCAGTACCACGACTGGTTCGGCGAACGTTGGTGGATGCTGCCGAACCCGAGCTACGGCTCGTGGGAAGCGATGACCTTCAACAACGACTTCAGCCAGCCGCGCGACACCCGCCGCCAGGCCAAGCGCGCCGCGCTCGATCTGGCGCCGTGACCGCAGTCTCAGGCGTACTGGCGAATATCGGTCGATAAAAATCAATAAGTTACATCGTAATACTTCAGGTGTTGCATTAACTTTGGCGCGGCGTTAGGCTGCGCCCATCCCGGTGCCAGCCGGGGCCATGCCACAACTCGTAATCTTCCGGCGCAAGCCGGTTTGAAGGAGGCCTCGCGCCTCCTTTTTCTTTTTCCTTGATGCACTTTTGCGGTCACGCATCGCGAAGTGCCTGCCTCGCGATCGACAGGCGACGCGATCAGTAGGTCACCGTCACCGTGATGGTGTCGCTGTAGCTGCCGATGCTCGGCGCTTGCGCACCGACGCGGCCGTAGACCGGCAGCGATTGCGACGTGCCGGTACCGGTGCCGGTCAAGGTGTCGCTGCCGAGGGTGTTGCCCCAGCGCAGCGTGCGCGGGCTGTTGCGATACAACTCGTAGACCACGAACTGGCCGGCGCCGTTGCGCATGCGTCGGGTCGCGCCGCTGGCGTATAGGCCATTGTTGAGGCCGATCTGCCAGGCGGTGCGGCCGCTGCAGACCAGGCCGATCGAGGTGGTCTGATCGAGGTTCGAGGTGATCGGCCCCGGCACGTTGCCGAAGGCCATGTTGGGCACGGGCTTGGGCGTCAGCGTGCAGCTGTCCGGCACCGAGCCGTTGACGGTGAAGGGGAATTGGCTGGAGGTGCCGCCGCTGCCGCCGGAGGTGCATGAGGTCGGCATGGTGGCACCGCCGATTATTGATTCATCGTAGCGGAACTCGATTAGCGTGTCGGCCGCAGCAGTAAAGCGGTTGATGTAGGTGCCCGCGTTGAGCCCGGTTTGGGCCGGAATCCGACCATACAAGGTCGCGTTTAGGGTCTGATTTCCACCAAGTACCGGCACGGAGTAATTGAATTGAAGTAGCAAAGGATTGGGCACGGTGGCATTGCCGCGCGAGCCCCAGATAGCGCTGCGAGCGGCGTCGGTGTAGAGCTGCATGTTCATCGGGTCGTTGAACGTGTTGATCAGGCGGCGCGGGTTGAGCGTGCTGCCGCCGTCGGTGCCGCTGCGGATGCTCACGCACATGTTGACCTTGGCGTTCCCGAGCACGGCCAAGCCGAACGTCGAGCAGGTAACGCTGAAAGATGCAGTGGCATCGATGACGCCGCCGGTCATCGGTGCGAAATTCAGATTGGTCATCGTTCCGGTGCAGGTGGTCGCCGCCGATGCAGGACGCGCGAACAGCGACAACATCAAGGCGAGGCACAACCCAGCGAGCTGCAGGCGATTCATGGTGATACCTGCGTCTGGCAGATCAAGGGGCCGATGCGCGGCACGCCGCCGCCGGCGGGATACTCGAAGCGCACGCTGCAGGGGCCGTCGGCGGTATCGACGCGCACCGTGTTGAGGTCTTGCAGGCTGTCGAGATAGGTCTCGCCGTCGTAGCCGACGACCGCGTTGCCGCCCGAATCCAGGTGCACGCGGCTGCCGACCGGCAACGCTTCGCCGCGGGCGTCGTGCAGCACCAGCACCGCGGCGCGCACTTGTTCGATGGCGAAACGCACCAGCGTGCCGGAGCGGTCCTGCGGCGTGGCCTGCACTTCGACCCGGTCCAGGCGCAGGTCGGCCGGCAGTTCCATCGGGTCGATGGCGATGCGGTTGCGTTGCCAGGCATTGAGCGGCGTGACCAGCAGCATGCCGTCGCGGTCGGTGCGGCCGATCGGGCGGTTTTCGAGCAGCACCGGCACGTCGGCGCGGCCATCGGTCGAGACCACCGCGAACGCATCGCTGACGTTGCGCGCGGCGAAGACATGGCCGCCCATCCACACCAGCGAGCCGCTCGCGCTGGCATAGCCGTAGTCGATGTCGCCCTGGCGCGCGTAGCCGAGGCTGTAGCGTCCGTACCCGGTCAGCCAGCCGGCTTCGGCCAGGCCGCCTTCCTCGCCGTCGCCGCCACGCGCCTGCAGGCGCCAGCCGAAGCCGCCGTCGCCGGGTAGCGGCTTGCTCAGGTCGAGCACGGCCTGGTCGCGGCCGCGGTTGCGTTGCAGCGAAGCGCTGAGCTGCAGGCTGCGGTCGAAGTTCATCGAGAAGCCGAGATAGAGGTTGCGGTCCTCGGAGCGGTCCAGGTTCTGGTTGTACGACAGGCTCAGCGAGGCGCCGCTCTTGAAGTTGCGGCTCCAGGTCGCGCTGGCGTAGCGGGCCGGGGTTTCGTCGCGATAGATCAGGCGCACGTAGCTCAGGCCCAGGCTGCCCAGGCGGGTGTCGTTCCAGCTCGCCACCGCGCGTTCGCTGACCCGCGCCGGGGCTTGGCCATAGCGCGAGGCGACGTCGCGGTACTCGCCATGCGTGCGTTGGGTGTCGGCGGCGATGTTGAAGCGGCCGTTGCTCCAGTTGTAGGCGGCGGCGTACAGCCAGCCGGAGTCGCTGCGGTCCTGGCCGTGCGCGAGCGAAGCGCTGAACACGCCGGCGCCGCCGAGCAACCAGATCGCGCCGAGCCCGCCGTTGACCACGCTGTCGCCGCCTTCGGCATGCGCCTCGACGGTGAACGCGTCGCTGACGCCGTAGCGCAGGTCGGCGCTGGCCAGCGGTTCGCTGCCGTAGGAGAACGAACGCAATGCGTAGTCCTCGCGCGCCAGGCCCAGGCTCAGCGACCAATCCGACAGGCCTTTGGCGAGTAGTTGCTGCGCGGCATAGAACGGAAAGTCGAGTTGACGGGTGCGGCCGAAGGCGTCGGTCACGACCAACTGCGCGTTGCCGGCGCCGGTGATGCCGGGGATGGTCGCGAGCTGGAACGGCCCCGGCGGCAGTTCGCCGCTGTATTGGCGGATGCCGTTGACGTACAGGTCCACCGCCGACGGCACCGCGACTTCGCCGACGAAGGTCGGCAGCGGGGTGGTGATGCGGTACGGCTGCAGGCCGAAGTCGCGGCCGATGCGCACGCCGCCCAGGCGCAGCGGCCGGGTCCAGTCGAGCTGGCCGCTGATCACGTCGCCGACGCTGACGCTGATCATCGAGGCCGGCGAGGACCAGCGCCAGCTGCTGTCCAGGCGCACCGAATCGGTCCGCCGCGGTTCGTCCTCGTTGCGTTGGCTGCGGGTGACCGCGGTCTGGCTGAAGACACCGCGGCCGGCCCCGAACAGGCGCAGTTCGGCGAAGGCGCTGGTGCTGTCGCTGTGGTCGTCGCGGCTGCTGTAAAGATCGTAGTTGAACAACAGGCCGGGCGAGGCGCTGGCAGTGGGGATGTCGGTGCCCGGTGCGTTGAGGCGCGTGGTCGCCAACGACAGCAGCGACAGCGGCGCATCGATCGCCACGCGTTGCAGCGAAGCGTCGTAGCGCACGCTGACGCCGTCCAGGCTGTCGGGCGCGAGCGATTCGGCCTCGCCGCGGCCGTCGAGGACGAAGCCGATCTGGCGCAGGGTGGCGACGCTGGCGAACAAACGGCCCTCGCGCAACTCGAACGGTTGCGGCGTGCCGTAGGCGGTGTGGTTGAGGCTGACTTCGAGATAGAGCTGCAGCGGTGCGCTGGCGGCATTGCTCTCGCCGGCGCGGGCCAGGATCAACGGCGGCAGCTCCGCCGCATGGCTCGCAGGCGATGCCAGGAGCAGGCCGGCGGACATGGCTTCAGCGAGCCGGCGAGTCCAGCGCCAGCGTCCGCTCGGTCGATTCGCCATTGATCCTCGCTTTGAACGTGCCCGGACCGCGCAGCAACTCGGTCGGTGCCGCCAACGGCCAACGCATTCGCTGGCCGGCCAGGGCATAACCGAACAGGCCCGACCCGATCGCATGACGGCCTCCCTGCGCATCGACGAATACCAGATCGGCCAGCTGCGCATGCTGGCCGCCGCGGTTGTGCACGCTCAAGCGCGCTTGCTCGCCTTCGAAGCTCAGTTGCGCGCGCAGCTCGGGTGCGAGGGCCGCGTCCCCCGCCGGAGCGAGGAACACCGGGACCGAATAGCGCAGTACGAATTGCAGGCCGGCCGGGCGGTCCTGATCGCCCGGCGGCAGTTCGTCGACGATCAGCCGGTAGCTTTCTTCGGCGGTGGGCGGCGCACCGAGCCGGATCACCCGCACCAACTGCCGCGCCCCCGGCGCCAGTTCCAGCATCGGCGGGCTGATCGCCAACGCGCGCGTCGCTTCGAACCGTTCCTCGTCGTTTTCCTGGATCCAGCGATACACGCGGACCTGGGCCTGCAGCGGCTTGCTGCCGGTGTTGCTGAGCCACAGGCCGTCGGCGCTCTGCTTGGCCTGCAGAGTCAGCGAGGTGGGCGTGACCTGGAGCCCGGCCGCAACCGCCGGTGCCATCGCGAGCACGCCCCATACGGCCGCGACGGCGAGAGCGGCACGGACGGCATGCAGGAGCCGGCGGCCGCTCATCTCTCCCTGTCCGGTCAGTAGGTCACCGTGGCGGTTACCACGTCATTGTAAGTAGCAGCGGGAAAGTTGGCGCTCGGCGCCCTGCCGTAGACCGGCAGGTTCTGGGCCGCACCCGTGCCGCTGCCTGCAAGGACGTTGCCGCCGCCACCGGTGGTGCTGCCCCAGACGTCGCCGGCGCCGCGCGCGGCGGCGCGATAGAGCTGATAGGGCACTTCATTGGTGCCGTCGCTCATCGCGCGGCTGTTGACGTCGGCGCCGTTCTGGCCGTTGTCGAGTGCGATCGTATAGGCCGTGCCCGGCGTGCAGTTCACGGTCAGCTGGCCCTGCTGGTCGACGTTGGTCGCGGTCGAGGCGACCGTGCCGAAATTGACGTCGGTGGCGGCGACGGTGTGGATGTCGCAGGTGCTGGTGATGGTGATGGTGACGTCGAACTGGGTGGTGTCATCGGCGGCGTAGGCCGGCGCGATGCCGGCTACGAGGATGGCTGCGAGCAGACGGGTCGGGGAAAGACGCATGGATCGATGCTCCTGCGCTGATCGCGCTCTGACGGTCCGGCGTTTTTGCCGGATCTGCCTGTTAAGAACGCATAAAACATGCCATTCAGGGCACAGTAGTCGGACATAAACGGACACAGAGTGATCGCAGTCACGAATATGTGCTAAGGCCCATTCAGATCTATTTTTGTGATGTAAATCACGGTTTTATCGTCACGCCGAAAATGAGCGCTAGTCGACGTAATGCGTCAACTAGTGTGCTTTCTTGGTGGTGCCCGGGTGAACGGCTTGTGTCGGCCGGAGTGCGCCGCCAAGATGCCCGTCCGCGACTGGGGAGCCGCACCCGATGTCCATCGTCCGACGCGCCTGCACCGCGCTGTTGTCGACCGTTGCCCTGTTGGCGGCGGCCGGCTGCGAGCGCGAAGCGCCGCCCGCCGATCCGGTGCCGACCCTGCCGGCACAGGCCGTGACCCAGTTGGTCGCGGATCTGCGCCGCAACGACCTGGCCGCCTACGCCCGCCATGCCGTGCCGCCGCAATTGCATGCCCGCCTAGAGACGGCCTGGCGCGAAGGCCGCACGGTCTGGCCGCTGACCGAGCTGCCGCTGGACGACCGGTTCCCGAGCTTCATCGCCGCGCTGGCCGCGCAGGACGCCGAGCGCACCCTGGTCGCGACCTATCGTCGCCAGTTCGCCGGCGCCGACAAAGAATTGCATTCGGCGGCCAAGACCATGGGCCTGTTCGCGATTCAGTACGTGCGCAGCGAGGCCGGCTACAGCGACACCGAGCGCGACCACCATGCCCAGTTGATCGCGGCGATGAGCGCTTGGGCGCAGGGCGCGCCGCTGGGCGATTCGGTGCGGGCGCGGGTGGCGATTCCGCAGTTGGTATCGGCCGCGCGCGCGACCGGATTGGCGGCGCCGGACGCCTTCGCCCGCACCGGCATGGACCGCAGCCTGCGTCGGCTCGGGCCCTTCGTCGAGCGGCTCAAGCAGGTCGTGAACGGCTACGGCCTCGACCTCGACGCCGCTCTCGCCAGCGTGCAGACCAGCCTGGCCGAGCAGACCGGCGACACCGCGCGGGTGCGGGTGCGTTACGAACTCGCCGGCGAAGCGGTCGATGCCTACGTGCTGGTCGAGCGCCGCGACGGCCGCTGGTACCTCAGCGACGTGCTGCGTCACGCCGAGACCGAAGCGCAGGCACCGCCGAAGCCGACGCGGGTGGAGCCGCCGGCGGCGGCCGAAGGCAAGCCGCTACAGGCGAATGCCCCGGCCGAAGGCAAGCCGTCGCAGGCGAATGCTCCGGCCAAGGGCAAGCCGCAGCAGGCGACCGCCCCGGTCAAGGGCAAGCCGTCGCAGGCGACCGCCCCCGCCAACAGCAAACAGGCGCCAGCGACCGCTCCGGCCGCACCCGCGCCGGCGCGCTGAGCCTGGCTCCGCCTGGGTTTCGCGGCGGCCGGCGTAATTGCGGGGCCGGTTCGAACGGCCCGGTTCAGGCGGCCCGATAGGTCAGGCGCGCGCCGAAGCCGAATAGGCATAATGATCGGGATGCCGAAACAAACGCCCCTGCCTTTCCCCGACGCCGCTTCGGCCGACTCCGCACGCACGCCGGTCGACGCCTCGGACCCGGCCGCTGCCGCCGATCCTTCCGCCGAACACGTGCCTGCTGGGCCGGTCGATGCCGAAGCGGCCGCCGCGTCCGACGAGCGCGCGAGTGCGATCGCCGACGAACTCGCCGAACCTGCGTTCGAGCCCGAGGTCGAGTCCACCGTCGAACCTGCCGTCGAAGCCGAATCCATGAGCGAGCGCGTCGCCGAAGCCGCCGACGAGATCCAGCCCGAGCCTGCGCTCGCCGCTTCGCCTGCGCCCGCCGAGCCCGAGCCCGATCAGCCCGAACTGCCGATCGCCGCGCCGCCTGCGGCTGCGGGCGAGTCGCGTCCGGGCGCGCCGCCGGCGCATCGCCCGTGGTGGGCGCGCCTGCTCGGCAAGATCATGGCGCCGTGGGTGTCGCTGACCATCGAGCCGAAGGCGCCGTCCGAACATATCGCCGAGGAGTGGCACGGCCGCCCGGTCTGCTACGTGCTCGAAGACTACGGTCTGTCGAATGCGTTGATCCTCGAACGCGCCTGCCGCGAGAGCGGCCTGCCGTCGCCGCTGCAGCCGTTGCCGGGCGACCCGCTCGGCCGTAAGCGCGCCTATGTCGCGCTGTCGCGGCGCCACGCCGGCACCTTGGCGCCGTCCGGTCCGCCCTCGGCCAAGACTCACTCCGGTTCGCTCGCGCGTCTGCTCGACGCGCATCGCAACGACCCCGCGCTCGATGTGCAGTTGGTGCCGGTATCGATCTTCGTCGGCCGCGCGCCGGACCGCAGCAGCGGTTGGTTCTCGGTGTTGTTCTCGGAAAACTGGACCCTGGTCGGCCGCTTCCGCCGCCTGCTCGCGATCGCCCTCAACGGCCGCCACACCACGGTGCGGTTCTCGCCGCCGGTGTCGCTGCGCGGCATCGTCGACGAAGGCCTGCCGTCCGAACGCACCGTGCGCAAACTCTCGCGCGTGCTGCGCACCCACTTCCGCCGCATCCGCGCGGCGGTGATCGGCCCCGACCTGTCGACCCGGCGCATGCTGATCGACCGCGTGCTCGCTTCCGAACCGGTCAAGGACGCGATCGCCGACCAGGCCCGTCGCGACAGCAGCAACAGCACCGAAGCGTGGAAGAAAGCCCACGCCATGGCCTACGAGATCGCGGCCGACTATTCGCATCCGGTGGTGCGCTCGCTGAGCTTCATCCTGACTCCGGTGTGGAACCGCATCTACCGCGGCGTGCTGGTGCATCACCTAGACCAGCTCAAGCAGGACGCGCCCGGCCACGAAGTCGTCTACGTGCCTTGCCATCGCAGCCACATGGACTACCTGTTGTTGAGCTATCTGCTCTACACCAAGGGCATTGTGCCGCCGCACATCGTCGCCGGCATCAACCTCAACCTGCCGGTGGTCGGCTCCATCCTTCGCAAGGGCGGCGCCTTCTTCATCCGTCGCAGCATCCGCGGCAGCGCGCTGTACTCGGCGATCCTCAGCGAATACGTCGCCCAGCTGGTCTCGGGCGGTTATTCGATCGAGTACTTCATCGAAGGCGGGCGCTCGCGCACCGGCCGTCTGCTGCCGCCGAAGGGCGGCATGATCGTGATGACCGTGCGCGGCTTCCTGCGCCAGCCGACCCGGCCGGTGCTGTTCCAGCCGATCTACGTCGGCTACGAGAAGCTCATGGAGGGCAACAGCTACCTCGACGAGCTGTCCGGCAAGCCGAAGGAAAAAGAATCGATCTGGCAGCTGCTGTGGGGCATTCCCAAGGTACTGCGCTCCAACTACGGCCAGGTGGTGGTGAACTTCGGCGAGCCGATCCGGCTCAACGACATGCTCGCCCAGCACGCCCCGGAGTGGGACGGCCGCCCGCTCGACGAGGAAGACAAGCCGAGCTGGCTGTCGGCGACGGTCGATGCGGTCGCCGAACAGATCCAGGTCAACGTCAACCGCGCCGCCGACGTCAACCCGATCAACCTGCTCGCCCTGGCCCTGCTGTCGACGCCGAAACACGCGATGGGCGAGGCCGACCTGCTCGCGCAGATCGCCCTGTCCAAGACCTTACTGGCCGAGCTGCCGTATTCCGACCGTGTCACCGTCACCCCGCACACGCCGCAGGAAATCGTCGCCCACGGCGAAGAGATCAACGTGCTCGAACGCATCGCCCATCCGCTCGGCGACGTGCTCGGCGTCGACGGCGACGACAAGGCGGTGCTGCTGAGCTATTTCCGCAACAACGTCCTGCACCTGTTCACCGCGGCTTCGTGGATCGCCTGCTGCTTCCAGCACAACCGCCGCATGAGCCTGGCCGGCGTGTTGCGCCTGGGCCGCAGCGTGTACCCCTTCCTGCAGGCCGAGTTGTTCCTGCCGTGGAGCGAGGACGAATTCGCCGAGCGCCTGGTGCGCACGGTCGACGTATTCGTCCGCTCCGGCTTGCTCGAACGCGTCAGCGAAGACGACGGCGGCATCCTCGCCCGCAACGCCGGCCAGACCGACGAAGTGTTCCGCCTGCGTGCGATCGGCCACTCCTTGCAGCAAGCTTTCGAGCGTTACTACATCGCCATTTCGGTGCTGGTGAAGAACGGCCCCGGCACCATGTCGGCCGGCGAACTCGAAAGCCTGTGCCAGCTCGCCGCTCAGCGCCTGTCGCTGCTGTACGCGCCGGCCGCGCCGGAGTTCTTCGACAAGACCTTGTTCCGCGGCTTCATCCAGAAACTGCGCGAGCTCCGCCTGGTCTGGCCCGACAGCGAAGGCAAGCTCGCCTTCGACCAGCGCCTGGATGCCTGGGCGAAGGACGCCAAGGTCATTCTGGGCCGCGAGTTGCGGCATACGATCGAGAAGATCAGCCCGGAGATGGCGGCGAAGCCGGAGCCCAAGACTTCGGCGGACGCCTGAGTCCGCCACTGGTTCTCTTGCATGTCCCTTTGGATTCCGCTCCCCCTGTAGGAGCGGCGTGAGCCGCGACGCGGTTGCTGTTGCCGTTGCCGTTGCCGTTGCCGTTGCCGTGATGAGCTTGGCGCAGTACCGGACTCGCGAGAACACCTGGAGACCCGGAGGGCGGCGCACAGGACGTGCGCCGTTTTT
>NZ_JMTZ01000023.1 GCF_000731095.1 Lysobacter antibioticus | reverse complement strand
CCCTTTTCTTTGGTTACTTTTCTTTTGGGCTTAGCAAAAGAAAGTAACCCGGCCGCTTTAGCGGGCGGAAGCTTTAGATCTTGATGTTGCCTTACCGCTTTGCGGCAAGAACCGCCGCGACGACAAACGACGCGGTCGCGGCTTACGCCGCTCCTACAGGGGGCTCGGCCAGTAGCGCGGCGGAGTTGATACGACGCGAACGACCGGCCATGAACAGGCGGCGGCGAACAAGAATCGCGCGCAAAGAAAAACCCGGCAATCTTGCGATTGCCGGGCTTCTTTGTATGGCGCGCCCGGAAGGATTCGAACCTCCGACCCCCAAGTTCGTAGCCTGGTGCTCTATCCAGCTGAGCTACGGGCGCTGAGTTGAAAAATTATGACGGACGTTTTTCTGTTCGTCAACATTTTCTGTTTTGCTCTTTGCGTCCTCATCGGCTGCGAAAACCCCGATGGATCTGCAAAGAAAAGCCGCCAGAAGCGGCTCTTTTGTAACTGGCGGAGAGTGAGGGATTCGAACCCTCGATAGAGCTTTTGACCCTATACTCCCTTAGCAGGGGAGCCCCTTCAGCCTCTCGGGCAACTCTCCGCATCACTTAACGCGGTGCGGGCGGGAAGCATAACGGCTCACCCGATTCGCAGCAAACTTTTTTTATCAGCCGCCGGTGTTCTTGCCCGAGTCGTCCGACGCATCCTCGCCGCGCTGGATGCGCTGATAGATCTCTTCGCGATGGACTGCGACATCTTTGGGTGCGGTAATACCGATACGCACCTGGTTCCCCTTGACGCCGAGCACGGTGACAGTCACCGAGTCGCCGATCATCAGGGTTTCGCCGACGCGACGCGTCAGGATCAGCATTGAAAACCTCCTCGAGCCGGCACCGCAGCGCCGGCGTTGGCATTCTTTTCCATCAGGAAGAATGCTTCAATTTGTACACAAACGTGAACCATCTTAGCGACCGGTCAAACCCGGTCGCAAGCGATAGAAGTCACTGTTCGCCATTCATACAAGCCTACTCTCAACCCACTGCGCCACGCCCGCAAGAGCCTTCGACAACGCAGGGCCGTCGTCACCGCCGCCCTGCGCCATATCCGGGCGGCCGCCGCCTTTACCGTTGATCTGACTGGCAACGTGGGCGAGCAGTTCCCCCGCCTTGACCTTGCCAGCCGCGCTTCCGTTCACTCCGGCGACCAAAGCCGCCTTACCGTCGCTGGCTCCCGCCAGCACGATTACCGCATCGCCGAGCTGCTGCTTGAGGCTGTCCACCGCCTCGCGCAACGCCTTGGCGTCAAAACCTTCCAACCGGGTCGAGACCACCCGCACCCCGCCGATCTGCGCCGCCGAGGCGGCCAGGTCGGTTGCGGCGCCGGAGGCGGCCTTGGCCTTGATCGATTCGAGCTCGCGTTCCAGCTTCTTCTGCCGGTCCAGCAGGGCCCGCAGCTTGTCGGCCACGTCGGCCGCATTGCCGCCGAGCAGGCGCGCGGCCTGCTCCAAACGCTGCTCTTCTTCGGCCACATAGTCCAGCGCGCCCTGCCCGGTCAGCGCCTCGATCCGGCGCACGCCGGCCTGGACGCCGCTCTCGGAGACGATCTTGAACAGGCCGATGTCGCCGGTACGCGAAACGTGGGTGCCGCCGCAAAGCTCGGTCGAAGCCTCGCCCATGCGCAGGACCCGCACGCGGTCGCCGTATTTCTCGCCGAACAGCGCCATCGCGCCGAACTCCAGGGCCTCCTGCATGCCCATCTGGTGGACTTCGGCCTCGTAGTTGCGGCGCACATCGGCGTTGACCTGGCGCTCGATCTCGGCGAGCTCGGCGTCGGTCATCGGGTTGAAGTGCGAGAAGTCGAAACGCAGGCGGTCCGGAGCGACCAGCGAGCCCTTCTGGGTCACATGGTCGCCGAGCAGGCGGCGCAGGGCCGCATGCAGCAGGTGGGTCGCCGAATGGTTGAGCACGGTCGCCGCGCGGCGGGCCTCGTCGACGGCGCCCAGGACGCGGTCGCCGCGCTTCAGGGTGCCGGCGGTCAGCTCGCCGATGTGGCCATGGAACTGGCCGGCGAACTTCTGGGTGTCGCGGACCAGGAAACGGGTGCCGGCTTCGTCGAGCTCGCCGACGTCGCCGACCTGGCCGCCGCTTTCGGCGTAGAACGGGGTGCGCTCGAGGATCACGACCGCGTTGTCGCCGGCCACGATCTGGTCGACCGGCATGCCGTCGCGCAGCAGGGCGACGACTTCCAGGCCGCCCTCGGTCAGACGGTCGTAGCCGAGGAATTCGGTCGGGGCGAGCTTGGCGGCGAGTTCCGCCGGCATCGTGGTCTTGCTGCCGAAGTCGGCGCCTTCGCGGCCGCCCTGCTTCTGCTTGGCCATGGCGGCGTCGTAGCCCTCCATGTCCAGGGTCAGGCCGCGCTCGCGCGCGATGTCGGCAGTCAGGTCGGTCGGGAAACCGTAGGTGTCGTAGAGACGGAACACGTCGATACCCGGGATCACCCCGGTCGAGCGCTCGGCCACTTCGTCGAAGATGCGCATGCCCGAATCGAGGGTCTGCGAGAAGCGTTCTTCTTCGGCCAACAGCGCGCGTTCGACGAATTCGCGCTTGGCCGCCAGCTCCGGATAGCCGTCGCCCATCACCTCGACCAGCGCCGGCACCATCAGATGGAAGAAGGGCTTCTTCTGCCCCAGCATCCAGCCATGGCGCAGCGCGCGGCGGATGATCCGGCGCAGCACGTAGCCGCGGCCGTCGTTGGACGGCAGCACGCCGTCGACGATCAGGAAGGAGCAGGCGCGGATGTGATCGGCGATCACTCGCAGCGACTTGTTCTGCAGATCGTCGGTGCCGGTGAAGCGCGCCGCGGCGGCGATCAGGTG
Organism: Lysobacter antibioticus; assembly: GCF_000731095.1. Taxonomy (GTDB): domain Bacteria; phylum Pseudomonadota; class Gammaproteobacteria; order Xanthomonadales; family Xanthomonadaceae; genus Lysobacter; species Lysobacter antibioticus_B. The sequence goes on along the minus strand of NZ_JMTZ01000023.1, from coordinate 45,602 downwards.
GCGGAACAGATCGATGTCGTAGTTGCCGTGCACGCCCTGCAGCACCGCCGCCAGACGTTCCAGGCCCATGCCGGTGTCGACGCACGGCGCCGGCAACGGCAGCAGGCTGCCGTCGGGCTGGCGGTCGAACTGCATGAAGACCAGGTTCCAGATCTCGATGAAGCGATCGCCGTCCTCGTCGGGCGAACCCGGCGGGCCGCCGGCGATGTGGTCGCCGTGGTCGTAGAAGATTTCGGTGCAGGGGCCGCAGGGGCCGGTGTCGGCCATCTGCCAGAAGTTGTCCGAGGCGAACGGCGCACCCTTGTTGTCGCCGATGCGGACGATGCGCTCGGCCGGCACGCCGATCTTCTGGTTCCACAGCGCGTAGGCCTCGTCGTCGGTGTGATAAACCGTGACGAGCAGGCGTTCCGGCGCCAGGCCCCAGACCTGGGTCAACAGCTCCCAGGCCCAGACGATGGCGTCTTCCTTGAAGTAGTCGCCGAACGACCAGTTGCCGAGCATCTCGAAGAAGGTGTGGTGACGTGCGGTGTAGCCGACCTGATCGAGGTCGTTGTGCTTGCCGCCGGCACGCAGGCAACGCTGGACGTCGGCCGCGCGCACGTAACCCGGCTTCTCGCTGCCGAGGAATACGTTCTTGAACTGCACCATGCCCGAGTTGGTGAACAACAACGTCGGGTCGTTGGCCGGCACCAACGGTGCCGACGGCACGATGGTGTGACCTTTGCCCCGAAAGAACTCGAGGAAATCGCTGCGGATTTCAGTGGTGGTTTTCATGCCTGGGATTATTTGCCTGGTCGGGAGCGGTGCCGCTCGACCGAACCCATGCCACCACGATGGAGGCATCGACTGGAACAGGCAACCCGGGACCCGAAAGCCGCGTAGCCTAACAGGCCCGGGGGCCTTATGTGCAAGGCCGTACGGCAAATATGTCCGACCGTTCAGTCGTCGGAGCCGGAACGGTTCGCATTACGAGCCGTATCGCCGTCGAAGCCCCGCCGCATCAGCAGATCGGCGGCCTTGCGCCGCCTTGCCGGGTCGGCGGCGAAGTCCTCGCCATAGCGGCGCCGGACCAGGTCGCGGGCGTTCTGCAGCCAGTCGCCTTCGTAGCTGGCCAGGGCGTCGGCGATGGTCTGGCTGTCGAGGCCGTGGGTGGCCAATTCAGCACGTATGTGCAAGGGCCCATAACCATTGCCGGCGCGGCTTCTGACCATGCTTTCGGCGAAGCGGACGTCGTTCTGCCAACCGGCCTCGGCCAACTGGGCGACCGCGGTTTCCACCTCGCCGGCGTCGAGGCCGCGGGAGGTCAGCTTGCGGGTCAATTCCTTGCGCGAATGCTCGCGGCGGGTCAGCAGGCCAAGGGCCCGCTGGGTCGGGTTCTGCTCGCGCGGCGCCCGCCGGCGCTGGCCCCGGCCCGAGCTGTCGGAGCGGCTTAGACTTTCGTCGAACAGTGCACTGGGTCGATCTTCCGCGGAGGCCGGATCGAGCGGATCGGCGCCGCCCAGGGCGAGCTGCGCCTCGAAGCGGTCGGCTTCGGGCCAGGCCGAGCCGCCCGGAACGGACCGCTCCGGACGGTCGGCCTCGCCGCCGAAGCCGCCGTTTCCGTACGATTTCGAGGCGAACGGTTTCGAACCGAAGCCTTTGGAGCCGAACCGTTTCGAAGCCGACGGCTTCAAAGCCGAGCGCTTCGAGCCAAAGCCGCCGGAAAACCCGCCGCGCCGGCCGGTTTCAGAAGTTGAGCGCTCGGACGTGGTGCGCTCCTCAGCCGGCCCTTCATCCGGCTCTATATCTGCATCGGCATCCGCAGCTTCGTCTGGCGACGAAAGCGGCTGCGGACGGGTCGCCGCCGGGCCCAGGGCCGACTTCGGCGCCGCATTGCCGGCTTCGATCGCACGCATCCGCGCGCGCAGCTCCTCACGAAGCTGCGTGTCGCGGCCGGATTTGGGCATGGGCTGTCCGCCCTGCCCGTCCGGGTCCACGGCGCCGCCTTCGCGACGCCGATCGTCGTGCCGATCCGACGTCATAGAGCCTTAACCGTTCAGAGCCGGAACCATTCAGAGCCGGACGATCATTCCTCGACGGCTTCGTCGCGCGGAGCGTCGCTCGGGACGTACTTCTCGCGCAGGGTCGCTTCGAGACGGGCGGCCAGCTCGGGGTTCTCCTTGAGGTACTGGCGGGCGTTCTCCTTGCCCTGGCCGATGCGCTCGTCGCCGCAGCTGTACCAGGCGCCCGACTTCTCGACCAGCTTGGCTTCCACGCCCATGTCGATCAGTTCGCCTTCGCGCGAGATGCCTTCGCCGTAGAGGATCTCGGTCAGGACCTGCTTGAACGGAGGCGCCAGCTTGTTCTTGACGACCTTGATCTTGGTCTGGTTGCCGATGATCTCGTCGCCCTTCTTGATCGCGCCGATGCGGCGGATGTCCAGGCGCACCGAGGCATAGAACTTGAGCGCGTTGCCGCCGGTGGTCACTTCCGGGCTCTGGCCCGGCATCATCACGCCGATCTTCATGCGCAGCTGGTTGATGAAGATCACCAGGGTGTTGGAGCGCTTGATGTTGCCGGTCAGCTTGCGCAGCGCCTGGCTCATCAGACGGGCCTGCAGGCCCGGCAGCTGGTCGCCCATTTCGCCTTCGATTTCGGCCTTCGGGGTCAGCGCGGCGACCGAGTCGACCACCACCATGTCCACCGCGGCCGAACGCACCAGCATGTCGGCGATTTCGAGCGCCTGCTCGCCGGTGTCGGGCTGCGAGACCAGCAGATCGTCGATGTTGACGCCGAGCTTGCCGGCGTAGATCGGGTCGAGCGCGTGCTCGGCGTCGATGAAGGCCGCGGTGCCGCCCTTCTTCTGGCACTCGGCGATGGCCTGCAGGGTCAGCGTGGTCTTGCCCGAGGACTCCGGACCATAGATTTCGACGACACGGCCCTTGGGCAGGCCACCGATGCCGAGGGCGATGTCGAGCATCAGCGAGCCGGTGCCGATGACTTCGGCGGCTTCGACGGCGCGGTCGCCCATGCGCATCACCGAGCCCTTGCCGAACTGCTTTTCGATCTGGCTAAGAGCGGCGGAAAGGGCGCGCTTTTTGTTCTCGTCCATGGTGGTGTCCTTAAGTCGTGTCGTGGTGAGAGGGAAGTTAGAGGAGGCGGATCGCAGAGGCTGAGACCGCGTCGCCTGGAAGCAAATTATCGCTCGCCGCAGCGGCGGTCAGCCGGGCGGCGGCTTGCGCGGGAGTCGGATTTCCCCGCGAAAACGCCGCGGAAATCGACTCGTCCAGGCCTTGCAGGGCGGCTTGTGCGGCCGGCACGGCGGCGCAGGCGCGCACCGAGCCATAGCGATCGACATTGGGATCGGGCTTGGCGCGTGCCATCAGCGATTCGGCCGGACCAGGCCGCAGTACAGGCCCTCGATCGCGAAATCCTGATCGGGCTGGACCTCGATCGGCGCGTAATCGGGGTTGCGCGGCAGCAGGCGGATGCGGTCTTTGCCGATCTTGAGCAGCTTGACGGTGATTTCGTCGTCGATGCGCGCGACCACGATCTGGCCCGAGCGCGCGTCGCGGGTGCGGTGCACGCCGATCAGGTCGCCGTCGAAAATGCCTTCGTCGCGCATCGAATCGCCCTTGACCTTGAGCAGGTAATCCGGCGACGGAAAGAACATGTTGCGATCGAGCAGGACGTAGTTGTCGGCGCCGGCGTCCGCGCCGATCGGCGCCCCGGCGGCGACGCGGCCCAGCACCGGCAGGCGGATCGCCTCCTCGTTCGCCGAGATCCCGCCCATCGAGATCAGGCCCAGCTCGCGCTGCGCCTGCGGCGGCGGCTGCAACACGCGGATGCCGCGCGCCCGGCCCGGCATGCGTTCGATCGCGCCGGCGGTCTCGAGCGCATCGAGGTGGTACTGCGCCGCGCGCACGCCCTTGAAGCCGAAGGCTTTGGCGATTTCGGTCTGCGACGGCGGGAAACCCTCGGTGTCGATGCGCTCGGCGATCATCGCGAGGATGGCTTGCTGGGTGTCGGTCAGGCTCATGGTTAGTAGTATTACTACTAACAAACCACGAGGGCAAGTGTCTTCGCCAAGCATTTAATTGACAAAGTCAAACATCTAACTAGTCTGGCCTTCGTCCTGCCTATCTCTACGAGCCCCTTCATGACCGGTGCTGCCGAGACCGCCGACGTCGATGCCGTCCGCGCCTTCAACCGTTTCTATACCCGCCGGATCGGCGTGCTGCAGGAAGACCTGCTCGACAGCGCGTTCCCGCTGACCCAGGCGCGGGTGCTGTTCGAACTCGCCCAGCGCGAGCCGGTCGCCGCGCGCGAAATCGGCGAGGTGCTCGGCCTCGACCCGGGCTATCTGAGCCGCATTCTGCAGGGCTTCGCCGGCGACGGTCTGATCGACAAGGCCCGCTCCGAGCAGGACGCGCGCAGCTTCGTGCTGACTCTGTCGGCGAAAGGCCGCGAAGCCTTCGCCGCGCTCGACCGCAGCTCGCACGAGTCGACCGCGGCGATGCTGTCGGCCTTGTCGACGCTGGATCGCGACCGCTTGTTGCGCGCAATCCGCGAGGCCGAACAGGCCTTATCGACGCCGTCGCTGCCGGCTGCGCAGTGCTTGCTGGTGCGCGAGCACCGGATCGGCGACATCGGTTGGGCGATCGAACGCCACGGCCGGCTGTACGCGGACGAGTACGGCTGGAACGGCGAGTTCGAAGCCCTGGTCGCCACTTTGTTCGCGCGTTTCGCGACCCGCCATGACCCGCAATACGAGCGCTGCTGGATCGCCGAACTCGACGGCGAGCGCATCGGCTGCGTGTTCGTGGTCCGCAACGAGGACGATGCCGCGACCGCGCAATTGCGCTGTCTGTTGGTCGACCCGCGCGCACGCGGCCTGGGCGTCGGCCGACGTCTCGTCGAAACCTGCATCGCCTTCGCGCGCGACGCCGGTTATCGGCGGATGCTGCTGTGGACCAACGACGTACTGAGCTCGGCACGCAAGATCTACGAAGGCTGCGGCTTCAGCCTGATCGAACAGGCGCCGCACCACAGCTTCGGCCATGACCTGGTCGGCCAGGTCTGGACGCGCGCGTTGGATTGATCGAGCGGGACGGATCTGATTGAGACGGATCGAGCGGGACAGATCTGGCCGGGTCGAAGCCGACCCACCGATGGATCGGCGTAACCGGCGCGGCGACCGAGTCGGCGGATTCGCCACGCTAGCCGGACCGGGTCGCGCCTGGCGACCACGAGTGCCGAAGCGCCCGCTGCCGCATCAGCTCGTCAGCGACTGCATCGCGTGCAGCGCCGCGGCGACGGTCTTGCGCCGCACCGCTTCGCGATCGCCGTCGAAATGGAAGACCTCGGCCATCGGGTAACCGCCGCGGCGTTTCCAGGCGATCCAGACGGTGCCGACCGGCTTGTCGTCGGTGCCGCCGCCGGGGCCGGCGATGCCGGTCACCGCGACCGCGATGGTCGCGCCGGTATTGGCCAGCGCGCCGGACACCATTTCGATCACCGTCTCGCGGCTGACCGCGCCGTATTGCTCGAGGGTCTGCGGGCGCACGCTCAGCAGCGACTGCTTGGCCTCGTAGCTGTAGGCGACGATGCCGCAGCCGAACCAGGCCGAGGAGCCGGCGATGTCGGTCAGGGTCTTGGCGATCCAGCCGCCGGTGCAGCTCTCGGCGGTGACCAGCATGTGGTGGTTGAGGCGCGCCGCCTCGCCGAGTCGTTCGGCGAGGCCACGCAGGGCGGAGTCGCTGGTATCGGGCGTCATGGCGCCACTATAACGGGCGTCGCGGACGTGGCTTTGCCTGGACGGTCGGGATCGACGGCCGATTGGCGCGCAGGCCGCCCTATGCGCGGCGCGGTATCCCTGTAGGAGCGGCGTGAGCCGCGACGGGGACGCGGGGTTGCATCGGGTGGCGACGTAGTTGCGGCGGCGCGGTCGCGGCTTGCGCCGCTCCTACCCTTGAGCCGCGCCGCACCGCTTTGGGGTAGGAGCGGCGCGAGCCGCGACACGGGACGCGGGGTTGCATCCGGTGGCGACGTAGATGCGGCGGCACAGTCGCGGCTTGCGCCGCTCCTACAAAAGACTGGAGCGATCAGCAAAAAGAGAGCGGCGTCGCCGCCGCTCCCGCATTGCTCAGTACATGACCCGCAAAGTCACCCCGTAGGTGCGCGGGGCACCGAGGAAGGCGTTCCAGGAACCGGTCTGCAACGGGGCGTCGAAGCCGACCTGCTTGTACTCCTCGTCGGTGAGGTTCATGGCCCAGGCTTCGACCATCCAGCGCCGGTTCTTGGCGCCGATGCCCAGGCGCGCATTGACCACGGTGTAGGCCTCCTGGCCCTTCTCCGGGTCGAGGTCGGAACCGGTGTTGTAGTCGGACGAGTACTTGGCGCCGATGTTGAAGCGACCGACCAGCGAGGCGCCGAAGTCCCACTGGTAGGTCGCCGAAGCCGAGGCCGACCACAGCGGCGCGAAGCTCGCCCGCGCGCCGGGCAACTTGGCCAGGTCGGCGTCGGGCAGCGGGTCGTTGCCGTACTTGGTGTCGGCGTACATCAAACCGCCCTGCAGCATCAGGCCCTTGAGCCCGGTCTGCCACAGGATCTCGGTGTCGATGCCCTGCGACACCACCTCCGGGATCGACCGCACCACGAAGCTGGTGCCGAGGAAGCTGTTGAGCTGGAAGTCGGTGTAGGTCTGGTGGAACAAGGTCGCATTGAGCAGCAGATTGCCGTCGGCCCAGGTGGTCTTGGCGCCGAGCTCGTAGCTGTCGACGAACTCGCCCGGGAACGAGGTGTCGTTGACCGGGGCGATGCCGGCGGTGCCCGAGGACAGGCCGTTGGAGGACTGCACTCGGTCGAGGTTGAAGCCGCCGGCCTTGTAGCCGCGCGCGGCCGAGGCGTAGCCCATGACGTGCTCGTTCCAGCGGTAGGCCGCCTTGATCGTGCCCGACCATTCCTTCTCGTCGCGTTCCTGGTTGGTCACCCGGCCGTTGTGCAGGGTGTTGGCCCACGGCAGGCACATGAAGCCGACCACCTGCTGGACCAGCGCCGCGCGCGCCGCGGCCGGCACGCCGCGTGCGGCCAGGGCCGCGCCGACCCGGGTCGGGTTGGCCAGCGCCGCGCCGCAACCGAGGCCGCCGTTGGGATTGCTGTAGACCGAGTCGAGTTCCTTGTTCTCCTTGGTGTAGCGCAGGCCCAAGGTGATATCGAGGGCGTCGGTCGCATGCCAGGTGTTATTGGTGAACAAGGCCACGCTCTTGCTGTTCTGCTGGTAGCGGTCGAGCGCACCGAGCCCGCCGAAACTGCTGCCGAACGGGCGGCCCGAAGCCTGCGACAAGAAGGTCGCGGCATTGGCGGTGTTGATCAGCCCGGCCGGGAAGCGCGCGGCGATCTGGCTCAGCACCGCGGTCGACAGATACGGCTCGTAGTGCGCGCCGAGGCTGTAGGAATCGTTGCGCTTGAGGTCTTCGTCGGCATAGAACAAGCCGAACATCCAGTCGAGCTTGTCGGTCGCGCCGGTCAGGCGGAACTCCTGGCTGAACTGTTTGAAGCCGGTGAAGGATTCGTCCGGATCCGGATTGCGGTAGATCAGGTCGGCGGTGGTGAAATCGAAATCCAGGCCGTTCATGGCCTGCCAGTCGCGCGAGGCGGTGATCGAGGTCAGGGTGGCGCCACCGAACCAGGGCGTAATCCAGTTGACCTCGGCCGAGATGCCCTTGTCCTTGATGTCCTGGGTGGTCGGGCGATTGCTCCAGGCCACGCGCGCGAACGGATCGGCGACCGGCGCGACGCCGGTGCCGCCGACCAGCGCATTGATGATCGCCGAGGTCGGGCCACGCACCGTGGTCAGGCCGACGCAGCAGTTCTCTTCGCGGCTGCTGTAGTCGGCGATGAAGTTGATGTCGAGGTTCTCGGTCGGCTCCAACAGCAGCTGACCGCGCAAAGTGTGGAAGTTCTGGTCGCCGTCCTCGCGCTCGCCGCGCGGGCCGCGGCCGATCTCGACGTCGGTGAAACCGTCGCGCTTGCGCTTGCCGGCGTAGACGCGGAAGGCGGCGTTCTCGCCGATCGCGGTATTGAACGAGCCGGCCAGACCGACCGCGCCGTAGTTGCCGATGGTCAGCTCGCCCTCGACCGTGGTGTCGTAGCTCGGCCGGCGGGTGATGACGTTGATGACGCCGGCCGAGGTGTTCTTGCCGAACACCGTGCCCTGCGGGCCCTTCAGCACTTCGATACGCTCGATCTCGCCGAGGTCGCCGAAGCCGACGCCGTTGCGCGGGCGGTAGACGCCGTCGATGACCACGCCGACCGAGGACTCCAGGCCGGCGTTGTCGCCGACCGTGCCGATGCCGCGGATGCGCGCCACCGTCTGCACTTCGCTCTGGGTGCTGCTCACGGTCAGGCCGGGCACCAGCACCTGCAGGTCCTTGACGTCGCGCACGCCGGTGTCCTGCAGTAACTGCTCGGGCAAGGCGGTGATCGAGATCGGCACGTCCTGCATGGCCTCCTCGCGCTTTTGCGCGGTCACGGTGAGGCCGGCCAAGGTCGTGGCCTCCTCTTCGGCGGGGGCAGCACCGGTTTGTTGCGCCTGTGCGGTCGCGGCGAGCGACGCCACTGATAAGGCGATGGCCAAAGACAAGGACTTGCGACCCGGCTGACGAGCGATCATCTGGTTTCCCCCAAGTTTGAAAACGTTCGGGACGTGCTGGACTTCGATGTCCGGTGCGGCGGGTGCGCAAGATGAAGGCATGCGTCCGGGGGTCCGACCCGTGTCTGCGATACCGCGCCGTCCCCTGCGCGGATCACATCCTTGTTCGATACGTAATCCGTGAGCGATTGCAGCCTGAGTCTGTAAGGCGTGGATCGAATCGGCGTGCGGAAATTAGCACGCTGTTAACGAACGTCATGCGGCGATGCAACACCTTTGTGTAGGCAAACGCAAGCAAAAGCGCAGAAGCGCGTCGCATCGTGGTTCGCGGCTTAAAAACGAACGAACGTTCGCGCGTTCGCGAAGCGAGGGCACGACAGCGTCGTGTCGGAATGCGCAAACGCGACTGCACAGCCGTGCACGAAAACTGCGTCATCGGTCCGCCGGCGCTAGGGTCGATCCCAGGTGGCGACAGCGATGCATGCGGCGTGCAATGCAGGCGAACCTTCCGTGGAACCTCGCCCAGGCAGCGAAGTTCCGGCCGTTCCCCCGAACAAGGACTACGCCCATGGACAGCGTCAATGGCGCATCGCACAGCAGCGAATCGCAATCCACCGCCTCGGCCACCCAGGCCCAGGCCCAGGCCACGCCGAGCATCAGCGAAGAGCGCGAGGAGGAGATCCGCGCCGAGCTGGCGCAGAACCCGCAGGCGGTCGCCGCGCTCGACCAGTTGGTCGCCGACCGCAATTTCGGCCAGCTCAGCGAAGAACAGAAAGTCGAATCGCTCAATTCCTTCATGAGCGCGCCGAACGCGGCGACCGCGACCTATCTGCAGGGCGCAGCGGAAGTGAGCTTGAACCCGCAGGCGACACCGTCCTCGTTGACGCCCGACGCCGGCACCCTGACCCTGGACGGCGTCACCTACGGCATCCAGAACGGCAATCTGCTCGATGCCGAGGGCCGCACCGTCGGCACGATCCGCAACGACGGCACCGTCCAGCTCGCCAACGAAGCCGCCGCGCGCAGCGTCTACGACAACATCGGCACCCGCGTGCAACTGACCGAACAAATCGGCGCGCAGACCCGGACCCTGGTCGATCTGCATGCCGCCGATCCGCGCGGCCGCCTCGCCGATCCCAACCTGAATCAGGAAGTCGCCAATCGCGTCACTGCCGTGATCGAGCAGGCGCGCCGCGAAGGCATGAACATGCGCGTGGATACCGCCTATCGCACCTTCGCCGAACAGGACACGCTGTACGCGCAGGGCCGCACCGCGCCAGGCAACCGGGTCACCAACGCGCGCGCCGGCCAGTCCTGGCACAACTACGGTGTCGCGGTCGACCTGGTCTTCAACGACGCCAACGGCCGGCCGAGCTGGGCCGAGACCAACAACTGGGACCGTTACGGCGAAATCGCCGTCGCCCAGGGCCTGGAATGGGGCGGCAACTGGCAAGGGTTTACCGACCGTCCGCACGTCGAATACCACCCCGGCTTCGACGCCGGCGATGCGCGCAACATGATGCAAAGCCATCGCCAGGGCGGGCTGGAGGCGGTCTGGGATCGCATGGGCATCGGCCAGGTACCGTGACCCAGGCCGCGGCGCCTCGCCTCGCGATGGCTAGACTGGTCCGCACATGAGTCGCCACGCGCACCGCCTTTGTCTCGCGCTCGCCTGTGCGGTCGCCCTGTTGCCGGCCTGCCGGGCCGGCGCCGCACGCCCTGCCCTTGCATCGCCCACCGCGTCGGCCACCGCCGAAGCCGCACCGCCGCGTCTGCTCGCCGGAGCCGGCGCGGTCGCGTTTCACCCGAGCCGGCCGCTGCTCGCCTGGAGCGACGGCAAACGCTGGCACGTGCTCGACCTGCACACCGACCGCGTCGCCGACTTCGCCGGCGACAGCGAGATCGCCGACCTCGCCTACGCGCCCGACGGCGACCTGTGGCTGGTCGGCGACCATGCCGAGCGCTGGCGCGACGGCGGCCTCGGCTGCCGCAGCGAAGCCGCCGACCTCAGCCGCGCGCTCGGCACCGCGGGCGACGGCCTCGCTGCCGCCGGCTACGGCCATTCCGACGGCGTCGGGCCCTTGCGCCATCCGGTCTGGATCGACCTGCACTGCGGTCTCACCCGCTATCCGGCCGAGCCGTTACCGGCCGGCGTCGCCGATGCCGCCAGCGACCCGGGCGGCGTCGCCGGCAAACGCACGCAACCGCCGCGCGCCGTGCCGGCCGGATTCGTCGCCCCGGCCGACAGCTCGGCCAAGCCGGTCGCGGTGTCGCACGACGGCCATTGGTGGGTCGGCGAGGACGCCGGACGATTGCTGCTGTATCGGACCGCGAACGGCCGCTGAGCGTGCGCATCGCACGCGGGCCAGTCCCGCCCCGGCAACACAGGCCAGCGCGGCGCGGGCCCTCAGCCCGGCTGGCATACTGTGCGCCCGCCTGCAGCCCCAGCGCGCCGGCTCCTCCCGCATCAGAACACCCGGTATTTCGTGTCCGCCCCAGACTCCTCCAGCGCCCGCAATCTCGACGCCCATACCCCGCTCATGCGCCAGTTCTTCGCCGCCAAGGCGGAGCATCCGGACGTACTGATGTTCTTCCGCATGGGCGATTTCTACGAGCTGTTCTACGACGACGCCCGCAAGGCGGCGCGACTGCTCGACATCACCCTGACCCAGCGCGGCAACTCGGCCGGGCAACCGATCCCGATGGCCGGCGTGCCGCACCATTCGGCCGAAGGCTATCTCGCCCGCCTGGTCGCGCTCGGCGAGTCGGTGGCGATCTGCGAACAGATCGGCGACCCGGCCCTGGCCAAGGGCATCGTCGAACGCAAGGTGGTGCGCATCATCACCCCGGGCACGGTCACCGACGAGGCCCTGCTCAACGAACGCCGCGACACCTTGTTGCTGGCGGTCGCTCGCGGCAAGCACGCTTACGGCGTGGCCTGGGCCGATCTGGCCTCGGGCCGCTTCCTGGTCAACGAAGTCGCCAGCGAAGACGCGCTGGAAGCCGAACTGGCCCGGCTGGAGCCGGCCGAACTGTTGGTCGCCGACGAAGACGGCTGGCCGCCGTTCGTGGCCGAACGCAACGGCATGCGCCGTCGTCCGCCGTGGCTGTTCGACGTCGACAGCGGCCGCCGCCAGTTGCTGCGTTTCTTCGGCCTGCACGATCTCAGCGGCTTCGGCCTGGAAGACAAGCCGCTGGCGATCGCCGCCGCCGCGGCCCTGCTCGGCTATGTCGAGGAAACCCAGAAGCAACGCCTGCCGCACCTGACTTCGATCGCGATCGAATCCGGCGACGGCGCGATCGCGATGAACGCGGCCACCCGCCGCCATCTCGAACTCGACAGCCGCGTCGACGGCGACAGCCGCACCACCCTGCTCGGCGTGCTCGACAGCACCGTGACGCCGATGGGCGGGCGCCTGCTGCGGCGTTGGCTGCACCGCCCGCTGCGCGACCGCAGCGTCCTGCGTCATCGCCACCAGGCGGTCGCGACCTTGATCGAAAGCCGCGCCGGCGACGACATCCGCGAACGCTTCCGCGCGCTCGGCGATCTGGAACGCATCCTCTCGCGCATCGCCCTGCGCAGCGCGCGCCCGCGCGACCTGTCGACTCTGCGCGACGGCCTCGGCCTGTTGCCGGACGTGCGCGCCACTCTGGCGCCGCTCGATGCGCCGCGCCTCAACGCGCTGGGCGCCGAACTCGGCGAACACGACGCCCACGCGCATCTGCTGGCCGAGGCCATCGTGCCGCAGCCGCCGGTGCTGGCCCGCGACGGCGGCGTATTCGCCACCGGCTACGACGCCGAGCTCGACGAGCTGCGCACCTTGTCGACCAACGCCGATCAGTTCCTGGTCGACCTGGAAGCGCGCGAACGCGCCAGCAGCGGCATCGCCACGCTCAAGGTCGGCTACAACCGCGTCCACGGTTACTACCTCGAAATCAGCAAGGGCCAAGCCGACAAGGCGCCGACCCACTACACCCGGCGGCAGACGCTCAGCAACGCCGAGCGCTACATCACCGAGGAACTCAAGCAGTTCGAGGACAAGGTGTTGTCGGCGCGCGAGCGCTCGCTCGCGCGTGAGCGGCTGCTGTACGAACAATTGCTCGATGCCCTCAACGAACGCCTGGAGCCGCTCAAGCATTGCGCCGCGGCCCTGGCCGAGCTCGACGTGCTGTGCGGTTTCGCCGAACGCGCGCAGGCGCTGGACTGGTCGCAGCCGGAACTCGGCGACACGCCCGGCCTGCGCATCGAACGCGGCCGCCACCCGGTGGTCGAGGCGGTGCGCAAGGACCCGTTCGAGCCCAACGACCTGATTCTCGATGAGGACAATGGCCGCCGCATGCTGGTGATCACCGGCCCGAACATGGGCGGTAAGTCGACCTACATGCGCCAGAACGCGCTGATCGTGCTGCTCGCCCACATCGGCAGCTTCGTGCCCGCTTCGCGCGCGCTGATCGGCCCGATCGACCGCATCCTGACCCGCATCGGCGCCGGCGACGACCTCGCCCGCGGCCAGTCGACCTTCATGGTCGAGATGAGCGAGACCAGCTACATCCTGCATCACGCCACCGACCAGTCGCTGGTGCTGATGGACGAGATCGGCCGCGGCACCTCGACCTACGACGGCCTGGCCCTGGCCGAGGCCTGCGCGCGCCACCTGGCCCACAGCAACCGCGCCTACACCTTGTTCGCGACGCATTACTTCGAGCTCACCGCATTGGCCGAGCCCGGCAACGGCATCGCCAACGTCCACCTGGACGCGGTCGAGCACGGCGACCAACTGGTGTTCATGCATGCGGTCAAGGACGGCCCGGCCGATCGCAGCTTCGGCTTGCAGGTCGCCGCGTTGGCCGGCCTGCCGAAGTCGGTGGTCAAGCAGGCGCGCGGGCGTTTGATCGAGCTGGAACAACAAGGTCGCGAGACGCCCAAGCCCTCGTTCGCCACCGCTGCGCTCGACCAGCCGCAGCAGTTCGGCCTGTTCGCGACCTCGTCCGCCGCGTTGGATGCGCTTGCCGAAGTCGATCCGGACGAACTGACGCCGAAGCAGGCGCTGGAAGCGTTGTACCGGATCAAGGCGCTGGCCTGAGCGCAGAGTGCGGTGACGACGCAGACGGGTGCCGCTTGGTTGCCCGCCGCGGTCCGCCCCGATAATCCCGTCATCCCCGCGAAGGCGGGGATCCAGGGCTCTACCGCGGCATCACTCTGAAGTCTCTGGATCCCCGCCTTCGCGGGGACAACGACTGAGAGATCGATAGCGGCATCGAACGGCATCGCCGCCGACAGTCATAGCGCACGGTCCCTATCGGACGAACCGCTAAACTAATGCCCGGAACGGACACCGGAGCGCATGTGGAAGCCCTATTACTCGTCGTCGGCCTGATCGCCGGCCTGATTCTCGCGCGCCTGTATCGGCCGCAGGCGGCGATCGTCGCTGCCTCGACGGATACGCCGCGGGCGGATACGGAAAACACGCCGGCTGTCGAGCAAATCCAAAACGAAGCCGAAGCACCGATTGAATCGACTTCGGAAACGGCCGAAGCACCAGAGGATCGATTACTTCGGTTGGTCCGTTCCATCGATGCGGTCGACGAACGCATCCAGCGTCCGCAGGACCTGCTCGCCCTGCCCGAGTTCCACCAAGGCGTCGATCTGGTCGCGAGCGAAGCCTTCAGCGCCGCCGACCTGGTGCGCCAGCTCAGCGGCACCGGCTACGTACTGCAATCGATGATCACCAAGGCCCTGCCGCACCGCAGCGACGTCGCGCTCGACCCGGTGTTCGAGCACGTCGGCCAGTTCGGCGGTTACCCGCTGCACTTCCTGGTCGAGTACCTGCGCACCCGCCCCGACGCCAGCGAGCTGCCCAAGCTGCTGCGCCATGCCCAGCCGTGGTGGTGGGACTTCGCCCCGGTGCGCCAGCAACTGCGCGACTACCTGCAATGGGCCGAACAATTCGGGCCGGCGCCGGCCGCGCCGGTGCTGGAGGAACTGGAGGAGCACGCCGCGACGCAGTTACGCGACACCCTGAAGCGCTTCCAGTCGCCGCTGCTGGAACCGCTGATCGAGCAGGCCGAACACGCCACCAATGCGCGCCGCGAAAGCCGCGTGCTAGGCGCCTTCGGCCGGGTCAACGCCAGCGCCAAGGCGCAGGCGCGCATCGTCCACGACGCCCTCGCCCGCCAACTCGAACGCCTGCACGAACTGCTGTCGGGCGACGACGCCGCCTCGGTGCTGGTCTCCGGCGAACATGGCGTCGGCAAGACCGTGCTGATCGACCTGTTGGCCGAGCGTCTGCAGGCCGAAGGTTGGCTGGTGTTCGAGGCCTCGGCGGCCGAGATCCTGTCCGGCCAGAGTTATATCGGCGAACTCGAAGAGCGGGTGCGCGAGATGCTCGGCGTGCTCAACCGCAAGCGCGCGGTGTGGCGCGCACCGGAGTTCTTCGACCTGCTCGCCAAGGGCTCGCACTCGCGCGACCCGCGCGGCCTGCTCGACCTGGTGCTGCCGGCAATCGAGCGCGGCCAGTTGCGGGTGATCGGCGAGATCACCCCGCGCCAGTTGGCGCAGTTGCTGATCGCGCGTCCGGTCATCAAGCACCACGTCGAAATCGTGCCGCTGTTGCCGACCGAAGCCGATGCGCTGGAGGCGATCGCCGCCGAGTGGGCGCGTTTGGAAGGCGAACGCCTCGGTCGCCCGGTCGCCGACCCGCGCGCGCTGGCAGAGGGCGCGCGCATGGCCGCCCAGTATTTCCCCGAGCAGCAAGAACCCGGCCGCCTGCTGCGCCTGCTCAACGATGCGCTGCAGAGCGCGCTGGCGGAAACGCCGCCGGCCTTGCCGCTCGACGCCGAGCGCCTGCTGGCGACCATCGCCCAGCGCAGCGGCCTGCCGCTCGACGTCATCGACGACCGCCAGAGCCTCGACCTCGACCGTCTGCGCGCGTTTTTCCGTCAGCGCGTGATCGGCCAGGACGAAGCCGTCGACGCCCTGCTCGACCGCATCGCCATGCTCAAGGCCGGGCTGATCGACAGCAGCCGCCCGATCGGCGTGTTCCTGTTCGCCGGCCCCACCGGCACCGGCAAGACCGAACTGGCCAAAGCGCTCGGCGAGCTCTTGTTCGGCAGCGACGAACGCCTCCTTCGTCTGGACATGAGCGAGTTCCAGTCCGAGGACTCGGCCTGGCGCCTGACCGCCGACGAAGGCGGCCAGAGCGGCGTGCGTTCGCTGACCTCGCGCATCCGCGAGCAGCCGTTCTCGGTGGTGTTGCTGGACGAGTTCGAGAAGGCCCATCCGAAAGTCTGGGACCTGTTCCTGCAGGTGTTCGACGATGCGCGCCTGAGCGACCGCAGCGGCCACACCGCCGACTTCCGCCACAGCATCATCATCCTGACCAGCAACGTCGGCTCGACCATTTCGCGCAGCGCCGGCCCGGGTTTCACCTCGGCGCGCGGCGGTTATTCGCGCGACGCGGTCGAGAAGGCGCTGTTCGAGACCTTCCGCCGCGAGTTCCTCAACCGTCTCGACCGCATCGTGCTGTTCAATCCGCTCGACCGCAGCCTGATGCGCGAGATCCTGCACAAGGAGCTCAAGCGCGTGCTGACCCGGCGCGGCCTGCGCAATCGCGACTGGGCGGTGGAATGGGAGCCCTCGGCGATCGAGTTCCTGCTCGACCGCGGCTTCACCCCCGACCTCGGCGCGCGGCCGCTGCGCCGCGCGATCGAGCACTACCTGCTCGCCCCCCTGGCGCGCAGCATCGTCGAACACCGCGCTCCGCAGGGCGACCAGTTCCTGTTCGTGCGCAGCGCCGGCGACCAGCTCGACGTGCAGTTCATCGATCCCGACGCGTCGCGGCGCAACGACGGCGCCGTGGCCGAAGTCGCCGCGCCCGCCGACGCCGGCGACCTGCGCGATCTGGTGCATGCGCCGTCGGCTGCGGCGGCGTCGGTGGCGCGGCTCGATGCCCGCCTGCAGCAGCTCGACCTCACCGTGACCTCGCAAGACTGGGTCTCGGCGCGCGAAGCCGATTACGCGCGCATGGCCGAGGCCGATTTCTGGAACGCCGGCGACCGCCATCTGGTGCTCGACCGCATCGAACGTCGCGACCGCATCGAGAGCGCGCTCGATACCGCCCATCGCATGCACCATCGTTTGCGCGAGGACGGCGGCAACGACGAATTCGCCGGCCGCATCGCCCAGTTGCTGTTCCTGCTCGGCCTGGCGGTCGACGCCGTTCGCGAACAGCGCCCGCAGGATGCCTTGATCGAAATCGATACCGACGAAGCCGCGCACCTGCGCCACGGCCCCGACCTGCGCTTGTGGTGGCAGCGCCTGCTGGCGATGTACCTGGCCTGGGCGCAGCGCCGCAACATGCGCGTGGAAGTGCTGCGCCAGGACGCCGAGCGCTGCAAGGCCTGGCTGGCGGTGAGCGGTTTCGGCGCCTTCGACCTGCTGCAGGCCGAGTCCGGCCTGCACGTGCTCGAAGACCAGGAGGACGGCGTCACCCGCCGCGTCTCGTTGTCGGTGCAGGTGGCACCGGACCTGCCGGGCCGTGCGCGCGTCGCCCAGGCCGCGGCCGAAGGCGAGCGGCGCATCAGCCGGCGTTACCGCGAGTCGCCCTCGCCCTTGGTCCGCGACGGCGTGCGCGGCTGGCGCAGCGGCCGCCTCGACCGCGTGCTCGGCGGCGAGTTCGACGTCATGCAGGGCGGCTGATGGGCGCCTGATGCGCCGCACATCTCATGGGTAGGAGCGGCGCAAGCCGCGAGAGCATCACCGGCCGTGCCCACGCGGTCGCGGCTCGAGTCGCTCCTGCTCCTCCCGGCCGTCGGCCGCGATCGAATCGGCCGGCTGTACGACCCTTCCGAATCCGTCAGGCGGTCACGGCCTCGCAGCGATAAGCCTTCCATGATCCGTCTTGGATGGAACGGCGGTGCCGCCGTCGCGCATCGCCGTCCATAGCCGTTCCCTATCGGATAAGTCGAAAGGATCGATTTCACATGCGGATGGTCCCGGCCTATCGTTCCCTCGTCCCTTCGTGACACGGAACGCCAGCGATGAGCCAACAGGACGAACCACACCCGATGTCGCCGACCATCGCCCTCGACGGTCCGGTACGCGAACGTCCGCATCTTGCCTCGGCGCACTCGCACGGATCGCTTTCATCGCACGACGATCGATCGACCGATCCGTCGCCCCCCTCCTGAAGAACTTGCACGAGCCGCTCCAGGGCGGCCCGTGCGCACATCGTTGCGCCACCCAGCCCCACGTCCCCAGTCGCCGGATCCACATCCTCAAAGGCACGTAGCCATGTCAAACGAAAGCAAATGCCCCTTCAATCACACCGCCGGTGGCGGCACCTCCAACCGCGACTGGTGGCCTAACCAGCTCAACCTCAAGGTCCTGCACCAACAGACCCCGCATGCCGACCCGATGAGCGAGGGCTTCGACTACGCGGAAGCCTTCAAGAGCCTCGACCTGGCCGCGGTCAAGAACGATCTGCACGCGCTGATGACCGACTCGCAGGAGTGGTGGCCGGCCGACTTCGGCCATTACGGCCCCTTGTTCATCCGCATGGCCTGGCACAGCGCCGGCACTTACCGCACCTTCGACGGCCGCGGCGGCGCGGGCGCCGGCCAACAGCGTTTCGCCCCGCTCAACAGCTGGCCGGACAACGGCAACCTCGACAAGGCCCGCCGCCTGCTGTGGCCGATCAAGCAGAAGTACGGCAACAAGATTTCCTGGGCCGACTTGATGATCCTCACCGGCAACGTCGCCCTGGAGTCGATGGGCTTCAAGACCTTCGGCTTCGCCGGCGGCCGCGCCGACGTGTGGGAGCCGGAAGAACACGTTTACTGGGGCACCGAAACCACCTGGCTCGGCGACAAGCGCTACTCCGGCGACCGCGTCCTGGAGAACCCGCTCGGCGCCGTGCAGATGGGCCTGATCTACGTCAATCCGCAGGGCCCGAACGGCAACCCCGACCCGCTCGCGGCGGCTCGCGACATCCGCGAGACCTTCGCGCGCATGGCCATGGACGATGAGGAAACCGTCGCTCTGATCGCCGGCGGCCACAGCTTCGGCAAGACCCACGGTGCCGGTCCCGAATCGCACGTCGGCCGCGAGCCCGAAGGCGGCGATCTCGAACAGCAGGGCCTGGGCTGGGCCAGCAGCTTCGGCAGCGGTCTCGGCGGCGATTCGATCACCAGCGGCCTGGAAGTCACCTGGACCAGCACGCCGACGCAGTGGAGCAACCAGTTCTTCGAAAACCTGTTCGGCTACGAATGGGAACTGAGCAAGAGCCCGGCCGGCGCGCACCAGTGGATCGCGAAGGACGGCGCCGGCGCTGGCACCATTCCCGACGCGCACGACCCGAACAAGCGCCGCGCGCCGACCATGCTGACCACCGACCTGTCGCTGCGCTTCGATCCGGCCTACGAAAAGATCTCGCGCCGCTTCCTGGAAAACCCGGATCAACTCGCCGACGCCTTCGCCCGCGCCTGGTTCAAGCTGACCCATCGCGACATGGGCCCGCGCGCGCGCTACCTCGGCCCGGAAGTCCCGGCCGAAGAACTGATCTGGCAGGACCCGGTTCCGGCCGTCGACCATCCGCTGATCGACGAGCAGGACATCGCCGCGCTCAAGAGCAAGATCCTGGCTTCGGGCCTGCCGCTCTCGCAATTGGTCTCGACCGCCTGGGCTTCGGCCTCGACCTTCCGCGGCTCCGACAAGCGCGGCGGCGCCAACGGCGCGCGCATCCGCCTGGCCCCGCAGAAGGATTGGGAGGTCAACCAGCCGGCGCAACTCGCCAAGGTGCTGTCGGCCCTGGAAGCGATCCGGCAAGACTTCGACGCCGCGCAATCCGGCGGCAAGAAGGTTTCGCTGGCCGACCTGATCGTGCTGGCCGGCGCCGCCGGCGTCGAGCAGGCGGCGAAGAACGCCGGCCATCCGGTCAAGGTGCCGTTCGCTCCGGGACGCACCGACGCCACGGCCGCGCAGACCGACGTCGATTCCTTCGCCGTGCTCGAACCCATCGCCGACGGCTTCCGCAACTACCTCAAGGGCAAGTACGAGGTCAGCGCCGAATCGTTGCTGATCGACAAGGCCCAGTTGCTCGATCTGAGCGCACCGGAACTGACCGTGCTGGTCGGCGGCCTGCGCATGCTCGGCACCAACGTCGGCCCGAGCCGGCACGGCGTGTTCACCCATCGCGCCGATGCGCTGAGCAACGACTTCTTCGTCAACCTGCTCGACATGAGCACGGTGTGGAAGCCGGTTTCGAACGCCAAGGACGTGTTCGAAGGGCGCGACCGCAAGAGCGGCGAACTGAAGTGGACGGCGACCCGCGTCGACCTGGTGTTCGGCTCGCACTCGCAGTTGCGCGCGCTGGCCGAGGTGTATGCGAGCTCGGACGCGCAGGAGAAGTTCGTCCACGACTTCGTCGCCGCCTGGAACAAGGTGATGAACGCGGATCGCTTCGACCTCGCCTGAGCCTGGCCAGCACGGCTTCCACTCGAACGGGTCGGCCGGATGGCCGGCCCGTTGCGTTTCCGAGCCGGTAGCTGCGCGAGTCGGCGCCTCGCGGCCCGAGCGACGGATCGCCATGGAGCGCATGAATCTTCGTTTATCGCCCTTCTATCGCCCGCTTATCGGCGGGTAAGTGTGCTATCGAAAAAAACCCGCGAATCTCACCCCAAGCTCACCGGCCGGCGCTAGCATCTGGGTTCCTTGCAACGGACCGACCCCGATGAGCGCTTCGCTGACCGACGACCTTCTCAACCAACTCCAGGGCCAGCCGCTGGCGCAACTGGGCAGCCAGCTCGGGCTGTCGCAACCGCAGACGCAGAACGCGGTGAGCGCCGCCCTGCCCTTGCTGCTCGGCGCGCTCGGCCGCAACGCCAGCCAGCCGCAGGGCGCCGAGGCGCTGTTCGGCGCGCTGCAACGCGACCACGCCGGCGCCGGCAGCGGTCTCGACATCGGCAGCGTGCTCGGTGCGGTGCTCGGCGGCGGCGGCGCAAGCCGGCAGACCGACGGCGCCGGCATCCTCGGCCACATCTTCGGCGGCCGCCAGGAAACCGCGGCGGAAGGTCTCGGCCAGGCCACCGGTCTCGGCGGCAGCCAGGCCAATACGCTGTTGAAGGTACTGGCGCCGATCGTGCTGTCCTATCTCGCCCAACGCATGATGTCGGGCGGCAACCAGGCGGCATCGCCGCAGGCGCTCGGCCAGGTGCTCGGCCAGGAAGAGCAGCGTATTTCCCAGCAGGGCGGCCTCGGCGGCGGCCTGCTCGGCGCGGTGCTCGACCAGGACGGCGACGGCCAGTTGGGCCTGGGCGATCTGCTCAAGATCGGCGGCGGCCTGCTCGGCGGCGGCCAGCGCTGAATCCAGGCTGGTTTTCCCGATGTATCGACGACGGCTGCGCCCAGGCGCAGCCGTTTTCGTTTTCGCCGCCATCGATTCGCCGTTATCGAACGGCGACACGCGCGCAACTCACAGAGCGTCGATATCGCCCAGGGCTTTGATCAAGCGCCGCGCGCGCTTGTCGGGCTTGGTCTCCGGCGCGCGATAGCCATTGCGTTCGGCCACGCGCATCGCCCGTGCCTGCTCGCGGGCAAGGCGCGAGGCTTCGGTTTCCGCGTACAGAGTCTGGGCGACGCTTGCCGGCCCGCGCGTATCGCTGAGCCTGGTCACGGCGACCTCGAACATTTCCTCGCCCCGCGCGATGCGCAAGGCGTCGCCGACGCGCAGCGCGCGCGAGGCCTTGCCGCGCTGACCGCCGATCTCGACCTTGCCGGTCTCGACCGCCTGCCGCGCCAGGCTGCGGGTCTTGAAGAAACGCGCCGCCCACAACCACAGATCCAGACGGACCGAGGCCTGCGGCGGTGGCGAAGGAATCTCTTGCTTGCTCATCGGCGCGAAAGATACCACTGCGTTCCTACACGGCAACTGAGGGCCGCGGGCCGACGTTCCCGCTGCCGACGCAGGTAGGGCGACGACCCGCTCACCGATCAGCCGGCATACTGCGCCGACTCCGCACGGATCCCGTCATGGCCCCCAGCCCCTCACGCGGCAGCCATCTGCTGACCGAAGGTCCGATCGGACGCACGATGATCGCTTTCGCGCTGCCGATCATGGCCGGTAACGCCGCGCAGTCGCTCAACGGCTCGATCAACTCGATCTGGGTCGGGCGTTATCTCGGCGAAGCCGCGCTGACCGCGACCGCGAACGCCAACAACATTATGTTCTTCCTGATCGGTTCGATCTTCGGCATCGGCATGGCCGCGACGATCCTGATCGGCCAGGCGATCGGCGCCAAGGACACCGCGCGCGCGCGCCGGGTCATGGGCACCAGCGCGACCTTCTTCATCGGCCTGTCGGCGCTGATCGCCGCGGCCGGTTGGTTCATGGCCGATCCGGTGTTGCGCGCGATGGGCACGCCCGCGGCGGCGCTGCCGCTGGCCGAGGACTACCTGCGGGTGATCTTCCTGTCGATGCCGTTCCTGTACGCCTTCGCCTTCATCTCGGCGGCCCTGCGCGGCGCCGGCGATTCGCGCACGCCGTTCCGCTTCCTGCTGATGGCGGTGGTGCTCGACATCGCCTTCAACCCCTTGCTGATCTTCGGCTGGGGGCCGATCCCCGCGCTCGGCATCGCCGGCTCGGCCGCTTCGACCTTCTTCGCCCAGGGCCTGGGTCTGATGGCGATGCTGCTGTATCTGCGACGCAAGCGCCACGTGCTCTGGCTCGGCCGCCAGGACGCGCATCTGCTGAAGATCGACCCGACCGTGTTGCGCGCGTTGATCGTCAAGGGCGTGCCGATGGGTTTGCAGATGGTGCTGATCTCGTTGGCGATGATCGCGATGATCAGCCTGGTCAATGCCCACGGCACCGGCACCGCGGCCGGCTATGGCGCCGCGCTGCAGTTGTGGACCTATGTGCAGATGCCGGCGATGGCGATCGGCGCGGCCTGTTCGTCGATCGCCGCGCAGAGCGTCGGCGCCGGGCGTTGGGACCGCGTCGACGCGACCGCGCGCACCGGCACCGGTTTCAACTTCCTCATGACCGGCGCGCTGATCGTGCCGCTGATCCTGTTCGACCGCTACACCCTGGCGCTGTTCCTGCCGGAAGGCAGCGCTTCGTTCGAAATCGCGCGCCATCTCAACCATATCGCGATCTGGTCGTTCCTGTTCTTCGGCGTGACCTTCGTGATTTCCGGCGTGGTGCGCGCGACGGGCGCGGTGGTGCCGCCGCTGTTGATCCTCGGTTTCGCGCTATGGGGCATCCGCGTGCCGTTCGCGACCTTGCTGCAGCCGGCGATCGGCACCGATGCGCTGTGGTGGAGTTTCCCGGTCAGCGCGCTGTGCTCGATGCTGATGTCGATCGCCTACTACCGCTGGGGTGGCTGGCGACGTTCGCGGATGATGGCCGCGCCCGAGCGCGTCGTCGCGCCGATCGCTGCCCAAACCATCGCCACCCCGGCCGAAATCGCCGCGTCGCCGTCGGCGCCGGTGGCCGATGCGAGTCCTGAGGAGACCGACGAGATCGGCGAGATCGGCGAGATCGACATCGTCGGCACGCCTGCGCGCGAGCGCCCTGTTCGCTGACGCCGCGCCGGTCGGCATTGCGGCGCGTAGACGCTGCAGATTCGTGCGCCGCCATGCCCGCGGGCGGGGTCAGATGTCCTGCAACGGCAAGGTAAACACCCCAGCCTCGCCCTTGTCGAAGGCCTCGCGCCAGATGCGGTAGCCCTCCAGGTCGCTCTCGCGTACCGGCAGATGGCCGATCACCCGCGGCTCGACCTCGGCCACGCGCGTGCCGACGATGGGGAAATGGCCGAGTAGGCGCAGGCTCTTGAGTTCGGCGACCTCGTCGACGTGCTCGCGCAGCACTTCCTCGGCGGTGTGGGTGTCGAACTTGCGCAGCGACAAGGCGTCGCGGCCGTCGGGCAAGGCATCGATACGCTGCACCCAGAAGAATCCCCATGCGCCGTCGCTGCGCAGATAGGTGCAGATATCGCCTTCGGACAAACCGGGATTCACGTTGCGCTCTCCTGCCGCGGGGGCGGCATCGTGCGGGCGGCGCCGCGTCGGGAATCTAGCGCGAACCGGCCCCGGCGTATATTCCGGGAGCGGTCGAAAAGCGGGGCCGTTGCGGCCTATGTCGCGGACGCGCTCGGCGGCTGCGTCAGCAGCGCGGCGGCGACGTCGAAAGCCGGCGAGAACCGGCCCGTTCCAGCCGCCGCCGTTTCGCTTCGGCCTGACGCCGCCGGAAACGAAAACGGCCGCCTTACGGCGGCCGTTCGATGCGCTGCGCGGTGAGGCGCGGCGACGGGATTACTCGGCTGCGGCAGCCGCGGCAGCGCTCTTGGCGCGCGCGTAGGCAGCGAGGTCTTCCTTGATGCGGGCCTTCTTGCCTTCCAGGCCGCGCAGGTAGTACAGCTTGCCGGCGCGAACCTTACCGCGGCGCTTGACGTCGACCGAGTCGATGATCGCGCTGTGGGTCTGGAAGACGCGCTCGACGCCGAAGCCGTGCGAAATCTTGCGGACGGTGAACGAGGAGTTCAGGCCGCCGTTCTTCTTGGCGATGACCACGCCTTCATAGGCCTGGACGCGCTCGCGGTTGCCTTCCTTGACCTTGACGTTGACCACGACGGTGTCGCCGGGGCTGAAGTCGGGCAGCTTGCGCTGGATCTGTTCGGCTTCGAAGTTCTGCAGCAGGGTGTGGATAGAGGGCTTGTTCATGGGTGCGGCCTGTTGGATTAGTTGTTGCGCGAGTGCACGTGGACCCGCGTCATGGCATCGGTACAGCAAATGGGTACGGCTAAGCGGCTAATTATAGCGGCATTTTTTATCGGGTTGCCAGCTTGGGCTGCCCGTCTCAGGCCGTCCGACCCGGGCCGGGAGCCTTGGCCGGGGCCTGATCGGCACTGGAAACGCTTCCAGCCCCGCCCTCGCCCGGCTCTGCGGCGGCCTGCGAGGCGGCCAGCTCGGCCCGGTAGGCCTCCAGCAGCTTGCGGTCGGCTTTGGACAGAGCCGCCTCGTCGAGCAGGTCGGGCCGGCGCTGCCAGGTCCGGCCCAGCGACTGCTGCCGGCGCCAGCGCGCGATATGGGCGTGGTTGCCCGACATCAGCACCGCCGGCACGCCGCCGAGCTCGTGCTCGACCGGGCGGGTGTAATGCGGGCAGTCGAGCAGGCCGTCCTCGAAACTGTCCTGGACCGCCGACTCGGCGTCGTTGAGGGCGCCGTCCTGGAGCCGGGCGACCGCGTCGACGATCACCGCCGCAGCGAGTTCGCCGCCGGACAGGACGTAGTCGCCGATCGAGACTTCCTCGTCGACCTCGGCCTGGATCAGGCGCTCGTCGACGCCTTCATAGCGGCCGCACAACAGGATCAGGCGCTCGTGGGCGGCCAGTTCGCGGACCTTGGCCTGGTCCAGGCGCACGCCTTGCGGGCTCATATAGACCACCCGCGCCGGGGTCGGATCGGCCGCGCGCGCGGCGCGGATCGCGGCACGCAGCGGCTCGATCAGCATCACCATGCCGGGACCGCCGCCGAACGGACGTTCGTCGACGCGGCGGTAGTTGCCCTCGGCGTAATCGCGCGGATTCCAGCCGTGCAGCGACAGCAGCCCGCGTTCGCCGGCACGGCCGACCACGCCGAACGCGGCGCACTGGGCGACGAATTCGGGGAACAGGCTGATGACGTCGATGCGCATGGGAGCGAGGAACGAGTGCCCAGTAAAGAAAAACGAGTGGCAATGCGGGAACTGCCGAAACGCTGCGAGAGAGACGGGAACGCATTCGTTCCTCGTTCCTCTTCACTCGTTCCTAGAACTCGGGATCCCAGTCGACCGTGACCGTATTGTTGTCGAAATCGACCGAAGTGACGTACTGCGGGAGTACGAACGGAATCATGCGCTCGCGGGTGTCGTCGCGGGCGACCAGCACGTCGTTAGCGCCGGTGGAAAACAGGTGCGAGACCGTGCCGAGCGAAACGCCCTCGGTCGTGACCACGCGCAGGCCTTCCAGGTCGACCCAGTAGTATTCGCCGGCCTTGGGCGGCGGCAGCGCCGAACGCGGCACGTAGATCTCGGTGCCGTGCATGGCCTCGACCGTGTCGCGATCGGTGACTTCGGGGAAATTGGCGATCAGGTACTTGCCGCTTTCGCGCCCGCGCACGCCCGAAAGCTCGCGCTCGCGGCCCTGCGGGTCGCGCACGATCCAGGGCTGGTAGCGGAAGATCGCAACGCGCGGCTCGGTCCAGGACTCGAGCTTGGCTTCGCCGCGAAGACCGAAAGCGCCAAGCACCCTGCCCAGCAGGATGCGGCGCGTGGAATCTGTCATCGGTGCGGTAATCGGGCCGCGCGCCAGGCGCGCGGCCCGCCGGCTCAGGCGGCCGGAGCGGCCTTGACGGCCTGCTTGTACAGGTCGGCGACCTTTTCGGTCAGCTGCGCGCCCTGGGAGACCCAGTGCTTCACGCGCTCGACGTTGAGCTCGACGCGCTTTTCGGCGCCGGCGGCCACCGGGTTGTAGAAACCGACGCGCTCGATGTTGCGGCCGTCGCGGGCGCTGCGGCTGTCGGTGACGATGATGTGGTAGAACGGACGCTTCTTGGCGCCGCCGCGGGTCAGTCGAATCTTGACCATGGGGTCTGCTTTCCTGTGTTGCCCAGCCGTCGGAATGACGGGGTAAGCCGGAAAGTCTAACCGATTCCGCGGCTTGGGCAAACCCGGGCCCTGCCCCAAGCCCGAATCGGGCCGAATCGTGGGCTTCCGGGGCCTCATTCCTGAACAAAGCCGCTTCCAGCCCCGTAGTGGCTGCAGCTGAGCCGGCTGTCGCAGAGGTCAGGCCGCCGGCTCGGCTCAGGCCGAACTCGTTGCACATCGAATCCGCATAAAACCAAAACGGCGACCGAACGGCCGCCGTTTTTTATCGGCACGCGCGACGCACGATCAGCGGAACGGCATACCGCCGCGGCCGCCCATCATGCCCTTCATGCCGCGCATCAAACCCTTCATGCCGCCGCCGGACAGCTTGCTCATCATCTTTTCCATCTGCTGATACTGCTTCATCAGCTTGTTGACGTCGGCCGGGGTCAGGCCCGCGCCCTTGGCGATGCGCGCGCGGCGCGAACCGTTGAGCAGGCCCGGGTTACGGCGCTCTTTCTTGGTCATCGAATTGATGATCGCGACCATGCGCGGCACTTCCTTGCCGGTGACCTGGTTCTTGACCGACTCGGGGATCTGGCCCATGCCCGGCAGCTTGTCCATGAGGCCGTGCAGGCCGCCCATGTTCTGCATCTGCTCGAGCTGGTCCTTCATGTCGTTGAGGTCGAATTTCTTGCCCTTGGCGACCTTCTCGGCGAGCTTCTGCGCCTTGTCCTTGTCGACCTGCTGTTCGACCTGCTCGACCAGCGACAGCACGTCGCCCATGTCGAGAATGCGGCTGGCGACGCGGTCGGGGTGGAACACGTCGAGGCCGTCGGGCTTCTCGCCGACGCCGATGAACTTGATCGGGCGGCCGGTGACGTAGCGCACCGACAAGGCCGCGCCGCCGCGGGCGTCGCCGTCGGTCTTGGTCAGCACCACGCCGGTCAACGGCAGGGCTTCGCTGAAGGCCTTGGCGGTGATCGCGGCGTCCTGGCCGGTCATCGAGTCGACCACGAACAGGGTCTCGACCGGCGCGGCGGCGGCGTGCAGCGCCTTGATCTCGCTCATCATCGCTTCGTCGATGGCGAGGCGGCCGGCGGTATCGACCAGCAGCACGTCGACGTACGACTTGCGCGCGTCGGCGATCGCCGCGCGGACGATGTCCACGGGCTTCTGCGACGCGTCCGAGGCGAAGAACAACACCTCGACCTGCTCGGCGAGCTGCTTGAGCTGCTCGATCGCGGCCGGGCGGTAGACGTCGGCCGAGACCACCATGACCTTCTTCTTGCGGCGCTCGCGCAGATGCTTGGCGAGCTTGCCGACGGTGGTGGTCTTGCCGGCGCCTTGCAGGCCGGCCATCAGGATCACCGCCGGCGCCGGCACGTTGAGATTGAGATCGGCGGCCTGCGAGCCCATGACCGTGGTCAGCTCGTCGCGCACCACCTTGATCAGGGCCTGGCCCGGGGTCAGGCTCTTCAACACTTCCTGGCCGACCGCGCGGATCTTGATGCGCTCGATCAGGGCCTGCACCACCGGCAGGGCCACGTCGGCCTCGAGCAGGGCGATGCGGACCTCGCGCAGCGATTCGCGGATGTTTTCCTCGGTCAGACGGCCGCGGCCACGCAGGCGCTCGATGGTGCCGGAGAGGCGTTGGGTCAGGGATTCGAACATGCGCGCGCTACCTGCGTTGGGGCCGGCGCGACCGGGACGATGCCGGGCGGCCTTGCCGTATGGGTCTGATAAGACCGCGAAGTATAGCCCGGCGCGCGAATCCGCCATCCGGCCGCTGCAGATCGCCATGCCGCTATGCCACACTGCCGCGATGACAATCGTTCTCATCGCGGTCGCGCTCTACCTCGTCGCCAGCGGGTTGCTGATCGCAGCGGTGCGCCACGACGGTGGGCGACAGGCGCGGTTGTGGCTGCTGCCGGCCAATCTGGCGGTGCTGTTGCACGGCGCCGCCCACTTTCTCGCCTGGCGCGCCGCCGGCGGCGCCGACCTGCATTTCTTCGCCGCGCTGTCCCTGGTCGGCCTGGGCATGGCTGCGCTGACCGCGATCGTCGGCGCCTCCGGGCGCATGGCCGCGCTCGGGGTGGTGGTGTTCCCGCTCGCCGCGCTGATGCTCGGCGCCTATCAGTTCACCGGCCACGTCCAGCACCCCGCGCCGCTGGACTGGCGCCTGCAGTTGCACGCCTGGTTCGCCCTGCTCGCCTACGCCACCCTGGCCGTCGCCGCCCTGTTCGCGCTGATGCTGTGGCTGCAGGAACGCGCCCTGCGCCGGCGCGAGTTCCACGGTTGGTTACGCGCCTTGCCGCCGCTGGTCGAGCTGGAAAGCCTGTTGTTCCGCACCATCGCGGTCGGCTTCGCCCTGTTGACCGCGACCCTGCTGACCGGGGTGCTGTTCGTCGAGAACCTGTTCGCCCAGCATCTGGTGCACAAGACCGTGCTCAGCGTGCTGTCCTGGCTGGCCTTCGGCGGCCTGCTGCTGGGGCGCTGGCGTTACGGCTGGCGCGGGACCACCGCGGTGCGCTGGACCCTGGCGGCGATGATCCTGTTGGTGCTGGCCTTCTTCGGCAGTAAGTTCGTCCTCGAACTGGTCCTGCGCAGGACCTGAGTCACCGCCTCACTCACGACCGGCACAGGCATGGACCGCTGGATCAAGTCGCTTTCGGCGCGCAACGAATTCGTCTTCGTGCTGGTGCTGGCGTTCGCCTGGCCGGTCCTCGGCAGCCTGACCGCCGTCGCCTACCCGCAACCGCCGACACCGATCGACGGCGCCGGGCTGGCTTCGATCCTGAGCCTGGAAATCCCGGTGTTGGCGGTGCTCGCGGTGTTCCTGTCGCTGCGCGGCTGGAACCTGGCCAGGCTCGGCCCGGCACCGGCGAAAACCGACCTGCCGCTGGGCCTGGCCCTGGCCGTACTGACCGCGATGCTGTTCTGGCTGCTGCAGGCCCTGGCGCTCGCGTTCGGCCTGAGCCTGCCGCCGGTCGACGAAGCGGTGCCGGTCGCCAGCGACATCGGCTGGCCGATGCGGCTCGCGGCCTCGGTGGTGAACGGCTTTTACGAGGAAGCCCTGGTGTGCGGTTATCTGATCACGGCGATGCGCGAGCGCCGCAGCACCTGGACCGCGATCCACCTGAGCACCGCGATCCGCACCGCCTACCACCTCTACCAGGGCAGCGTCGGGGTGATCTCGATCGTGCCGATGGGCTTGCTGTACGCCTGGCTGTACGCCCGCACCGGCCGGCTCTGGCCACTGGTGGTGGCCCATATCGTCCTGGATGTTTGGGCACTGAGCCTTCCGAGCTAAGCGTTCCCGGCGGCAGCCGGCGCCCCACCGCCTGCCCCGTCGAACCAGCTCTTGCCAGGTAATAACCCAACAAATCAGCCACCTGCCGGCGAGCATGAGGCGGACAGCGCCTGTGTGCACGATTCGTCGACTTGGCTTAACCGGCGCTTGCCGGAACAATATTTGCCTTGACAACTATTGCCTGGGCGCAGATTATTCGGCGCCATGACCACCCCCAATCCGAACCAGCCCTGCTCGACCTCGAACCTCGGCCTGCTGTTCCGCCAGGTCCGCGACGCGATGTGGGCACAGATGGAACGCGAGCTGGCGCAGGCCGGCCACGATCTGACCTTCAGCCAGTTCATCACCCTCAAGGAACTCGCGATCGGCACCGCCGGCGTGACCGAGCTGGCCCGCGCCGCCCAGCTCAATCCCGGGGCGATGACGCGCCTGCTCGACAAGCTGGAAAGCCGCGGCCTGGTCGCGCGCGTCGCCGATCCCGACGATCGCCGCGCCATCAACATCCACCTGACCGAGGCCGGTTCGGCGATCTGGAGCGATATCGACCAATGCGGCCGACGCGTGCGCGAACGCGCGATGGCCGGCCTGAGCGAAGACGACCGCGACCAGCTTTACCGTCTGCTCGAACAGGTTCGCGACAACCTCTCCCTTTCCGGTTCCTGAACCATGTCACCCATCGACACTCGCCCGCGCCGCGGGCTGCTCCTCGTGCTCGCGCCGCTCGCCGCGGCCTTGATCCTCGCCGGCTGCGCCAGCACCCGCGGCCTCGTCCCCGAAGGGCGCGCGCTCGACGCCGACGACCTGGCGACCCAGCGCAGCTTCGCCGGCGCCCCGCGGTCCGAGACGTCGCTATCCGAGGCTACGTTCCCCAAGCGCGACTGGTGGACCTCGCTCGGCGACGCGCAATTGAATGGCTTGATCGACGAAGCCCTGGCCGGCACGCCGGGCCTGGACGCCGCCGACGCGCGCGTGCGCCAGGCCGTCGCCCAGGCCGGCCTCGCCGATGCCGCGCGCAAGGCCACCCTCGGCGGCAGCGCCCAGTATTCCGGCCTGCAACTGCCCGAGACGGTCGCCCCCGAACCGCTCGGCGGCAAATACAGCGGCGTGGAAGTGCTGTCGCTGAGCTTCAAGTACAGCCCCGATCTGTGGGGCGGCAAACGCGCGCGCTGGCATGCCGCACTCGGCCAGGCCCGCGCCGCCGAAGTGGAGTCCCAGGCCGCGCGCCTGACCCTGTCGTCGAACATCGCCCGCGCCTACGTCTCGCTGGCGCAGGCTTATGCCGGGTTCGACGTCGCCCAGGCCGAGAAGCAACGCTCCGAGCATCTGCTCGGCCTCGGCCGCCAGCGGGTCAAGGCCGGTCTCGACAATCAACTGCAGATCCGCAACGCCGAAAGCGCCAGCGCCGCCGCCGATCAGCAGATGCAATCGGCGCAGCAGCAGATCGATGCCACCCGCAACGCCATCGCCGCCTTGCTCGGCAAGGGCCCAGACCGCGGCCTCGACATCGCGCGCCCGTCCCTACTCAGCGCGAAATCGCCGGCGGTGCCGGCGGTGACCTCGAGCGAATTGCTCGGCCATCGTCCCGACGTGGTCGCCGCGCGTTGGCGCGTGGAAGCCGCATCGCACGGGATCAAGGCCGCCAAAGCAGAGTTCTATCCGAGCGTGAATCTCAGCGCCATGCTCGGGCTGGCCTCGGGCGGCCTGTCGGATCTGTTCGGCAGCGATGCCGTGCTGATCCAGGGCGGCCCGGCCATCAGCCTGCCGATCTTCGACGGCGGCCGCCTGCGCAACCAACTCGCCGAAAGCGATGCCGAGTACGACCTCGCCGTCGCCAACTACAACCAGAACCTGGTCGCGGCCTTGCGCGAAGTCGCCGATGCCCTGCAGGCCTCGCGTTCGCTCGATACGCAGTTGGTTTCGGCGCAGCAGGCGCGCGACGCCGCGCAACAGGCCTGGCAGATCGCCAGCACCCGCTACCGCGCCGGCCTGGGCACGCAGCTCGACGTGCTGTCGGCGCAGCGCCCGCTGCTGCAGCTCGACCAACAGCTCGCCGGTTTGCGCGCACAACGCCTGGCCGCGGCGATCGACCTCGACCGCGCGCTCGGCGGCGGTCTCGAACTGCGCGCGCCCGACCCGGTCGCCGCGAAGCACCCCGTCGTCATTTCCGATTCCAGCGTTATCGCCAAGGCCTCCACGCCATGACCACCGAAATCAATCCGCAAGCCGCGGCCGCAGCCGCCGCCCCGCCGTCCAACGGCAAGCGCCGCAAGGCGCTGTTGATCCTGCTCAGCGTAGTCGCGGTCGCCGCGATAGCCTGGGGCCTGTACTACATGCTGGTGCTGCGTTGGCATCAGGACACCGACGACGCCTACGTACAGGGCAACGTCGTCAGCATCACCCCGCAGACCCTGGGCACCGTGGTCAGCATCGGCGCCGACGACGGCATGAAGGTGAGCGCCGGCCAAGTGCTGGTCCAGCTCGATCCGAACGACGCCCAGGTCGCCTACGACCAGGCCACCGCCAACCTCGCCAACACCGTGCGCCAAGTGCGCGGTCTGTTCAGCGCCGTCGATGCCGGCCAAGCCGATCTGTCGGCACGCCAAGTCGCGGTGCAGAAGGCGCGTGCCGACGTGAAGCGCCGCGAAGGCCTGGTCGCCGGCGGCGCGGTCTCGGCCGAAGAGCTCGCCCACGCCCGCGACGAACTCGCCGCGGCCGAAGCGGCGCTGTCGTCTTCGCGCGGTTCGCTGGCGCGCAATCGCGCCTTGGTCGACGCCACCACCGTCGCCAAGCAGCCGCAGGTCGCCGCGGCCGCCGCGCAATTGCGCCAGGCCTATCTGAACCTGCAGCGCGCGGCGATCCTTGCCCCGGTCGACGGCTACGTCGCCAAGCGCAGCGTGCAGCTCGGCCAACGCGTCCAGCCCGGCACCGCCTTGATGACGATCGTGCCGCTGGAGCAGGTCTGGATCGAAGCCAACTTCAAGGAAACCCAGCTCGCCGACATGCGCATCGGCCAGCCGGTCGAACTGCACTCGGACCTGTACGGCAGCGACGTGACCTACCAGGGCAAGCTGGTCAGCCTCGGCATGGGCACCGGCAGCGCTTTCTCGCTGTTGCCGGCGCAGAACGCCAGCGGCAACTGGATCAAGATCATCCAACGCGTGCCGGTGCGCATCGAAGTCGAGCCCAAGCAACTCGTCGAACACCCGTTGCGCCTGGGCCTGAGCATGCACGTCGACGTCGGCATCCGCGAACGCGGCGGCGCCGTGCTCGCCGCCGCGCCGCCGGCAAAGCCGCTGCTGAGCACGCAAGCCTATGCCAAGCAGCTGTCCGAAGCCGATGCGGTGATCGCGAACATCGTCCGCGAGAATTTGCCCGGCACGCAGCACGGTTGACGAACGCGCGACCGGATCCGCATCTCAGGCGCGATCCGGTCACGCAACTACCCCGCAGCAAAGACGAAGCGCCTCCCCCACGTCGTTCTTCGTCTGTCGCGACGCATCGCATCGAAGCAGCCGCGCCATCGGCGCCGCTTCGTCCCCTCCCCCGGCGATGCGCCGCGAGCTCTGAGACCGCCATTCCGGCACACGCCGGAATGGCGGGAATCGGACGCTTTGGTTCCCGCTTTTGGTCCCGCGCCCGCGCGGCCCAACCGAACAGACAGGCAGATCCATGTCCGCCACCACGGCCAATGCCGGCGCCGCCCCCGCAGCGCCCACGCAAGCGGGCTTCCGCCCGCCGAACATCGCGCTGACCACGCTGGGCCTGGCCCTGGCGTCGTTCATGCAGGTGCTCGACATCACCATCGCCAACGTCTCGTTGCCGACCATCGCCGGCAACCTCGGCGGCAGCAGCAGCCAGGCGACCTGGGTCATCACCTCGTTCGCGGTCAGCAATGCGATCGCCCTGCCGCTGACCGGTTTCTTCACCCGCCGCTTCGGCGAGCGCAAATTGTTCATGTGGGCGACGCTGGCGTTCGTGGTCGCGTCCCTGCTGTGCGGCCTGGCCAGCAGCATGGGCCTGCTGGTCACCGCGCGCGCCCTGCAGGGCTTCGTCGCCGGCCCGATGTATCCGGTGACCCAGGCGCTGCTGATCTCGATCTACCCACCGCACAAACGCGGGCAAGCGATCGCGCTGCTGGCGATGGTCACGGTGGTGGCGCCGATCGCCGGCCCTATCCTGGGCGGTTGGATCACCGACAACTACAGCTGGGAATGGATCTTCTTCATCAACATTCCCATCGGCATCTTCGCCAGCCTGGTGGTCGGCAGCCAGTTGCGCGGCCGCCCGGAGAAACTCGAACGCCCGAAGATGGACTACATGGGGCTGATGACCCTGATCGTCGGCGTGGGCGCGCTGCAGGTCCTGCTCGACCTGGGCAACGACGAAGACTGGTTCAACTCGACCAAGATCGTGATCCTGGCGATCGTCTCGGTGATCGCGCTGACCGTGTTCGTGATCTGGGAGCTGACCGAGCGCGACCCGATCGTCAACCTGCGCCTGTTCCGCCATCGCAACTTCGCCGCCGGCACCGCGGCGATGGTGCTGGCCTACTCGGCGTTCTTCGCGGTCGGCCTGCTGGTGCCGCTGTGGCTGCAGCGCAACCTGGGCTATACCCCGATCTGGGCCGGTTTCGCCACCGCGCCGATCGGCATCCTGCCTGTGTTGCTGACGCCTTTCGTCGGCCTGTACGCGACCCGCTTCGATCTGCGCATGGTCGCCAGCTTCGCCTTCATCGCGATGGCCTTCACCAGCTTCATCCGCTCAGGCTTCAACCTCGACGTCGACTTCAACCACGTCGCGATGGTGCAGCTGTGGCAAGGCCTGGGCGTGGCACTGTTCTTCATGCCGGTGCTGACGATCCTGTTGTCGGACCTGGAGCCGCACGAGATCGCCGCGGGCTCGGGCCTGGCCACCTTCGTGCGCACCCTCGGCGGCAGCTTCGCCGCCTCGTTGACCACCTGGGGCTGGAACCAGCGCAGCACTATCCACCATGCACAACTCACCGAGCACATCGGCGCCTACGACCCGGCGGTGCTGCAGACCGTCGATACGCTCGGCCGCGGCGACCTGCAACGCGGCGCGGTCAGCCTGAACCAGATGATTTCGCAGCAGGCCGCCCAGATCGGCTTCAACGAGATCTTCCACCTGCTCGGCATCCTGTTCCTGGCGGTGATCGTCATCGTCTGGTTCGCCAAGCCGCCGTTCACCGCCAAGCTCGGCGGCGGCGCGGCCGCAGCCGGCGGACATTGATCGCGGCGAATCGCTCCACCCCACGATCCAGCACCTTGCCGCACTGGTAACGCCGCAGCGGATGCTATCAACGACAGGCCGGGTTCGTCCGGCCTGTCGCGTTTCGCGTCTTGTTCCCTCACGGCCGCAGCCGTATCGATGCCGGGCTCAGGCCGGCACCCGCACCGTGGGCTGCGCCACCGGCGCCGCCTCGCAAACCTCCGCCGCGCACTTCAATACGAAACGCTGCCGCGCCTCGTGGTAGCTGCGATCGGCGCCGAAGAAATTGCGGTACATGTGCGCGAGCTCTTCGGCACCGTAACTTTCCAGCGGCTTGCGGCGTTCGTCGGCGGCGCGGCGGCGACGCTTGAGCGCCAAGGCCTTGCGGCAACTCGCCGGATCGGCCGCGCGCTCCGCGCGCTGTTCGACATGGGCGACGAAATCGGCTGCACTCGAACCGAACGCGGCGTCGATCAGGCCGATGCGCTCGGCACCGGCGGCGCCGATGGGAC
This sequence comes from Lysobacter antibioticus, assembly GCF_000731095.1. Taxonomy (GTDB): domain Bacteria; phylum Pseudomonadota; class Gammaproteobacteria; order Xanthomonadales; family Xanthomonadaceae; genus Lysobacter; species Lysobacter antibioticus_B. Next base: position 10,295 of record NZ_JMTZ01000023.1, on the reverse strand, counting down.
GCAGGCCCTCGGTCAGCTCCTGGGCCAAGGTGTCGCCGACCCGACGCGGCAACAGATAGGTCCAATACTCCGAGCCGTATAGCCCGCCCATGCTCTTGTAGTGCGGATTCATCACCACGCCACGCCGCGCCCACACCTGGTCCGCAGCCAAGGCCAGGATCACCCCGCCGGCACCGGCATTGCCCTGCATCGCCGAGATCACCAGGTGGCTGTCGGTCAGCACAATCTCGCGCACCAGAGCGTTCATCGCCAGGATGTTGCGCCACGACTCCAGCGCCGGATCGTTCGAGGCCTGAATGGTGTTGAGGTGGATGCCGTTCGACCACAGGTCGGCGCCGCCCATCAACACGATCGCCCGGGTCGGACGCTGCCGCGCCTGCAGGAAAGCGGTGCGTAACCGATCGCATTGCGCGGTCGACATCGCGCCGTTGTAGAAGTCGAAATGCAGGTAGCCGATGGCGCCGACTTCGCGGTAACGGATCTGCCGGTAGCCGTGGTCGCGCCGCCCGGCGACCGACATGGCCGGCCTCGACGCTCGCTCGATCACCCCCTGCATGCGCCGCTCGCCGAGCACCTGGGTCGCCGGCAGCTTGATTCCGTCCTTCTCGCGCAGATGGCTGAGCCAGACCGCGCCGTCGCCGGTCGCCACACAGACCGCGCCTTCGCGCCATCCGAGCAGCTCGCCCGGACGGCCGCGCAAGGCGCGCTCGGGGTGGGCGCCGAACACTTGGCAACGCAGTCCGGCCAGTTCGGCGCGCGCGCCCGGATAGCTGTCGGCGCAGCGCACGCGCGCCAGCACCGACGCGGTGTCGAGCTGCCAGTCGATCGATCGTTCGGAGGGGCGCATCGAGGCGCGCAGGCGTCCGCGCACCTCGGCCCTACCGTAGTCGAGCGGCTGCGGGCGATAGCCGCCCTCGGCGTAGCGTTCCACCGCCTGCAGCAAAGCACGGATCGCGGCATCGGTGACTTCGTGCCGATACAGCTGGCTCTTGGACGCGCCGCGCATGGCGAAGCCGGCGCTGGCCCAGATGTCGCCGGCGTCCATCTCGGCCGCCGCCTGCAACACCGTTACCCCCCAGTCGTGTTCGCCGTCGAGGATCGCCCAGTCCAGCGAGGACGGCCCACGGTCGCCGACGATGCCGGGGTGGACAATCAGGCAGGTGTGGTGGGTCCAGATGTCGTCGGGAATCGCCGACTTGAGCATCGGCGCGACGATCAGCTGCGGCCGCTCGCGCGCGACCGCGGCACGCATCGTGTCGGCATCGGCGGCGACTTGCACGCTGACCTCATGGCCGAGATCGGTCAGCTCGACCCAGGCGCGCTGCGCAAGGCCGTTGTACGCGGTGCACAGGAACAGGATACGCAGCGCCATCGCACGCTCCATGTCACGACGAAGCGTCGAATTTGTGCCATCGCATGTTCATATTCCTGAGCGGCGATCACAAATTTCTGCTGCGCCGCAGCGGGATCGCGAATTCTCGACGGCCATCGCCGTTCCAGGAAGAACTGCGGAAAACAGGTGCTTTCGTTGACCGTCGCGGCTGCCACGCTACGTTTGGCTACGGGCGACGACCGTCTGTTTTGACAGTTGCCCGGCGCGCGCCGCGCCGATTCGGCATCCTCGCCAGGCGACGGCGGATCCGTTGCACGCGCGGCGCCGGGGACGCAACGCCGCCTGTTCTCGTGGAGCGTCCAGGAACGGCCGCGATCGCGGCCTCATCGCCCATGACGGGCTCAAGGAGAGGACTGATGTTGAAGCGCACGACCACCAAGCTGTTCGCCATCTGCGCGTTCTGTTTCGGCATGGCGTTTTCGTTGAGCGCCATCGGCTCCGGCGGTTGCCAGAGCTGTTGGGATGCTTGCCAGGCGGAGTTCGATTACTGCATCGACGCCGGCTACCCCGCGCAAAATTGCCAGATCACCTGGCGCAGCTGCGGCATTTCCTGCGGTTGCCCGATCCCCTGAGCCGCTCGCGCGGCCGGCAGGCGCCAACACGCCTGCCGGCCGCGTTCGATGCGCAAGATCGTGATGCATCGCAGCGAAGACCGTCTTCGGCGCACCGGGCGCGGCAGTCGGAACGTTCGCCACGAACGCGCCGAACGCTCCAACTGGCGACCGGAGCGGTGTTTAGCAACGCCGATCACATCGGCAGAGCGGCCGGGCCATCGCGCCGGATCGCGACGGTGCTATAACTCCGAGCGTCCAGTGACGGACCAGGAGCAACAGTGACGTTGACGCCCTCCACCGGCTTATCTCCGCAGGCCGCATCGCTTCCGTTACACCGCTCCCGAAGCCCGGCACCCGCCCGGATCGCCGTACTGGCCGCTACCCGCATACCCCCATCGCCTGTCGGCGAACGCATCCGCCCTGCAGCGGCCGCGCTCGCTGGCCTGCGCGATCACCCCATCACAGCCACCGCCGGCCCGCGCACGCTCCGGCTCTACGAGGACATGGAATGAACTTCAAATCGATCCTGACGACGATCCTGGTCGTGGCGCTGGCGCTCGGCCTCGGCGTTGGTGCCGGCTACCTGGTCCGCAACAGCGGCCTGCTCGGCAACGGCGGAGGCGGCGGCGGTGCGGTGGTGACCCAGGGCGATTACTCGTCGGTCTACGCCAACGCCGGCGGCGAGGTGGTGATGTATTCGTTGTCGACCTGCCCCTTCTGCAAACAGGCGCGCGCCGTGCTCGAGAAACAGAACGTCAAGTTCGTCGAACGCATCATCGACCAGGACAAGGATGCCAAGGTCGAGGCCGACGGCCTGAAGATCAAGAGCGTGCCGACCTTGTACATCGGCGACCAGAGCTTGCAGGGCTACGACGAAGCCAAGCTGGTCGAACTGATCAATGCGCACGGCAAGGCGGCCAAGCCGGCGGCCTGAGGCCGGCGCGGTTCGACTTACCTCGCCGGCCCGGCCTCCACCGGCTTAGCCGGCGAGGACCTGCAGGCCGCAGGCGAACGCTGCGCCGAGCAGCGTTCCGCCGATCACTTCGGCCAGGGTGTGTCGCGCCAGTTTCAGGCGCGACCACGCCAACAACGGCAGCAGCAACAGCGCAACGGTTGCCAGCGTCGGCCGCAGCGAAAACAGCGACACCCCGGCGAACGCCAGGCTCGCCATGTGCAGGGACAGTTTGATCCAGCGATTGAGCAAGGCCGCTGCGACCAGCATCGCCGCGACCGCGAGTATCCCCTGCCCCATCGGTGCCGCGCGTTCGCGCATCCACCACCAACAGATCGCCAGCACCGCGAGCAACACCGCATACAGCAGCGGCCGCTCGCTGCGATGCGAGGCATCCACGGTCGACCACTGCCCGCTCCGGCGACGCTGGACCACGAAAGCCCAGCTCACCGACACCGCCACCGCGACCCCGCACACCGCCGACCAGAACGCCTGCGGCGCGAGCACCCGCACGCTGACCATCGTCAAGGCGATGAACACCGCGAACGGATGCAGGACGATCGAAATCCAGCGGGCGAACCCGCCGGGTTTGCCGAGTTCGCGCTCGCTGCCGCTCACGCCGCGTCCAAGGCCTCGGACAAGCGTTCGACCGCGATCACTTCCATCTCGCCGATGCGGCCGCCGCGCGGGGCGTTGCCCTTGGCCACGATGGCGCGTTTGAAGCCGTGGGTCGCGGCTTCCTTGAGACGGTCCTCGCCGTTCGGCACCGGGCGGATCTCGCCGGACAGGCCGACTTCGCCGAAGGCGACGGTGTGCTCGGCCAAGGGCTGATCGCGCAGCGAGGACAGCACCGCCAGCAGCACCGGCAGGTCGGCCGCGGTTTCCTGCACCCGGATGCCGCCGACCACGTTGACGAACACGTCCTGGTCGCCGACCGAAATGCCGCCGTGGCGATGCAGCACAGCGAGCAGCATCGCCAGACGGTTCTGCTCCATGCCGACCGCGACCCGGCGCGGATTCGACAAGGGCGAGGAATCGACCAGGGCCTGCACTTCGACCAGCAGCGGCCGGGTGCCTTCGCGCGTCACCATCACGCAGCTGCCCGGCTGCGGGCTGCGGCTGCCCGACAGGAAGATCGCCGAAGGGTTCGGCACTTCGCGCAGGCCCTTGTCGCTCATCGCGAACACGCCGAGCTCGTTGACCGCGCCGAAGCGGTTCTTGAATGCGCGCAGCACGCGGAAACGGCTGCCGCTCTCGCCTTCGAAATACAGCACCGCATCGACCATGTGTTCGAGCACGCGCGGGCCGGCGATGCCGCCCTCCTTGGTCACGTGGCCGACCAGGAACACCGCGGTGCCGGTTTCCTTGGCGTAGCGCACCAGGCGTGCCGCGCTTTCGCGGACCTGGCTGACCGATCCCGGCGCAGCGCCGAGTTGTTCGGTCCACAGGGTCTGCACCGAGTCGGCAACGATCAGCGCCGGCTTGGTCGCGGCGGCGTGTTCGAGAATGCGCTCCACGCCGGTCTCGGCCAGCGCATGCACGCCGTCGAGCGGCAGGCCGAGGCGCGCGGCCCGGCCGGCGACTTGCGACAGCGATTCTTCGCCGGTGACATACAAACCCGGCAGGGTCTGGGCCATGCGCGTGATCGCCTGCAGCAACAGGGTCGACTTGCCGATGCCGGGGTCGCCGCCGACCAGCACGACCGCGCCGTGCACCAGGCCGCCGCCGAGAACGCGGTCGAACTCGCCGATGCCGGTGCTGACCCGCGATTCCTCGCTATGGCGCACGTCCTTCAAGGCGGTCACCGCGGGCGCATCGACGCGTCCGGCCCAACTCGAACGGCGGCTGGCGGCCACGCCGCCGCCCGCGCCGGCCTTGGCCGCCGGTTCGACGATGAACTCGCTTAGGGTGTTCCAGCCGCCGCATTCGCCGCACTGCCCCTGCCATTTGTTGTAGTCGGCGCCGCACTCCGAACAGACGTAGGCGGTGCGGGCGGCCTTGGCGGCGGACTTGCCGGGCGATTTGGACATATTCGACATGGGTGGCGATTGACAACGATGCGGCACGAAGCCGCACTGTAGCCGCTCGCAGTCGCATGCTGCGAGATTGGCCGCGCAACTCATTGATCCGCCGAGGCAAGCGACACGGTCCGCGGCTTCGCCGAGGATCGATGAGCCGACAGAACCAAAGGCGCGCCGCTCCAAACGGCGCCGGAGCCTCGCCGCCCCACCTGAATCGATCGAGCCAGCGTTCGCTTCGCCGAACGCGCCCGAAGACCGCCCGCAGGAGACCCCGCGGCGCCGAGAGCTCAGGCCGCGAAGGGCTGGTGGTGTTCGGGATAGATCGCGCGCAGATTCTGCTGCGGGATGGCCAGCAGACCGCCGACGTCGTGCGAGGCGACGATGCTGTAGCCGCGCGCATCGATGTCCTTGGCGATCGTATGCCAGTCCAGCTTCGGCATCGCCATCGAGGTGTCGATGGTCCAACCGAAGCGCAAGGCGCCGAGGGCCTTCATTTCGTCCAGCGGCAACCAGCTGTCGGCAGGTGCGACCACATAACCCTCGTCCTCACCCACCACGAATACGTCTACGCGCATTTTCATCAGTGCCTTTGCTGTATTTGCTGCAAGCCGGCGCATGGTGTCGATCGGCCCGATAAAAAAAGGTGAAGAAGGAATTAGCGATTTGCAGAAGCGCCGCGGGTTGCTGATCTTGGATTCAAGATCTATGCAAGTTGATGACAGAAACGCAGGACTCCGTGCTGCCCTGCAGCTTGACAAGACAAGGTCTCAGGCATTGCGACGCAAGCGTTTCAAACTGAACGCCACGGCGAGGATGAAGCACATTCACCCGTCTACCGTCGCGCCCGGGCTTCGGGTTAAATAGCGGCGCGACCCGTCGCTCGGTCGGTGCACAGCGAGCTTCGCTTGGCATCCGAACCCATGCCGGCCGCCATCCATCCGTCATTAGTTCAAGGCCCCGTTTTCTCCGGGGTCGCTCTGGGGAGAGCACCCGCGACATGCACGCACGCATTCGGACCGACCGTGTTCCGTCTCGGTTCGCTCGTGCGTCATCGCCAAGGTGGCTGCCCGCCTCCATCGAAACGTCTCTACACAAGGAACCCGCCATGAGGCCCAAGCAACAGGAAGTTCGCAGGAATTGGCGTTGGAGCGCAGCGGCCTTGGCCCTGACCCTGACGATGGGATCGTCGGCCCTGCTGTCGAGCAGCGCCGGGGCCGCTTCGGAGCCACTGCCGCAAACGCTCGCTCACCGCTTGGCGGCCGATGCGCGCGAAGGCCGCGCGCAATTGCCGGACGGCCGCTGGCTGGTGCTTGAGCGCAGCGGCGCCGCATTGGTCTTGATGGAGGACCGCGAAGGCGGCGCAGCCCTGCGTCGCTGGCCGCTTTCCTCGCCGCGCCGCTGGGCCAGCCTGAGCCTGCTGCCGAGCGGACGGGTATTGATCTGGGGCGGCGTCGACGGCAAGGGTCATGTACATCAAGGCGGTCTGTGGTTCGACCCGGCATCGCGCAGCTTGAGCAGCAGCGGCCCGCTCAAGCTGCTGCCGCGTGCCGGCCATGCCGCCACCGTACTCAGCGACGGCCGCCTGCTGCTCACCGGCGGTTGGACCCCGGGCAGCGTCGGCATCGCCCAGGCCGAGCTGTGGGACGAACGCAGCGCTTCGGTATCGGTGCCGAAGGGGCTCTCGACTCCGCCGCGCATCGGCCATCGCAGCCGGATCGAGAACGACGGCCGTGTGCGTCTTTCCGGCGGCGTCGACGGCCAAGGCCGCCCTATCGCCCGGGATCAACGCTACGACCCGGCTCGGCAGAGCTTCGAGGCCGCCGGCGTAGCTTCTGCCCAGGCCACCGACAACGGCCGGGCCCCCAAGTTGATGGCGGCTTTCCCGCAGGACCTGGCTCAGGGTGTTGCGCCGGACTCGCGACTGTCGCTGCGCTTCGACCAACCCTTGCGCGTGGCGGAATTGAACGCCGCCAGCGTCACCCTGCTCGGCCCGCGCGGCTTCGCCGCCGTCCAGGTCACTCCGGCCGAGGCCGGCCGCTTGCTGTTCGTGACGCCGCGGCAACCGATGCAACCCAACGCAGCGTATTCGCTGTTGGTCGACGGCGTGCACGCGCGCAACGGCAAATCGCTGGCGACGACGCTGATCGATTTTGAAACCGGGACGGCCGGCCCGCGCCCATCGCCGCACCCCGCAGCTTCCGCCGCGACCGCACCGCGCATGGCGGCCGCTTCGACGACGGCATCGGTCAGCGGCACGCTCGCACCCGACGGCAACCCGGTGGACGTCGAGTCGCAGACGCCGGGGCAAGAGATCACCGTGCCGTTCACGATCTCGCAAACCGGCGACTACGGCCTGGGCGTCAGCGAGCTGAACTTGAGCGCAGGCACCTCGGCGACCGTGAAAGTCACCCGCAGCGGCAGCACCGTGGTCAGCACCAACTGCACGGCTCAATACGCGGGATGCGCGCTCAACCTGGCCAAACTCGGCACGGGCAGCTATGTATTGAGCGCGCGTCCGACCTCGAGTACCGCAACGATCAAGTTCAAGGCCACGCTGAGTCGCGACGCGGGAACGCTGCTTCAGCCCGGCGCCGCCTATCCGCTGAGCCTGAGCTATCGCGGCCAGAACGGCCGTCCGGTGTTCAACGGCAGCGCCAATCAGCAAGTCAGCCTGCGCATCGCCGGGCAAGCCACGCTGCCGGCCGGTCGCGACATCAGCTACGTCGTCTACAACCCGGCCGGCACGGCCATCAAGACCAGCGTGATCTCCGCGGCGACCGCCGCGATCAACCTCGTGCTGCCGAGCACCGGACGCTACACCGTCCTGGTCGACCCGCTCTATGGCGAAACCGCGAACGTCCAGCTCACCCTGACCCAGGGCTTCAGCGACGTGCTGGTCGCCGACGGCGATTCGATGGACCTGGCCTCGCCGACCGAAGGCAAATCGGCGGCGGTCGATTTCTACGTCACCGCGGGCACCAAGCTGGGCTTGGGCTTCAGCAACCTGGCCCTTACCGGTGCGCCAGCGGGAGACCCGGCGATCGCAGTGCTGACCAAGCCCGATGGCAGCCAAAGCACGCTGGGCAATTGTTTCGTCGCCAACGGTGGTTGCGACTTCAATCTCAGCGGCCTGGCGGCCGGCATGCACAACATCCGGCTCGGCTCGTATTCGGCCACGGCCCCGGTCTCGGTCACCGCGACCTTGAGCAACGACAAAACAGGTCCCCTGCCTTCGACCCCGACGCCGTTCGCGTTGGATCGTCGTGGTCAGAATGCGCGTCTGTGGTTCGATGCCAGCGCCGGGCAAACCGTGGCACTGGCGTATTCGCAGTTGCTCAGCGCCCCGGCCAACCGGGCGGTCGCGATCACCGTGTACCGGCCCGACGGAATCGCCTTGAAAACCAACAGCTCGCGCTCGCCGGCGGCTACCCTCAATCTGCCCAGCCTGCCGGCGACCGGACGCTATTCGGTGTTGATCGACACCGAACTCGGTGCCACGGTGTCGATGGACCTGTGGCTGGCGAACGGCGTCAATGAAAGCCTTGCGCTCGATGGCAACAGCATCGACGCCGCGGCACAGAACGCCGGACAGAATTTCTACTTCCGCATGTCGAACCCGCAGACCGGCAATATCGGCCTCGGCTTCAGCGAACTGTCGGCCCCGGACCTCGGCAACGGCCGCGTCAAGGTCAATGTCCTGTCCAGCGGCGGCGCCAGCGTGCATACGGAAGAGTGCAGCCTTTCGCTGGGCGGTTGCGACCTCAACCTGACGAATCTCGCCAGCGGCAACTACAGCATCGTCGTCGAACCGCTGGGCCAGCAGAAACTGAGCCTGCGCGCGACCGCCAGTACCCAGCTCACCGGGTCGCTGCTCGGGGAAGCTCCATTCGCCCTTGCCATTACCCGCCCTGGCCAGGACGCCCTGCTCGGCTTCAACCTGCCCCAGGCACAGGACGTGGCCTTGGGCGTTTACCAACACGCGACCCAGCCGGTTGGCCGCAGCGTCGCCTACAGCGTCTACAAGCCCGATGGCAGCCTGATCCTGCAGCGTTCGGTCGATGCCGACCAATCGCTCTTTCTGCCAGGTCTCGCCGCAGGCGCCTATACGATCAGAATCGACCCCACCGAAGGCGAAACCGCCAGCGCGCAACTGATCCTGCACACACCCAAGACCGGTGTATTGACGGTCGACGGCGATTCCGTGCCGCTGTCGACCCAGGCCGCGGGCCAGGAAATCCACCTGAGTTTCGAAGCGCAACAGGGCGCCAACCTGGGCCTCGGCATTTCGGAATTGAGCGGCTCGACATCGCGTGCGGCCTTGCTCAATGCTTACCGGCCGGATGGTACTCAACTGCATTCGCAGTCGTGCGCACCGCCGGGCTGCAGCATGAACTTCAAGAACCTGGATGCGGGCATCTACACGGTCCGGATTTCCGATAGCGCTCCACCGCCGCCGGCCCGCTCGCTGCTCGCGACACTGAGCTCGGACCTGGAAGGCAGCGTGGGCGCGAACGCCACGACCACGATCTCCTTGAACCGCCCGGGCCTCAATGGCCGCTACCGTTTCAATGCGGTGGCCGGACAGAACCTGGCACTGACGATCTCCAATGTCGCGACCGTGCCGGCGTTCGGGGATGTCGATTACACCTTGTATCTGCCCGATGGCAGTCAGCGCACCGGCAGGTCGCAAAAGGGTTACACCTTCAACCTGGACGCGCTTGCGGTGACCGGCGAATACATGCTGTTCGTCGATCCATCCAAGGCGATGCAGTTGAGCGGCAAGATCGAACTCGTGCTCGGAGAAAGCGGCCATATCGTCGCCGACGGCGATCCGGTCAACTTCGCCACTCAGCTTCACGGTCAGTCGCTGTATTTCACCTTCGATGCGGCGCAGGGCGAATACCTCGACCTGGGCTTGAGCGAGTTCCAGCTCGACGGCTCTTCGGGCGACTACAGGATCTTCGTGGTTCCGCTGGCCGACGGCCCCACGCGCGAGGGTTACTGCGTCATGCAAGGTCCCTGCAGCATGCGTCTGAAGGACCTCGCGGCCGGCCGTTATCTGGTCGCCCTGGAGCCGTACTGGCAGGACCCCGACCGCTACAACCCCTTCAGCACCACCGCGACCCTCAGCCGCGAACTCTCCGGAACCTTGAGCCTCGACCAGCCGCAGACCGTGACGATTCCACGCCACGGCCAAGTCATGCGAATGACCCTGCCTGTGGTCGCGGGACAAAAGCTGCTGCTGAAAGTCGCCGGCCAATCGACCGCTCCCACGGGAAGCGTCGTCGGCTATGGCGTCCAGACGCCGACCGGCGGACTGGTGGTGTCGAGCGGCAACGCCAACGAGGCCGCGACCTTCAACCTGAACTACCTGA
>NZ_JMTZ01000022.1 GCF_000731095.1 Lysobacter antibioticus | reverse complement strand
CGGCGCGCATCCCTGCGCGCCGCCCTCCGGGTCTTCGATTGCCTTCGCTAGTGCGAGTCGGCGCACAGCAACAGCAAAATCTTTGCGGCAACTGCAACTGCAACTGCAACTGCAACGGCAACGGCAACGGCAACGGCAACGGCTTGTCGCCGCGTCTTCGCTCACAGCAATTCCAGCACACGCTCCGGCGGGCGGCCGATCACGGCGCGAGCGGCGTGGACGAAGATGGGGCGTTCGATCAGGCGCGGGTGGGCGGCCATGGCGGCGAGCAGGCGGTCGTCGTCGAGCGCGGGGTCGGCCAGGCCCAGTTGGCGGTACTCGTCTTCGCCGCTGCGCAGCAGGTCGCGGGCCGGCAGGCCGAGCAGGGCCAGCAGGCCGCGCAGTTCGTCGACGCTCGGCGGGGTGTCGAGGTAGGCGACGAGGGTCGGTTCGATGCCGCGAGCCTGCAGCAGTTCCAGGGCGCCGCGCGATTTGGAGCAGCGCGGGTTGTGGTAGAGGCGGGTCGGGGCGGCGTGGGTGTCGGTCATGGCGGGTCCTCACGGTTCGGTGGTCGCGCGGGCGCGGGAGGCTTCGGTGCGGCGCATCGGCAGGGCGGGCCGCGCGAGGCCGCTCGCGCTGGTGCGCGGCCGGGGCTGCGCCCTGGTCGTGCCGCGGTGGCGGCCCGGAAACGAAAAAAGCCGGCTTGCGCCGGCCTTTTCGTGGAACTGGTGGGCGGTGCAGGGTTCGAACCTGCGACCCTCGCCGTGTGAAGGCGATGCTCTACCGCTGAGCTAACCGCCCGAGTTGAATCGGGCCGCAAAGTTTACAGGGGGACTCGCGGAACAGGCAAGCCTCTCGATGAATCGGCCGCAGGGGCGGGCTCTCGGGCGTTCCGCCAGGCCCACGGGAGCGAGCGAGCGCCCTGCGAACCCAGGCCCGCGCTTACTCCAGTTGTTCCTTGGCATAGCCGGCATCCAGCGCTTCCATCGCGTCCAGCGGCTTGAGCTTGGCGGCTTTCTCGTAGGCCGCGGCAGCGGCGTTTTCCTGCTTGTCGCCGTGCAGGAGCATCAGCACATTGCCGTACTCGATGTGGGCGATCGGCGAGTCCGGGGTCAGCTTGACCGCGGCCTTGATGTGCTTCTCGGCTTCGGCCGCCTTGGCGCCGTAGGTCAGGCCGCCGATCATGCCGCCGATCTTGTTGATGATCTCGGCGTGGTACAGGGCCATCGCGGTATGCGCTTCGGCATGTTTCGGCGACAGCTCCAGCGCGGTTTCCAGCGAGCTGCGGACCTTGCCGGCGATGCCGGCCTTGAGCGCCTTGGCGATGCTCAGGCCCTGGCTGTAGCGGCCCAGGGCGAAGGCGTGGCGATAGTGGCTGTTGGCGTCCTCGGGCAGGGCCTTGATCGCGGTCTCGGCGAGCTTGGCGGCCTGCTCGAAGCGCTGCAGCTTTTCGGTGTCGTCGTCGACCAGATAGGTGGCGTGGATGCCCATGGCCTTGACCGCGACGCTGGCGCCGACCGGGCCGAGCGCCTGGCCGGCATCGAAGGCGGCCTTGAAGTCGCCGCGATGGAACGCGCGCCAGGCGTCCTGCAGAGCGGCGGCGAGTGCGTCGGCGTCGAGGCCCTTCGGGGCCGCCTTGCCGGCCGCGCCGATCAGCGCGCTGGCGCGCTTGGCGTCGGGGAAGGGCTCGGTATCGCCGGCGTGCAGCTTGGGCCAGGCTTTCTTGAGGGCGTCGCCGGCGTAGGCGTAGCCCTTGGCATCATGGGGAAAGTTGGCCCAAGCGGATTTGGCAGCCATCTGCAGTCCTTGTCGACAGGTCGGGAAGGCAGCATCCCGCCGTCGCCGTGCTGTGGCAAGAGGGGACGAGGTATCGGCGCTTCGTCGTCAGAAAGCTGAAGCGGCTAGTGTGATTGCTCGATGCTCCGCCGCCACAGTGGCCTGGTGAAACCGCTCATCCGGAGCGGTCAGCGGAGCTAACGATGGCAGCAGTGAAACGCAAGAAACCGGCGGCGAGCGAAACCACGCTGCGCCATGTCTGGCTGGCCGGCCTGGGCCTGGTGGTGTTGGCGCGTCGCGAAGCGATCGCCGCGGCGGGCCGCAGCATCGGCCGTGTCGATGCGCTGCAGCAGCGCGTACGCGATTTCGCCGACGACGCGCGCAGCAACGTGCGCGGCGGCATCGAGAACGTGCGCGATCAGGTCGAGCCCAAGGTCGTCAAATTCAGCGCCGAGGTCGAGGCGCGCCTGGCGCCGGTGCTGGACAAGCTGGGCCTGAAGAAGCCCAAGCGCGGCCAGCGCAAGGCCCGCAAAACCGCGGCGAAGAAGCCGCAGTCGCGCCGGGTGGCGGCGCGCAAGCCGGCGGCGCGTCGCGCCCGCAAGGCCTGATCGGTCCGCTCGCCGCGTCCACGGCGGCGGGTCGGTTCGAACGAACCAGGAAAGGGCGCCTAACGGCGCCCTTTCTGCGTTGGGGTTCGGACTCGGGTTTGGCGCCGCCGGCGAGGGCCCGCCGGTTCAGTCCAGATAGGCCCGGATCAGCGTGTTCAGATGCATGCGCTCGGCGTCGCGCAGGAACGGCGCCAACAGCATCATCACCTGGACGATGCCGTCGCGGATCGCCGCGTGCTCGTCCTTGTCGCCGCGAGCGGCGGCGTAGTTGAGCCAGAAGGTGGCGATGACCAGCACGTTCGTGGCCGTAGCCGCGAGCTCGTCGCCGGACGCGCGCATGATCCCGGCCTGCGACAGCCCGCGCATCACCATGTGGGCCTGTTCATCGGCGCGCTTGAGGATGCGGGCGAAGCGCATGCGCAAGCGGCGGTTGCGGCTGAGGATCTCGACCAGGTCGCGGTAGAGGAAGCGGTAGTCCCAGATGCACTCGAACACCAGGTGCAGTTGCAGCCAGATGTCCTCGAGCCCGGGCAGGCGGCCTTGCGGCGCGGCCAACGCGGCGTCCATGCGCTCCTCGAAGCGCGCGAACAGCTGCTCGATGATGTCGTCTTTGTTGCGGAAGTGGTAGTACAGATTGCCCGGGCTGATCTCCAGCTCGTCGGCGATGTGGTTGGTGGTGACGTTCGGCTCGCCCTGCGCGTTGAACATGGTCAACGCGGTGTCGAGGATGCGCTGACGGGTCTGTTTCGCCATCGGGCGTGCCGTGCAGGGGCGGGCGGGCGCGGCGTCAGCCGCGCAGTTTCTTGACCAGGTCGACGTACTTCTTCTGCGCGTCGGCCTGTGCGGTGCCCTTGAGCTTTTCCCAGGCTTCGTACTTGGCGGTGCCTACGAAGTCGAAGAAGCCGGGCTTGGGACCGCTGACGTCGCCGTCGGCGCCCTGCTTGTACAGCGCGTACAGGCGCAGCAGGGTGTCGTTGTCGGGGCGGTCGGTCAGCGATTGGACGTCTTTGGCGGCTTGTTCGAACGCGGACTGGATATCGGACACGGCGAGCCTCTCCTGGCGCCAGGGTGAAGCGGCATAACAGCATGCACGCCCGGGACGGTCAATACGGAAAGGAATTGTTCCGCGGCACGGGCTCTGGCACCGTAGCGTCATGCCGCCGCATTGGCGGTCGATCGGCCATCCAGGAGAGGGGTATGAGCTATTTCGTCACCGGCGCGACGGGTTTCATCGGTCGCTTCCTCGTCAGCAATCTGCTGAAACGCAAGGGCACGATCCACGTGCTGGTGCGCAAGGACTCGCAGAAAAAGTTCGACGCCACCGCAAAAAAAATGGGCTGGGACCTCAAGCGGGTGATCCCGGTCGCCGGCGACATGACCCAGGCCAAGTGCGGCCTGAGCGCCGCGCAGATCCGCGCGCTCAACGGCAAGATCAAGCACTTCTTCCACCTGGCCGCGATCTACGACCTGACCGCCAGCCCGGCCGCGCAGCGCGCCGCCAACATCGATGGCACCCAGCACGCGCTGGACCTGGGCACGGCGCTCAACGTCGGCTGCTTCCACCACACCAGCTCGATCGCCGCCGCCGGCATGTACCCGGGCGTGTTCCGCGAAGACATGTTCGACGAGGCCGAGGGCCTGGACGATCCCTACCTGCGCACCAAGCACGATTCCGAAGGCCTGGTGCGGGCCGAGAAGCGCATCAAGTGGCGCATCTACCGCCCGGGCATGGTCGTCGGCCATTCCCAGACCGGCGAAATGGACAAGATCGACGGGCCGTACTACTTCTTCACCTTCCTCAAGAAGCTGCGCGAGATGCTGCCGCCGTGGATGCCGATGCTCGGCGTCGAAGGCGGGCGGATCAACATCATCCCGGTCGACTACGTGGTCGATGCGATGGACCACATCGCGCACAAGCCCAAGCTCGACGGGCATTGCTTCCACCTGACCGATCCGGAGCCGCAGCGCGTCGGCGAGGTGCTCAACACCTTCGCCCGCGCCGGCCACACCCCGGAGATGACCATGCGCATCGACGCGCGCATGTTCGCCTTCGTGCCCAGCAGCGTGCGCGGCGCGGTCGGCAACCTGCCGCCGGTGCGGCGTTTCATCGGCATGTTGCTGCGCGACTTCAAGATTCCCAAGGAAACCCTGAAGTTCATCACCTATCCGACCCGCTTCGACAACCGCGAGACCGAGCGCGCGCTGCGCGGCAGCGGCATCAAGGTGCCGAACCTGGACACCTATGCCTGGCGTTTGTGGGACTACTGGGAGCGCCATCTCGACCCGGACCTGTTCATCGACCGCACCCTCAAGGGCAAGGTCCGCAACAAGGTCGTGGTGATCACCGGCGGTTCCTCGGGCATCGGCCTGGCGACGGCGGAGAAGGTGGCCGCGGCTGGCGCGGTGACGGTGATCATCGCCCGCGGCGAAGACGAGCTGTTCAAGGCCCGCGACGCGATGAAGGCCGCCGGCGGCAAGGTCTTCGCCTACACCGCGGACCTCGCCGACATGGCCGACTGCGACCGCCTGGTCAAGCAGATCCTGGACGAGCATGGCCACGTCGACATCCTGGTCAACAACGCCGGCCGTTCGATCCGGCGTTCGATCGAGCTCAGCTACGATCGTTTCCACGACTTCGAACGCACCATGCAGCTCAACTACTTCGGCAGCCTGCGCCTGATCATGGGCTTCATGCCGAAGATGACCGAGCGCCGCAAGGGCCACATCATCAACATCAGTTCGATCGGCGTGCTCGCCAGCTCGCCGCGGTTCTCGGCCTATGTCGCCTCGAAGGCGGCGCTGGACGCGTTCAGCCGCTGCGCCCAGGGCGAGTTGTCGGGCAAGGGCATCAGCTTCACCACCATCAACATGCCCTTGGTGAAGACGCCGATGATCGCGCCGACCAAGATGTACGACAGCGTGCCGACCCTGACCCCGGACGAAGCCGCCGACCTGGTGGTCAAGGGCATCATCGAGAGGCCGACCCGCATCGCCACCCGCCTGGGCATCTTCGCCTCGGTGGTCAACGCACTGGCGCCGAAGGCCTACGAGGTGGTGATGAGCACGGCGTTCGAGTTGTTCCCCGACTCGGCCGCAGCCAAGGGCGACCGCAAGGGGCTCAAGGACGAACACGCCAGCAGCGAACAGATCGCGTTCGCGGCGCTGATGCGCGGCGTGCACTGGTAAGAGTTGCGCGCCGGTCGGTGGCGCGCATCGAGCAGCGAATTCGGGGCGGCTCAGGCCGCCCCGATGCGTTTGCGCGCCTCGGGCCGCGGCCTCCTGTAGGAGCGGCGTAAACCGCGACAGAGGTCCGGTGCGGCCTCGGGATCGCGTCGTGGGCCTGGTTGCGGGTCGCGGCTCACGCCGCTCCTACAAGAGGGGAGGGGTCGACCAAGGCGTGAAACGAAAACAGCGCGCCGTTCGTCGCGGCGCGCTGTGCTCGGGTTCGCTCGGTTCGCTTCGGCGAGCCCGGATCAATAGGCCCGGCACTGGAAGAAGCGCACGCGTGCCTTGCTGCCCGGCGGCGGTTGCAACTGCACGCGCGAGGAGCGCAGGTCGGGATAGGCGTCGAGGATCGAACAGATCCGGTCGATGTCCTGTTGCTGCGCGTCGGTCAGGCGGTAGATCAGCAGGTTCGACGGCGTCGACCACAGGGCGCGTTCGACGCCGTCCAGGGTGGAGATGCTGCGGATGACCTGGGCGCGTTCGGCCGGAGGGTTGCCGGTGTGGTGGACGGCCGTGGGCGGATTCGCCGCTCGCGTGCCGGCGGTAGCCGCCGGAGCGGTCGCAGGCGGCGCCTGCGCGGCCGGCGCCGGGTTCGGTGCGGTTGCGGCCGGCGTCGGTGCAGGCGTGGCCGCAGGCGGCGTTGCGGGCGGCGCAGATGCGGCGGCGGGCGCTGCGGTGTCGGACGGCGCTTCTTGCGAAGCCGCCGGGTCGACCGGCGTGGCCTGCGCGGGCGCCGCAGCGTCGGGCTCGCTGGAAACGAACTGCGGTACGACGAAGCCGGCGATCAGGCCCAGCACGATCGCTGCGGCCCAGGCCCCGACGATGGTGCCGATGCTGCGCTTCTGCGCGGCGGCGATGACCTCGTGCCGGGTCGAAGCCGGCAATTGCGGTTCGACCAGCTCCCACAGCGTCTCGCCGCTGTACAGGTCCAGGCCGTTGGCGACGCGCTCGGAATTGCTGTCGAAGCGCCCCGTGGTGACCATCATCCCGCCCGCGGCGCCGTTGAAGCGCACCGCATCGGCCAGTTCGGCCACGGTCGCCGCCGACACGCGATAGTCGGCGTCGCCGAGCTTGCACGACAGCAGCCATGGCTTGCCGGCGCGCAGCAAGCGCAGCTCGGCCTGGGTGCCGCGGGCGAGGGACTCCTCGACCGACTCGGCTTCGAAGCCGCGTTCGCGCAGGGATTCGACGATCAGGCGGGCGAACTCGCGCCAGCGCATCTTGGCCAGGCCGGCGATACCGGTGGCTACCTCAGTGCGATGACGGCGGTACGACCACAGATAGGCGGTGGACACCAATCCGATCGTCAGTGCGACGGCGGCAGCAGCCCACAGGGAAAAACTCGACATGAAGCGCTAGGCCCATAAAAGACGCTGAGGATATACGGCCTGCGACATCTAGCACTTATACGAACTGAGACGTAGTTCGCGAAATTGACGTGTTCGTTATCGGCCGTTCCATCAAGAACGACGATTCGATGTCAGCGTGAAGTCCATCCGCTACGGCATGGCGGATGCGCGGCGTTCGATGCAGGGCATCGTCGCGACCCGGCGGCGGCGGTCGCAGGCATTAAGAAAGCCCGCCAGTCCGAAACCGTAAGGGGAGGGGAGCATACGGAAGCGCGGACTGGCGGGCTTAAACGTCGCGCTGCGGACGACCCGCAGCGCGGTGAAGCCGGAGTTGAAGCTGGGTTACGGTGTGACCGGCGGCTTCGGGCGCGCGATCGACTTGCGCGTGGCCTTCTTCGCCGCCGGCGACTTCTGCGCCTTCGGCTTGGCGGCTGCGGCCTTCTTCGCGGCGGGCTTGGCCGGTGCCTTGGCTGCGCTCTTGCGCGCGCTAGGGACGCTGCCGCCCTGGCGACGCAGTTCGCGGGTCAGGGACTCGACGCGCTCGCTGAGGTCGGTCAGGTCGTCGCGGCCCGGCACGCCGAGCTTGACCAGGGCACGCTGGACGCGCTCTTCGAACACCTTCTCGAGGCGGTCCCAGGTGTCGGACGCGCGTTCGCGCGCCTGGCCGACCTTGGACTCGACCGCGTCGCGCAGCACGCCGGCTTGGCCGCCGGTGAACTTGCGCGCGGTCTGCTCGAGGTTCAGGCCTTCCTTGACCAGGCCTTCGAACAGCTTGGTGCCTTCGGCCTGGGCGCGACCGAACGCGCCGACGCCGGCCAGCCAGATCTGCTGCGCGGATTCGCTGAGCGTCTTGGACAGGCGCTCGGCCTGTTCCTGCGCGCTGCCCTTGCCGGCGCTGCTGCTCTTGCCGGGGGTCTTCTTAGCGGTCTTCTTGAACTTGGCGGCCATGGACGTCCTGTAATGAGTGCTATCGCTGTGCACCCAAGATGGCCCCCCTGTCTAGAGTAATCACACCAACCCACAGTGAGCGGCCAGTAATGAGAACGAGGAGTGAGAAACGAGTGAAAGCAGGCTCGCTCTTACTCGTTTCTCACTCCTCTTCGCTCACTTCCCGCTTCTGGCTGCAGACGCCGTCCTGCGGCGCCGTGGCCGCGGTTGCGCCACCAGCCGGTCGACGTCGTCGAGCGCACGCCGCAAGCGTGCGGTGGTCTCGGTATCGCGCTTGGGCGGTGTGATGCCGTCGAGGATCGAGCGCTGGGCGTCGGCGATCACGTCGCGGCGCAGGCGCAGGCCGTGCGCGGCCAGCACCGGCGCAAGCACGTCGGCGCGCAGGTGTAG
This sequence comes from Lysobacter antibioticus, assembly GCF_000731095.1. GTDB lineage: Bacteria > Pseudomonadota > Gammaproteobacteria > Xanthomonadales > Xanthomonadaceae > Lysobacter > Lysobacter antibioticus_B. The sequence continues at coordinate 100,213 of NZ_JMTZ01000022.1, read as the reverse complement.
GTCGGCCAGGGTGTTGCGGTAGGCGATCTCGCAGATGCGCTGGCGCGCCGAGAAGCTGAAGGCGTTGGTGAAGAACAACTCGCGGTCTTCGGCGTTGGGCTCGAACACCAGTTGGTCGATGTCCGGGTATTGCTGGGCGTAGCGTGCCAGGCCGACCTGCATGCGCGACTGCAGCAGGGTGCGGAAGGTCTGTGACAGCACCGCCGGCAGGCCGCCTGCGGCGAGGCTGTTGTCCTCGGCGACCGGCACGCCCTGGTTGTGGTTGAACGGCACCAGCGGGTTGATGCCGATCAGCAGGTCGATGCCGCGGTCGAGCACCACCGAGGCATGCATGGTCCGGCGCAGCGCACCGTCGACGAAATGGCGGCCACGGATCTGCACCGGCGGGTACAGCCCGGGCAGCGCGGCGCTGGCCTGGACCGCCTGCGAGATCGGCACATCGCTCCAGTTGTCGCCGCCGAAGCGGACCGCGTCGCCGCTGTCGATGTCGACCGCGACCACGTACAGCTCGGCGTCGAGTTCGCGAAAGTCGTTGCTGCGGCCGCGGCGGGTGAAGACCTCGCGCAGGAACAGCTCGACCTGAGTGTTGTCGAACAGGCCGTTCGGGATCAGGCCGCCGAAGCGGGTGATCAGGTCCGACCAGCGCGCTTCCAGCGGCGAGAACAGCAGCTCGCGCCACCACTCGGTCGCCAGGCGCGGAAAGCTCGCCGCGCGCTTGACGTACTCGAGGAAGGCCGGGCGCATGAAGGTTTCCGGGCGGAACTCGACATCGGCGCTGTCGCCGGTGACGAAGATCCGGCACATCTCGGCGGTGTCCATGCGGTTGGCCAGGCCGGCGGCGAGGAAAGCGCCGCTGCTGACGCCGACGTAACAGTCCAGGCGGGTGAGGTCGAGGCCTTCGATCGCTTCGTCGAGCGCGCGCAGGGCGCCGAGCTCGTACATGCCGCCGATCGGACCGCCGCCGGCGATGGCTAAGCCGATCTTCGGTGCGGAAGCATTGGTGCCGTGGGCCGAACGTTTGCGGCTCGCCCGGTTCTGGGCGGAATGGAGTGACAGCATGTGATAGGCAGCACGGCCCGGACGGAATTCGGTCGAGTGTAGCCCAGGACGGGCGGGGCACCAGGGGCCGGGACCAAAGTCTGAGTCGGGTCGATGAACCGGGTTGATGAGCCGGTCTGTGCCGGCTCCCCGGTCGGCTTGCGGAGGCCGGCCGGCGCCGCGATCATCGTCGCGATGGCCAGGACGACCGAACATAGCCAGCGTCTGGGGTGTCTGCTGGCCCGCCACCAGGCCCTGCACGACCCCGGGCGCGAACCGCGCAACCGGCTGCGCTGGCTGCCCGAACTGCGGTTGTGGCAGGCACGGCGCTTGGAAGCCAGCTTCGACCGCTTCCTGCGCGACCCGCGCCGGCGCCCGGCGGCGCAGTTCTTCCTCAGCGACGTCTACAACGACCGCGACTTCAGCCGTCGCGACGCCGACATCGCCAAGGTCTTGCCGATGATGCAGCGGCTATTGCCGGGCTCGTTGCTGAGCACGGTCGCCGATGCGATCGAGCTGGGCCTGCTGACGCACGCCTTCGACCTGCGCATGGCCGAGCGCCTGCAAGCGCTGGCGCCGCGCCGGCGCCGTCTCGACGGCCCGCTGTACGCGCAGATCTACCGTGCCTGCGGTTTGCCGCGGCTGCGCGGCCATCAGATCGACCTGATCGCCGCGGTCGGCCTGGGCCTGGGGCAGGCGGTGCGGATGCCGGGCATCCTGACTTTGCTCAAACTCTCGCGCGGCCCGGCCAAGGCGGCGGGCTTGTCGGAGCTGCAGGGCTTTCTCGAACGCGGTTTCGCAGCGTTCGGCCGGCTCGGCGACGTGCGCGAGTTCATCGCCGAGATCGAGCAGGACGAGCGCGACATCGCCGAGCGGCTGTTCGCCGGCGAGGCCGATCCCTTTCCACGCCTGGAGTGATCCGGCATTGGATTGAGCCGGAACTGGATTGAGCCGGTGCCGGATCGAGTGCGGGCGGCCTGGTGTCTGGATCGGTACGGGTAGGGCCGATCCCCGAGCTCGGCCAAGGCTGGAGCGAACCGAGCCGTTCGTGGCGTTGAAGCGCAGCGGTTCCGCTGCGCCGCGGGCGACGCCGCTTACTTGAAGCGTTCTTCCAGCACCCGGCGAATTTCCGACTCGATCGGGCCCTTGAGGGCGCCGAGCAGGAAACCGAGTTGCGCGGTCACGTGCAACTGATTCGGCTGCAGCGAGATCTTGCCGTCGACGCCGCTGCGGACGAAGTTGAGGGTATCGCCGACCCAGTCGTATTCGACATCGAAACGTTCGGCGAGCTTCTTCGCGACTTCCTCGACGGCTTTGCGGGCTTTGGCCGGTGCGAGCGAATGCGGATGGCGGATATCGATGCTGGACATGGTCTGGGTTCTCCCTGGAGGCCGGTATTGTGGGGGCAGGGACCGGCGCATCCAAGCCTGGGGCGCACTGCGCCGCAGCGCGGTGTTGCGAGCGGGCGAAGCGACGCGGCCGCCGGGTATCGGTTCGAACGCGCCGCAGCGTTGGGCTCGGTCCGCGACGACGGGATGTACGCGATTCGACAACCTGCTAGATTGCGGCGGAGTGAGCGCCCTCAAACTTCGATACCCGAATCGCGAACATGCCGACCTGGCCCTCAAGCCCGGGGTGCATGCGATCGGCCGCGATTCGGCCGGACGCACCGTGCTGGTCGAAGACGCCGGTGCGGCGATCGCGCAACTCAGCGTCGACCGTCGCGGCGTCTGGCTGCAGGTGCGCGAAGGTCTGCGCGGCCTGCACGTCAATGGCCGCCCGGTGAAACGCGTGGCGATGCTGCGCGCCGGCGACGCGATCTTTCTCGACGGCGTCGAACTGCTGCTGATCGACGACAAGCCCGAGCCCGCGCCGCCGTTCGGGGTCGACATCCCGGCAGATTCGCGCATGGTCGTGCGCGGCGTCGGCGGCATTCATCACGGGCGTTGCTACACCCTGGAGCAGCCGCGCCTGATCGGCCGCGCCGGCGATTGCGACATCCGCATCAACGAACCGGCCTTCGCCGATCGCCATGCGCGCCTGGAAGCCCATGCCGATGGCGTGGTGCTGCGCGATGTCGGTTCGGTCGACGGCAGCGTGGTCAACGGCCAGCCGGTGCGGCACGCCTTGCTCAAACCCGGCGATCAGTTGCTGCTCGACGGCCAACACCGTTTCGTCATCGAAGCCCCGACCCGCCAGTTCAGCGCCGCCGAAGCCCTGCAGGCCCAGTTGGCCCAGGAAGCGGCCTCGAACGAAGAGCGCATGCAGCCGCCGTCGGCCCTGCCGGCCTCGGTGCGACGCATGCCCTGGCTGTTGCTCGCCGCCGTGGTCATGGCCGGCCTGCTGAGCCTGCTGTTGCTGTACGGCACGCGCTGAGCCCCGCGACACTCGGAATAGGCGCCGCGTCCCACGGGGATTACGGCTTTCTGTAGCAGCGGCGTCCCATAGGGATTTCCTTCGGTCATAAGCCGCGACCGGGGCCGCGTCCGATTGCGTGGATTTTGCCGTAGCCTGCGCCGCCGTTTGTTTCACGCGGTCGCGGCTTGCGCCGCTCCTACCCCTAAGAGCCGCGGCTTCGTGTAAGAGCGGTGTCAGCCGCGCCTATTGCGCCGCGGCCTTGCGCCGCAGCCGCGCCTCGGCGAACTTGCGCCACACCCGCCAGCCCAGCAGGACGCTCAGGATCGTGGCGTACAGCAAAGGCTCGCGGATGTCCGACTTCACCAGCCACCAGAAATGCAGGACGGCCAATACGGCGATCGCATAGACGAGTTGGTGCAACAGCCCCCAGCGCCGGCCGAGGCGCCGCATCATGCCCTGGGTCGAGGTGACGGCGAGCGGGATCAGCAGCAGCCACGCCAGAAAGCCGACGGTGATGTAGGGCCGTTTGGCGATTTCCTCGAAGATCTGCGTCCAGTAACCCTTGAGGTCGAGCACCAGGTAGGCGGTCAGGTGCAGGCTGGCGTAGAAGAAGGCGTACAGGCCGAGCAGGCGTCGGAAGCGCAGCAACACCGCCTGGCCGCTGAGCTGGCGCAGCGGCGTGACCGCCAAGGCGATCATCAGCAAACGCAGCGCCCACAGGCCCAACCGATGTTCGATCTCGGCGATCGGGTCGGCGCCGAGCCCGCCGCTGCCGGTCAGCACTTCGGAGCGGATCTGCCAGGCCAGGATCGCCGCCGGGGTCAAGGCCAAGGCGTGCACGGCGACCTTGGCCCAGATCACGCCAGCCGGAGTCCGGCGTTTCAATGCCACCCCGGGCGGGCGCCCGGAAGCGGAAGACGAGGCGGACGAACGCGCCACCGACGCGGATTCCTTCGCCATCTCAGAACCAGAGCCGCAGGCTCATGCCGGCATACAGGCTGGCGACCTGATCGCCGTAGCCGTTGAACAAGCGGGTCGGGATGCGGTCGACGAACAACTTGCTGCCGGTGCCGGCGATGCGGCGCTCGGTCTTCTGGCTCCAGCGCGGGTGGTCGACGCTCGGGTTCACATTGGAGAAGAACCCATATTCGCTGGGCTGCAGGTCGTTCCAACTCGTCAGTGGCCGGCGCTCGACGAAGGTGATGGCGATGATCGACTTGATGCTCTTGAAGCCGTACTTCCACGGCACCACCAGGCGCAACGGCGCGCCGTTCTGTTGCGGCAGGGATTTGCCGTACAGACCGGTGGCGAGCAGGGTCAGCGGGTGCATCGCCTCGTCGATGCGCAGGCCTTCGCGATACGGCCAGTTGATCCAGGGGTAGGCGATGCCCGGCATCTGTTTCTCGTCGGCCAGGGTAGTGAAGGCGACGTACTTGGCCTTCGAGGTCGGCTCGAAGCGCTTGAGCACGTCGGCCAGCGGCACCCCCAGCCAGGGGATCACCATCGACCAGCCCTCGACGCAACGCAGCCGGTAGATCCGTTCCTGCGGGGTCAGGCCCTTGATCAGATCTTCCAGCGACAGCTTGCCCGGCTTGGCGCAGGCGCCGCCGACCGCGACCGTCCAAGGGCTGGTGCGCAGACTGCGGCGAGCCCGGGACGGGTCGGACTTGCCGGTGCCGAACTCATAGAAGTTGTTGTAGGTGGTGATGTCCTCGTAGCGGGTCAGGACCTCGTCGGTCCGGAAGCCGGCCTTCATCTGCTCCGGGCTCGCCGCCGGCAGCGACCTCGGCGCCGGCGGTTCGGCCTCGGCGCAGCCGGACAGGCCCAGCGCCGGGGTCAGGGCGAAGGCGGCCAGCAGGCGCCGGCGTTCGCGGTAGACGGCCTCGTCGGTGATCTGAGAGGAGGGGATAGCGAGGGCATCGCGCAACGACATGAGACGGCTCCGGCGGGGCGGGTTCCGAGTCCTCCAGACATACGGGACCCGATATGAGGATAGAGGCAGCCAACGGGGCAAAAGTTGCGCGCGAAACGGAGGCGCACACGGTGTTGCACTGCGGCATACTGAGGGGCCAACCCCCACTACGGAGTTTCCGATGTCCCGCGCTTTCAACTTTAGTGCCGGTCCCGCGACCCTGCCCGAACCGGTCCTGCTGCAGGCGCAGTCGGAACTGCTGGAGTGGAACAACGCCGGGGCCTCGATCGTAGAACTCAGCCACCGCGGCCCGGAGTTCATCCAGGTCGCCGCCGAGGCCGAGCGCGACCTGCGCGCGCTGATGTCGATCCCCGAAGATTACGCCGTGTTGTTCCTGCAGGGCGGTGCGACCGCGCAGCAGGCGCTGATCGCGCTGAACTTCGCCAACCCGGGCCAGACCGTCGACTACGTCGTCACCGGCCACTGGGGCAAGACCGCGCTCAAGCAGGTCAAGCCCTACGTCAATGCCAACATCGCCGCCAACGGCGAGGCCGACGGCTTCCGCACCATCCCGGCGCGCGACACCTGGGCCCTGTCCAAGGACGCGGCCTACGTCCACTACACCGCCAACGAGACCATCCACGGCGTCGAGTTCCGCGACATTCCGGACACCGGCGACGTTCCGTTGATCGGCGACTTCAGCTCCAGCATCGTCTCCGAACCGCTCGACGTGTCGAAGTTCGGGGTGATCTACGCCGGCGCGCAGAAGAACCTCGGCCCGGTCGGCGTCAGCGTGGTCATCGTCAAGCGCGAACTGCTCGAACGCGCCGGCCAGCCGCGCGCCGAGATCTTCGACTACCGCGCCCACGTCAAGGGCGAGTCCATGCTCAACACGCCGCCGACCTGGAACTGGTATCTGGCCGGCCTGGTGTTCAAGTGGATGCTGGCCGAAGGCGGCGTGGAAGAGTTCGCCAAGCGCAACGACCGCAAGTCCAAGCTGCTGTACGGCGTGATCGATAACTCCGGCGGTTTCTACCGCAACGAAGTCGCCCCCGCCGCGCGCTCGCGCATGAACGTGCCGTTCTTCCTCAAGGACGAAGCGCTCGACAAGCCCTTCCTCAAGCAAGCGCAGGACGCGGGCCTGATCTCGCTCAAGGGCCATCGCGCCCTGGGCGGCATGCGCGCCTCGATCTACAACGCGATGCCTGAGCAGGGCGTGCAAGCGCTCGCGGCCTTCATGCAGGACTTCCAGCAACGGCACGGGTAAGCCGCCGCGCTTGGCCGATGCCGCATCGGCATCGGCCGCGGCTGCGAACGCCCGGCCTCGGATGGCCGGGCCGTGCGATCCGAAGGCTTCGTGTTCCAGCAGGGACGGCATCGCAACACCTTCGGTAGCGACGAGACGACAATGACCGACAAGTCACGCAAGACCAAGCAAGCAGACAGCAAGCCGCCGGCCAAGCCCGGCAAGCAGAAACCGGCCGCCGCCAAGGGCGCGACCGAAAAGAAGCCCGCCGGCAAGGCGAAAGCCGGGTCGGAACCGGCCGTGGTCAGTCCCGATCTGGCGCTGCTGCGCGAGCGCATCGACGGCATCGACCGGCACATCCAAGAACTGATCGGCGAGCGCGCGCAGTTCGCCAACCAGGTCGGCAAGGCCAAGGGCAAGCTCGCCGCCGCGGTCGATTACTACCGCCCCGAGCGCGAGGCCCAGGTGCTGCGCCGGGTGGTCGACCGCAACGACGGTCCGCTCAACGACGAAGTGCTGGTGCGCCTGTTCCGCGAAATCATGTCGGCCTGCCTGGCCCAGCAGGAGCCGCTCAAGATCGGCTTCCTCGGCCCGGAAGGCACGCATTCGCAGCAGGCGGTGTACAAGCACTTCGGCCATTCGATCCACGGCCTGCCGCTGGCGAGCATCGAGGAAGTGTTCCAGGAAGTCGAAGCCGGCAGCGCCGATTTCGGCGTGGTCCCGGTCGAGAACTCGACCCAGGGCACGATCCAGTCGACCCTCGACATGTTCCTGACCTCCAAGCTCAAGATCAGCGGCGAAGTCGAGCTGCGCGTGCATCAGCATCTGCTCTCGCGCAGCGGCCGCATCGAGGACATCGAGCGCGTCTATTCGCACCCGCAGTCGTTCGCCCAGTGCAAGGCCTGGTTGCGCGAGTACCTGCCGAAAGCCGAGAAGATCGCGGTGTCGAGCAACGCCGAAGCTGCGCGCAGGGCGCGCAATGCCGACGACGCCGCTGCGATCGCCGGCGCCAGCGCCGGCAGCGTGTACGGGCTGCGCACGGTGGCCGGGCCGATCGAAGACCGGCCCGACAACACCACGCGCTTTTTGGTGATCGGCCGCGAGCTGTTCACGCCTTCGGGCAACGACCGTACCTCGCTGCTGATCTTCATCAAGGACCAGCCGGGCGCGCTCTATAACGTGCTGTCGCCGTTCGCCAAGCGCGGCCTGAGCATGAACCGCATCGAGTCGCGTCCGGGCCACACCGGCCGTTGGCAGTACGCCTTCTTCGTCGACATCGGCGGGCACGTGCAGGAGCCGGCGATGCGCGAAGCGCTGGAAGAACTGGAAGAGCTGGCGCACGAAGTGAAGGTGCTCGGTTCCTACCCGGTGGCGATCGCATGAGCGCGCCGGCCACGCAAGCGCAAGAGCCTGCCAGTCGCGAAGGCAGGGACACACCGGCCTATGACGAAGCCTGGTTCGCCGCGCGCGCGCAGGCCGGCATCCAGCGCCTGAAGGCCTACGACCCGGGGCACGACCTGGTCGCGCTGCGGCGCCGTTTCGGCGAGGCCAACCTCGCCGAGCTGGGCTCCAACGAAAACCCCTACGGCCCGTCGCCGCAGGCGCGCGCGGCGATCCTCGATGCGCTGCACGCGCTGCATCGTTATCCCGACCCGCTCGGCGCCGATCTCAAGCGCGCGCTGGCCGCGAAGCACGGCGTCGACGTCGCCCAGATCCAGCTCGGCAACGGCTCGCACGAATTGCTGATGCAACTGGCGCAGGTGTTCGCCGGCCCCGGCGACGAGGTGGTGTTCTCGCGTTACGGTTTCGCCGTGTTCGCGCTCGCGACCCAGGCCGCCGGCGCGACGATGCGCATCGTCGAGGCTTTGCCGCGCGACGCGGCGATGCCCTGCGGCCACGACCTCGATGCGATCGCGGCCGCGATCGGCCCGGCCACGCGCCTGGTCTACGTGGCCAATCCGAACAACCCCACTGGCACCTGGTTTGGCCGTGAGGCGATGATCGGTTTCCTCGATCGCGTGCCGTCCGACGTGCTGGTGGTGATGGACGAGGCCTACGCCGAAATGGCCGACGCGCCGGACTATGCCAGCGCGCTGTCTTTGCTCGGCCGTTATCCCAACCTCGCCATCACCCGCACCTTCAGCAAGGCCTATGGCCTGGCCGGCTTGCGGGTCGGTTATCTGCTCGCCCAGCCCGGCCTGGTCCAGGTCATGGACCGGCTGCGCGAAAGCTTCAACGTCAACGGCCCGGCCCTGGCCGCGTGCGTCGCGGCGCTCGCCGACGAGGCGCACCTGGACTGGGCCTGCGCGCGCAACGCCGAGCAGCGCGCCGCGCTGGCGGCGGCCTTGCAGCAGCGCGGCCTGCGCGTCTTCCCCTCGCAGACGAATTTCGTCCTGGTCGAGTTCGGTCCGCGCACCGCGCAGATCGAAGCGGCCCTGGTCGAGCGCGGCGTGATCCTGCGGCCGATGGCCGGCTACGGGCTCGCCGATTGCCTGCGGATCAGTGTCGGCTCGCCCGACGAAAACCGCCGCCTGCTGGCGGCATTGGACCAAGTGCTGACATGAGTGCGCTCATCGAAGAACAAGCGGCCTGGACGGCCGGATCGGGTTCGCCCCTGCGCGGTTCGCTGCGCGTGCCGGGCGACAAGTCGGTTTCGCACCGGGCGGTCATGCTCGGCGCGCTGGCCGAAGGCGTCACCCGCGTCACCGGTTTTCTGGAAGGCGAGGACACCCGCGCCACCGCGCGCGTGTTCGAGCGCCTGGGCGTGCGCATCGAGACGCCGAGCGCGAGCGAACGCATCGTCCACGGCGTCGGCATGCACGGCCTGCGCGGCGTCGCCGAAGCGCTGGACTGCGGCAACGCCGGCACCGGCATGCGCCTGCTCGCCGGCGTGCTGGCCGGGCAGGACTTCGACAGCGTGCTGATCGGCGATGCCTCGTTGTCGAAGCGGCCGATGCGCCGCGTCACCGAGCCGCTTGCGGCGATGGGCGCGCAGATCGACACCGAAGACGGCGGCCTGCCGCCGCTGCGCATCCGCGGCGGCCGTTCGCTGCAGGGCATCGAATACACCTTGCCGGTGGCCAGCGCGCAGGTGAAGTCGGCGCTATTGTTGGCCGGCCTGTACGCCTACGGCGACACCGTGGTGCACGAACCGCACCCGACCCGCGACTACACCGAACGCATGCTCGCCGCGTTCGGCTGGCCGATCGAATTCTCGCCCGGGTATGCGCGCCTGAGCGGCGGCCACGTGCTGCGCGCGACCGGCATCGCCGTGCCGGCCGACTTCTCCTCGGCCGCGTTCTTCCTGGTCGCCGCGAGCGTGGTGCCGGGTTCGGAACTGCGCCTGGAAGCGGTCGGCATGAACCCGCGCCGCACCGGCCTGTTGGCGGCGTTGCGCTTGATGGGCGCCGACATCGTCGAGGAAAACCCGCGCGCCGAAGGCGGCGAACCGGTCGCCGACCTGCGGGTGCGCTATGCGCCGCTGCACGGCGTCGATGTGCCGGAAGCGCTGGTGCCGGACATGATCGACGAGTTCCCGGCTTTGTTCATCGCCGCGGCCACCGCCAAGGGCCGCACCACGATCCGCGGCGCCGCCGAGCTGCGGGTCAAGGAATCCGACCGCATCGCGACCATGGCCACCGGCCTGCGCGCGCTCGGCGCGAACATCGTCGAGACGCCGGACGGCGCGATCATCGAAGGCGGCACCTTGCACGGCGGCGAAGTCGACAGCCACGGCGATCACCGCATCGCCATGAGCTTCGCCATCGCGGCGCAACTGGCGAGCGGCGAAGTGCGCATCGGCGACGTCGCCAACGTCGCGACTTCGTTCCCGGGCTTCGAGGCCTTGGCGGCGAAGGCGGGCATGCGGGTCGGCCCGGCCGAGTAGGGCGCCGAGACGAACTGATCGGCAACTAAAACGGCGGCCTTGGGCCGCCGTTCTTGTGTGTGGGCGATGCTTGAGAGTCAACCGATAGCGTAATGGCCGGCTTTCGCCATCATGGCCGCTTATCTCGGCTTACCGCCGCGATGTTCATTGAGAGTGTCGCGATTGCCTGCTCTCGCCATCATGGCCGCCTATCTAGGCCTGCGGCCAGAACGTTCATTGACGCGGCTTGAACTCCACCGGCTGCTCCACCACCGAGGCCACTTCGCGGCCGTCGCGGGTCGCCGGGCGGAAGCGCCAATCGCGCACCGCGACCAGGGCGGCGCGGTCGAGTTCGCGCGAACCGCTGTGGCGCGCGACCTCGACTTCTTCGGGCAGGCCGTCGGCGCCGACGTTGACGCGCAGGACCACGGTGCCGCCTTCGCCGCGGCGCAAGGCGCCGGCCGGGTAGCGCGGTGCGGCATTGTCGGCGGCCAAGGGCAATGCCTCGGTCGAACGCGGCGGGTCGATCTTCGCCGTAGCTTCGGTCACCGGTTTCGCCGAGGTTTCGGCGGCGGCCGCTGTAACGGCGGTCTTGCGCGCGATGCTGGGCGTCGCTTCGGCGACTGCGTTGCGCTCGATCGGCGGGACGATCACCAGCGGCATCGCCGGGGCCGGCGGCGGCGCCGGCGGACGCTTGCCGTAGTAGTACCAGCCCATGAAAGTGGCACCGAGCAGGAGCAGCAGCAACCACAGACCGGTGGAACTCGGTGCGACTTCGATCGCATCGGCCTCGGGGGCCGGCGTGGCCTCGAAATCGTGGCTATTCGGGTCCAATGGATGTGATGCAACGCTCATTTTTGGCCTCCTTTCTGCGGTCCCGGGGGCGCGACCGAGCGCCGAGCTTCCAAGCGCGGTCGTTAGCCAGCGGTGAACGGAAGGTAAAGAAGATTCAGGCGAGCGACAGGCAGGCCACGGATTACAAGACGCCGATCACTGGTTAGCGTTGAAGGTGATCGGCACGATCACCGCATCGGCGACCGGACGGCCGTTGCGCATCGCCGGGCGGAAGCGCCACTGGCGCACGGCGGACACCGCCGCGCGATCGAGCAAACGCGAGCCGCTGCCTTCGACGATCTGCACATCGCCCGACGAACCCTGTTCGTCGACCGTCACCCGGATCCGCACCGTGCCGCCTTCGCCGCGGCGCAGGGCCTGCGCCGGGTACTGCGGCGGGCGGTTGCCGGGCAGCGGCGTGGCCGGCGTCTGCGCGGCGGTGGAAGCGGCAGGCGCGGCCGGCGGCGCACTCGGCATGGTTTGCGGCGGTGCCGGCGGGTTCGGGTTTTCGACCAACTCGGCGCGCTCTTCGTCCTGGCCGGGCGCCGCGGCCTGCGGCGCTTGCTGTGCAGACGGGGCGACACCGTCGCCGCCGGCCCCGGCCGGCGCCGGCAAGGGCGCGTACTGCGGCGTGGTGCCGGCCGGCAGCGCGCCGTCGGCACGGTAGAAGTCGTCGCTGTTATTGCGGTTGCTCGACCACACCCATGCGAACAGCCCCAGGCCGACGGCGAAGGCCCCCAACACCAACAGCCAGGCCTTGCCCGAAGGGCGCCAGGCGGCGAAATCGAAGGAGCGGCGCGACGGAGCGGGGGGCGTGGTCGACATGGGCGGTCCGAATATGCGTTGGGCCGCATTCTGCAACGAAATGCCCGAAAGCGTCCTCCGCGGACCCCGATCGCCCCCTATTGCGTCCTCGATCCGGCGCCGATCCGCCGTCTCCGGCAAGCGCAAGGTTCGCGAAAACCGCCGAGTGACGCGATAATCTGCGGTTCTTCTTGCCACTGCGACCGGCTACGCCATGCTCGATCCGACCCTGCTGCGCCAACAGCCCGCCGAACTCGCCGCACGCCTGCGCGAAACGCGCGGCTACGCCCTCGACCCGGCCGTGCTGGAATCGCTGGAAAGCGAGCGCAAGCAGATTCAGGTGCGCACCCAGGAGCTGCAGAACCTGCGCAACACGCGCTCCAAGGCGATCGGCCAGGCCAAGGCCAAGGGCGAGGACGTCGCTCCGTTGATGGCCGAGGTCGCCGCGTTCGGCGACGAGCTCAAGGCCAGCGAAGCGCGTCTGGAAACGATCAAGGCCGAAATCGAAGCGATCGCGCTCGGCATCCCGAACCTGCCGCACGCCACCGTGCCGGCCGGCAAGGACGAGACCGACAACGTCGAGACCCATCGTTGGGGCACCCCGCGTACGTTCGACTTCGAGGTCAAGGATCACGTCGAACTCGGTGCCCGCAACGGCTGGCTCGACGGCGACACCGCGGCCAAGCTGTCCGGCGCCCGCTTCACCGTGCTGCGCGGTGGCCTGGCGCGTCTGCACCGCGCCCTGGCCCAGTTCATGATCGACCTGCACACCGAGCAGCACGGCTACCAGGAAACCAGTGTGCCCCTGTTGGTCAACGCCGACTCGATGCGCGGCACCGGCCAGTTGCCGAAGTTCGAGGACGACCTGTTCGCGACCGTGGTCGGCGAGGGCGAGGCGGCGAGCAAGCGCTATCTCATCCCGACCTCGGAAGTGCCGCTGACCAACATCGTCCGCGACGAAATCGTCGAAGACGCGGCGATGCCGCTGCGCATGACCGCGCACTCGATGTGTTTCCGCGCCGAAGCCGGCAGCCACGGCCGCGACACCCGCGGCATGATCCGCCAGCACCAGTTTGAGAAGGTCGAACTGGTCAGCATCGTGCGCCCGGACGAAAGCTACGAGGAACACGAGCGCATGACCCGCTGCGCCGAAGTCGTGCTGGAAACCCTCGGCCTGCCGTACAAGCGCATGCTGCTGTGCACCGGCGACATGGGTTTCGCCGCGACCAAGACCTACGACCTGGAAGTCTGGCTGCCGAGCCAGAACACCTACCGCGAGATTTCCTCCTGCTCGAACTGCGAGGCCTTCCAGGCCCGCCGCATGCAGGCGCGCTGGCGCAACCCGGCCACCGGCAAGCCCGAACTCGCCCACACCCTCAACGGCTCCGGCGTCGCCGTCGGCCGCGCCATGATCGCGGTGATGGAGAACTACCAGAACGCCGACGGCTCGATCACCGTGCCCGAGGCGCTGCGCCGCTACATGGGCGGCGTCGAAGTCCTCAGCTGACCGGCCATCGCGCCGCATGGAAGGCAAGCGCATGACCCTCGACACGGAAGCACTCGACTACTACCTGACCGTCGCGACGATGGTCGGCCCGGCCTTCGTCGGCTTCTTCGTCCTGCAGTACGCGATGTTGATCGGCCGCAACCGCAAACGCCCCGCGCCGCTGTCGGGCTGGGGTGTGGCCGGGCGCGCCGCGGTCGGCGTGATCGTCGGCAGCGCGGTGGGGTTCGGCGCACTCTGGCTGACCATGTACGTCCCGTCCTACCTCACCGGCGACTTCCAGGGGCTGCCGTGGCTGATGATGTTCATCGCCATGCCGGTCGGCGGGCTGGTCGCGTTGGGCGTCAGTCATTGTTTGAGTCGGTGGTTAGTTGTGCGGGCACGCGGCGACGTCGTCACCACTCCCGCCGCGCCCTGATCTTTCCGGGCTGCTTGCGTTTCGATCGCGCAAGAAAAAAGCCGGGCCTGTCAGGACCCGGCTAATTCCGACGCGGGGGGAGGAAGCGTCGGACTTGGAGCTACACGGTTGGGCGGGGCAGACTCGATCGCGAAGACTTACGCGGCCCGACGCAACGGCAATGGAATCGATGCGTGCGCCGCAGCGAGCGCGTCGGCACGATGCTGAGGTGAGTAGGCCACACCTTCCGCTCGCACGAACTCGACATTCGTCACGCCGATGAATGCGAGTACGTGACGCAGGTAGGCCTCTTGGAAATCGCTCGGCGCATCGGTGTGGAAACCGCCGCGGCCGCTGACCACGATCGCGCGCTTGCCGGTCGCCAGACCCTCCGGACCCTTCTCGGTGTAGCGGAAGGTCTTGCCGGCGACCGCGATGCGGTCGACCCAGGCCTTCAGGGTCGAAGGAATGCCGAAGTTGTACATCGGAGCGCCAAGGACAATCACGTCGGCCGCCAGGAATTGTTGCAGGATGCGCTCTGACTCCTCGGCTTCGGCCGGATCGGCCTTGGCCAGCGAACGGCCGGTAAGATGCGGGATCGGGTCGGCATCCAGGTCGCGGTAGTCGATCGTCAGGCCCGGCACCTCGTCCTGCCAACGCGCCGCCACCGCCGCGCTAAGCTCACGGGTCACGGAATTGGCGCCCAGGGCGCTCGAATCGATATGCAACAGCTTCATGGTGGACCTCGGTGGCTCGGTCGGAGCCGGTAAAGCGGGCGTCGCCGCGTTGGAGCAAAGTCTGTATCGTTGCTTTGGTGGGATAAAGATGCTTCAATGTCACTTATTGTTCTAATATTGGAACTATCGTCATGCACGATTTGAACGACCTGTATTACTTCGCGATGGTCGTCGACCACGCCGGCTTCGCCGCCGCCGAACGCGCGCTGGGCATTCCGAAGTCGCGCCTCAGCCGCCGCATCAGTCAGCTCGAGACCGACCTGGGCGTGCGCCTGCTGCAGCGTTCCACCCGCCGCTTCGCCGTCACCGAAGTCGGCAACAGCGTCTACCGCCATGCGCAATCGATGCTGGCCGAGGCCCAGGCCGCCCGCGAAGTCGTCGATCGCCTCAGCGCCGAGCCGCGTGGCGTGATCCGGGTCAGCGTGCCGGTCGGCCTGGCCCAGCAGCAGATCCCCAAGCTGCTGCCCGAATTCCTCGCCAAATACCCGCAGGTGCGGGTGCAGTTGAACGTCAGCAACCGCCGCGTCGACATCATCAACGAAGGCGTCGACGTGGCCCTGCGCGTGCGTTCCAAGCTCGACGACGACGGCAGCCTGGTGATGCGCAGCTTCGGCCAGATCCAGGAACTGCTGGTCGCCAGCCCGAAGTACCTGACCCGCATGGGCCGCCCGAGCAACCCCGACGAACTGTCCGACCACGTCACCCTGAGCATCAGCGAAGACGACGCACGCCAGCGCTGGGAACTGCACGGCCCCGACGGCGAAGTGCGCCGGGTCGAACTCAAGCCGCGGGTGATGGGCTTCGACTTCCCGATGCTGATGGCGCTGGCCGAGCAGGGCGTCGGCATCACCCTGCTGCCCGAGACCGTCTGCGCCGAAGCCGTGCGCCGCGGCGACCTGGAAGTGGTGCTGCCGAACTGGCGCCTGCCGCAGGGCATCTTCCATGCTGTGTTCGCCTCGCGCCGCGGCCTGCTGCCGGCGGTGCGCGTGTTCATCGACTTCCTGGCCGAAAAGGCCCCGTCCCTGGTCGAGTCCGCGCGCCTGCAGTGCAGCGACATCAAGGGCATCCCGTGCCCCGACGGCATCGCCCGTCACGACAAGAAGCACGACAAGTCGGTGAAGATTTCCGCCCCGGCGGGGTGAATGAGTGCCACGCGCCCGGCGCAAGACCGGGCGCGCAAGGCGGTTCGCAAGGAACCGCCCGCGACGGATTCCAAAGACCGTCGCAGTAAGACGTTAGTGGAGAGATGGCCGACCGGTTCAAGGCAGCAGTCTTGAACCATGCAATGGCCATGCTGGCTGCAAACAGGCGAACCAATCATCCAGGTGCCGTTCGATTTCGACCATTAGCGCTTTTGCGTAACTGAAAGTTGCGCTGTCAGTCTGCCTGCCGAGTTGTTCACGCACTTCAGGCTGAGAGCACATATGTAGACGGCCCGATGGCACGGAAACCATGCTCATGACGTTCATCGGATGGACCGCCTTGATGCTTTGGATCGTCTCGGCGGATAAGCTGTTCTCCGTATCACGTCAACTGAATAAGGATATTCAATGGCTACTTCCCAACGGGTGGACACCCGCGATATCGCTGCGCTGCTGGCTGCAACAGACGCCGAAGGCCGCCCGAACCCGCTCGACTTCGAGGCGCAGCGTTTAGTACTAAGGAATCAACGGGTCGGTGGTGTAGATGCCGCAGCGCTAGTCAACGACTTGCAACGCAGCCCGGCGCTGAGAGCGAACCGGGACAGCTTTCTCGACGCGATCGAGAAGAAACTCGACACACCCGCCGAGAAGCGGAGGTTCGCCGAAGCCCTCGACGCGGCCAACATCACCGACACCTTCGTGGAAAGGCAGGGAGAACGGCTCGCCGAGGCCACCGCGGCCGTGCGCGATGAGGCCGCCAAGCGATTCAAAGAGGCCGACCAAGCCCTCAGCGACCTGCTCGCCAACGGCCAACAGCGCCTCAAAGGCATCGCCAACGACCCGCAGAGATCGGCGACGGAGCAGGCCGCGGCCAATGCCGCTTCGTACGTTCTGACCGGCACGCAGGCACAAACGGGCTTCGCTCGCGGGGCGATAACGCATACGGCGGACACGCTTGGGGATTTCGTCGATCTGGCCCGGATGGCGGATCGCATGGTGAGCGACCCGAGCTATCGGAAGATGGTCGTCGGCATGGCCACGATGTACGCGGCCGATGTCATCGACGACCCGAGCAAGCCGAAAACGGACGCGCAGCGCGCCGCCTCCGATGCGATGGAGAAGTGGGACAAAGGCCTCAAGGAAGCCCAGGCCCGCGGCAAGGAGGCGGAGTACCTTGGGGGTGCCGCCGGCGTCATCGGTGTCGAACTCGTCGCCAGCTTCGTTCCGGTCACCAAGCTGGGCAAGTTCGGCAAGGCGGTCCATGCGATCGACGCGGTAGTACCCGAGCATGCGGTCGAGCTGACGAAGCTCGGCGAGGTGGTGCGCGTCGTCCCGCACGACATCCAGGTGCTCGGCAAGGCCGACGAACTAGGCAAGGGCGCTCGTACGCTGACTGAGGACGCCGGCAGGATCGCGCGCACAGGGGAGCAGGTCAGGGAACTGGGCGAGACGCTCGCCGAGGCCAATCGTGACCTGAAGCAAGGCGGCATGGCCGGCCGCGGTGCCAGCGGAATGATCGAGGGCCTGGTCGAGCGGGCACGGGATCAGGGCAACCTCGAGCAGCTGATACGGGCCGCGCACCAGACCGATAACGTCGAGGGGCTGCTGCGCAGCGGCCAACTCACCCCGAGGGAGCTGGGCGAGGTCGCCAAGCTCGACAAGACGGTTTTCGAGGGGAAGATCAAGTTTCAGGAGGCGTTGGACCACAGCCTCAAGGGCGTCGATCTCACTACGCTCAGCCGGAAGCATATTGGCGACATCGGCGAAGCCATACAGACGCACAAGATGGTGGAGCTCGGCTACACCGATATCGTGTCGATCAAGAACAAATCCGGGCAGGGCATCGACATCGTTGGGCGGCATCCGGATACCGATAGACTTGAGTTCTTTGAGGTAAAGACGTCCGTCCAGGGTAAGGCAAGCGCGCAGAACATCGACGACCCGGGCGAATTCATCAGGGTAAGACTGCAAAGAGCCATAGATGGGCGAGGGCAATGGGCCGAGCATCGGACGATTCATGGTCTACCCGATATCGCGGATAAAATCATGGCGGAAGCCTTCGACCCCGAGACGAAGCTTTTCAACGCAGAAGCGTCATGGGTCCGCATCAATATAAGCAACGAACCGGGCTCGCATAAGCTGCGCATTGACAGTCATGTTTCCGATCCGTGGGTCAGACCCGACAAGCGCGCCGAGCTGTCGCCCGGCTTCGATCATTTGAGGGCCAGTGCTGATTTTCAGGAGATATACAAGGCGATTGCCGCAGATGGGCGGTGGGACGAGCAGCAAAGTACTAGCATTTCTGCCGCGCTCCTACGCGCGCATGTTGCCGACCCTGTTGCGAAACACGTCGATAGCGTCGCTATCGTAACGGCCCCTGCTACTGGCGAAGTTACGGTGTTCGCGGTCTACTCGCCGCATGGCGATCGAGGGCCGCATTTCGAGAACCGGGTAAGCGCTCAGCAAGCCATTCAGGAGCCCGCCGAGAAGAATTTCGTGCAAGTCGAGCAGATCAATCAACAGCAAGCTCTTGCCCAGCAAGAAGCACAACAACGCGGGCCGGACGATCCGAGCCGCGGCGGCCCTAGGACCATTTGATGGCAACTAAATCCGTAAAGAATCCGCCGATGCCTGGCTGGCACCCGTCTCTTGGAAAGGTCTTCAAGGACGCGGAGCTCTGGTGGCAGACCAACATGGTCAAGCGGAACTTGCTCGATGAGCTGCTGAACGCGTTGAAGGTCGAGCTTGAGAAGCCAGGGCCGCCTCGCGGGGCGATCAGCGCGCTTTACAGAATTTCCCACGTCTATTCGATGCAGTGTTGCACGAAGGCGGCGATCGACGACAAACAGGTCTTGTCGCAGGCAATGTCTCGGGCGGTTTTCTTCAGGGCGCTGGATTTCCGGGCCGAAGCCAGCTTGTCGCTGCCCCATTCGCATCAACCGGTCCTGGCTTTCTGGAGCAGCATGAAAGCGGCAAGCGCGGTGATGTTAGGAGATTGGGATCTTGCAGAGGTTTGCGCCCGACTGCTGGTCGATGTGGGCGAAAAAGACCTCCGGGTCAATCCTTCCCAGAAGGACGGATGGCGCAGGGGTACGAACGATGCATTTCTGATTTCTCTATTGGCAGAAGCCTTCGGCCTCGACACAAGCTTTGGGCGGTACGTTCCATTGATACCGGAATACCGAGGACTTCTGGATACTTGGCGTACGGAGAATGCCGATGCCTTTCGCAGCGCTATGCAGCGGGCTGCCGACTTCCATATCAGTCGTAGCCGCGAAGGCACGAACAAGATGACTTATGAATTCGAGAAGTCATTCGACTGCGTGTATCCAGGCGAACTATTGGCCGTGCAGTCGCTTCGTCGGAGGCGCGGGCTGCCGTATATCGAGACTGGGCACCCGCTTATCGACCAGCCGTGGGCGCTCATCAGCGAGTTGGAGCCCGCCGTGCCGCATCCGCTGGCTATTGAGGTTGAGGAGCGACTCCGGCGGGATTACCCAAGCTTTCGATGAGGCTTCCACTCTTTCGGGAGGACCGGCTAGGGGCAGCGAAGAAGATGAGGTCAGGTGGCTGAGATGCGATTAGCCTGGCGTCCGCTAGCCTCACACCCCCAGTTGAGAGGGTCGGAGGACCAAGAATGGGGTAGCGACGATGCGGCTGGCTAGGGCAGCCAGCGCTCATGAACCTGTTGGACTCCGTGCTTCATGGCGGCTGGGGCCCCGAGGACCGTCTAAACCGGGAGAAATGCGCCTCGATCGAGTCTACGGGCTTGCCCATGGCGACCTGGAGGCTGACCAGTTCCGTATCCCGGGAGGGGCGAGCCAGGGAAGGGCCTGCACGCTGGAGATTTCCGCCCCGCAGACATGAGAGAATGCCCCGCGCCCGGTACAAGACCGGGCGCCCAGGGCGGTTCGCAAGGAACCGCCCTCCCGCAGACATGAGAGAATGCCCAGCGCCCGGTACAAGACCGGGCGCCCAGGGCGGTTCGCAAGGAACCGCCCGCGACGGATCGAAGGACCGTCGCCGCAAGACCTCAACGGAGAGATGGCCGAGTGGTTTAAGGCAGCGGTCTTGAAAACCGCCGAAGGGTTAAACCTTCCGTGGGTTCGAATCCCACTCTCTCCGCCACCCGTATTTCATAAAGATTGATCTGACTGGGCTTCTGCGAAGCTGAGTGGCCGCTGGCACTCCAATTTCACGTAAACGAAATGAATGCAGTCATAAGGACATGGCCACAGTTGCTGTCAGATGTCTAGCCATTATGAAATGGGCAATTACTTCTTTCCAAAGGGCATCTGACACGTGCTTGAGGCCTCTACTGCAATGATCTGATGCTCGTGAAACTACGAGACTTGGGCGGTGGCAGCATCTTGACTGGTTGAAATAAAACTTGGAGCAGGTGGGGCTGATGCGATCGATTAATGATTTCTACTATCACCAAGCTCCGCGCGTACTCTTCCACTACACGGGTGTCGGCTCTCTCCTAGGTATGGCTAGAACGAAGTGCGTGTGGGCTAGTAACGTGTACTACCTTAATGACTCTCGTGAAGTGCTGCACGCATGCGAGGTTCTGAGGGGCCGGATTTGTTTGCTCATTGATCAGTCTAGTGATGTCATTGAAGTGGAATTCTTACGTCAGCTTCGCTTGTGGATCGAAAGCTTCAAGCAGAATCACTACAATATTTTTGTCTTCTCGCTCTCAGAGCAAGAGAGCTTGTTAAGTCAGTGGCGAAGTTACACGCCTCATGGAAAGGGTGTGAGCTTGGGATTTTCTCCCGAGATCATCAAACTACTCGCAGATGGTTCTAATTGCGTTCTTGCTAAGTGCATTTACCAGGCACATGAGCACGAGGAGTTGGCGCAGAGCCTCATCGAAAAGATCATCGAAACGTTTCGAAAAAACTTGACCACGGGGGAGGTTGATGTTTCTTGCGATCATTCTTCGCAGAAATATTTTCACTTCTTGGAAAAGTATCGCCGAGACTTCCTGCGGGCGCTTTGCATCATAAAGAATCCAGCATTCTCGGAAGAGCAAGAGTGGCGACTTATATCTGATTATTTTTGCAGGCACACAGATAGCGCAATTTTCTACCGCGAGGGCGCATCTATGTTGGTTCCTTCTATTGAATTAGCTTTTCCGGAGGTCAACCCGATCTTTGAAAGGGTTTGTCTCGGGCCGTCAGAGCATCAGAATTTATCCATGTCGGTTCTGGCTCAGTTCCTCTCTAGTAAGCGCCTTGCAAATCATGTGATAAACACGGGTGTTCCCTACAGAGAGTGGCGGTAACAAATAAAATAAGCCGATGGTATTAAGGGACGGGCGGCTGGTCTTTCTGTGAAATGAGTCTGGCGCGCTTTGCTGTGATGGGCGGGCTTGCTTAAGGCTCGTTATTGTCTTCTTCATAGCCCTGATACTCGTCTTCTAGTGTGTAGCAGTCGGCAGAATCGTAGATTTGAGTCTTCTTATAGCGGTCGCCGAGACCAACGGCCGTAATCCGACCAGTGCAAATGGGGTCAAGTTCACTTCTGCGCAGATCAGATTGCTTCCTCTTGATCAGCGATGCTGCCATCAAAGAAGGGGCTTCTGGAACATATAACGAAACCAATCTCCGATAGTGGCGCCTGAGAATCCCTCGGCATTGCCGTCGCCTGCCAGTTCCTCAAAGATGATGGGGGAAGCGGCTCGGAGATATCGAAGAGTTCCTGCGGAACTGAGCCGATATCGAAGTCACAGCACATGTATTCAAGACACTCGAATGCGCAGAGCTTTTCGTGATCGTTGCCTTGGGCAAGACGTTCGATGAGGACGCTATAACCGTCTCTATGCGTGCTCGCGAATTTTCTTCCGGCCTGGATCGCTTCCGACGGAGCGTATTTGGGCAGGCGAAGATTACGGAGGTACTCCTCCATGCGGCCGGAAGCAGCGCATAAATCGAGGCACTCCAGCCAGTCCTGCTCGATTGTCGTCTTGGTCATGGCTCTACCTCGGGTCCGTGGCAAGCACTGGATTGGAGCGGGCCCATTGATGCAGGGGACTGGGTAAGTCAGCTTGCCGAGGTTTTCGGTGATTTCTGCGCGCTATCGAAATGCGCCCTCAGCTCGTCGAGATCGCCCAAGCCAATGCTGGGCGAGCGGGCGCGGAACATCAGGTTCAGTTTCGCGCCGGCACGCTGGATGGCCTGCGCATCGCCACTGGCTTCGGCCGCCTCAAGCTCATCACGGGCGTCGCTGATAAACCGGCTGAGCATGTCCTCCAGTGCCCAGAGCGCCATTTCGAACGGCGGATTGCCACGGGAATTGGTCGTCGCGGCTTTAAGCGTGCTGGCGAGTGCTTCTATCAGGTCCGGATAGTCCTTGAGCATGTCGCGCAGGCGCTGCGGAACAGGGGGCGTAGTGCGGTCCATGCAGTGTCTCGTTCCTGCTGGGGCGATGGTTCATTTTACAGCCGATGAAGGGGGGCTGGATTCTCCGATAAACATCGTGTTGTGTTGTTTTGCGCACGGAGCACATTCCGCAGTCGATTTCGCGCCCTCCGCACAAGTGTGATTGTGTTGCAGCCGATTCACCGCTGTATTCGTAACCTCCGGGCAGGCTCGGCCGTGCCGGGTCTGTCGATGCGCTGCGTCGCAGGCATCGATTTGGAAATGGCCCAGGAGCTATCGAATGAAATTTGCAGCCGTTGTAGCTGTGACGCTGTTTACCTTGAGCGGCGCCACGGTCGCGGGGAAAAGGGCAGTCGACGAAGTGCGTGCGCGCTCGGAGATGAGCATGGTCGTCACCGGCAAGGTCCGCATCAAGGCCGATGGCAGTGTCGAAGGCCTGGATGTGGATAAGCCGAGCGGGCTGCCGAAAGGCGTCGTTGAACTGGTCCAGCACACCGTGCCGCATTGGCGGTTCGAGCCGGCCGCAGCCGGCAAGGAGGCAGTCGAGGCGTTGAATATGTCGGTTCGTGTCGTCGGCCGCAAACAGGCCGACGGTAATTATCAGTTGACGATGCGGAGCGCGAATTTCGCCGATCCCGACCCGGGCACTGTCTTGAAGGCGCGATCGCTTCCTCCGCCGAGCTATCCGAGCGCGTTGGAAGGCACGAATGCCGCGGGTACGGTGTACGTGCTGGTGCGGGTCGGCGAGGCGGGTGATGCGCAAGAGGTGTTCGCCGAGCAGGTCAACTTGAGCGTGGTTGCCGAAGAAAAGGAAATGCAGAGGCTTCGCAAGGAGTTCGCGCGTTCGGCGGTAAGCGCGGCCAAGCGCTGGAAGTTCGAGCTGCCGAAGAACGATGCAGAAGCCGGTCCGTGGACGGCTCGCGTTCCCGTCGAATATGTCCAACTGGGCCAGAAGTCCGTTAAATACGGGCAGTGGGAGGTCTATGTCCCAGGTCCCCATCAGCAAGCCCCTTGGCACAAGGACGACGACACGGCCGGGCTCGGCGTGGATGCGTTCGCCAACAACGAGCCGCAGTTGCTCGGGCAGGGCCGCCGGTTGTTGACGAAGCTGGCGCAAGAGTGATCGCGTGCCGTGCTCAGGCTACGGAGCTATCTTGGGCGCATTGTTTTTCCATTGAGCGGGACGGGAACACCGAATGCATGACCTGAAAAAATCCGCGGCGGCGGTGGCTATCGCTGTGTCGGCGCTCGCCGCGAACTCGGCCGAGCTGCCCGCGGCCAAGACCGATGAGCGTGTCGGCAGGATCGAGGAAATGCTTGGAGGAAAGGCCGGAGCCGCCGCGGTCAAGGCCTGTCTGGATGCGCACGCATCGGAAAAATTCGTGCCGATGATCGAGAGCATATGGCACGCGCATTTGGACGGGGTCGGAATGACGACCGTCGATATCAGCGGCAAGCGCCAGAGTTGCTACTACAACGTCAAGACTCGAAGCATAGAGCGGCTGCACTCGCCGTTCGATGCTTCCGGGCCGCTCTTCCTCGCAGCCGAGGCGCATCCGGCAAAGCCCGAGGGCGAGTGCATCGTCGCCAAGCGCGTCGAGGTGGCAGGCGTGTTCCGGGGTTGGATGGTGGCGCAGCGGCCGCCGCAGGCCGAGCCTGGGCCGGACGCCTGTTCCGTGCCGGTTTGGGAGGACATCCGCTAGTTCGTCGAGCAGATGGATTCAAGCCATCGTGGTGCGAAAGGCGGGGTGACTGTCGTCACTTTTGGCCGGCGCCTGGGTATGAGGTGATGTACGCATCGACGCGCCCGGCAAAGCTTCGGGCGCGTCGGTTCGTCCATTCGGCAGCCGATGTCCGGCTGCGCAAGCCTCCAGGATCGAAATCGTGCCCAAGTTACCGCGCTCCGCTGTTTTCCTCTCCGTGCTCGCAGCGTCCGCCTTCGTGCACGCGGCGCCCAGGCCGGAGCCCGAAATCCTGACGGAAGACGTCACGCGCTTCTATGCGTTGTACGACGCCACCGGCGGCCAGCCGACGGTGGAGCAGATCGACAAGGACTATCTCGCCAAGGGCACACGAAGCTTGAGCGAGTTCGCCAGGCTCAGGCGGGTGACGGCGCAGAGCATCGCTGACCGGCTGGCGAAGGACCCGGCCGTGTACGCGAAGGCGAAGGACTGTCTGGTCAAGTTGCCGGAGGTGAAGCAGCGGGTCGCAACGGCGCTGGGCAAGCTTGCGACCTTGTATCCCGAGGCGCGATTCCCGCCGGTGGCGGTCGTGGTCGGCCGCGGACGGCCAGTGGGGATAGCGGATAACGGTGGCCTCACCATCGGTCTGGAAGCCTTGTGCTCGGCCGATTTCATGAACCCGGACGCCGAAGACCGCTTCGTCCACGTCATCGCCCATGAGTACGCCCACATCCAGCAGACGGGGCCGACCGAGTTCGAGCCGGGCGACCCGAATGCCACCGCCCTGCGCTTCGCGCTGATCGAGGGCGGGGCCGAGTTCGTCGCCGAACTGATCTCGGGCAACGTCGGCAACGGGCGCCACGCCGAGTGGACCCGCGGCAAGGAAGCCGAGATCGAGTCCGCCTTCGTACGCATTATGGACGGCACCGACTTGTCCGCCTGGTTCGCCAACTACCGCAGTCCGGACGAGCCCTACGACTTGGGGTATTGGGTGGGGTACCGGATCGCCAAGGCTTATTACCTGGGATCGAAGGATCGCAAGGCCGCGCTCAAGAACATCATCGAATTCGACGACCCGAAGGCGTTGCTGGCGCAGAGCGGCTGGACGCCGGGCATGCGCTTGCCGGCCAAGATTTCCGGCGAAGAATGAGGGGGCTTGAGCCCCGCATCGCGCGTCGGGTTCGGATGAACCCGGCGGCGTTTTTTCACTAAGGCGGGCAGGGCCGGTGACGAGACTAACGCGCTATGCCGCCTGCGATGCCGGAGCGGCGCCGGGGCAGTTCTAACGCGTTCACTCGTTGGTTCGCGGCCTGTATGGCAGTTCGAAGCGGTTCTGGCTGTTCTTCCGCGGACAGGTTGATTTCCCTTACCGTGGTTGCAATGACGTCGAGCTCGTACTGCTCTGCCGGGAGGGCGGTCAACAATGCCTTGATGTAGCGCAGGTACACCTCGCATTGGCCTTCGAGCGCGGTGATGCGCGCTTCGAATTCGGCTCGGGTGATCGGGTCGTGCTGCCTGTCCATAACGGTCTCCGAAACGGGTAGAGGGCGCACTCGGAAGCTTACGCCAGCGATGTTAAGAACGCAGGCACAGCAGGCCGTCTCCCTGCGTCGATTGCTTCGCGTACGACCCTGCCGGGAAGAACGAGATCAAGCCGACTTTCCGGTAAAACCCTACCGGGCCATCGCGTAATGCGCCCGCATGTATTCGGTGAACGCGCGGACTTTCGGCGTCAATTGGCGCGCATGAGGGTAGAGCGCGAAGTAGTGGCGTTGGCCGGCGTGATGTTGCGGCAATACGCGCAGCAGGCGGCCGGCGGCGAGGTCGTCGCGGACGGTGAGGAAGGTGAACGCGGCGATGCCCTGGCCGGCCATGACGGCCGCATGCAGGGCGAGGATCGAGTCCAGGCGCAGCCGGCTGCCGAACTTGAGCTCGGCTTCCTCGCCGCTGTCCGAGGACAATTGCAGAGCCGGGCCATCGGCGGCATAGGCCAGCAAGGGATGGCTCTGCAGGTCATCGATCGTGCGCGGCAGGTCGCGATGCGCCACGTACTGCGGCGCGGCCACGAGCACCCGTTCGGACACCGCGAGTTCGCGTGAGCCCAGGCTGCTGTCGGCCAGCGGTCCGGAGATGCGGATGGCCATGTCGAAGCCGCCCTTGACCAGGTCGACCATGCGGTCGTCGCAGGACAGGTCGAGGTCGATCTTGGGATGGCGCTGCATGAAGCCGGGCAGCCACTGCGCCAGCTCGAGTGCGCCGATGGCATGCGGAAGGCTGAGCCGCAGCACGCCGGACGGCAGCTCGGGGTCGGTGTTCAATCGCTGCCGGGCTGCGTCGATCCGGTCGAGGATGTCGACGCAGTCGCGGTAGTACTGCGCACCGGCCTCGGTGGCGGTCAGGTTGCGGCTGTTGCGGTTCAACAGGCGCACGCCGAGCTGGGTTTCCAACTGGCCCAGCTGGCGCGAGACCGAGGTGTGGGTGGTGCCCAGGCGCTCGGCCGCCTTGGTGAAACTGCCGGATTCGATGATGCTTCGGTAGGCGCGCATGGCCGACAATTGATCCATCACTCGACTCCGGTCGTCAGCACTCCGGCGAAGGGTATCAGCGGACCGGTAACGAGAGAATCTGATCGGTGCTCAGCACGTCGCCGAAGGTGTCCTCGATCTCGGCCAGGGCCGATGCGTGCAACTGGGCGGCGCCGACCCTGCTGCCGTCGCGCAGGTCGAGGTCGCGGGTGGCGGTGGCGTCGGAGGAGACGATGACCTGGTAGCCACGCGCGGCGGCGTCGCGGGCGGCGCCGGCGACGCAGGCGTGGGTCTGCAGGCCGGCGATGATCAAAGTATCGGCGCCGGCCTCTTTCAAGGCCTTCTCGATCGTGGCGGCGGAAGCGCCCGCGAACACGCTGACCGCATCCTTCTGCACCACCAGCTCGCCCTGGCGCGGCTGCATCGCATCGACGAACTTCACCGTGTTGCCGCCTTCGGCGAACAGGGGCGCACCCGCCGACAGCACGTGCTGCACATGGATCACGCGGATGCGGTGGCGATCGGCGAGATCGATCAGGCGACGGGTCTGGCGCAGCGCCGAATCGGCGTCGGCGATCGGCATGCGTCCGCCGGGGAAGTACTCGTTCTGGAAATCGATGACGAGCAGGGCGGTCTTGCCGGCCTGCAGTTCCGACACCGGCGCTGCCCCGGCCATGGCGCGGATGGTCGGGTGGGGTTGGGGTTTCGACGCCTGTGCGTCGATACCGCCGAGCCCGGCGATGCCGAGCGTCGCAAATCCGATCAGAGAGGAAATTCGCATCCGGGGAGCCTCGTTGTGGTGGAGGCGCCATGATGAAGATCTGCGGGCGAATGCCCAGGCGTCTGTGCGAACAGCAACTGTGCGGTTTGCGCACAGATCCAGGTGCGCTCGGCGGGTTCCTGCCGGCCGTGCGCCGCCATTCCGGTTTTCGCTGCGGGCTTAAACCTTGCGGCCGCGCGATGCATCCCACGCCCTCTGGACTGACACCGCTGGATGCGACACCGCAGGACACACCGTTAGCCATCACTTCATCGGCGACTTCGCCTCAGGAACCTCCATGCTGTCTGCAAAGAAGCGCTACACCACGATCCTCGCCGTTGCCCTGCTGTCGCTTCCTGGCCTTGCCGCCGCCGCGAGCGCCTCGGAGCAAGCGAACGAGCGTACCCGGCAATGGATTCGGCAGACCATGAAGGACAAGCGCATACCGGGCTTGCAGATCGCGGTGGTCGAGGACGGCCGGGTGGTCTTGTCCGAGAGTTATGGTTTGGCCAACGTCGAGAACCGCGTGCCCGCGACCCGTACGACCCTGTTTCCGATCAACTCGGCCACCAAGTCGTTCACCGGCGTGGCGATGATGCAACTGGCGCAAGCAGGGCAGGTCGACCTCGCGGCACCGCTGTCGCGTTACCTCGACGACGTGCCCGTGGCGTGGCGCAACATCCGCGTGCGCCAGCTCCTGGCCCACACCTCGGGGCTGCCGGACATCGTCGACCAGAACGGTCTGGTCGCAGGCTCCTCCGAGGCGGCAGCATGGAAGGCGGTGAGGGAACTGCCCATGGCCGCTACCACCGGCGAACGCTTCCTCTACAACCAGACCAATTATGGTCTGTTGGCGCGCATCATCGCCAGGCAGGCGAAAATGCCGTACGAGCGCTACATCGCCGAGCGCCAGTTCGCTGCCGCGGACATGCGCCTGTCGACCTTCGGCGACAGCTACGACCTGGTCGCCAATGCCGCCACCATGTACAGCTATTTCCCGCGCAAGACCGATGCGGAGAACGCCGAGCCGCGTCTGTCGCACTGGTTCTACGACATGCCGCAGGGCCTTTGGGCCGGCGGCGGCATCCAGACCACGGCCGATGAAGTGGCGGGCTGGATCATCGCGCTGTCGAACGGGCGCCTGATCGATCGCGCCCAGCTCCAAGGCATGTGGACGCCGGAACCATTGAACAGCGGCGCCGACGGCGCCTGGGCGGCCGGCTGGCCGGTCCTGGCGAAGTCGCCCGACCGCCAGTTGGCCGGTATCGGCGGTGCGCGTGCCGCCTTCGTGGTCTATCCGGACCGGCGACTGGCCATCGTGGTGTTGACGAACCTGGTCGGCGCCAACCCGGAAGGCTTCATCCCGCAGATCGCGGAGTTTTATCGGCCTTCGCAAACGAAGAGCGAGGCGAAGCCGGCCGGCTGATCCGGAAGGTGCCGACAGACCCCGGGTAATCGGTCGGCATCTGGCACGGGCGTGCCGGTCGATTTCGATCTCGGGGCGAACGGCTTGACCGGCGGCCGACGCCCGTCGAGTATCCATGCCAGCAGTCGGCTTGCTGGCGTGCCCGGTCGATCGCATCGCTGTCATGGCTGCTGCGCAAGGGCGACGGCGACATCGATGGGGGAATGGATGAAGACCGGCTACAAGTTCGGTGCGGCATTGGCTGTCGTGCCTTTATCGCTGCTGCTGACCGGCGCGACGGGCAACGGCTATTGGATGATCGGATTGCCGTTGGGACTGGTGGCCGTGTGCCTTTATGGGAACGATTTTCATGGCGAGTTGGTGAAAGCCACCGACATGAAGGCGTGGTCGTTGCGCAGAGTGATGTTGCAGTTGCCGCAGTTCGCTACGGCCGTGGTCTGCGTGATCGGCGGCGTCATCGCCCTGGCGGCGTTGCTGTGGTCGCTGCGGGACGGCCAAGAGCTCGGTTCGAAGTCGCTGACGGCGGTGTTGCTGGCCTGTTTCATAGCCGGCGGCATCGCCCTCTTCATCCAGGGCATTCGCGGTCCTGCGCCGGAGATAAAGGATTGGTTCGCGGTGGAATTCGACGACGTCGATGTGCGGATCCGCGCAAATCCGCCGCGTTCGTCGCCGGTCGATACCGGCTTCCCGTGGGCAACGATCGAACGCGTCATCTTCGAAGACGGGGGCTTCGGCAGCAGCGACGTCTTCTACCTCTTCACCAGCGTCGCTACCGATCCTTTCGTCGTACTGACCGAAGGCGAGGGCGGCGCGGAATTCTCTGGTGCCTTGTGCGAGCGGGGGCACTTCCCGCCGGAGATATTTGCGCAGGCAATGCGCTCGTCGGGCGGCGGTTGTTATGTGTGGCCGCCGGCGACGTCCGCCGAGTAGAGGCTCGCGCGACTGCGTCCTGTCTACGCCCAGGCAGGAGAGGGCGCCTGAGCCCGCCTGAGGCGTACTCGGCTCGGGGGCGTGTCGCATCGGCGTAATGCGAGCGCCGGCCGAGCAACTAAAGATTTCGATAGCGCCGTCGTGCCGGTTCGCGGTTTCCTATGCGTGCCCGATCCGCGGGCATCACGGAAGCGCACGATGTCGATCAATCCAGCAGCAGCCCCGAATTCCCAGGCGACCCAGAATCGTCGCGTCGCCGTGTTCGGCGCTTATGGCCATACCGGCCGTTTCGTGATCGCGCGTTTGCGTGAGCGTGGCTGGGTGCCGGTGGCCTGCGGCCGCGACGCCGAGCGCTTGGTCGCACTCGACGACGCTTTCCCCGGGATCGATCGCTTCGTCGCTTCGGTCGACGACCCGGCTTCGTTGGATCGGGCGCTCGCAGGCACGGTCGCGGTGATCAACTGCGCCGGGCCGTTCAGCGATACCGCGGTGCCGGTGGTCGAGGCGGCGTTGCGTGCAAAGGTGCACTACCTGGATACGGTGGCGGAGCAACAGCCCGCATTGGCTTTGTTCGAGCGCTACGACGAGGCGGCGAAGGCGGCCGGCATCGTCATCGTGCCGGCGATGGCGTTCTACGGCGGGCTGGCCGATCTGTTGGCGACCAGTGCGATGGGCGATTGGGACGGCGCGGACGAGATCCTGATCGCGGTCGGCTTGGACAGTTGGCACCCCACCAACGGCACCCGGGTGACCGGCGAGCGCAACAAGGCGCGGCGTGTGGTGGTCTCGAACGGCGCGCTGGATTTCGTGGCCGATCCGGCGCCGACGCGGGACTGGACGTTCCAGGCGCCGTTCGGTAACCAGGAGGTGGTCGGCGTGCCGCTCAGCGAGATCGTACTGATCTCCAAGCATCTGCGTTCGAGCGAAGTGCATTCGTTCTTGAATCTCGTATCGCTCAAGGATGTGCGCGATCCCACCACGCCGGCGCCGGTCGCGGCCGACAGCAGCGGACGCTCGGCGCAGGTGTTCCTGGTCGAGGTGATGGTGCGCAAAGGCGAGGTGCAACGTCATGCCAGCGCGCAGGGCCGCGACATCTATGCGGTCAGCGCGCCGTTGATCGTCGAAGCGATGGAGCGGGTCGTCGACGGCCGCCGCACTCGCACCGGTACGGTCGCGGCGGGCGAAGCCTTCGATGCGCCGGGTTTCCTTGCCGCACTCGCGCCCGAGCATCTCGTTCTCGCTTGATGCGGTCCTGCAGCGCGGCGATCTCGATGGCGATCGCCGCGCTCGAATGCAACGCTTACTGCCGCGGCGGATCGTCTTCGATGCGGTTCATGAAGACCCGTCGCAGCAGAGGCAGGTCGCAGGCCGGCGCGGTGACGCGATAGCGCGTGGGTGCCTCGTTGCACAGCTTGGGGGTTGGTCCGAGCAGTTTGCCTTCTTTGCAGGCTTGGCACATGCGGGTCAGCCCGGCTTCGAGTTGCAGCGAGTAATCCAACGGCCGCGCCGGGAACGTCGGATCGACCAGGTCGCCGCCGCGGGTGTTGCGGAAATAGTCGCTGACGTTCTTCTCGATATCCGCTTCGCTCAGCGGCGGTTGCGGGCCGTTGGGGCCGACCGGGTAGGTCGGCACGATGCTCAGGGTTGGGTTGCGCGGCCACTGGGCGAGGGCGTGGCAGGACAGGCACGACGAGCGCATGTTGTCGGCCGGCCCGTTCAAGCGGCCCTGGAAGCCCGGGAACGGCCGGTGCAGCCAGCTACCGGGCGTGCCCTGCCAGAGCACGCCGGCCAGGTCTTTATTGATCCGGCTCTGCTTGATCGGCGCCCATGCGCCCCAATTCGCATCGTGCACGTTCGGGTCGTTGCCCCACATCAGGCCGACCGGCACCAGGTTGTCGAGAAAGCCGTCGCCGCGGGCCGGGCCTTTCCAGATGAAGGTGCCCATGACCCAGTCGGTTTCGTCCGCGTCGGGGTCGCGAATGGCGATGTCGACCTGCAGCAGCTTCAGGCGCTTGGCGCGGCTGTTCTTGTCGATCTTCGCGAGCACCGTGGGCGCGCCGTCGAGATAATCCAGGCCGGTGGCGTTGGAGAACAGCATCTTGAACGAGACGGTCTTGTCGGGAAATTTCAGCCCGGGAGCGTCGCGCGCGGGCAGCACCGGATCGCAAGGGTCGGCGAATACCTTGCCCAGCCCGACCGCGCCTTCGCTGTTGTACCAACCGATCGCCCACACGTCGAAACCGCCCGGCGAGGTCGGCGAAAGATCGAGCGGATCGGGGCTGCGTTCCTTGGTCAGGCCGTTGACGCGTTCGCGCCCGTTCGAACCGTAGTCCATCCAGGGCGCGATCCACCAGGGCGAACCGGCCGGCATGCGGATCTTGCCGGCGCTGTCGATGCTGATGCCCGAATCGCGGACGTCCTTGAGCACCGCATCGGTATAGCGCCTCCAACTGGTCTTGAAGCTGATCGACTCCCAGCTGTAAGGCGGATGGCTGGGAACCGAGGCCGGATAGTCGGTGCGCCACGGCAGCGTAATCTTCTTCGCGGCCGGGTCGTAGGCGGTGCTGTTCTTGGCGTCGAAGCGACTGCAGGTGCCGGCCTGGGCGGCCAAGGGAAGTGCGGCCAACAGCACGAGCTTCGCGAAAAATCCGTTCATGGATCGATCCTTCCTGGCCCCTGTTTGCCAGATAAACGCCGTTTGCGCGGGTCAGCGGCCAGGGCCATCGGGAATCGGCAGCTAGGCTGTGTTTTTTCTCGAAAGCGAAACCGGGACGATGGCAGGACGGTTATCGGCCACTCGATGCTCGGCTAGCCTTTACCGACCGTCTTTCGCCGACCGCTCATCGGAGATCCCGCCTTGGACTTGTTCGTGCGTCGCTCTTGCCTGTCGTTCCTGCTTGCAGTCGCTACCGCGACGGCGGCCGCCGAAGCGCCTGATCCCGAAGTCGCGGCACGCTACATCGCCGAGCGCGACGCCGCGTGTCGCGCCGATGCCGGCCAGTTGTGGGGCGAGCCGCTGTGCGCGCCCTTGCTGCTAGTCGATGCCTCCACCCGTTCGACGGTGGCGAGCCAGGCCGTCGACGGCTTCGCTGCGAAGGGCGAGGTGTTCGTCGGCACCCTGCCGAAAGAGCGCAACGTGGCCAATACCGCGGTGGACTGGAACGGCAAGCGATGGGCGATGGTGCTGTGGCCCTTGCCCGAGGATGCGTTCGAGCGGCGCCAGTTGCTGATGCACGAATCCTGGCATGCCGCGCAGGATCGGCTGCGCTTGCCCGCGCGCTCGCCGACGCCCGCGCATCTGGCCGGCTTGGAGGGGCGCATCGCCCTGCGCATGGAATGGCGCGCCTTGGCGGCGGCATTGGGGGCGAGCGACGACAGGTCGAGGAAGCACGCGATAAGCGATGCGTTGGCGTTCCGCGCCCTGCGCCGCGCCGCCACCGTGCAGGCGCGCGAACTCGAGAACCAGCTCGAACTCAACGAAGGCCTGGCCGAATACAGCGGCCAGCGGCTCGCCGGCCGTCCCGAAGCCGAGGCCTATGCCGCCGCGCAATTGGCCCAGCACGAGGGCGACGATTCCTTCGTGCGCAGCTTCGCCTATCGTTCCGGGCCGGCCTACGGATTGCTGTTGGATCGCTACGGCGATTGGCGTGCCGGTTTGACCCCCGATTCGGACCTGGGCGAATTGTTGGCGGGCAAAGCCGGTGTCGTGGTCACGCAGGACACGGCGAGCGCCGCGAAGCAGGCCGGAGCGCGGTACGACATCGACGCCGTGCGCGCGGATGAGATCGGCCGCGATCTCGCGCGTCTGCGCCAGGCGGCCGAATGGACCGCCAAGCTGATCGATCGGCCCGGTCTGCGCGCACCATTCGTGGCGATGAACATCTCCTTCGATCCGCGTGCGCTGTTTCCGCTACCGCCGCACGGCACGGTCTATCCGACGCTGAGGGTCAGCGACCAGTGGGGGATTCTCGAAGCGAACGCCGGTGCCTTGATCGACGAGGCCTGGAGCCAGGCGCGCCTGCCGGGCGCGGGCCGGCTGCGCGACAGCGATGGCCTGTGGGTGGGCGAGGGATGGACGTTGAAGCTAAACCCGGGCTGGACCGTGAGCGAGGACGACGGCGGGCAGATCCTGCGGCGCATCGGTGGCGCCGCGGCCGGCTCGACGAGCCGGTCGCGATAGTCGCCGAGCAGCCACGGCCGAAGCAGACCTTCACCGTGGCGGCGAAGCTCTTCGAGTGCGGCATCGTCGGATCGGCCACGGGCGCCATGCAACCCATCGATGCGAGCCCTCGTTCGGTGATGCCCTCAGGCTGCGCTCAATGGGAAACCGGCAAGGGCAGGGCGCGTCCGTAGCGCCCGCCGTCGAGCTTGCCGTGCTTGATCCAATCCAACTGCATGGCGATATAGCCCTCGGCCATGCGCGTGTGCAGACGCTCGCCGGCGGCATCGGTCTCGAATTCGAGAATGCCGTGGTCGGCCTGCGGGAATACCGCGCCCTCGATCGCACGGCCTTCGGCGGCGAGTGCGCTCAAACGGCGTTGGGTTTCCTGCGAAGGCGCCTCGGCGTCGTCGCCGCCGAGGATCCACATCTGCGGCTGGGTCAGCTTGCGCAGCACCGGCATCGGGTCGTAAGTCCAACTGACGTCGCTGTCGAGCATGGCGATCTGCATCAGGTCGTCGCCGCGACGGCGCTGCACGACCTCGCCGGTGTATTCGCCCTTGAGTGCCTTCCACCAGGGCTCGTGCTGGTATTGCGTACGTAATGCCTCCAGCTCGTCCCAACCGCGCTGGCCCTTGCTCGCGGCCAGCAGGCCGGTGGCGTCGCTGACCTGGCGAGCTTTCGCCAAGGTTTCGGCGTCGCCGAAACCGGCCGTGCGCAGGTCGGCGGCGACCTGGTCGCGATCCTCCGACAGCACGCTGTCGGCGAGGCCGAACACGACCATGACGAACTGCGCCTGCGACGTCTTGCTCGCCGCCAGCGGCGCGACCCAGCCGCCCTGGCTGCTGCCATGCAAACCGATACGCGAGATGCGCGCGCCGCCGAGACGGCGGGCCTCGGCGAGCGCGGCGACGGCATCGTCGGACAGCAGGTCGAAATCCTTGGAAAACTTGCCCTCGGACCCGCCGGTGCCGCGCTTGTCGTAGACGAACACGCCGACGCCCTGCGACGGGAACAGATTCTGCTGGAAATAGGCGTCGACGCCGGACACTTTCTCGGAACCGTGCACCAGCACCACGACCGGCACCTTGTCCTGGCCGCGCGGAAGCACCAGGCGCCCGCGCAAGCTCAGGCCATGGCTGTAGAAGCGGGTCTCGGCGATGTCGAAACCGATCTTCCTGCCACGGTGGCCGTCGAAGCGGATGCGGGACTGACTGCAGGTGCCGAACGCCACCTTGACGCCGTCCGGTTGCTCGGTCCAACCGCGGGTGCTGATCCACGCGCCGTTCTCGCGGACCAGCTTGCCGGTGCGCCCGTCGAGCAGGCGCCAGCGTAGCTTGCCGGGGGCGTCGGACGGCATCACGCTGACGACGCGGCCGTCGTCGAGCCGGTAGGCGCCGACGTGGCAGCGCGCATCCGCCGCCTTGGAACTCTTGGTCGAAGCAGAGGCCGCGTGGGCGCTGGCGCACGCGAAGGCGATCGCGCCGGCGATCGCAACGGCGAAGCAGAGTCGGAACAGGTTCATCGGCGAGTCCGTCTAGGGTGACTGCCGAATGTGATGCGGCAACTAAGCGAAAGGTTGTAGTGCGCGACCGTCAGCGAATGCCTGCGCTTGCGACGACTCCGTGCGGAACGCAGCCGCGATCACGAAAACACATCTGGACACGTATCGGATCGCCGAAGCGCCGGGCGCATCACGCCGTCCGTTGCGTCGGCCCACTAGCCTGGGCCACTGCTGGATGGCGTGCATGCGGTATCGCAGCGACCGTTGCGCAATGGGGATGTTGCCGGCGATTCGTGCAGGGCGGATTCGAGCAAGGCGGGAGATGGCGTGCAGCGGCCGGAGCCTATCCGGCCGTGCGCCGTCGCGGCCGGCTGAGCCATGCGCTGCGATCCGTCGGGCCTCGGCTGTGTGGCCGAGCACGGCGATGCCGCGGTCGCCGTCCAGCACACGCAGCCTCTCCGGATGCTTCCGGAGTCGGCGCTCTCCGTTTCGTAACGACCAAGGATCATCGATGCTCCGCACAGCGAATCCCCCATCGCCCCGACGCCGCCGCCTCAGCGGCGCGTTGATCGCCACCGTCGCCGGCTTGTTCGCGGCCGGCTCCGTGTTTTCCGTCAGCGCTGCCGACCCGACCGCGAACGTATTCGTCGATTTCACCGCGCATGGCCAACCCACGTCCGAGTACTCGCTCGGCGGCACGATTTCGACCTATTCCGACGGCGGCACCAACCTGATCAAGGGCAGCAACCGCACGTTGTGGACCCAGTACCTGCGCGACCTGGGGCCGCTGGTCTGGCGCGTGCCGCTGTTCCATCACAACGGCCAGGTCGGCTCGTCGGCCGGCAACATCCACGGCGGCAACGAAGGCGAAGCCTATGTCCGCGGGATCAAGGGCATCGGCGGCATTCCGATGATCGCCATCGGCGGTACGACCGGCGACAACGACATTCGCGCGACCGATGCGGCGGCGCTGGTGCGTTACTTCAACGACAACGGCGGCCAGCGCGGCGGCCCGGTGGTCGACTACATCATCGGCAACGAGCCCGACAACGGCTTCGGCGTCGGCAACTACATCGCCGGCGGCAACGGCAGCGATGGCTTCCACAACATCGCGGTGGCGATGCGCCAGGCCAGCGCGCAACCGCTATCGCTGGCCGGGCCGTCGCTGGTGACCTGGGCCGACTACAAGTACGGCGATTTCCGCCAGTTCTTCGCCAGCAGCCACGCCGATACCGACGTGGTCGATTTCCACAAGTACGGCGACGGCCAGCCGCTGGGCAACCTGGGCGTGACCTCGCAGTACGGCGACGCGATCGCATGGCTGCGCAACGAAATCGACCTGAGCTTCGGCGACCGCGCCAATGGCATCGCCATCCAGGTCGGCGAGTTCAACTACCACACGCGCTACGATGCGCAGTGGCGTAATTCGTTCTACACCTCGCGCAACGTCGTCCACACCGCTTCGGTGATCGGCCACGTGCTGCGTGCCGGCGGCAGCGCTTATCAGTACTCCGACAACAACGGCCCGCTGGGATTGATCAGCGACGGCACCGACCTCAACGATCAGCCCGGCGGCCGCCACGTTCGCTTGCCGGCGTACTGGGGCGTGTCGGCCTGGAGCGGCGGCGCCTGGTCGCGGCGCTACGGCCAGCGCATGGTCGCGGCGACGACGGCGGTGCCGGACCTGGAAGTGTTCGCCACCGACAACGCCAAGAAGATCGTCCTGATCAACAAGTCCGAGACCACCGATCGCCAGGCCGTGCTCGCCCTGACCGGCAAGAGCAGCGGCACCTACACGGCATGGCGATACGGTCGCGGCATGGACCCGGCCAACTTCACCAGCGGCGCGCAGTTCCTGCCGCCGGTGAAGATCGCCACGGCGAGAGCGTTCTCGCAGGGGCGGGTGGTGGTGTCGGTGCCGTGGATGAGCGTGGTCGTGATCAACGTGGATTGATGCATCGGGCCACGGCGTTCGTCCTCGCGGGCGAGCGCCGTGGCTGCAGGTCCCAATACGGATCATCGCGAAGCGGTCGATCAACTTCCGCCGCAGCCACCGCAGCCGCCGCCGCAACCTCCGCCTCCGCCGCCGCAACCTCCGCCTCCGCCGCCGTCGCCACCTCCTCCATCGCCGCCACCTCCGCTGCCGTCGTTGTTGAACGAGGAGGGCGTACGGATCTGTTGATAGTCGGAGAACGGGGTGCCGATCAGGACCGCCGTGCCGGCCAGCGCGACCGTGGCGGCCGGATCGCTGCCGTCTGCGCGTCGTTGCCGGTCGGCTTTGTACAGTTCCCAGTCGCCGGCCCAGGTGCGGGGCCGCTCCTGGGTCGATAGCGCGCGAAACAGTGCGATGAGCACGGCCAGGACGGTCAGGGCGATGAGGAACCCGACCGGGCGTTCCAGCTGCAGACCGATCATGATCTTGCGCAGGCCCAGGGCGGCGACCGCGGCCAGGGGCAGGGCCGACAGCAAGGCCGCCCAGGCTTGCTGCCGCGGGCTCATCAGCCAGCCCTTGCGGTGCAAGTGTTCGTCCTGCGATCGATGACGTTCGCGGAGCGCCAACAGGATTCGGGAGAGGGTCTGTTTCTCGGCGACCACTTCCAGAGCGTCGCGCAGCACCGGCGACAGCGTTTCGAGCTGCTCGGGGGGCAGGCGCGGGCGCAACCACACGCGATCGTTCTCGTAGGCTTCGCGCGCCTTCTTGCGGTCGTACTCCAGGCTGACCGCGTCGCGCGCGAGCAGGTCGACCACGATCGCGTCGGCGACACGATCGCTGCCGCCGGACAGATAGGCCAGCTCCCAACGGTCGGCCTCGTGACTCCGCCCCGGGCAGTTCGGCCCGCGCATGCCTTGCCGCAGCCAGGAGCCGGCGATCAGCGCGGCGACCATCAGGACGACGAACCAGGCCAGGAACAGGCCGCCGGTCCAATGCAGCGGATTGCTCTCGTTGGCGATCAACGCCAACAGCGCATAGGTGCCGACGACGGCGACGATGCCGAACCGCATCGGCCGCCACGGTGCGCGCGGCTCAGCGAGCGCGACGGTGGCCGCGATCGACGGCGGGCGTGGTGCGCGCGGTTCCGGCCAGAACCGGTTCGGCGGCAGGCCGAAGAAACGCCGGTAGCTGTCGATGGTGTCGGCGTACTGGCGTTGGTGTTTCAGCTCTTCGCCGCCGCCGCCGCGCGAAGGCACATGGTGCAAGTCGTACTGCAGCACTTCGGTGCGGAAGCGCTCGTAGCGCCGGGTGTCGACGATATGCGTGTGCCAGACCTCGTCGACGAGCTGACTGGGAGTGACCGCATGGGCGACGGTGACGGCGAGAAAACAGAAGCGGCGGTATTCGTCGAGCGCCGCTCGCGCTTCGCTCAGAGCGAGCAGAGAGGTCGTCGCGACGCGGGTCAGGAACTCGTTCGAATCGTCGTCGTCGAATCGGTAATCGCACAGGCGTTGCCACAAAGCGCGCTGCGCGTCGGTCCATCCGGCGGTGTCCGCCGGCGCTCGGTTCGGATCGTTCATGATCATCCCTCGGTAGTCCATCCATTGAACTGCCTGCCTATCGACCGGGGCGGCGCATGCGTTGGAGGACGCGCCGATCCGGCTTACGGCACAAGCTACGGCAGGCGCGGATGCGGCGAAATAGCCCGTTGCGGCTAGCCGGCGAGCTGCATCCCGCCGGGCGAGAAGTGCCTGTTTAGGTCTCGCGGCGTAGCGCTCAAGCAAGATCACGATCAAGATCAAACGCTTAGAGCTGCTTTCGATAAAGCGGCGGGTTACTTTCTTTTGTCATAAGCGACAAAAGTCCGTCTGGATTCTCTTCGGTCAAAGGTAACCAAAGAAGTTGCTTTTCTTTGGGTCAAGGCCCGCACGAGCGGTGCCTCCGCGGGGCTCTACATACGGGACATCCCTGTCCCGATGAAAAACGGTCCCCATTCATGCGGGCCGCCCTCCGGGTCTTCGATGGCTTTCGCGAGTGCGGGCCGCGCACAGAGCAACAGCAATCCTGCAGCGACGGCGCTTCAAAGGGTAGGAGCTGCGTCGCACAGGGATTTCCTGCGATCACAAGTCGCGAGCACGCAGTCACGATCGCCCGCGCCGGCAGCCGTGGATTCGCAGTCGCGGCTTGCGCCGCTCCTACCCTTAGAGCACGGCAGCTGTTGCCGTTGCCTTGAAAGCTCGGCGCAGTTTCGGACTTGCGATGCAACTGTAGACCTGGAGGGCGCCGCACAGGACGTGCGGCGTTTTTCGATAAGACAAGGATGTCTTATCGAAAAATCCCGGCGCGAACATCGTACTCGCAGGGGAGCTTCGTCAAGGAAAAGCACTTTTCTTTGGTGACTTTCTTTTGGGGCTTTGGCCAAAAGAAAGTTACCCGCCGCTTTAGTGGCGGAAGCTCTAGGCGTTTGATCCTGATCTTTATCTTGTTTAAGCGATACGTTGCGAGACTGTTGCAGCCCGGTCGCGGCTTGCGCCGCTCCTGCCCGGAAACCGTGCCCTTGCAGTGGGGGACCGCGGCCCGGGTATAGTCCGGTGCGAATCGCAAGGAGACTGCCATGCGGTATGCCGTGCTGTTATCGACCGTGGCCGCGTTGGCGGCCTGCGCCAGTCTGCCGGACCCGACCGCGGGCCTGGTCGACCCACAGGTGCGCGTGCGTTATGCCGGCGACGACGTGATTCGCGAATACCGAGAGCCCGGCCGGCCGGGGCGCATCGTCAAGATCACGCCGGCGAATGGCCTGCCGTTCTATCTGTTCGACGATGACGACGATCAGCGCATCGACCGGCACCTCGGCGATATTCCGCCGAAGTACCAGGATGCGCTGAGGTTCAAGGTCCGCTTCGAGGATTACGGACTGATGCGCTGAGCGGAGACGCCGCTCAGCGGTCGACGAACAGTGCGTTGAGTTGCGAGTAAGCCATGACGTCGGCGCCGAGCGGCGCCGAATCGCCGTCGCGCAGGAAACCACTGGCCAGCGCGCTGGTGCGCGCGAACATCGACTGCGAAATATCCGAGCCTGCGCTCAGCCGGCGCACGCCCCAGCGTTCCAGTTCGGCCGCGGGCGGCAAGGCCGGGCGGGCGAGCAAGTTCAAGGGCAGGCCGGCATCGGCGGCGATCGCGCGCACTTGCGCTTCCTCGGTCAGGCCGGGCACGAACAGGCCGTCGGCGCCGGCGGCGCGATAGCGTGCGGCGCGCGCCAGGGTCTCCTCGACGCGGCGCTCCGGCGGTGCCAGGCCGCGCAGGTACACGTCGGTGCGGGTGTTGACGAACAGGGCCACGCCGAGGCGTGCGCTGGCGCGCTTGATGTGTTCGATCTTCGCGCACAGCAGCTTGGGATCGCCGCCGCCGTCTTCGAGGTTGATACCGACCGCGCCGACGTCGATCAGGCCGGCCACGGTTTCGGCGACCGCGGCCGGATCGTCGGAATAGCCACCTTCGACATCGACGGTGAGCGGCACGCGGATGACGCGGACGATGTCGGCGACGGTGGCGACCAGACGCCGCACCGGCAGCAAGTCGCCGTCGGGATAACCGTGCGACCAGGCCACGCCGGCGCTGGTGGTGGCGACCGCCTTGGCGCCGAGGCTTTCGATCAGGCGCGCAGTGCCGGCGTCCCAGGCATTGGCGAGCAGCAGCAGGCCGTCGCGGTGCAGGCTGTGGAAGTGATCGGCTTGTTGGGCTTGTGCGCTCATGCGAAAGACTCCGAAAGAAAAAAGGCGAGAAGAGAGAGGCGAGGGCGTAAGAATCTCACGCCGCGCGCCCGCGGACTCGCTGTTTTCGGCTATTGACGTGATCGGTCAATTTTGAGCCGCATCCCACTGGCGGATCGCCCGTTCGACCGCGTCGACGCCGCGCGCGGTGGCGGCCGCGTCGATCTGTTCGACGGTGTCGTTGCTGCTGTGGATGACTTTGATGACCTTGGCCTGGGTCGCTGTTTTCTCGCCCTTGAAGAACGACAGGATCAACGGCACTTCTTCGTTGCCGATCAGCGAATACGACACCGCCGGCCAGCCGGCCTTGATGAAGGGCAAGTGGTCGCTCGGCGGATATTCGCGGCCGGCGGACAACTGCAGACCGGAGGCTTTCACCGCATCGCGGCTGGCGCCGACCAGGGCGCTGTCGGCATCGGGCGTCATCATCCACAAGGTGTCGCCCCAGCCGAATACGTCGAAATTGACGTACAGCGCGGGCTTTTCGCTGCCCTGGGCGATGTAGGCGCTGGAACCGAGCAGGCCGGCTTCTTCCAGGTCCCAGAACGCCACCGCGACGCGATGGTGGGCGAGCGGCTTGTGCTTGAAGCGTTCGGCCAGGGCCAGCACGGTGGCGCTGCCGGAAGCGTTGTCGGTCGCGCCGTGGCCTTCCTCGACCTGGTCGAAATGCGCGCCGAACAGCAGCAACGGCGCCGCGGCGGCGCCGGAGACTTCGGCGATCAGGTTCTGCCCTTGTTGCTTCTTCGCGGTTTCGAAGGCGACCGCTTTCCACTTCAGGCCCAGGCCATCCAGGCGCTTTTCGATCGGCGCGCGGCGGTTGCTGGCGCCGGCCTGCGACAGGCTGCGGACATCGCCGAGCCACGAGCCGGTCGCGCTGGCGGGCGTGCCGGCAACGGCAGCGGCTTCGCGTGCGCTCGCGGCGGCCATTGAAAGCAACAACAGGGATGTGACGACGGTTGTGACGATCGGCGAGAGTTTCTGAGAACGCATTGGGTCTTCTCGAGAGAGCGTTGGAGGGCCGGATGTGAAGCGCATTGTGCCCACTTTCACATTATGAATGCCTTGCACCGCACCATGGCGGCGCGTAGCCTCGTTGGCGTTGCAGGTCTGGGTCGTAGGGGAAGGGACAATGACTATCCGTGTATTCATCGTTGACGACCATGCGTTGGTCCGCACGGGCATGCGCATGATCCTGTCGGCGGAGACGGATATCGAAGTGCTCGGCGACGTCGAGAGCGGCGAAGAGGCCATGCCGCTGATCCGCAAGCTCAAGCCCGACGTGGTGCTGTGCGATCTGCACCTGCCCGGCGTGAGCGGGCTGGAAGTGACCGAGCGCATCGTCAAGGGCGACCACGGCACGCGCGTGATCATCGTATCGGTGCTGGAAGACGGGCCGATGCCGAAGCGTCTGCTCGAAGTCGGCGCATCCGGTTATGTCGGCAAGGGCGGCGATGCCAGCGAACTGCTGCGCGCCATCCGCGACGTCGCCCGCGGCAAGCGCTATCTGGCCAGCAACATCGCCCAGCATCTGGCGTTGTCGAACATCGACGGCGGCAATTCGCCGTTCGACGAGCTGTCGCCGCGCGAGTTGGAGATCGCCTTGCTGCTGGTCCAGGGTTTCCGCCAGGAAGAAATCGCCAAGCGCCTCAGCCTCAGCGCGAAGACGGTCAACACCCACAAGACCCGCTTGTTCGAGAAGCTGGCCATCACCGACAGCATCGCGCTGGCCCGCCTGGCCGCGCAGTACGGACTCGCCGATCCCGCGCATTCGCTGTAATGCGGCTGCGCCGGCGCTGAGTTCGCGCCGGCGTCGCTCCGGGGCGCGCGGCCCCGGTTGAAGCGGTCCGCCGCTGCATGAATGCGCTGTCGCTCCGGCTCGAACGAGCCCGGTTGCCCACGCCGTCGATTCACAACCCAGGCCTGATGTCCCGGGGCGCTGACCGGTGCGTGTCGGCAAGTGCGAGCTAGTAGCGCCGCCAATGCGACGCGCAAAAAGAAACCGGCCGCATCAGCGGCCGGTTTCTTGGTGGTTACCTACCGGATTACGGCCCGGCCGGAGCGTTGCCGGTCAGGCGCGACGCTCGTCGTCGGACGACCCGTCGGTGGCATCCTGCTCGCCTTCGACGGCGGCATTGGCCGCGTCGGTGCGGGCCGGTTCGGCCGGATGGGGCAGGGCATCGAACAGGCCAGCGGTGCGCGGCGTCGTTGCCGGCGCCGCGTTGCCGGCGTCGGCCTGGGCCGGTTCGACCGGAGCAGTTTCGACTGAGGCAGTTTCGACTGGAGCAGCTTCGACCGAAGCGGCTTCAGCGGCAGCGGCCTTCGGCTCGACCCGTACCGGCGGGGCCACCGGCTCGATCACGGTCGATTCGACCGGGGTCTGCTCGATCACGGCCTGTTCGACGAGGGTGTCCTCGACGCGGGTCTCTTCGACCAGGGCCGAAGTCGGCTCGACGACCGGTTCGACGTCCTCGTTGCGCGGC
Organism: Lysobacter antibioticus; assembly: GCF_000731095.1. Taxonomy (GTDB): domain Bacteria; phylum Pseudomonadota; class Gammaproteobacteria; order Xanthomonadales; family Xanthomonadaceae; genus Lysobacter; species Lysobacter antibioticus_B. The sequence goes on along the minus strand of NZ_JMTZ01000022.1, from coordinate 56,824 downwards.
GCCGCAGCCTGCAGGGCGGGCTGTTGCAGGGCAGGCTGCGCCTGTTCGATCGCGGCGACGGCGCTCTGCGCAGGCGTGACGATTTCGGCAGGCACCGCCACCGCTTCCTCGGGCAGGCGGGTGATGACCGGCATCGCCGCTTCCAGCACGGGCTCAGCGACGTGTTCGTTCACGACCGGCTCGGCGGCGACATAGGCGTTGCGCGAGGGCTCGACCCGGACCGACTCGATCTGCGGCTGCGTGGACGACGGCTCGCTGGCGGCGGGCTCGCCGACCGCAGGCTGGGCTTCGTGGCCGAGGTTCGCGAACGAAGCCTTCGGCTCGGCCGCCGTTTCCGGGGCCGGGCTGTAGACGCGGCTGGCGGCGACGGCGGCAACCGCTGCGGGTGCAGCGACTGCGGCAGCAGCGGGTGCCGTGGATTGGGCGCGCGGCGCCGGTGCGCTGCCTTCGTCGTCGAAGTCGAACTCGGGCTGCGAACGGTTCGCCGCGGCCGGGGCCGCTGCGGGTTCGCCGCCGATCTCGTCTTCGTCGTCGAATGCGTTCTCGTCCTGGCCCTGACCTTCGCCACCGGCAGCGGCTTCACCGTTGCCACGACGACGGCGACGGCCACCGCGGCGGCCACGACGGCGACGGCCGCCGCCTTCGCCTGCGGCTTCGTCGGTGTCGCGCGGCTCGCTGCCGGCATTGTCGACGGCGACGGCCGCGACAGCGACTTCGGTCTTCAGTGCGGTCTCGTCGCTGACGCTCGGCACGGCCGGCACGGCGATGGGAGCGCCGGCGCTGGCCGATGCGGCGGCCACGGCGGCCGGCACGATCGCCGCGGCGCTGACGGCTTCAGCCGGAGCCGGAGCGTCCTGGCGCGGCGGCCTGGGTTCGCGCGGCGGACGCGGGGTCCCGCCGGCGGCCTGGGCGGCGCGCTCGTCGTTCTGCGGCTTGGGCGGCTTGGGCTGTTGCGCCTGCTGCGGTTGCTGCGGCTTGGGCTGCTGCTGCGCTTGCGGCTGCTTCTGCTTGGGCGGCTGCTGGGCGGCCTGCGGCTGGGCGTTCTGCGCCGGCTTGTCGCGACGCTGCTCGTCGCGTGCTGGGCGGCCTGCGGCTGGGCGTTCTGCGCCGGCTTGTCGCGACGCTGCTCGTCGCGACGCGGTTCATCGCGGCGCTGCTGCTCGTCGCGGCGACCGCCGTCGCGTCCTCCCTTGCCGGCGTTGTTGCGGTTCTCGCCACGGCGCTGGCCGTTGCGGTCGTTGCGGCCGCGGCCTTCCGAACTGCGCGCGGCCGGTTCGGCCGGGGCCGGAGCGGGCTGCGAGGGGCCGCGGAAGATGCGCAGGATGCGCTCGACCAGACCGACCGAATGGGTCGGCGCGGCGACCGGCGCCGGTGCCGGGGCGGGAGCCGCGGCCACGGCGGGCTCGCGGGGTTCGCGCAGCGGCGCCGGTTGCAGCGGCTTGACGTTGGTGACGATCGGCGCATCCGGAATGTTCAGATGGGCCTTGGTCAGCGCATGCAGCGGCAGCTTGCGCTGGGTGCCGCGCTGGTAGCTGGGCTTGGAGGACTCTTCGCCGATCTCGTTTTCGCGCACACGGGTGACTTCGTAATGCGGGGTCTCGAGCTGCTCGTCGGCGACGATCACGATCGGCGCGCCGTGGCGCTGTTCGATCTCGGTCAGCGCGCGGCGCTTCTCGTTGAGCAGGTAATTGGCGATCTCGGTCGGGGCCTGCACCAGCACCTGTCCGGTGTTCTCCTTCATCGCATGCTCTTCGGCGATGCGCAGGATCGACAGCGACATCGACTCGACGCTGCGCATACGGCCGTGGCCGTCGCAACGCGGGCAGACCAACTGGCTGGACTCGCCGAGCGACGGACGCAGGCGCTGGCGGCTCAGTTCGAGCAGGCCGAAGCGCGAGATGCGGCCGATCTGAACGCGGGCGCGGTCCTGCTTGAGGGCGTTCTGCAGGCGGTTCTCAACGTCGCGCTGATGGCGGTTGGAGGCCATGTCGATGAAGTCGATGACCACCAGGCCGCCGAGGTCGCGCAGGCGCATCTGGCGCGCGACTTCCTCGGCCGCTTCCAGGTTGGTGTTGAACGCGGTTTCCTCGATGTCGCCGCCCTTGGTCGCGCGCGCCGAGTTGACGTCGATCGCGGTCAGGGCTTCGGTCTGGTCGATCACCAGGGCGCCGCCGGAGGGCAGGCGGACGGTGCGCTCGTAGGCGTTCTCGATCTGCGACTCGATCTGGAAGCGGTTGAACAGCGGGGTGTCGTCGGCGTACTTCTTCAGCTTGCGCAGGTTGTGCGGCATGACCTGCTCGACGAACTCGCGCGCTTCGGCGTACATCTCGTCGGTATCGACCAGGATCTCGCCGATGTCCGGACGCATGTAGTCGCGCAGGGCGCGGATGATCAGGCGCGATTCCTGGTAGATCAGGAACGGGGCCTGCTTGCTCAGGGCGGCGTCGGTGACGGCCTTCCAGACGCTGACCAGGTAATCCAGGTCCCACTGCAGTTCTTCGGCATCGCGGCCGACGCCGGCGGTGCGGATGATCACCCCCATGTCGTCGGGGATGGTCAGCTTGTCCATCGCGTCCTTGAGCGCGGCGCGGTCCTCGCCTTCGATCCGGCGCGAGACGCCGCCGGCGGTCGGGGAGTTGGGCATCAGCACCATGTAGCGGCCGGCCAGGGAGATGAAGCTGGTCAGGGCGGCGCCCTTGTTGCCGCGCTCTTCCTTGTCGACCTGGACGACGATTTCCTGGCCTTCGCGCAACAGCTCGCGCAAGCCGGCCTTGTTATGGTCGACCCCGGGCTGGAAATAGTCGCGGGAGATTTCCTTCAGCGGCAGGAAGCCGTGGCGGTCGGCGCCGTAGTCGACGAACGCCGCTTCCAGCGAAGGTTCGAGCCGAGTGATGCGGCCCTTGTAAATGTTGGACTTCTTCTGTTCCTTCGACGGCTGTTCGATATCGATGTCGTACAGGGATTGGCCGTCGACGATGGCGACGCGCAGTTCTTCCGCCTGCGTCGCATTGATCAGCATGCGCTTCATTGTTGCGTTCCTCGCGCGCTCTACCGCGCGGAACGCCATGGCGTTTCGCTATCTGGGAACTGAGACTTCGCCGTCGCGATCGTCGGCCGCAGCGAATGCGGGCCGCCCGCGCGCCGGCGAGGTCTCCACTACCAGCGCTACATCACCACGGCACGCCGCGGGAGCGCTTCTTACCTACTCGGTTCTTTCGGGGCCGGCGACGCGAACGTCGCTCGGGGCGGGCGGCGGCGCGTCAAGCGGAGTGCTTGGGCGCCGCACGGGTGTTCATCTCGACGGTTTGACCCATCGGGCGCTGGCCGGTTCCGCCGGTCCGTCGCTGCTAACATGGCTACCCCGTGGGCAGTGGTTAGACGCGGACCGGAATCGCGGGAGGGGCTTTCGGCCCCGTACCGAACCGCACGCTTGTCAGGCGACGCGGTCGGGTACAACTCCCAGCGAAATCAAAACCTTATCTCGCGTCGCGAGTGTAACAGATAACGCTTCGGGATGACCCAGACAGCAAACTCCGGTAACACCGGCGCACGGACGGTGCGTGTACCCGAAGATCGTGAAGGTCAACGGCTCGACAATTTCCTCCTGGGCCAACTCAAAGGTGCGCCCAGGTCCTTGATCTACAAGCTCGTGCGCTCCGGCCAGGTGCGCGTGAACGGCGGCCGCGCCAAGGCCGAGCGCAAGCTCGAGGCCGGCGACGAGGTGCGCATTCCGCCGGTTCGTCTCAGCGAACAGGGCGACAAGCCGACCCCGCCGAAGGGGTTCATGGACGCCCTCGACGCGGCGATCGTGTTCGAGGACGCGCGCCTGCTCGCCCTGAACAAGCCCTCCGGGGTCGCCAGCCACGGCGGCAGCGGGATCAGTTTCGGCGCCATCGAGACCCTGCGCGCGCTGCGCCCGGGTCAGACCCTGGAGCTGGTGCACCGGCTCGACCGCGACACCTCCGGGCTGCTGATCGTGGCCAAGAAGCGTTCGGCGCTGACCGAGATGCAGGCCTTGATGCGCGAAGAGGGCGGGATCGCCAAGCGCTATCTGGCGCTGCTGACCGGGCGCATGCCCGAGGGCGTGATGAGCGTGGACGCGGCCCTGCACATCGGCCTGCGCCAGGGCGGCGAGCGCCATGTCCAGGTGCACCGCGACGGAAAGCCGTCGCTGAGCCACTTCAAAGTGCTGGAACGGCGCGGCGGGCAATCGTATTGCGAGGTGCGGATCGAAACCGGCCGCACCCACCAGATCCGCGTGCATGCCCAGCACATCGGCCATCCGGTCGCCGGCGACGACAAGTACGGCGAAGTCGAGGCCAACAAGCGCCTGCGCGAGCAGGCCGGTCTCAAGCGCCTGTTCCTGCACGCCTCGACCCTGGAGTTCGCCCTCGACGGCGGCCGCGAGCCGTATCTGCTCAACGCGCCGCTGGCTCCGGAGCTGGTCGAAGTGCTGGATCGCCTGGGCTGAGCCGAAGTCCCCGCGCAGTCGCTGCCTGCGGGGAGCGGTACGGGGATCAGGCTTCGGTACCGGGCGCTCCGGCCTGATGCGGCGGCTCCGAACGAACAACGCCGGCTCAGGCCGGCGTTGTCGTCTGGCTGGATTTACTGCGCCAGTGGCCTCAGCCGCAATGCTCCGGGCGTGTCGCCGGCGAGTGGAAGGTCACCGGAACCTGGATGTCGGTGGACACCGGCTTGCCGTTGCGGGTCGCGGCTTCGAAGCGCCAACGCTGCACGCCCTTGATCGCGGCCTGGTCCAGCGCCGGGGTGCGGCTGCTTTCGAGCACGTCGACTTTCTTCGGCTTGCCGTCCGGGCCGACGCTGAGCTGCAGCACGACCTTGCCGCCGATCTGGTCGCAACCGATCTCCTGCGGGTAATCCGGCGGCGGCGTGTCGACCGCGCGCAGCGGCGTGGATGGAATGATCGGCGCATCCGCGGCGCGTTCGCCGCAGCCGGCGGCGACCAGAGCGAGCAGAGCGGCGCCGATTACCGGGAGCAGACGCGGCGAGAGGCGGGAGTTGCTGCGGATTGGGTTCATGGCGGGATCAACCGGTCAGAGCGTCGGCCTTGGCCGCGCAGATGAAGTCGTTCTCGCTCAGGCCACCGACATCGTGGGTCGAATACCGCACCACACAACGGTCGTAGTGGACGCCGAGATCGGGATGATGGTCTTCGCGATTGGCCATGAAGGCCAGGGCGTTCACGAAAGCCATCGTTCGATAATAGTCGTCGAAACGGAAGGTCCGGGTGAGGGCATGTCCGTCTTCGGCGAGCTCCCAGCCCGGCACCTCGGGCAGCAGTTCGCGGACCCGGGCTTCGCTGAGCCGGTGCTCGCTGCCGCGGCGGGCGATGCAATGAGCCTGAGAAAGCGGGATGAGATCGTTCATGCTGCGGACTCCTGGCGGCCCGGCGATGGCGCCGCGGCGTTGTTTCTGCGCCGCGACCGCCTTCCATGAACGGAATCGTATCGCCGACGGTCGTAGGATGCATGCACGGCTTCATGCCGTGCTGACCCCGTTAGAATAGCCCGATGATCAATATTTCCGAATCCGCGCAAACCCACTTCCGCAAACTCCTCGAGCGCGAGGCCCTGCCGGGGCTCGGAGTGCGGCTGTCGGCGGTGCATCCGGGCACGCCGCGCGCCGACGTGCGCCTGGAGTTCGCCGAACCGGCCGATCTGGCCGGCGACGAATGGGCGGTGGATTGCGAGGGCTTCACCCTGTGGCTGCGCGCCGACAGCGTGCAGTACCTGGACGGCGCGGAGATCGATTACGAGGTCAAGGCCACCGGCGGCCAGTTGCAGATCCGCGCGCCCAAGATCAAGGGCGAGGCGCCGACCGATTCGGCCTCGCTGGTCGAGCGGGTGCGCTGGGTGGTCGAACACGAGGTCAACCCGCAGCTCGCCCAGCACCGCGGCCATGTCTCGGTGCAGGAAGTGACCGCCGACGGCGTGGTCGTGCTGCGCTTCGGCGGCGGCTGCCACGGTTGCGGCATGGCCGACGTGACCCTCAAGCAGGGCATCGAAACCACCTTGATGACCAAGGTGCCGGGCGTGACCGCGGTACGCGACGCCACCGATCACGAGACCGGTGACGCGCCGTACATCCCTCGAGACACCGCCGCCTGATTCCGGCGCGGCGCAGCCTATGCCCACCGCCGCCTCCGTCATCGAAGCACTGCAACGCCGGTTGCGGCTTTCCATGCGGCGCGATTCGCCCCCGCCGGGCGAATTCCCGGCGGGCTGGCAAAGCTGGCTGGAGTCGTTGCAGGAATGCAGCGGCGCGGTAACCGGCGCGACTTCGGACGCGTTGGTCGCGGTGATCGCGCAGCGGCCCTTGGCGCAACCGCCGCCGCGCGCGGCCATGCTCAACCGTTGGCAGGCCTTCGCGACTCTGTGGCGTCAGCAATGGCAACCGCCGGAGCGCGAGGAGCGCTGGCTGCGCTGGATCGCCGGCGCGTTCTCGCTGGTCTGGCATATCTTCGTCGCCGGCCTGCTGATCTGGCTGATGTATCTGCAGTTCTTCGCCACCCGGCCGCCGCCGGAAGGCGAGAACGTCACCATGATCGAATACATCGGCGAGGGCACGCCGAAGGAACCCGGCGGCGGCTCGCAGCAGCCGAGCGACCAGCCGCAGGCCGAGACACCGCAAGCGCAACAGCCCACCCAGCAACAGCCGGCCCCGGCCGAGCCTTCGCCGCCGCAACTGGCGGCGGATGCGCCCTTGCCGACCCCGGAACTGCAGGCGACCTTGCCCGAGGTGCCGCAGCGCGACGTGCCCGAACCGCAACTGCCGGCGCCGACCGTCGAGCAACCGGTGATGGTCAGCAAGGAAGTGCCGGATTCGCCGCAGATCTTCGTGTTGCCGCCGACGCGTCGCCGCCTCGACGACATCCCGCGCGTGCCGCAACTCGAAGCCAAGACCCAGCCGGTGCCGTCGCTCGACGTGCCGGCGCCGGTGCAGCCGATCGCGCGCGAATTGCCGCAGCGCGAGATCGCCGCGCCGAGCATCGCGGTGCAGCCGCGCGAAGTGAGCGTGCGCGACGTGCCTGCGCCGCTGTCGCGGGTGCCGGTGCGCGAGTTGCCGACGCCATCGATCGCGGCGCCGCAGCTGCGTTCGACCGCGCCGCAGGTGCGCATCGCCGACATCCCCACGCCGTCCGCGGCCGCCTCGACCGCGCCGTCGCCGAGCACCGCGCCGGCTGCGCCGCCGTTTCCGGCCTCTGCTGCGACCGCCACCAGCGCGCCGGCAAGCGCGTCCAGCTCCAACGTGTCCAGTTCCAAGCCCGCCGCCTCGAGTTCGGCCCCGGCCGCGAGTTCGAGCCCGCCGGCGGCGACCGCCGGCGCCGGCCCGAAACCGACGCCCGCGCCCGGGACCTGGTCGTCGCCGAAGCGCGGCGACGATTGGGGCGATTCCACCCGCAACCAGCCCGGCGGTCAGCGCGGCGACACGCCGGGCCTGTACAACAGCGACGGCAGCGTGCGTCTGGCCGATGCGCCGGGCTCGGCTTCGCCGGGCAAACCGCCGGGCACGATCACCGCCGAGATCAAGGACCTCGACCGCGCCGGCACCTGGTTGCGGCGCAAGCCCACCGATTACGAGCCGACCGCGCTCGACAAGTACTGGCGCCCGAACGAGACCCTGCTGGCCGAGTGGGTCCGGCGCAGCGTGCAGACGGTGATGATTCCGATCCCGGGCAGCAAGGGCAAAAGCATCCAGTGTTCGGTCGCCCTGCTGATGCTCGGCGGCAGTTGCGGGATCAACGACCCGAACCTCAACGAACAACCGGCCACCGCGCGCCCGCCGCCGGATATCCCGTTCAAGCCGCATCTGCAGGAAGACAACGGCAGCGTGCGGCCGCCGCCGGGCGGGTGAAGGCGGTCGCTGGATTGGATGCCTGGTTCCAGAGGGCTGGGCTGCGCTAGTTGTCGCGGTAGCGCAGTTCGCCAGGGCTGCGGGCCGCAGCGGCTCTTTCGCAAATGCCGCCGCAAACGAAAACGGCCCGCTGATGCGGGCCGTTTGTGTCTGATCGACTGCGCGGCGAGGCCGCGCGACGGCTCAGTGGATGCCGTGCAGGTCGCGCAGTTGGCTTTTCTGGCGCGAACCGAAGTAGGCGGAGAGATCGGCGATCTGTTGATCGTTCAGATCCTTGGCCTGGCTCGACATCAGCGGGTGCTCGCGGTCGCCATCGCGGTACATCTGCAGCGAGTGCGCGATGTAATCGTGGTACTGGCCGGCGAGCTTCGGGTAGGTCGGGTCGATCGGCGCATTGCCTTCGGCGCCGTGGCAGTCGACGCAGGACTGGCCGGTGGCCTTGCCCTTGACGCTGGCGAGCTTCTCGCCCGCGGCGACGTTGCCGGCCGGCAGGCCCGCCGACGACGAAGTATGGCCGGCGTCGCGGTCGGCCGAAGAATGGCCGGCCGGGACTTCACCGCCCTGCGAGCAGGCGGCGAGGGTCAGGACCGAGAACAGGGCGATGGCGAGGCCGCTCTTGAAGAAGCTGGAGTTCGTCATGGGGCGGCTCACTTGGCGCTGGAAAGGAAGGCGGCGATATCGGCGATGTCCTGGTCAGAGAAGCTCTGAGCCTGGGCCTGCATCGTCGGGTGCTTGCGCGTGCCTTTCTTGTATTCGGTCAGCGCATTCGTCAGGTATTCCGGCGACTGCCCGACGATCTTGGGAACGTGATAGTTCGGGTACGCGTTCTTGTAGCCGGTGACGCCGTGGCAGCCCTGGCAGGTATAGGTCAGTTGGCGGCCGGTCTCGGCACTGCCCTTGATGGCCGGCGCGGCGGCCGGAGTGGCCGAGGGCGCCGGAATGGCGGCGGCGGCGGTGGGGGCCGGCGCCTTGGCGGGTTCCTCGGCGTGCGCCGTCATGGCGGCCAGGGTCAGGGCAAAGCAGGCGGCGGTCATCAGCGGTCGCATCATGTCTAGTCCGCAATCTCGAATGGCTAGCGAAAGGTGGTGGCTGGCTGTGCAGGGCCGGAGCCGCGCATAAGTCGGCGAGTATAGCCGGCCATGCGACTGCAACGAAGTCGTCCTTGAGCGCATCCATACTCGGCGGGTGGCGCTGGCGCGCCGCCCGAGGCCGCCGCAGGCGCGCGATCGGCATCGCTCGCGCTAACCGTGCCTCAGAATAAATGCATGGCTCCAGTCACCATTACCTTCGGCGGATGGTGGTTTTCAGGGCCGGTGATATACCTATATACAACACCGGCATACGACCGGTAACCGACGAAAAAACTAGAGCTTGGGGTCGTCTCGAATGCGTCAACTCACCAATATCCGCAAGAGCGGTCCGGCAATGGGCGGCACGGTGGCAGTCGCCGCCCTGGCCCTGGCCTGTGTGCTCGGCCTGTCGGCCTGCAAGGGCGGCGCCGGCGCTGCGGAAGCGCAGGCCAAGGAAGCCAAGGACAAAGCATCGGAAGCGGTTCCGGTCGAGGTCGCCCAGGCGACGCGGCGCGCGATCGCGGCCAGCTACACCGGTACTGCGCCGCTGGAGGCGCGGGCCGAATCACAGGTGGTGGCCAAGACCTCGGGCGTGGCGCTCGCGGTGATGGTCGAGGAAGGCCAGCACGTGCAGGCCGGCCAAATCCTGGTCCGGCTCGACTCGGCGCGCGCCGAGCTGCAGGCCGCCCAGACCAACGCCACCATGCGCAAGCTCGAGGCCAACTACGCCCGCTCCAAGCAACTGGCCGAACAACGCCTGCTCAGCGCCAACGACAACGACCAACTGCGCTACGACCTGGAGAACGCCCGCGCCGCCAATCGCATGGCGAACCTGGAGTTGTCCTACGCCAAGGTCGAAGCGCCGATCTCGGGCATCGTCGCCTCGCGTTCGATCAAGACCGGCAACTTCGTCCAGATCAACTCGCCGATCATCCGCATCGTCGACACCTCGCGCCTGGAGGCCACGCTCAACGTGCCCGAGCGCGAGCTGGCCACGCTGAAAGCGGGCTTGCCGGTGCAGATGCAGGTCGATGCCATGCCCGGCAAGGTCTTCACCGGCACGGTCGACCGCGTCGCCCCGGTGGTCGATTCCGGCAGTGGCACGTTCCGGGTGATCTGCGCCTTCGAAGGCGGCGGCACGCTGCAGCCCGGCATGTTCGGCCGCCTGCGCATCGATTACGACAATCGTGCCGACGCGCTGGTCGTGCCGCGTGCGGCGCTGCTCGACGACGAGGGCGACCCGGCGGTGTTCGTGGTGCGCGGCAAGAAGGTCGCGCGCGTCCCGGTCAAGCTGGGCTATCTCGACGGCGCCTGGGCCGAGGTCCGCAACGGCCTCAAGCTCGGCGACCAGGTCGTGGTCGCGGGCAAGACCGCGTTGCGCGAAGGCACCGAGGTGCAGTTGATCAATACGGCCCAGCCCAAGGCCGTCGCCAGCGCCGCCACCGGCCCCGCTGCCAAGCAGTAAGCCGGCGCGGCCGCAGCCCGACGCGACCGCTGCGGTCGCGTCGTTCGCAACCTTTATGAACGTGGGGACTGACTGTGGCTCAGCCTTCGGACACGACGTCCTTCAACTTGGTGGAGTTTTCCACCCGCCGCCGCGTCACCGTGGCGATGGTGACGATCACTTTCCTGCTGTTCGGCCTGATTGCGCTGAACAGCCTCAAGGTCAACCTGCTGCCGGATCTGAGTTATCCGACCTTGACCGTGCGCACCGAGTACACCGGCGCGGCGCCGACCGAAATCGAAACCCTGATCTCCGAACCGCTGGAAGAGGCGGTCGGCGTGGTCAAGGGCTTGCGCAAGCTCAAGTCGGTCTCGCGCACCGGCCAGAGCGACGTCGTGCTCGAGTTCGCCTGGGGCACCGACATGGACCAGGCCAGCCTGGAGGTGCGCGACAAGATGGAAATCGTGCAGTTGCCGCTGGAAGCCAAGAAGCCGGTGCTGCTGCGTTTCAATCCCTCGACCGAGCCGATCCTGCGCATCGCGCTGTCCAATAAGAATGGCGCCAAGGCCGGCGACAGCGAGGCGATCCGTCAGCTGACGGCACTGCGCCGCTACGCCGACGACGACCTGAAGAAAAAGCTCGAACCGGTCGACGGTGTCGCCGCGGTCAAGGTCGGCGGCGGTCTCGAGGACGAGATCCAGGTCGATATCGACCAGCAGAAGATTTCCCAGCTCAACCTGCCGATCGACACCGTCATCCAGCGCCTGAAGCAGGAAAACATCAACATTTCCGGCGGGCGCCTGGAAGAGGGCGCGCAGCGCTATCTGGTGCGCACCGTCAACGAATTCGCCAGCGTGCCGGAAATCCGCGAGATGCTGGTGACCACGCAGAAGGCCGGCGGCAATGCCGCGGCCGACGCCGCCGCGGAAATGGCGCGCGTGGCCGCGGCTTCCGGTTCGGCCGACGCGATGGCAGCGGCGGCTTCGGTGCAGAGCGCGTCCTCGGGCGAGCAGAGCACCGCGGCCGGCGGCAAGCCGGTGCGTCTGAAGGACATCGCCGAGGTCCGCCAGAGCTTCAAGGAGCGCGAGGCGATCATCCGCCTGGGAGGCACCGAAGCGGTCGAACTGGCGATCTACAAGGAAGGCGACGCCAACACCGTCGCCACCGCCGACGCGATCCAGGAACGCCTGAAGCAGATCAAGGAGCAGATTCCGCCGGACGTGGAACTGACCACGATCGACGACCAGTCGCAGTTCATCCGCCACGCCATCGCCGACGTCAAGAAAGATGCGGTGATCGGCGGTTTCCTGGCGGTCTTGATCATCTTTCTGTTCCTGCGCGACGGCTGGAGCACCTTCGTGATCGGCCTGTCGCTGCCGGTCTCGATCATCGCCACGTTCTTCTTCATGGATCGCCTGGGGCTGAGCCTCAACGTGATGTCGCTGGGCGGCCTGGCGTTGGCCACCGGCCTGGTGGTGGACGATTCGATCGTCGTATTGGAGAGCATCGCCAAGGCGCGCGAACGCGGGCTCGGCATTCTCGAAGCGGCCGTCACCGGTACCCGCGAGGTCAGCATGGCGGTGGTCGCCTCGACCCTGACCACGATCGCGGTGTTCCTGCCGCTGGTGTTCGTCGAAGGCATCGCCGGCCAGTTGTTCCGCGACCAGGCCTTGACCGTGGCTTTGGCGATCGGCATCTCGTTGATCGTATCGATGACCCTGATCCCGATGCTGAGTGCATTGCGTGGCCGGCCGACGCTAGGCTTCCAGGAAGAAGCGCCGCATCCGCGCTGGCAGCCGCGCAACCGGTTGCTGAAGGTGCTGGCGTGGCCGCCTTATGCGATCGCTACGGCGGTGCGCGGGACCTTCTTCGGCATCGCCTGGGCGGTGACGCGCGTTTGGCGCGTCCTCGGTGCGGTGGTCGGGCCGGTCATGGGCAAGGCCAGCGATCTGGCGATGGCGCCTTACGAGCGCGCCGAACGCGGCTATCTGAAGCTGTTGCCGGCGGCGATGGGCCATCGGGTGCTGGTGCTCGGCCTGGCCGGCGCGGCCTTCGTGGCGACTCTGGCGGCGGTGCCGCTGCTCGGCGCCGACCTGATTCCGCAGTTGGCCCAGGACCGCTTCGACATGACCGTCAAGCTGCCGCCGGGCACGCCCTTGCGCGAGACCGACCGGCTGGTGCGCGAAATCCAGGAGAAGCACGCCAAGGACCCGGGTATCCACGCCTGGTTCGGCGTCAGCGGCAGCGGTACGCGCCTGGACGCCAACCCGACCGAGAGCGGCGAGAACATCGGCAAGATCACCGTGGTGATGGCCGACGGCGGCAGCAAGGAGATCGAAGCCGAAGAAACCGAGCGCCTGCGCCGCACCATGCAGGGCCATCCCGGCGCGCAGGTCGACTTCGCACGGCCGCAGCTCTTCAGCTTCTCCACGCCGCTGGAAATCGAGTTGCGCGGCCAGGACCTGGAAACCATTCAGCGCGCCGGCCAGCACATGGCCAAGTTGTTGCGCGGCAGCCCGCATTTCGCCGACGTCAAATCTACGGTCGAACAGGGCTTCCCGGAGATCCAGATCCGTTTCGACCAGGACCGCGCCGGCGCGTTCGGCCTGGCCACCCGCGATATCGCCGACGTGGTGGTGAAGAAAGTGCGCGGCGACGTCGCCACGCGCTACAGCTTCCGCGACCGCAAGATCGACGTGCTGGTGCGCGCCCGCGAGTCCGACCGCGCCTCGATCGATAGCATCCGGCGCCTGATCGTCAATCCCGGCAGCAACCGCCCGGTGACCCTGGAGTCGGTGGCCGACGTCGTCGCCACCAGCGGTCCCAGCGAGATCCACCGTGCCGATCAGGTGCGCGTGGCGATCGTGTCCTCGAACCTGCGCGATATCGACCTCGGCGGCGCCATTGCCGAAGTACAGAAGCTGGTCCGCGAGCAACCGCTGAGCGCGGAAGTGCGCATGCACATCGGCGGCCAGGGCGAGGAACTGCAGCAGTCGATCAACTCGCTGTTGTTCGCGTTCGGTCTGGCGATCTTCCTGGTGTATCTGGTCATGGCGTCGCAGTTCGAGTCGCTGCTGCATCCGTTCGTGATCTTGTTCACCATCCCGCTGGCCCTGGTCGGCGCCGTGCTGGCGCTGCTGCTGACCCGTTCGGCGGTGTCGGTGGTGGTGTTCATCGGCTTGATCCTGCTGGTCGGCCTGGTGGTGAAGAACGCGATCATCCTGATCGACAAGGTCAACCAGTTGCGCGAGCACGGCATGCCCAAGCGCGAGGCCCTGATCGAGGGCGCGCGCTCGCGACTGCGCCCCATCATCATGACCACCCTGTGCACCTTGTTCGGTTTCCTGCCGCTGGCGATCGCCACCGGCGAGGGCGCCGAAGTGCGCTCGCCGATGGCGATCACGGTGATCGGCGGCCTGCTGGTATCGACCCTGTTGACCCTGGTGGTGATCCCGGTGGTCTACGACCTGCTCGACCGCCGCGGCGACGAGTATTACCGCAACCGCGTGCGCAAGGCCGAGCGCGAAGCCAGAGTGGCCGCCGACAAGATCGGCCACGACAACGATCCGCTGGCAGAGGCGCATTGACATGAGCGTTGCCGAGATCAGCATCAAGCGGCCGATCACGACCATCATGTTGTTCGTGTCGATGTTCGTGATCGGCCTGATCGCGGCGGTGCGCCTGCCGCTGGAGTCGCTGCCGGACATCACCGCGCCGTTCCTGGTGGTGCAACTGCCTTACGACGGGTCCACCCCGGAAGAAGTCGAGCGCACCATCCTGCGCCCCGCCGAAGAGGCGCTGGCGACGATGACCGGCATCAAGACCATGCGCGGCAGCGCTACCTCGGACTCCGCGACCATCCAGATGGAGTTCAAGGACTGGGACCGCGATATCGCCATCGCGGCCTCGGAGGCGCGCGAACGCATCGACGCTATCGTCGACGATCTGCCCGAGGGCTTTCAGCGCTACTTCGTGTTCAAGTGGTCGAGCGCCGACCAGGCGATCCTGCAAGTGCGGCTGGCCGGCGACATGGACCTCAGCCGCGAGTACGACCTGATCGACCGCGAGTTCAAGCGTCGCCTGGAGCGCATTCCCGGCGTGGCCAAGGTCGAAATCGGCGGCGCATCGCCCAACGAGGTCGAGATCGCGATCCTGCCCGACCGCATGGTCGCGCACGGCGTCGATCTCAATACCCTGACCAAGAGCCTGCAGGCGCTCAACTTCTCGATTTCCGCCGGCCAGATCGAGGACGGCGGACGACGGCTGCGGGTGCAGCCGATCGGGCAGGTCGCCGACCTGGAGCAGTTCCGCAACCTGGTCATCAACACCAGCGGCCTCAAGCTGCGCGACATCGCCGACGTGCGGCTCAAGCCCGCGCGTCTGGAGACCGGCCGGCGTCTCGACGGCCGCCCGGCGATCGGCCTGGACATCTTCAAGGAACGCAGCGCCAATCTGGTGGAGGTGTCGAAACTGGCCTTGGCCGAAGTCGAGGCGATCCGCGCCCAGCCGGCGCTCAGCAACATCGAGATCAAGGTGGTGCAGAACCAGGGCGAGGACGTGACCAGCTCCCTGCTGGAGCTGGGCGAAGCCGGCGCGATCGGCCTGCTGCTGTCGATCGCGGTGCTGTTCTTCTTCCTGCGCCACTGGCCCTCCACCCTGATGGTGACCCTGGCGATCCCGATCTGCTTCGTGATGACCTTGGGCTTCATGCACTTCATCGGCGTGACCCTCAACGTGTTGTCGCTGATGGGCTTGCTGCTTGCGGTGGGCATGCTGGTCGACAACGCCGTGGTCGTGGTCGAGAGCATCTACCAGGAACGCGAGAAGATGCCCGAGCAGCCGCAGCTGGCCTCGATCCTGGGCACGCGCCACGTCGCCATCGCGCTGTCGGCCGGCACCTTGTGCCACTGCATCGTGTTCCTGCCCAACCTGATCGGCGAAACCAACGACATCAGCATCTTCATGTCGCAGATCGCCATCACGATTTCGGTCTCGCTGCTGGCGTCGTGGCTGGTCGCGGTGAGTCTGATTCCGATGATCTCGGCGCGGATGAAGACGCCGCCCGCGGTCAACACCACCACCGGGCTGATCCCGTGGCTGCAGCGCTCGTATGCGCGGTTCCTGCGCTGGACCCTGGAGCATCGCGGCCTCAGCGTGATCGGCATCGCGCTGGTGGTGCTTATCAGCCTGTTTCCGGCGACCCAGACCAAGTTCGACATGTTCGGCAACGACGGCGGCAAGGAAGCCTTCATCGGATACCAATGGAAGGGCAGCTACACCCGCGAACAGATGTCGCAGGAGATCCTCAAGGTCGAGCAATTCCTGGAGGCGCGGCGCAAGCAGTACCACATCAAGCAGATCTATTCGTTCTTCAGCGAGCAAGGGCGCGAGGGCGGCACGCGTTTGCAGTTCAACGAGAACGAAGTCGAAAACAACAAGCCGCTGGTCGACGCGATCGCCAAGGCGCTGCCGAAATCGGCCAAGGCCGAGATCAGCGTGGGCCAGGATCAGGACGGTGGTCAGGGCGGGGGCAAGAACGTCCAGGTCCAGTTGGTCGGCGACTCGACCGAGACGCTGACCGAACTGGCCCGCGACATCATCCCGATGCTCGCGCGCCGCCCCGAGCTGCGCGATGTGCGCGTGGACGTCGGCGACCGCAATACCGAGCTCAACGTGAAGGTAGACCGCGAACGCGCGGCGTCGTTCGGTTTCAGCGTCGAGGAGGTCTCGCGCTTCGTCGGCTTGGCGCTGCGCGGCGCGCAGTTGCGCGACTTCCAGCGCGGGGAAACCGAAGTGCCGGTGTGGGCGCGTTTCGCCGGCGCGGAAAAGTACGGCATCGAGAATCTGGCCGAGTTCACCGTGCGTTCCAGCGACGGTCGCAGCGTGCCGCTGCTGGCGATGGTCGACGTCAACCTGCGCCCGACCGCGAGCCAGATCAACCGCAACGACCGGCAGACCACGCTGACCATCCTGGCCAGCCTCAACGGCAAGGCGACCACGCCGGACGCGCGCAAGGCAATGGAGGAAGCGCTGAAGAAGATCGCCTTCCCGGCCGGCTACAGCTACAGCTTCGACGGCAGCTCGTTCGAGCGCGACGACGACGCGGGCAAGCAGATGATGTTCAACCTCATCATCGCCCTGGTGATGATCTACGTGGTGATGGCGGCGGTGTTCGAGTCGCTGCTGTTCCCGGCGGCGATCATGAGCTGCGTGGTGTTCTCGATCTTCGGCGTGTTCTGGTTGTTCTGGCTGACCGGCAGTTCGTTCACGGTCATGGCCTTCATCGGCATCCTGGTGCTGATGGGCGTGGTGGTGAACAACGGCATCGTCATGGTCGAGCACATCAACAACCTGCGCAGACGCGGCCTGTCGCGCAACGAGGCCCTGGTCGAAGGCAGCCGCGAGCGCCTGCGCCCGATCATGATGACCATGGGCACGGCGATCCTGGCGATGGTGCCGATTTCGTTGAGCGACACCGTGGTGCTGGGCGGCCTGGCCTATTCGCCGATGGCGCGCGCGGTGGCCGGCGGCCTGGCGTTCTCGACCGTGGTCAGCCTGCTGTTCCTGCCGACGATCTACAGCATCCTCGACGATATGCGTGCCGGCACCGCCCGGATCGTAGGCCGGGCGCGCGGCAAGTCCGCAGCGTCGGATGCGCAGGCGGGCGAGGGCGCTGGATTGCCGGTTTGAGCGGCAGATTCGCCCATAGGCCTGAGCCGCCGACCCACCTGCGAAGTGCGGCCTGAGCGCATGGCCGTGCCCCTGTACGAGGGGCGCGGCCGGCCACCCCGGCCGAGAGGCCCGCTCGGACCTGGGCATTGCGGCACCCCGTTCGCGAGGCGCGACCGCCGAATCCGTGCGCTGCCTCGCAGCGACGATGCCCCCGATTCGTGGCAGGCTAAGCGCCTCGAAGCCACGACGACGCGCATGTACCTCGAGCACTATGGCCTGAAGGAGCCGCCGTTCTCGATCACCCCCGACCCGCGCTTCGTGTTTCTCAGCGAGCGTCACCGGGATGCGCTCGCGCACCTGCTGTTCGGCATCGGCCAGGGTGGGGGCGGCGGTTTCGTCCAGCTCACCGGCGAAGTCGGCACCGGCAAGACCACCCTGTGCCGGTTGCTGCTCGAACAACTGCCGGAGAAGACCCACGTCGCCCTGGTGCTGAACCCGCGCCTGACCCCGGTCGAGCTGCTGGAAACGATCTGCGAGGAACTGCACCTCGATCTGGCCGGCAAGCGCGGCAGCGTCAAGGCCTTGGTCGACGCGCTCAATGCCTACCTGCTCGGCGCCTATGCGCAGGGCCTGCGGGTGGTGTTGATCATCGACGAGGCGCAAAACCTCTCGCTGGAAGCGCTGGAGCAGGTGCGGTTGCTGACCAACCTGGAAACCGATACCCAGAAGCTGCTGCAGATCATCCTGCTCGGCCAGCCGGAGCTGCGCGTCATGCTCGCGCGCCCCGACATGCGCCAACTCTCGCAGCGCATCACCGCGCGTTTCCACTTGACCCCGTTGAGCGCGGACGAAACCACGGCCTTCCTGCGCCATCGCTACCGCATCGCGGGCGGTCAGCGCTTGCCGTTCACGCCCGGCGCGATCAAGCGCATTCACGCGCATTCCGGCGGCGTGCCGAGACTGATCAACGTGATCGCCGAGCGCGCTTTGCTCGGCGGTTACGCTCACGACAACATCCAGGTCGACGAGAGCACCGTGAACCGGGCCGCTGCCGAAGCGCTGGCGCCGAGCCAGCGAGGCGTTTCGCATCAACGCCTCGCCATTCTTTCTGCCGCGGCCATAGTGGCGTTGGCGCTCGGCGCGCTGTGGTGGTGGACACAGCCGCCACCGGCCACGGCGAACGCATCGACGGGCCAGGCCGGGGCGGGGAACAGCGCGCTCATCGCGAAGACCTCGGCCAAGCCGCGCGGCCAGGCCGGAACCACGGATGCGGATAAGACGCCATCGGCAGCGAAGACCGAAGCGAGTACGGAACGGGCGGCTGTAGCGAAGGACCCGACTGCAACGCCGCATTTGGACGAGACCGCTTTCGCGCAGCGTGTCGCTGCGGCCGAGGTCGCTTCGCTACCGGCATGGCGGCAGTTGCTGAGCGCGTGGCAGCTGCCGACGGATGAGGCGGCCGTTGCCGCAGCATCGCGATGTGTCCCTCCTATCGCTCCTGGAGTCTATTGCCTGCGCGGCGAGGCGAGTCTGGAAAAACTGGTCCAGTTCGGCCGTCCGGTGCTGCTGCATCTGCGCCTCGGCGTCCGCGACCCCTGGGTGCTGCTGAGCGGGGTAGATGCGAGCAAGGTGCGTTTGTCGCTGGACGGGACTTCATTCGACACTGAGCGCGCCGCACTCGAACGTTTATGGACTGGCGAGTATGCCGCTGTATGGCGCGGCCCGGAGGGCTTGGCGTCGTCGTTGTCGCCGCGCGCCGGCGGTGTACGCGGCGAGTGGTTGCGCACGCGGCTCGGCGCGACCGCGGCCGGTGGCGCGAGCATCGAGGACGTGCGTCGTTTCCAGACCGCACGCGGTTTGCTCAGCGACGGCGTCGTCGGTCCGGAGACCATGCTGGCGCTGTCGTCCGGCGACGCAGGCCCGCGTCTGCAGTCGGTGCTGGAGTAAAGGATGTCGTTGATTCTCGAAGCCCTGCGCAAATCCGAGGCCGAACGCCGCCGCGGCGAGTCGCCCGACCTGTATGCGGAACTGCCGCCGGTCGCCCGCGTGCAGCGTCAATCCACGCCGATCGGGTGGTGGCTGGTGCTCGCTGCGGTCGTCGTCGCTGCGCTTGCCTGGTGGTTCGGCAGCCGGCAGAGCCCGCCCGTCGAACCTCTCGCCGATAGCACGGGCGAAGTCGGCCAGCGCGATCGGATCGCCGATGCCGGGCCGCCTCGGATCGAAGCGCCCGCGATCGCCGAGTCGCCTGCTGCTCCGGTCAAACCGGTGCCAGAATCAGAATCGGAACCAGAGCAGAGGCCGGCAGCACCCGCACCGGTGCCGGCGAGCCCGGCCGTCGTCGCGGCGCCAGCGCCCCCGGCGCCTGCGGATACGAAGCCGGAGAGAGAGACAAATAAAGAGACCGTCGCGGTCGCGCCGCGCGCGCCGCCGGCGCCGGAACCTCGGCCGGCGCCGCCCATCGCGGTGCCGGAACCGTTGCAGGTAGCACCGCCCGCGCCGCCGGCGCCGGTGGCCGTCGAACGCAACGAAGGCCTGCTGCTACTCGCCGACCTTCCGGCCGCCGAGCGCAAACAGCTGCCGCCGCTCAAACTGAGCATGCACATGTGGAACGACGCACCGGCGCAGCGGTTCGTGATCATCGACGGCCAGCGCCTGTCCGAAGGCGGCCGCATCGGCGATGCCGTGCTGGTCGCGATCAGGACCGACGGTGTGGTCCTGGACTGGAACGGACGGCGCCTGAAACTGCCGATTCGTTGAGCCTTGGCGATACGGAAGCTCCGTCTCCGATAGCCGCTTCTGCGCAGCGTAATCGGCACGAAGGCAAATCCCCGGCGCTACGTTTTCTCGTCTGCAACGAATCCTGCGCCGGGCGCTTGCCCCCTTTCCAAAGGGGGCAACAGGTACGGCGCATGAAACTGCTGGTTCGCTCTGCGCGAGGGCGTTCGCGGTACAGGAGTTCAGTGGCTCCAACTGTAGTCACACCGCGTAACAGTCCTCCCCCTTTGTGAGGGGGCAAGGGGGATTTGCTCTTGCACTTCCACGCAACGTCATCGGCACGAAGGCAACCTCCGCGCTCCGTTTGCTCGTCTGCAACGAATCCCGCGTCGGGCACTTGCCCCTCACAAAAGGGGCAATAGGGCGTGACGGCGAAGCTGTGCCGCTTAAACCCGCCCCTTAACCGACCAGCTTGCTCGCGATGCGGAACCCAGCCAGCCACACGCCGATGCCGGTGCCGATGTTGGTCAGCATGAAGTTCAGCACCACGCGGGCGACGCGGTTGCGGTACCAGCCTTTGAGCGTCTGCGCGTCGTCGCGCAGCGCCATGAAGTCGCCGTAGGCCGGCTTGCGCCGATGCACTTCGACCAGGGCGCTGAGCGCGCCGGTCGGCACGCCGGGGCGGAACGGTTTCAACGGGGCGACCACCGCGGCGGTGATGATGCTGAAGGGATGGCCGCCGGCGAGCAGGCAGCCCAGCGCGGCCAGGCCGCCGGTGAACAGCACCCATTGCAGCAGCAGGTCGGCGCCCATCGCCGCGCCGCCCTTCCAGAAGCCCCAGGCGATGCCGGCGATGATCAGCGAGGTGATCACGATCATCACCCACGGCACCTTGCTCTTGGTGGTGACCTGTTCGAGCGCGGTGCGTTGGGCGACCGGGTCTTCGGTGTCTTCGCGCAGATGCCGGGCCAGACCTTGCAGGTGGCCGGCGCCGACCACGGCCAGCACTTCGCGCGCATCGCCGTGGGTCTCGCGCAGGCGTGCGGCCATGTAGCGGTCGCGTTCGGCGATCACGGTCTCGTACAGCTCCGGGCTTTCGGCGGCGAATTCGCCGAAGCTCGATTCGAGCATGTCGCCTTGCTTGAGTTTCTCGATCTCTTCCTCGCCGACCTCGTCGGCGGCGAACAGGCCGCTGATCAGGCCGACACCGAGCTTGGCCCGGCCCCAGAAACCGAGCTTGGAGGAGGCGCGTTTGAAGGTCAGGCCGACTTCGCGATCGATCAGGTGCACCGGCAGGTCGCGCTGCCGCGCCTCCAGCACCGCACGCTTGAGCTCGGCGCCGGGTTCGATGCCGAGCTGTTCGGCGAGCCGGCGCTGGTATGCGGCCAAGGCCAGGTTGGCGGCGAACAGTGCGGTCTTGCCGGAACGGATCACCTGGATCAGGTCGAGCTTGGCCAGCGCGTCCGGATCGGTCAGGGCCTGCAGGCGCTGCGGATCGAGTTCGACCGCGACCGCATCGAAGGCGCCGCTGCCGACCGCATCGCGCACCGCGTCGACGCTGGCCTGCGATACGTGGGCGGTGCCTAGCAAGGTGTAGCGCACGCCGTCGCGTTCGACCACTGCGTGCGGTTGCGTGGCGAGCACGTCCTGCAGGCCGGTGCCCGCCTGCGCCAACAACGACTCGCTCATGCGCGCAGCCCGCGCAGTCGACGGAGGGACGAACTCGAGAACGGATGCATGCAGCGGCCCGGTGGCGGCCCCGGCAAACACAACGGCGCCCAAGGGCGCCGTCTTGTGCCGAAGCGGGTGGAATCGATGGGGTAAAGCCGCTCCGTTGCCGGACGGCGACTCCTACCGTATGGGGGCAGAGCTTAGAGCCTGCAACCGGGGCCGGCAATGAACGCGGTCGCGTTCACGAAACGGCCGGGAGGGCATTGCAGCGCGCCCGCCACGGTGGCTCTCCCCACGAGCGATCTCCCATCGAACCGCGGCGGCCGGTTTTGGCGGCCGCTGCGGGGCCGGGTTCAGGCGAAGCCGTAGGGCAGGTTCTCGCTGGACACCACTTTGTCGCCGACCTGTTCGCCGTGCAGGAAACGCAAGGCGGCGAGGATCACGCTGCCGTCGTCGGCGATGCGGTTGTGGCCCAGTCCCTGGGTGCTGAGCAGACGCGAATCGGGCCAGTAGCGTGCATAACGCTCGCCCTCGGCCCAAGGCACTTCGCGGTCGTCCAGGTCGTGCACGATCAGGGCCGGGCTGGCGATGCCGGGCGCGTTGCGATGCGCCTGCTGCGAATCGAAGCTGATGCCGATATGCGCCTCGTAATAGGCGAACAGGCGCCGGCAGATGTCTTCGCCGACCCACAAAAAGCGGGCGAAACGCTTCACCGCCGCGACCGGGTCGGCCGCGGGCGCGATCAGCACCGCGCGTTCGGCGCGCATGCCGCGCGCCATCGCCAGCAACGCCGCGGCGCCGCCGAGCGAATGGCCGATCACCACCGCCGCCGGGCCGTAGTGCTGGCCGACGGCGAACAGATGGCGGGTGAAGTCGGGCAGGGTGGCGAGGCGGCCGGCGCTCTTGCCGTGAGCGGGTTGGTCGAACGCCACCACCGCATAGCCGGCAGCGGACAGCGCCGGCAACCATTTGGCGATGCGGGTGCCGTGGCTCGACCAGCCGTGGGCGAACAACACATAAGGCTGGCGCTGCGGGTTGCCCCAGACATAGGTGGCGATGCGCTGGCCGTCGACCTCCAGCGACTCCTCGCGGGCGCCGTGGGTCGGCGCGGCGAGCGCGCGAGTGCGGGTCGAGGCGAACGGCGTGCAGAACAAGGTCGCCACCCGGTGCATGGTGGCGTCGGGCGCGAACCAGGCGCCGACCAGGAAACCCAGGCGCAGGCCGTATAGTTTCAACATGTTACGAACGGTCGTGCTAATTTTGGCGATAAGCGGATACATGACGAACCTCGTCGGTCGCTCAGGCGGTGGGGGAAGAAGCGTAGGAACCGATCAGGCGTTCGTAGGCGCGGCGCCCGCGTTCGGTCGCGGAGTCGTAGCCGAACAGGCCGGAGTCGTGGTGCACGACCAGGGCCACGCCGTAGATCTCGAAAGCCAGTTGCGCGGTGTCGGTGTCGGCGCCGAGCTCGCCGGTGTCGATGGCCAGTTGCACGGCCTTGCCCAGCACCTGGTGCCAGCGCTTTTGCTGGTCGACCACGGCATCGCGCAGCGTGCCGGGGCGGTCGTCGTACTCGCTGACCGCGCCGAGCAGCACGCAGCCGCCTTCGGTGTGGCGCGCCCAATCGAACCAGGCATCGACGATCGCGCGCAGGCGCGGCAGGCCGCGCGGGTGTTGCAATGCCGGCAACAGCACATATTCGACGAAACGCTGGCTGGCCATGTCCAGCACCGCCAGTTGCAAGTCTTCGCGCGAACCGAAGTGGGCGAACACGCCGCTCTTGGACATGCCGACCGCGGCCGCGAGCGGGCCGATCGACAAGCCTTCCAGGCCGGCCGACGAGGCGATGCCGTAGGCCTGTTCGAGGATCGCGTCGCGGGTGGCGGCGCCTTTGACGGTGGCGGTCAGCATCGACATGAATTCAAAATAGCACGTCCGTTCGTTTTATTGCGACCGTTCGTCGGCAATCGCCGTTCAGCTTACCGGACCACGCCGGCCTTGCCACGGGCCTGGGTCGCAGTGCGGTCCCGAGGGTTGTGCGACTGCCTGTAATGAGAACTCGGACCGCGGCCATCCGCGGCCACGGTCGGGCGCTCGGTATGGGACACCGGGCGCGGAGTGTTCAACGCAGGGGAGGCCGACGCTTCGATGGACGTCGCGATGCTTCGAAGCTGTCGCCGGATGGCGATCAGCGCAGGCCCGGCACGCCTTCGTCGGGCTCGCCCTGGTCGCCGTCGCCGAGCGCGCGTACCAACTGCACGGTGTCGAGCCAGCGGCCGTGCTTGCGGCCCAGGCCGGGGAATACGCCGCCGGGCTTGAAACCCAGGCGTTCGTGCAAAGCCACCGAGGCCTGGTTGCTGCCGTCGCCGATCACCGCGACCATCTGTCGGAAGCCGAGCGCGGTGCAGTCCTCGATCAAGCGCTGCATCAGGGCACGGCCGATGCCGCGGCCGTGGAAGTCCGGGGCGACGTAGACCGAGTTCTCGACCGTCCAGCGATAGCCGATGCGGCTGCGGTAGGCCGTCGCATAGGCATAGCCGGCGAAAGCGCCGTCGTGCTCGGCGACCAGGTAGGGATAGCCGGCGTCGACGATCGTGCGCCAGCGTCGCCGCATTTCGACGGCATCGGGTTCGTCGTACTCGTAGGTCGCCAGGCCCTCGCGCACTTCCCGCGCATACAGCACGGTGATTGCGTCGAGGTCGGCGTCGACCGCCGGACGCAGCAAGGGCGACGGACGAGCGCCCGCGTTCAATCGCGGTACCGCTTGAGCAGGTCGGCGTAGGCGTCGATGCGGCGATCACGCAGGAACGGCCAGATCCGTCGCACGTGTTCGCTGCGGCCGAGGTCGACTTCGGCCATCACGATTTCGGGCTCCTGGGTCTTGGCCTCGGCCAGGAACTCGCCCTGCGGTCCGAGCACATGGCTGGAACCCCAGAACTGGATGCCGGAGGCACCGATCGGAGAGGGTTCGTGGCCGACGCGGTTGACGCTGAGCACCGGCAGGCCGTTGGCGACCGCATGGCCGCGATGGCTGAGGATCCAGGCGTTGCGCTGGCGGTCCTTCTCGTCCTGCTGGTCGTCCGGGTCCCAGCCGATGGCGGTCGGATACAGCAGCAGCTCGGCGCCGGCCAGCGCCATCAGGCGTGCGCCTTCCGGATACCACTGGTCCCAGCACACCAGCACGCCGAGGCGGCCGACCGAGGTGTCGATCGGCTCGAAACCGATGTCGCCCGGGGTGAAGTAGAACTTCTCGTAGAAGCCCGGATCGTCGGGGATATGCATCTTGCGGTACTTGCCGGCGATCGAGCCGTCGGCCTCATAGACCACCGCAGTGTTGTGGTACAGCCCGGCCGCGCGACGCTCGAACAGCGAACTGACCAGGACCACACCGTGTTGCTTGGCCAGGGCGGCCAGGCGCTCGGTGCTCGGGCCGGGAATCGGCTCGGCCAAGTCGAACTCGGCGACCGACTCGTGCTGGCAGAAGTACGGCCCGTTATGCAGTTCCTGCAGCAGCACCAGGCGCGCGCCGCGCTTGGCCGCTTCGCCGACGCGGGCTTCGATGTTGGCCAGGTTGGCCTCGCGCGAGCCGTGGTCGCGGTCCTGGATCAGGGCGACGGGCAGGGTGGTCTTCTTCATGGGTAAGCGGTCCAGACGAGGTGCGATGTCATTGTAGACGGGACGCGTCGGACGTCCGCGCGGTGGCGGCGTCGATCGCCTTCAATCGCGATTTCTTTCCTGATCGATCGCGGCTTCGCAGGCCCAGATTGCGAAGGTGGCTACGCCGCTGATGAGAAAGCCGGTAAAAGTCCATTTGAACGCATGGTCCCAACCGATCGATTTGGTAGCGATCATCAGTACCAGGCATTGCAGGCTAAGCGCTTGCGCAGTCATGCCCCAAGGGCCTGTGCGCACACCGTCCTGCCAACGCGGACGGAACGGCATCAGCCGCCGCAATGACGGCGCCCACCATGCGGCCGCGATCAGGCCGAGGCAATACAGGCTGATCGCCACAGCGGTGGCGATCAGCAAGGCGATGCGCATGTCCTGCATGGAGCGGGCTCAGTCGCCCGCCACCAACCCCTGCGGCAACTGCATGGTGACGCAATGCAGGCTGCCGTTCTGCCAGATCAGGGCGCGGCAGGGCACCGGGACGATGTCGCGGCCAGGGAAGGCCTGGGCCAGCACGGCCTGGGCTTCGGCGTCGACGGCATCGCCGTAGGCCGGCATCAGCACGGCGCCGTTGATGATCAGGAAGTTGGCGTAACTCGCCGCCAGTCTTCGGTTTTCATCGATCACCGGCTGCGCCCACGGCAACGCGAACAGGCGATAAGGTTGGCCGTCGCGGGTGCGCAGCGCCGCCAGTTCGGCCGCCATGGCCTGCAGTTCGGCGTAGTGCGAATCGGCGGGGTCGTCGCAGCCCTGGTAGACGATGGCATCGGGCGCGGCGAAGCGGGCCAGGGTGTCGATGTGGGCGTCGGTGTCGTCGCCCTCGAGATAACCGTGGTCCAGCCACAGCACCCGGTCCTGCTGCAGCCAGCCGGCCAGCTTGGCGGTGATGTCCTCGCGGCTGGCCTGCGGGTGGCGCTCGTGCAGGCACTGCCAGGTACTCAGCAAGGTGCCGGCGCCGTCGGTCTCAATGGCGCCGCCTTCCAAAGCAAAATCAATGCTTTGACGAACACTGTTCGAGAAGGTTCCCATCTCGGTGAGGCGTTCGACCAGCAGGTCGTCCTGGCTGGCGTCGAACTTGCCGCCCCAGCCGGTGAAGCGGAAGTCGAGCAGTCGGAAGCCATCGCCGTCGCGCAGGCTGATCGGACCGGAGTCGCGCAGCCAGGTGTCGTCGTACGGCGCTTCGATGAAGTGCACCCGGGCCATGTCGATGCGCGCCGAAGACAGGCGCGCGCGGGCATAGGCCTGGACGTCGTCGTCGGCCACGCAGATCAACGCGGGTTGGTAGCGGACGATGGCCGCGACCAGGGCGATGTAGGTTTCCTCGACCTCGCCCAGGCGCTCGGCCCAGTCGGTGTCGGCGTTCGGCCAAGCGATAAGAACCGCGGACTGGGGTTCCCACTCCGCGGGGAAGCGCAATACGTTTTTATTCATAGCCTCAAAGGATAGGCGGTTTCGGCCCGATTTCCTCGGCGTCGGCCTTGTTGGCGACCACGTCGATCACCCGGCTCTTCTCGAAGTAGACGGTGAAAGCCGGGTAGACCCAACGGTTGATCTGCGGCCACTGGCGCTTCTGGCCGCCGCGCGGATCCATGCGCTGGGTCGGCTCGCCGTAGCGCGCCTTGACCTGGTCCATGCTCTGGCCACGGGTCGGCAGCAAAGCCTTGCCTTCCTCCTGCACGCGCTGGATCAGCAGAGTCTCGGCAGAGACGGCGCCGGAAAAGGCGAGCAGGGCGAGCAACAGCGGGGCAACGGCGATACGCGATTTCATGGAAGAGCCACCTCGTCAAAGGACGCGGGGATTCTAGTCACAAGCTGACGCTTAACGGCAGCGTGCGGCCGTCACGGTTTGGCGAAGCCGAGGGAGGATCGGGCTGGATAACGAAGAAAGCCGCCTTGCGGCGGCTTTCTGCTTCGAACCTCGAACGGCGAGGAGCCGTCCGGCGGGTTTCAGCGCTGACGCGCTTTGACCCGGTTGGTTCGTTTCAGCGCTGGCGCGCTTTGAAACGCGGGTTCGACTTGCAAATCACGAAGACCTTGCCGCGGCGGCGGACGACTTTGCAGTCGCGGTGACGGGCCTTCGCCGACTTCAGGGAGGACAGGACCTTCATGAGAGACCTCGGCAAAAATTAGGTGAAAGAAGCGGGGTGGAAAAGTTAGCCCGCGATTGTAGCGGACAAATCTTCGTCCGATCAAGTGCTTGCGTGAAAAAATCCAGCCGGCGCCGACGAGGGGCGAAATCGCCACGCTGGCGACGATGCGCCGAGAGCCGTGGCCGCGGGGGCCGGGCTCGGGTTTGGCGGCCCGATTCGGCGGGTCGGGCGCGGCGAGCCGGGGCCTGCGCCCAGAGGCACCTGGCGCCGATCGGCTGCGATCGCGAGCCGAAAACCCCTGCTGCCGTCGCATAATGATACGCATGAACAGCGCATCCTCAGACAACAGCAGTATCCCCGTCCTCACCATCGACGGGCCCTCGGGCTCGGGCAAGGGCACCATCAGCCGCCTGGTCGCGCAGCGCCTGGGCTGGCATTACCTCGATTCCGGCGCCCTCTACCGTGCGGTCGGCGTGGCCGCGGGCTGGGCCGATCTCGACCTGGCCGACCCGGCGGCCCTGGTCCGCTGCGCCTTCGACACCCACATCGGCTTCCGCGACGACGAGCGCGGCGAGCTGAGGGTCCTGGTCAACGAGGTCGACGCCACCGACGAGCTGCGCACCGAAACCGCCGGCGCCGCGGCCTCGGCGATCGCCGCCATCCCGGAAGTCCGGGCCGCTCTCAAGGACCGCCAACGCGCGTTCAGGCAGGCGCCGGGGCTGGTCGCGGATGGCCGCGACATGGGCACGGTGATCTTCCCGGACGCCCCGTTCAAGGTGTTCCTGACCGCCAGCGCCGACGAAAGGGCCGAAAGGCGCTATAAGCAGTTGAAAGACAAAGGGGTTTCGGTTACTTTAGATGGTCTGCTACGGGAGATTCTTGCCCGCGACGCCCGCGACGCCCAGCGTTCGGTGGCGCCGTTGCGTCCGGCCGAAGATGCCGTCCGCATCGATACCACCGGTCTGGGCATCGACACGGTAGTCGAACAGGTGCTGGCTTTGTTGCCTGCGCGCTGAACGGCACGAGCGCACGCGATGCGTCCGTGGCAGATGCAGTCGTAACAGGGTTTCGTTACAGCTGGTTTTCGTTACGCATGTTGCAAACGTTGTTCCACAGCCCCGTCGCAATCCTGCGCCGGATCAACCAATAACACATGGTGCAGTTCCATCGCGCCACATAACGGGTGGGTCGACCACGTACTGCTTGCGTTGCCAGTCCGGCAACGATGTCAGACGGTGCGGCCCGTGTGTTTAACCGAGATATCCAATCCAATGACCGAATCATTTGCCGAACTGTTCGAGCAGAGTCAGCAATACCTCGCCAAGCTGAAGCCCGGCGCCATCGTCACCGGTACCGTCGTGGAAGTCCGCGGCGACGTGGTGGTGATCAACGCCGGCCTGAAGTCCGAAGGCATTGTGCCGATCGAACAGTTCCGTAACGACGCCGGCGAGATCGACGTTGCCGTGGGCGACGAGGTCAAGGTCGCACTCGACTCGATCGAGAACGGCTTTGGCGAAACCGTGCTGTCGCGCGAGAAAGCCAAGCGCGCAATGGTGTGGGACGAGCTCGAAGAGGCGCTCGAAAAGAACGAGACCATCACCGGCCGCATCAGCGGCAAGGTCAAGGGTGGTTTCACCGTCGACATCAAGGATGTCCGCGGCTTCCTGCCGGGTTCGCTGGTGGACGTGCGCCCGGTGCGCGACTCCGCCTACCTGGAAGGCAAGGAACTCGAGTTCAAGCTGATCAAGCTGGACCGCAAGCGCAATAACATCGTCGTCTCCCGCCGTGCGGTGGTCGAGAGCGAGTACAGCGTCGAGCGCGAACAGCTGATGGAGAAGCTGCAGGAAGGCGCGATCCTCAAGGGCGTCGTCAAGAACCTCACCGATTACGGTGCGTTCGTCGACCTCGGCGGCATCGATGGCCTGCTGCACATCACCGACATGGCGTGGAAGCGCGTGCGTCACCCGTCGGAAGTCGTGGAAGTCGGTCAGGAACTCGACGTCCGCGTGCTCAAGTACGACCGCGAGCGCAACCGCGTCAGCCTCGGCCTCAAGCAGCTGGGCGAGGATCCGTGGGACAACATCGCCCGTCGCTACCCGGCCAACACCCGCGTGTTCGGCAAGGTCAGCAACGTCACCGATTACGGCGCGTTCGTCGAGATCGAGCCGGGCGTCGAAGGCCTGGTGCACGTGTCCGAGATGGATTGGACCAACAAGAACGTCAACCCGTCCAAGATCGTGCAGGTCGGCGACGAAGTTCAGGTCATGGTCCTCGACGTCGATGAAGAGCGTCGTCGTATCTCGCTGGGCATGAAGCAGGTCACCTCGAACCCGTGGGAGACCTTCGCGGCCATCCACAAGAAGGGCGACAAGGTCGAAGGCCAGATCAAGTCGATCACCGACTTCGGCATCTTCATCGGCCTGGACGGCGGTATCGATGGCCTGGTCCACCTGTCCGACATCAGCTGGAACACCACCGGCGAAGACGTGGTCCGCAACTACAAGAAGGGCGACACGCTGGAAGCCGTGGTCCTGGCCGTGGATCCGGAGCGCGAGCGCATCAGCCTCGGCGTGAAGCAGCTCGAGCAGGACCCGATGGGTCAGTACGTGGCTTCCAACGCCAAGGGCTCGATCGTCAAGGGCACGGTCAAGGAAGTCGACGCCAAGGGTGCGACGATCGAACTGGCCGACGGCATCGAAGGCTACGTCGCCGCGCGCGACATCGCCAAGGAGCGCGTCGAAGACGCTTCGCAGTACCTCAAGGTCGGCCAGGAAGTCGAAGCCAAGATCATCGGCACCGACCGCAAGGGCCGCAGCATGCAGCTGTCGATCAAGGCCAAGGACGAGCACGAGCAGCAGGAAGCGATGGCCGATTACAACCGCCAGACCTCCGAAGCCGCCAGCGGCACCACCAGCCTCGGCGCGTTGCTGCGCGAGCGTCTGGGCGGCAAGTCCGAGTAATCGCTGCACGCGTCACGCTACAGGCAATACGGCCCGGTCGATCCGGGCCGGCAACACCGAAGTATCCGCCGAGGCGGCCCGGCATGGCCGGGTCGCCTTCGGTCTGCGGTAGGGGATCGCAGCTGATCGCGACGTCCGCACGACTCTCTCACGACCTTCCTAAGGCAAGGCCACGCTTCGTCCATGACCAAGTCCGAACTCATCGAGATCCTTTCGCAGCGTCAGGCCCATCTCAAGGGCGACGATGTGGATCTGGCGGTGAAGGCTTTGCTGGAAATGATGGGCGGCGCCCTGTCGGCCGGCGAGCGGATCGAAATCCGCGGCTTCGGCAGCTTCTCGCTGCACTACCGTCCGCCACGCCTGGGCCGCAACCCGAAGACCGGCGAGTCGGTCGCATTGCCCGGCAAGCACGTCCCGCATTTCAAGCCCGGCAAGGAACTGCGCGAACGCGTCAGCGGCGTAACGCCGCTCGACGAAGAGGCCTGAGCGCCCGCGTTCGGCCAGGTTTAGTCCCGGCATCCCGCGATGCCGCCTTATATAAGGTCCCGACCGCACCACCGACCTTCGGGCCGGCTTCAGGGCGGGCCTTCCTCGTCCCTTCCCTTAATCCCAGCCCGCCCGGCGTCTACGCTGTGGCCGCGCCTGTCCGTTAAGCTAGGCGCGACACGCACGAGATCGTGCACGACCTCCGGAACTCTCCCATGCGCGTGATCCGACTCCTCATCGCCCTGGCCTGCCTCGCGGCAGGGGCGATCCTCGGCGCTTTGAACCGCCAGATCGTCAGCATCGACCTCGGTATCGGTTTCGTCCCGGCGACCTCGCTCGGCATCGCCCTGATCGTCGCGCTGTTGCTCGGCGCCCTGATCGGCGGCCTGGCCATCAGCGCCAGCGTGGTCCTGCCGTTGCGGCGCCGCCTCAGTCGCGCCGAGCGCGCTGCGAGCGCCGCGCCGGCGCCCCCGCTCGCCGGCCCCGAGGTCTGAGCATGGAATTCATCAGCCAGTGGTTCTGGTTCTTCCTGTTGCTGCCGGTCGCGGCCGTGAGCGGCTGGGTGATCGGGCGGCGAGGGGGCGAGCGGCATAGCGACAACCAGGTCAGCCGGTTGTCGACCACCTATTTCCGCGGCCTCAACTACCTGCTCAACGAACAGCCCGACAAGGCGATCGAGTTGTTCCTGCACATCGCCGAGCTCGACAAGGACACCTTCGAGACCCAGGTCGCGCTCGGCCACTTGTTTCGCCGCCGCGGCGAAGTCGACCGCGCGATCCGCCTGCACCAGGCCCTGGTGCAACGGCCGGGCCTGAGCGATCAGCAGAAGGTCCAGGCCTTGCTCGCGCTCGGCGAGGACTACATGCGTTCGGGCTTGCTCGACCGCGCCGAGACGGTGTTCAGCGATCTGGTCGCGCTGGACATGCGCGCGCCGCTGGCGCTGCGCCATCTGATCGGCATCTATCAGTCCGAACGCGACTGGGACAAGGCGATCGAGAACGCCCAGCGCTACGAGGCTGCGACCGGCGAACCGATGGGCAAGCTGATCGCCCAGTTCGAGTGCGAGCTGGCCGACCGCTACCGCGCCGCCGGCGACACCGATGCCGCGCGCGCGGCGGTCAAGCGCGCCTACGAGGCCGATGCCAATTCGGTCCGCGCCGGCATGCTGGAAGGCCGCATCGAAGTGGAAACCGGCAACGATGCCGCGGCGATCCGCGCCTTCGAGCGCGTCGCCCGCGCCGACCCCGATTACCTGCCGGAAGTATTGCCGGCGTTGCTGAGTTGCTACGAACGCGACGGCGACGCCACCGGCGCGCGCGCCTTCCTGGCCGAGATGTGCGAACACTACCGCGGCATCGCCCCGGTGCTGGCGCTGACCCGCATGGTCGAAGCCGAAGACGGCGTGCCGGCCGCGCGCGCCTATCTGGCGCGCCAGCTCAAGGACCGGCCCTCGGTACGCGGCGAAGCGGCGCTGATCGACCTGACCATCGCCGAGAACGCCGACCCGCTGGCGACCCTGCACGACCTCAAGCACATTACCGACCAGTTGCTGGTGCGCAATCCGAGTTACCGCTGCAACCGCTGCGGCTTCGGCGCCCGTAGTCACCACTGGCAATGCCCGAGCTGCAAGGAATGGGGTTCGGTCAAGCCGCTGCTGAACTACGCGGTGGTCTGAGCGATGTGGCAATGGATCGCGATCTACGCGGCGCTCGGCGCCGCCGGTACCTGGCTGGCGCGCGTCTATGCGCTGCACAGCCGGCTCATCGACGAGCCCGGCGAACGCCGCAGCCATAGCGTCGCCACGCCGCGCGGCGGCGGCATCGCCATCGTCGCCGCGGTGTTGATCGCCACGGCTGCGCTCGGCATTCGCTTCCCCTCGCATGCGCCGCTCGCATTGGCGTTCGGCATCGGCCTGTTGGCGATCGCCGGTATCGGCTGGGTCGACGACCATCGCCCGCTGTCGCCGTGGCTGCGCCTGGGGGTGCATGCCTTCGCTGCGGCCTTGCTGGCGTTCGCAGTCTGGTACGTCCTGGGCAATGTCTGGCTGGCGCTGGCGGCGTTCGCCCTGGCGGTCGGACTGACCAACGTCTGGAATTTCATGGACGGCATCAACGGCATGGCCGCTTCGCAGGCGGCGTTGGTCGCGCTGGCCCTGGTCTGGCTCGGAGGGCCGGTCTGGAGCTGGCTGGCGCTGGCCTTGCTGGCGGCCTGCGTCGGGTTTCTGCCGTTCAATTTCCCGCGCGCGCGCATCTTCATGGGCGACGTCGGCAGCGGCGCAATCGGCTACGCCGTCGCCGCATTATGTGTGCTCGCCGCGAGCGGGCTCGGCCTGCGTTCAGGCCTGTTGCTGTTGCCGCTGGCCGCATTCATGGTCGACTCCGGCCTGACCCTGCTACGGCGGGTCCGGCGCGGCGAACGCTGGTGGACACCGCATACTCAGCACGCTTACCAGGTCTGGGCCAGGCGCATCGGCCACACCCGGGTGACCCTCGCCTATGCGGTTTTCACGCTGCTGTCCGTAGTCTGCGTGCGCTATGTGACCGAAGTCCGAACCGGTTTCATCTTATGTATGGCAGCCGCGTGGTATATGTCCGGCGCTTTTTTTTGGTGGCTGATCCAGAAGACCGGACGCGAAACCGGCGACCCGATCAGCTAGGACGAACCGAGCGGCCGAGCGGGCCGAACCGATTGATTTTCTTCAGTAGGGGCAGGGAATGAGTTCATTGCGCGATCGTCTGAAAAGCGGCCTGCCCCGGTTGGCGGTGGTTGCGCACGATCTCGCGATGGTTTGGCTGGTCTGGCAGGCGCTGCACAAGTTGCGCTTCGGCATCACCGCGACCCCTCCGACCCTGCCGCTGTGGTCGACCGAGATCGCCCTGGTTCTGGCCGCGCAAGGCCTGGTCTTCTGGCAGGTCGGCCTGTACCGCGGCCTGTGGCGTTTCGCCGGCGTGCCCGACCTGTGGAACATCTTCAAGGCCTGCATGCTGGGCCTGTTCGCGATCGTCCTGGGCCTGTTCCTCTATAACCGCGTCGATGCCGTGCCGCGCACCGTGCTGGTGCTGTACCCGCTGGTGCTGATGGGCATGCTGGGCGCGCCGCGCCTGCTGTACCGGGCCTGGAAGGATAGCCGCATCGATAGCGCCAATGCGGTCTCGGTGAGGATTTTGATCCTCGGCGCCGGCCGCGCCGGCGAGGCCCTGGTCCGCGACCTGCGCCGATTCGGCACCTATCACCCGGTCGGTTTCCTCGACGACGCCGCGCGCCTGCGCGGCAGTAAGGTCCAGGGCGTGCCGGTGCTCGGCAACGTCGACGACGTCGCCGAGATCGCGCGCGAGACCGCGGCCAAGCTGCTGGTCATCGCCATGCCCTCGGCCGATGCCAATGCGATGCAGCGCGTGGTCATGGCCTGCGAACGCACCGGCGTGCCGTTCCGCATGGTGCCGCGCCTGCAGGACGTGCTTGAAGGGCGCTCGCTGCCCGGCGAGCTCAAGGAAGTCGCGATCGAGGACTTGCTCGGCCGCAAGCCGGTGCTGCCGGACTGGAAGGCGATCCGCGCCTGGCTCGGTGCGCGTTCGGTTCTGGTGACCGGTGCTGGCGGTTCGATCGGTTCTGAGTTGTGCCGCCAGTGCGCGCGCCACGGTGCCGGGCGCATCGCCCTGATCGAGATCGACGAGCTGGCCCTGGTCACCACCGAGACCGCGCTGCGCCGCGACTTCCCCGACGTCGAATTCATTCCGATCCTCGGCGACTGCGGCGACAAGGCGCTCATCGAGTACGCGCTCAAGCTCGCCGCGCCGGACGCCGCCTTCCACGCCGCCGCCTACAAGCAGGTGCCGTTGCTGGAAGCGCAGTTGCGCGAGGCGGTGCGCAACAACGTACTGACCACCGAGACGGTGGCACGCGCCTGCCGCGCGGCCGGCGTCGGCACCTTCGTGCTGATCTCCACGGACAAGGCGGTCGACCCGGTCAACGTGCTCGGCGCGACCAAGCGCCTGGCCGAGATGACCTGCCAGTCGCTGGCCGATCAGCGCGCCACCCGTTTCGTCACCGTGCGCTTCGGCAACGTGCTCGACTCGGCCGGCAGCGTGGTGCCGCTGTTCCGCGAACAGATCCGCAGCGGCGGTCCGGTCACTGTCACCGATCCGGAAGTCACGCGTTTCTTCATGACCATTCCGGAAGCCTGCCAGTTGATCCTGCAGGCTTCGGCGATCGGCACCCACGAGGCGATCTACACCCTCGACATGGGCGAACCGGTGCCGATCCGCCTGCTGGCCGAGCAGATGATCCGCCTGGCCGGCAAGACGCCGGGCCGCGATGTCGCCATCGTCTACACCGGCCTGCGTCCGGGCGAGAAGCTGCACGAGACCTTGTTCCACGCCGACGAGCGTTATCGCCCGACGGTGCACCCGAAGATTCTCCAGGCCGAGCCGCGCGACGTGTCGGCCGGGGCGCTGGAGAACTCCTTGCAGCAACTGCGCGAGGCTTCGATCCGCTACGACCGCGAGGCGCTCAGCACGCTGTTGCGCATCGCGGTACCGGAATTCCGCCCGGTAGGTGAACATCCCGATTACAAGGAGTCGGCTACGGTGGTGGCGTTCCCCGCCCGCAACGCCAGGAAGATTTAATGGAAACACGTATTCGCAAGGCTGTTTTTCCGGTCGCCGGCCTCGGCACCCGTTTTCTCCCCGCGACCAAGACCGTGCCGAAGGAGATGCTGCCGATCATCGACCGGCCGCTGATCCAGTACGCCGTGGATGAGGCGATCGAAGCCGGTTGCGACACCCTGGTATTCATCACCAACCGCTACAAGCACGCGGTTGCCGACTACTTCGACAAGGCCTACGAGCTCGAACACAAGCTCGAACGCTCCGGCAAGACCGAACAACTCGAACTGATCCGCAACGTGCTGCCCGAGGGCGTGCGTGCGGTGTTCGTGACCCAGGCCGAAGCGCTGGGCCTGGGCCATGCGGTGCTGTGCGCCAAGGAAGTGATCGGCAACGAACCCTTCGCGGTGCTGCTGCCCGACGACGTGATCTGGAACCGCGGCCCCGGCGCGCTCAAGCAGATGGCCGACGCCGCGCAGAGCAGCGGCGCCAGCGTCATCGCCGTGCAGGACGTGCCTCGCGAACAGACCGCCAGCTACGGCATCGTCGCCACCGACGCCTTCCAGGCCCGACAGGGCCGGATTCGCGCCATCGTCGAGAAACCCGAGCCGGACGTGGCGCCGAGCACGCTCGCCGTGGTCGGCCGTTACGTGCTCAATCCGGGCATCTTCGAACTGCTCGAAACCACCACGCCTGGCGCCGGCGGCGAGATCCAGCTCACCGACGCTATCGCGACCCTGCTCGAACGCGAGACCGTCAACGCCTACCGTTTCCAGGGCACGCGCTTCGACTGCGGTACCCACCTCGGCCTGATCGAGGCCACGATCCGTTACGCCCTCGACCACGAAAAGCTCAGCGACTCGGCGCGCCAACTGATGCAGAACGCGCTCAACGAACTCGGTGTCGAAGACCTCGAGTAATTAGCGGGGCAGGGCATAGCCGTGCGATTCATGGGCCGCGAATGCGGCCCGTGTTCGTTTCTGGATGGGATTGCTGGGATCAACTGAGCCAGATCCAGGCCGCTACGGCCGCCGCCGCGAATGCTCCGGCGGCGCCTTGCGCGATACGGCCCAGGCGCTCGCTGCGCCGCGACCATCGCAATGCGGCCTGTTCGCGCAGCACCCGCACGTCGCGGTAAGTCTTCCAGGCGCGCGGCGGAAACCGGCCTTCCTCGCGTGCGGCCCGGCCGAGCCGGCGCAGGCTGTGCCCCCACAGGGCACTAGGCAAGGCCGGCATGATCAGCATCGCGGCGATCGCGCCGCGCAGCCAGCGCCGCGCTTCCTGTGGCGCGCTCGCCAGCGCATGCGCCTGCACCGTCTGCAGCCAGCCGTGCAACAGCCACAGCCCGATCGCGCAAACGCCCAGGAGCGCGGCCAGCAGCCACAGGCTGCGTCTGCGGTAGGCTAGGTCGGCGCGGTGGATGTCCATCGTCTGCGTCTCGGCGTTCGGTGTGGCGGCGCGGTCAGGCACCGGTCGCCGCGACGGCCGACCGGCATCATCAAACCCGTTGCGGCCCGCTCATGTCCATACCCGCCGAAAGCTATTACCGCGCCAGTCTCGAACGCCAGCCTTCGTGGCCTGTGTTCGAAGAAAAGCGGCAAACGCGGGTGTGCGTGATCGGCGGCGGTTTCGCCGGGCTCAACACCGCCTTGGGCTTGGCCGAGCGCGGCCTGAGCGAAGTGACCCTGATCGAAGCGCAGGAGATCGGCCACGGGGCCTCGGGCCGTAACGGCGGCTTCGTGTTCGGCGGCTTCTCGCGCGGCGAGGATGCCTTGTTGCGCGAGCTCGGTCCGCAGCGCGCCCGCGCGCTGTACGCCGGCACCACCGACGCGGTCGAGCTGATCCGTTCGCGCATCCATCGCCACGGCATCGCCTGCGATGCCACCGAGGCCGGGGTGATCTGGGCCAACTGGTTTCGAGATACTGAAGTGCTGCGCTCGCGCCGGGCCTTATTGGCCGACCACTACGGCGTCGACTGGCAATGGTGGTCGCGCGAACGCCTGCGCGAGCAGGTGCGCAGCGAGCGCTATCACGAGGCCTTGTTCGAACCGCAGGCTTTGCATTTTCATCCGCTCAAGTACGCCCACGGCTTGGCGGCCTTGGCCGAAGTTCTCGGTGTCGCCGTGCACGAACGCAGTCCGGCGCTCGCGTTGGAGCGTCACGGGTCGACCTGGCGGATCAAGACCGAACACGGCGAGATCGAGGCCGAGCAAGTCGTGTTGGCCTGCGGCGGTTACCTGGCCGGTCTGCGCCGCGAGGTCGATGCCGCGGTGATGCCGATCGCGACCTATGTGATGGTGACCGAGCCGCTCGGCGATCGGCTCGATAGCGCTTTACATACGCGTGCCGCGGTCTACGACACGCGTTTCGCCTTCGACTACTATCGGCCGCTGCCGGACACACGCCTGCTCTGGGGCGGGCGCATCTCGGTGCTGGATCGCTCGCCTGAAGCGGTCAAGCGCTTGCTCTACCGCGACCTGCTCAAGGTATTTCCGCAATTGGCCGGGACCCGGATCGACTACGCCTGGTCGGGCCTGATGAGTTATGCGCGCCATCAGATGCCGCAGATCGGCCGCATCGGCGAGGGCCTGTGGCTGGCCCAGGCGTTCGGCGGTCACGGCGTTGCGCCGACGACCTTCGCCGGCGAAACCGTCGCCGCGGCGATCGCCCAAGGCGACGAGCGTTGGCGCGAGCTGTCCGACTACGGCCTGGTCTCGGCGATGAAGCCCGCCGGCCTGTTGGCGGCGCAGTTGAGCTATACCTGGGCGCAACTCAAGGACGCCTACAAAGAACGCAGCGAAGGAAGGGCAGGATGAGCGATACGAACAGCAACGAGACGGGCCTGATCGCGTGGAGCGACTTCGAGAAAGTCGTGATCTGCGCCGGCACCGTCACCCAGGTCGAGGAATTTCCGCAGGCGCGCAAGCCGGCCTGGAAGCTGTGGGTCGATTTCGGCCCGCACGGCCTGCGCAAGACCAGCGCGCAGATCCGCGACCTGTATTCGGCCGAGGAACTGGTCGGGCGGCAGATCGTCGGGGTGATCAATTTCCCGCCGAAGCAGATCGGGCCGTTCGTGTCCGAGTTCCTGCTGACCGGTTTCCCGACCGAGCAAGGCGTGGTCATCACCGCCCTCGAGCGGCCGGTGCCGAACGGTACGCGGCTGGCTTAAACGCCGGCGTTCTCACGTAGTAATCCGGCTTCAAGCAAAGGTGCGGCATCTAAAACGAAAAACCCCGGATCGCTCCGGGGTTCTTCTTGCCTAGGACCCGCGTGCGGGCCGCAGCCGCTTACAGCGCTTCGAACACGCCGGCCGCGCCCATGCCGGTGCCGATGCACATCGTCACCAGGCCGTACTTCTGCTTACGGCGCTGCAGGCCATGCACGATGGTCGCGGTGCGCACCGCACCGGTCGCGCCGAGCGGGTGGCCGAGCGCGATCGCGCCGCCGAGCGGGTTGACCTTGGACGGGTCGAGATCGCTGTCGCGGATCACCGCCAACGCCTGCGCGGCGAAGGCTTCGTTGAGTTCGATCCAGTCGATCTGGTCCTTGGTCAGGCCGGCCTGCTTGAGCGCCTTCGGAATCGCGGCGATCGGGCCGATGCCCATCACTTCCGGACGCACGCCGGCGACCGAGAAGCTGACGAAGCGGGCGAGCGGAGTCAGGCCATAGTCCTTGACTGCCTGCCCGGAGGCGAGCAACACCGCGGCGGCGCCGTCGCTCATCTGCGAGCTGGTGCCGGCCGTGACGCTGCCGCCGAACTGGCCGTTGCGGAACACCGGCTTGAGCTTGGCCAACGCCTCCAGCGACGCGTCCGGACGCGGGCCCTCGTCGAGTTCGATCAGGCTCTTGCGCAGTTTGATGGTATTGCCCGACAGGTCGGGCACGTGCGAGACGACTTCGAGCGGGCTGATCTCGTTCTTGAACTCGCCGGCCTGGATCGCGGCGATGGCCTTCTGGTGCGAGGCCAGCGCGAACGCGTCCTGGTCTTCGCGCGAGATCTTCCACTCCTCGGCGACCTTCTCGGCGGTGATGCCCATGCCGTAGGCGATGGCGACGTGGTCGTCGTTGAACACCGAGGGGCTCAGGGCGACCTTGTTGCCCATCATCGGCACCATCGACATCGACTCGGTGCCGCCGGCCAGCATCAGGTCGGCGTTGCCCAGGCGGATTTCGTTGGCCGCCAGCGCCACGGCCTGCAGGCCGGACGAGCAGAAGCGGTTGATGGTCTGCGCGGCGATGGTGTTCGGCAGGCCGGCCAGCAGCACGCCGATGCGCGCCACGTTCATGCCTTGCTCGCCCTCGGGCATGGCGCAGCCGATGATCGCATCGTCGATGCGGTTGACGTCGATGCCCGGCGCCTGCGCGACCACGGACCGGAGCACGTGGGCGAGCATGTCGTCGGGACGGGTATTGCGGAACACGCCGCGCGGGGCCTTGCCGACCGGAGTACGGGTGGCGGCGACGATGTAGGCTTCCTGGATCTGTTTCATGGCTTTCTCCGAAAGCCGGGAATCGGGAATCGAAAATCGGGAATCGTCGAGGCAAAGGCCCGGCGGCATTCCGATTCGATTCTTGCTCCCGGTTTTTTCAATATGGGGACAGGAGAGGGGAGGCGGGAGAAGAAGCCGAGCTTCTTCGATTCCCGATTCCCCATTCCCGATTCTCAGTTCCGCAGCGGCTTGCCGGTCTTGAGCATGTGCGCGATGCGCTCTTGCGTCTTCGGCATCTGCGCCAGGGCGACGAAATGCTCGCGTTCGAGCTTGAGCAGCCATTCCTCGTCGACCAGGGCGCCGCGGTCGACTTCGCCGCCGCAGATCACCGTGGCGATGCGGCTGGCGATTTCGTAGTCGTGCGGCGAGATGAAGCGGCCTTCGAGCATGTTGACCAGCAGCATCTTGAAGGTGGCGATGCCGACGTCGCCGGCGACCTGGATGCGGCGGCCGGGCAGGGGCGGGCGGTAGCCGCTTTCGGCCAGCGCGCGCGCCTGCGCCTTGGCCACGTGCAGCAGCTCGAAGGCGTTGAAGACGACGCGGTCGCCTTCGCGGGCGAGCTTGAGTTCGCGCGCTTCGAAGGCCGAGGCCGAGACCTTGCCCATCGCCACGCTCTCGAACGCGGTCTTGAGTTCGGCGAACACATCGCCGCCCGGACCGGCCGCGTCGGAAGCGCGCACCGCGAACTCCTTCAGGCCGCCGCCGGCCGGCAGCAGGCCGACGCCGGCCTCGACCAGGCCGATGTAGCTTTCCAGCGCGAACACCGTACGCGCGGAATGCATCTGGAACTCGCAACCGCCGCCGAGCGCGAGACCGCGCACCGCCGCGACCACCGGCACCAGCGAGTACTTGATGCGCTGGCTGGTGGCCTGGAAGTTGGCGACCATCGCCTCGAAGCCCTTGAGGTCGCCGGCCTGCAGCAAGCCCAGCGCGCCGGACAGGTCGGCGCCGGCCGAGAACGGCTCCTTCGGCTGCCAGATCACCACGCCCTTGAACTTCTTCTCGGCGATGGCGATGGCTTCCTGGATGCCGTTGAGCACGTGGTCGTTGACCGTGTGCATCTTGGTCTTGAAGCTGATCACGGCGATGTCGTCGCCGTCGTCGGCCCACAGGCGGATGCCGTCGTTCTCGAACACGGTCTGGCCCTGCGAGAAACGCTCGCCGAGCAGCGCGTCGGGGAAGCGCTGGCGCGCGTACACCGGGTTGGACGAGCGCGGCACCTGGGCGTTGCGGCCCGGGCTGTAGCTGCCGTCCTTGCCGTGCACGCCGTCGCGGCCGTCGAACACCCAGTTCGGCAGCGGCGCGCTGGCCATGGCCTTGCCTTTGATGATGTCCTCGGCGATCCAGTCGGCGACCTGCTTCCAGCCGGCGGCCTGCCAGGTCTCGAACGGGCCGAGCGACCAGCCGTAGCCCCAGCGCATGGCGAAATCGACGTCGCGCGCGGTGTCGGCGATGGTTTCCAGGTGGAAGGCGCTGTAGTGGAAGCTGTCGCGGAACACCGCCCACAGGAACTGCGCCTGCGGATGCTCGCTGGAGCGCAGCGCGGCGAACTTCTTGGCCGGGTCCTTTTCCTTGAGCAGGGCGGCGATGTCGGCATCGAGCTCGCCGGCCGAGGCGCGGTAATCCTGCGCCTTCAGGTCGAGCACCAGGATGTCCTTGCCGCGCTTGGTGTAGACGCCGGCGCCGGTCTTCTGGCCGAGCGCACCCTTGCCGATCAGCGCCGACAGCCACTTCGGCGCCTGGAAGTACGAGTGCCACGGGTCGTCGGGCAGGGTGTCGGCCATGGTCTTGATGACGTGGGCCATCGTGTCCAGGCCGACCACGTCGGCGGTGCGGAAGGTCGCCGACTTCGGCCGGCCGATGGCCGGGCCGGTCAGCGCGTCGACGGTGTCGAAGCCCAAGCCGAACTGCTCGGTGTGGTGCATGGCGGCCAGCATCGAGAACACGCCGATGCGGTTGCCGATGAAGTTCGGGGTGTCCTTGGCGATCACCACGCCCTTGCCGAGGGTGGTGGTCAGGAAGGTTTCCAGACCTTCCAGCACCGCCGCGTCGGTGGTCTTGGCCGGGATCAGCTCGGCCAGGTGCATGTAGCGCGGCGGGTTGAAGAAATGCACGCCGAGGAAGCGGTGGCGCAATTGCTCTGGCAGCACTTCGGCGAGCTTGTTGATGCCCAGGCCGGAGGTGTTGGAGGCCAGCACGGCGTGATCGGGCACGTAGTCGGCGATCTTCTTGTACAGGTCCTGCTTCCAGTCCATGCGTTCGGCGATGGCCTCGATGACCAGGTCGCAACCGCGCAGCTGTTCCAGGCCGGTGTCGTAGTTGGCGGCGGTCAGGCGCTCGGCCAGGGCCTTGCTGGCCAGCGGCGCCGGGCTCAGCTTGGCCAGGTTGGCGATGGCCTTGTTGACGATACCGTTGGGGTCGCCTTCCTTCGCGGCCAGGTCGAACAACACCGTGTCGACACCGGCATTGGTGAGGTGCGCGGCGATCTGGGCGCCCATGACGCCGGCCCCGAGGACCGCGGCACGGCGGACAAGCAATTGCTTAGACATCGTCTACAACTCCTTGAAGAAAAACGAGAATCTTGGATGTGAGCGAGGGAGAGGGCGGGGGTCCAGAGGGAAATCCTGGGGAATCCAGGAACGACCGGCGGCGCGGGCCGTCCGGCGATGCCGGTCCCCGCCGGGACCGGCATCTGGCGCCGCTCAGCTCTTGAAGCCGGCGGCGGCGAAACGGATCAGTTCGCGGGCGGCACGTTCACGGTGCGCTGCTTCGGTGACACCGGCGGGTCGCTTGATCAGGCCGAAATCGGCCATGGCATAGGTCAGCGAACCGGCCAGGAAGTCGAGGCGCCAGTACAGCTCTTCCTTGCTCAGGTTCGGCACCGCGCCGGCGATGGCCTTGGCGAATTCGCGCAGGACATGGCCGTAGTGGTCGGACAGGAACTTGCGCAGGCTGTCGTTCTTCTCGGCGTAGGCGCGGGCGATCACCCGCACGAAGGCGCCGCCGCCGTTGCGGTCCTGGGCCAGCGCCAGCGCGGGCTCGACGAAGGCGGCCAGGATCGGTTCGAGCTCGCCGGGGTGCTGTTCGACCGCGGTCTTGAGCGCGCCCATGCGTTGCTCGGTCATCTCGTCCATGCGCCGGCGGAATACCTCGTTGACGAGGTTTTCCTTGCTGCCGAAGTGGTAATTGACCGCGGCGATATTCACGTCGGCGCGGCTGGTGACCTGGCGCAACGAGGTGCCGGTGAAGCCGAACTGGGCGAACAGCTCTTCGGCGGCGCCGAGGATGCGGTCCTTGGTCGAAAAATGGGCGGTCGTGGTCATGGGGCGCGGGCTACTCCTGGACGACCGTTGCGACGGCCTGAATCAAACGCTTGTTTGATGCTAGTCCGGGTCCCCGGAATCGTCAATCTCGGCGCCGCCGAGACCCGTCGGCTGGCCGGCGGGAGGATGTAAACCAAGTGATTATTCCGTTAGAATTACCGCAGCCATATCGGCTAAACCCGCGTCCCGTCGCGGGTTTTCTGTTATTCTCGGGCCGACCGTAAAGCGGCCCGCCTACCCGGAGACTTTCCATGGCGCTGGAGCGCACCCTGTCCATCATCAAGCCCGACGCCGTTGCCAAGAACGTGGTCGGCGAGATCTACACCCGTTTCGAGAAGGCCGGCCTGAAGGTCGTCGCCGCCAAGATGAAGCACCTCTCGAAGCAGGAAGCCGAAGGTTTCTACGCCGTGCATCGCGAGCGTCCGTTCTTCGCCGCCCTGGTCGAATTCATGATCAGCGGTCCGGTGATGATCCAGGCGCTGCAGGGCGACAATGCCGTGCTCAAGAACCGCGAGCTGATGGGCGCCACCAATCCGAAGGACGCAGCGCCGGGCACGATCCGCGCCGACTTCGCCGACAGCATCGACGCCAACGCCGTGCACGGTTCGGACAGCCTGGAGAACGCCGCGATCGAAATCGCGTACTTCTTCCCGGCCACCGACGTCTACGCGCGCTAAGCGAAACCTTAGAGCACGACAGTGAACGACATTCGCGACAACGCCAACGATCTTCCTCTTGCCGGCACCGCGCAGGCGACGGAAACCGCGGCCGCGCGCGCGGATGTCGGCGGCACCCCGGGCGCGATCCCGAGCGTGCTGATCGGTAACGCGGCGGCGCCGGCTTCGGCCGGCACCGCCGTTCCCGACAACGGCAAGACCAACCTGTTCGATTTCGACCGCGTGCAACTCGAGGATTTCTTCGAGCAGACGCTGGGCGAAAAGCGCTACCGCGCGCACCAGGTGATGAAGTGGATCCACCACCGCTACGTCACCGACTTCAACGACATGACCGACCTGGGCAAGGCCCTGCGCGGCAAGCTCGAGGCGCATGCGCAAGTGCGCGCGCCGATGGTCATCTTCGACAAGCCCTCCACCGACGGCACCCACAAGTGGCTGCTCGGCATGGACGCGAAGAACGCCATCGAGGCGGTCTACATCCCCGACAAGGGCCGCGGCACGCTGTGCGTGTCCTCGCAGGTCGGCTGCGCGCTGAACTGCCAGTTCTGCTCCACCGCGACCCAGGGCTTCAACCGCAACCTGTCGACCGCCGAGATCATCGGCCAGGTCTGGGTGGCGGCGCGTCACCTCGGCAACGTCCCGCACCAGCAGCGCAAGCTCACCAACGTGGTGATGATGGGCATGGGCGAGCCGCTGATGAATTTCGACAACGTCGTGCGCGCCATGAGCATCATGCGCGACGACCTCGGCTACGGCCTGGCCAACAAGCGGGTGACGCTGTCGACCGCCGGCATGGTGCCGATGATCGACAAGCTCGGCGAAGTCAGCGACGTCTCGCTGGCGGTGTCGCTGCATGCGCCCAACGACGAGCTGCGC
The DNA here is from genome assembly GCF_000731095.1 of Lysobacter antibioticus. Classification (GTDB taxonomy): domain Bacteria; phylum Pseudomonadota; class Gammaproteobacteria; order Xanthomonadales; family Xanthomonadaceae; genus Lysobacter; species Lysobacter antibioticus_B. The sequence goes on along the minus strand of NZ_JMTZ01000022.1, from coordinate 12,205 downwards.
ACCGAGCTGGTGCCGCTCAACAAGAAATACCCGATCGAGCAACTGATGGACGCCTGCGTGCGCTACGCGCTGCGCAAGCGCGGCACCTCGGTGACCTTCGAGTACACCCTGATGAAGGGCGTCAACGATCAGCCGACGCATGCGCGCCAGTTGGTCCGCCTGCTGCGCCAGTTCGACAACGCGGTGCAGATGAAGGACGCCGCCAAGGTCAACCTGATTCCGTTCAACCCGTTCCCGGGCACCCGCTTCGAACGCCCGGACGAGACCGCGATCCGCGCCTTTCAGAAACTGCTCAACGACGCCGGCATGATCGCGCCGGTGCGCCGCACCCGCGGCGACGACATCGACGCGGCTTGCGGCCAGCTCAAGGGCCAGGTCATGGACCGGACCCGGCGCCAGGCCGAGTTCCGCAAACAACTGCAAGCCCAAGGCCTCGACCAGGATGTCGGCGATGCTGCTGCCTGAGTTTCCGCGCTCCACCGCATCGAACCGTCGTCCCGCTGCGCTGCGCGTCCGCGCCGTACGCACCATCGCCCTGCTGACCGTCGTCGTCCTGGCGGCCAGCGCTTGCAACCGGCTCAGCTTCATCCGTCCGAACATGGAGCGCAAAGGCTTCAAGCAGACGGCGGTGGAATACGACATCGGCGACAAGCGCGGCGGCCGTTCGGGCGGCGAAGCCAGCGCGCTGGGCCGCGTCCAGTCCGCGCAGAGCCATCTGATGGCCGGCGACCGCGACAAGGCCCGCTCCGAGATCAAGCAGGCCCTGCAGTTCGATTCGAAATCGGCCGAGGCCTACAGCCTGCTGGCGGTGATGGCCGAGCAGGACGGCAACAACGCCCAGGCCGGCGCCCATTACCGTAAGGCCGCCGAGCTGGCGCCCGACCGCGGCGCCGCGCTCAACAACTACGGGGTCTGGCTGTGCGCGAACAACCGCGCCAGCGAGGGCCTGACCTGGTTCGACAAAGCCCTAGCGGATCCGCGCTACGGGACTCCGGCGGTGGTGCTGGCCAACAGCGGCGCCTGCGCCGACACGCTGGGGCAGGGCGATCGCGCCGATCGCGACCTGCGTCTGGCGATCTCGCTCGATCCGACCAATGCCATGGCGCTCGGCGCGATGGCCAAGCGGCAGTTGCGTTTGGGCAATGCCTTCGAGGCGAGGGCCTTTTCTGAACGCCGGCTGGCCGTTGAGCCAATCACAGCTGAAGCGCTGATGATTGCGTCACAGATCGAACAAAAACTCGGCGACACGGCTGCCGCCGCAAGATACGTTCAGCGAATGAGGGCGGAGTTCCCTGACGCGCAGGGCTCCGGAACGGGGGATGGCGGTAGGTGAAGATGCAGTCGAACGAATTCGCGCCTGAAGGCGGCGGAAGCTGTGGCGCGCGTCTGAAACAGGCCCGCGAGGCAGCGGGGCTGTCCATCGAAGACGTCGCGGCACGGCTGAAAATGCCGTCGCGGGTTGTGCTGTCGCTGGAAAACGACGACACCGGCAGCGCCGGTGCGCCGGTCTTCGTGCGCGGCCAATTGCGCAGCTACGCGCGCCTGGTCGGCATCGACCTGGAAGATCAGCTCAGCGGCACGCCGCTCGCATCGACCGCACCGTCGGAACTCATCAGCCATACCCACACGCCGCGCTATCGCCGCGTGTTCGAACAGACCACCCGCCGCGCCATCTACATCGTGATGACCGCGGCGATCGCGGTGCCGGTGATCCTGGCGACGCGGCCGCACCTGAGCAACAGTGGCAACGTGCAATCGCTGGAAATGCCCGCCAATCTGGCCGGCGCCGAGCATGCTGTGGCGCAGGTCGCCGCGCGATCGGCCACGGCCGCGGCCACGCCGCCGCAGCGCACGCCCCTGGTCGCCTCGATGGCGCCGGCGTTGTCGCATATCCAGGCCAGCAAGACCCTGACCCTGAATTTCACCGGCGAAAGCTGGATGCAAGTACGCGGAACCGGCGGCCAGGTGCTCGACGAGGGCACCGTCCAGGCCGGCCAGACGCGCAGCTACAACCTCGGCGAAGTCGGCTACGTCAAGCTCGGCAACGCCTCCGGCGTGGAAGTCCGCAAGACCGGCGAGTCGGTCGATCTGGCGCCGTTCAGCCGCGGAAGCGTGGCCCGCTTTACGCTATCCTCTGACGGTTCCCTCGCGCCAGCGTCTAATTGATCCGCGCTGCGGGTTCGCGACCATCACCGGCCCGCGTTGCGGGCCGGTCCTCATTGACTTCGGCTTCGCCCTCGCGGGCGAGGACCTAGCACGGCGGCCTACGGCGTACTCATGGCGATAGACGATCTGCTCGACGAACACGAACAAAGCGAACGGGTACTGGCCTGGTTGCGCGCCAACGGTGCCGGCCTGATCGGCGGCATCGCCCTCGGTCTGGCCGCGATCGGCGGCTGGAAGTGGTGGGGCAACCACCAGCTCGAAACCCACGGCAAGGCCGCCACCGAGTTCCAGGCCGCGGTCGATGCGGTCCAGGCGAAGGACAAGGCCGCCGCGGCCAAGGTCAAGGCGCTGCCCCCGGGCATGTACCAGACCCTGGCCTCGCTCGATCTGGCCAAGTCGCAGGTCGACGCCGACCAGCGCGACGCCGCGATCGCCACCCTGCGTGGGATCAAGACCGAGGACGCGGCCATCGCCGAGATCGTCAAGCAGCGCCTGGCGCGCTTGCTGATCGACGCCAAGCAGCCGGCCGAAGCGATCAAGTTGCTCGACAAGTCGATCTCGCCGATGGCGATCGAAGTGCGCGGCGACGCTCAGCTCGCGCTCGGCAAGGCCGATCTCGCCCGGGCCGATTACGGCACCGCGCTCGCCAAGCTCGACGAGGCCTCGCCGCGTCGTCGCCTGCTCGAACTCAAGCTCACCGAAGCCGGCGGCACGCCGGCCAAGCCCGAGGCCAAGTCTTGATGAAGTCCGCTGAAAACAGGTTCTCCGGCCGCCCCGCCGTCCGCAACACCGCCGCGATCGTGCTGTGCGCGTTCGCGCTCAGCGGTTGCACGACCATCAAGGGTTGGTTCGGCGGCGGCAAGAAGGACGACGGCAAGCCCAACGAGCCGACCGAGCTCACCGACATCACCCCGAGCGTCAAGGTCGACAAGATCTGGTCGGCCAACGCCGGCAAGGGCGAGGAGCGCATCGGCATTCGCCAGGGCCCGGCTGTGGCCGACGGCCGCGTCTATGCCGCGGCAGTCAAAGGCGGCGTGCATGCCTACGACCTGCAGACCGGCAAGCAGGTCTGGCACTTCCAGCCCATGCGCACCGACAAGGACAAGAAGGACAAAGACATTCGTCTGTCCGGCGGTCCGGGCGCGGGCGATGGCCTGGTCGTGGTCGGCGGGCTGGACGGCGAAGTGATCGCGCTCGACGCGGCCACCGGCGCGCAGAAGTGGACCGCCAAGGTCTCCAACGAAGTCATCGCCGCGCCGACCATCGGCCTGGGCATGGTGTTCGTGCGTTCCAACGACGGCCGCGTCACCGCTTTCGACGCCGCCAGCGGCGAGCGCCGCTGGTTCTGGGTGCATGAAGTGCCGATGCTGACGGTGCGCGGCAACGGTTCGCCGACCCTCGGCCCGGGCTTCGTCTTCGTCGGCAACGACGACGGCACCGTCAGCGCCCTGTCGGCGACCGACGGCCGCCCGACCTGGGACCTGCCGGTCGCGCAGCCGGAAGGCCGCAGCGAACTCGACCGCATGGCCGACGTCGACGGCACGCCGATCCTGGAAGGCACCACCCTGTACGCCAGCAGCTTCAAGAAGCAGACCATCGCCATCGACGCCCCGAGCGGCCGGCCGATGTGGGTCAGCGAACACGGCAGCGTGGGCCGTCTCGGCGTCGCCAGCGACCGCCTGGTCGTCAGCGACCCGACCGGCCTGGTGTTCGGCCTCGACAAGTCGGGCGGCAGCGCGCTGTGGCAGCAGCCCGGCCTGGCGCGTCGCAGCCTGACCGGCGCGGCGGTGCAGGGCGATTACGCGGTGGTCGGCGATTTCGACGGCTACGTGCACTGGCTTAAGCTCGACAACGGCGAGTTCGCCGCGCGTGCGCGCGTCGGCGGCAAGCTGCTGCGCGCCGCTCCGGTGGTCGCCGACGGCGTGCTGATCGTGCAGAACGTCGAAGGCGAGCTGACCGCGTTCAAGCTGCAATAAGACCGGGAATAGGGAGTCGGGAACAGGGAATCGGTGGTTCCGCGCGGTTTGCCGCTGCCGTGCCTCCGGCTAGATTCCCGGCCCTCGTTTCTTGAGTTATCGCGGCCCGGGTGGCGATCAGCCGTCCCGGGCCGTTTGTTTGAACGGTGCCCGAATTCAGGCCTCAGATGCCTGCGTGCGACGTCCTCGCGGCATCGGTTGGCGGCCGTGCGAAAGCGTCTTCGCGCCCGCTCTGGCACTATGGCGCCTGTTTCGGCAGCCTCGCGCCGATGGGTTTCCAGGCCGGCGCTGCACCAGGCGGCTGCGTTGCCTGCGATTCCCGAATCCCCATTCTCCATTCCCGGCTTCAAACACATGCTTCCCTTAGTCGCCCTCGTTGGCCGCCCCAACGTCGGAAAATCCACCCTCTTCAATGCGCTCACGCGCAGCCGCGACGCGCTCGTCCACGACGAGCCCGGCGTCACCCGCGATCGTCACTACGGTGTGTGCCGGCCCGAGGGCCAGCGCCCGTTCGCGGTCGTGGACACCGGCGGCATCGCCGGCGAAGACGAGGGCCTGGCCGGCGCGACCGCGCGCCAGGCGCGCGCCGCCGCCGAGGAAGCCGATCTGGTGCTGTTCCTGGTCGACGGCCGCGAAGGCGCCTCGGCGCTCGACGACGAAATCCTGGCCTGGCTGCGCAAGACCGCGCGCCCGACCTTGCTGGTGGTCAACAAGACCGACGGCCTCGACGCGCGCGCCGCGGTCAACGACTTCGCCCGCTACGGCATCCGCGATGCGGTCGCCGTGTCCTCGGCGCACCGCCAGGGCATCGACGAGTTGCTCGCCGAAGTGTTCGCGCGCTTGCCGGAAGAGGGCACCACCAGCGAACTCGACAACGACCCCTCGCGCGTGCGCGTGGCCTTCATCGGCCGCCCGAACGTCGGCAAGTCGACCCTGGTCAATCGCCTGCTCGGCGAAGAACGCATGATCGCCTCGGAAGTGCCGGGCACCACGCGCGACTCGGTCGCCGTCGACATGGAGCGCGACGGCCGTCTGTATCGCCTGGTCGACACTGCCGGCGTGCGCCGCAAGTCCAAGGTCGAGGAAGCGGTCGAGAAGTTCTCGATCATCAAGACCCTGCAGGCGATCGAGAACTGCCAGGTCGCGGTGGTCATGCTCGACGCCGGCGAAGGCGTCACCGACCAGGACGCCAGCGTGCTGGGTTATGCGCTCGACTCCGGCCGCGCCCTCGTGGTCGCGGTCAACAAGTGGGACGGGCAAACCGAATACCAGCGTCAGCAGACCGAAAACCTGCTGATGCGCAAGCTGGCGTTCGTGGAATGGGCCGAGAAGGTGCGGATCAGCGCCAAGCACGGTTCCGGCCTGCGCGAGTTGTTCAGCGCGATCCATCGCGCGCACGCCTCGGCGACCACCGAAATCGGCACCAGCGAAGTCACCAAGGCCATGGAAGTGGCCTACGAAACCAACCCGCCGCCGGTGGTGCGCGGGCACGTGGCCAAGCTGCGCTTCGCCCATCCGGCCGGCCTCAATCCGCCGACCTTCGTCGTCCACGGCACGCGCCTGCGCACGCTCGGCGATACCTACAAGCGCTATCTGGAAAACTTCTTCCGCAAGCGCTTCAAGCTGGTCGGCACGCCGATCCGCTTCGTCTTCAAGGACAGCAGCAATCCTTACGAAGGCAAGAAGAACGTGCTGACCGAACGCCAGGTGGCGAAGAAGAAGCGCCTGATCCGCCACGTCAAGCGCGGCAAGTAAGTCCACAGCCGGCGAGAGCGCCCAGGACACGCGAGGAGAGGCCATGCAGTGCATACGCGCCGACCTCAGCCTGGGCATCCTCGCCGGCGGCCGCGCCTCGCGCCTGGGCGGCCTCGACAAAGCCTGGCTACGCCGCGACGGCGAAGCGCAGGTGCTGCGCCTGGCGCGTGTGTATCGAGAGCAGGTCGTGCAGGTGTGGGTCAGCGCCAATCGCGACCTCGCGCGCTACCGGCGCCATGGCCTGCGGGCGGTGAGTGATTCCACGCCCGACCTCGGGCCGCTCGGTGGCCTCGCGGCCCTGGCTGCGGCCTGTACCACGCCCTGGTTGTTCACTCTGCCGGTCGATGCGGTCGCGCCCGACGGTCGAGTGTTGTCGGCGCTGATCGACGCGCAGGACGGGCAGGGCGCCTATGCGGTCGACGACGAAGGCGTGCAGCCCTTGTTCGCCTTGTGGCCTGTAGCGGCCCTGCGCACGGCCTTGGCCCAGGCCTTGGCGCAACGGCGCCTGGCGGTGCGCGAGTTGCAGGCCGGACTCGGCATGGCGGCGCTGCGCCTGGATGGCCTACGCTTCGGCAACCTCAACAGCCCCGAGGATCTGCTTGCCCACGGTTTCGTCGCCGACGACGCGCCGGGCCGCTGATCCGCCACCTCTGCGAGCGATGCCCCCATGAGCGATTTCCCGAGCGGCCTGTTGTTCGACGAGGCGATGGCGATCGTCGCCGAAGTTGCCGCCGCGCACCGGCTCGAAGCCGAAACCGTGGCCTTGTCGCGTTGCCACGGACGCGTGCTCGCCAGCGACGTCGATGCGCCGCTGTCCTTGCCGCCGTTCGACAACAGCGCGATGGACGGCTTCGCCTTTCGCCATGCCGATCTGACCGGCGAGCAGACCGTACTGACCTTGATCGGCGAGCAGTTCGCCGGCCTCGATGGCGGCTGGTCGCTCGCTGCCGGCGAGTGCGTGCGCATCACCACCGGCGCGCCGCTGCCGGCCGGCGCCGACACCGTGGCGATCAAGGAGAACGTCGCCGTCGACGGCGAGCGGGTGAGTGTGCCGCGTACCGCACTCGGCCAGAACGTGCGCTACGCCGGCGAAGACGTGCGCGAAGGCGAACGCGTCCTGCACGCTGGACAGTGGCTGACCCCGGCGCGGGTGTCGCTGGCGGCCTCGCTCGGCCTGTCCTCGTTACGGGTGCGGCGCAAGCCGACCGTGGCGGTGTTCACCAGCGGCGATGAGCTGGTCGAGCCCGGCATGAGCCTGCAGCCGGGGCAGATCTACGACAGCAACCGCGATCTGTTGATGGGGCTGTTGCGCGCCGACGGCCTGGAGCCGACTGCGTGGCCGCGCCTGCCCGACGACCCGAAACAGGTCGAGATCGCCCTGCGCGACGCCGCCTGCGCCTTCGACCTGGTGTTCACCTGCGGCGCGGTGTCGGCCGGCGAAAAAGACCATATCCCGGCGGTGCTGCGCGAGTTCGGCCGCATCCACCTGTGGAAGGTGAAGATGCGCCCGGGCATGCCGCTGCTATTCGGCAGCATGGACCAGGCGCGCATGCTCGGTCTGCCGGGCAACCCGGTCTCGGTGATGGCGACCTACATGACCTTCGGCCGCGCCCTCATCGACGGCCTGCAAGGCCGCAGCGAGGCGCGCCCGCGTTTCCGCGCGCGCCTGGTCGGCTCGATCGACAAGACCCATCCGCGCCGCGAATTCATCCGCGCGCGGTTGTTCAGCGACGACGAGGGCGTGCTGCGGGTCGATCCGAACCCGGCCACCGGTTCGCACCGCTTGCGCGCCGCAGCCGATTCCGATGCCCTGATGGTGGTGGCCGAAGGGCCGCAGGCGCTGGCTGAGGGGGCGGTGATGGAGGTCCTGCCGTACTGACGGCCGGCGCAACACAGCATCGCCGCAGGCGCGACCGATCCACCTGCGCATGAGCATCCGAAAGCGGATAATCCGCGCATGAGCATCGAACAGATTTCCCCGGCGCAGGCGCGTCGGCGGCAACAGGCCGGCGCGGTCCTGATCGACGTGCGCGAGGCCCACGAACGTGCCGGCGGTCAGGCCGAACACGCGCGCGGCATCGCCAAGGACGCGCTCGAATCCGACCCCGCCGCGTTCTTGCCCGACCGCGACACCGAGATCCTGCTGATCTGCCAATCCGGCGCGCGTTCGCTGCGCGCCGCGCAAACCTTGGTCGAAGCCGGCTATGCGCGCGTGGCCTCGGTCGAGGGCGGCACTTCGCGATGGATCGCCGAGCGCTTGCCGCTTGCGGTGCTGGAGCAGTCCGACGAAGAACGCGATTTCTACGACCGCTATTCGCGCCATCTGCGCTTGCCCGAAGTCGGCGAGGCCGGGCAGCGTAAGCTGCAGGCCGCGCGCGTGGCGATGGTCGGCGCCGGCGGCCTCGGCTCGCCGGCCGCGTTCTATCTCGCCGCGGCCGGCATCGGCACCTTGGTGCTCGCCGACGACGACGTGGTCGATCGCAGCAACCTGCAGCGGCAGATCCTGCACACCGAGGAGCGCATCGGCGTGTCCAAGGTCGAATCGGCGCGGATCGCGCTGGCGGCCTTGAACCCGCGTGTGCGCGTGGAAACTTTTGCCGAGCGCATCGGCGCCGACAACGTCGAGCGACTGATCGAGGGGGCCGACGTGGTCTTCGACGGCGCCGACAATTTTCCGGTGCGCTATCTGCTCAACGATGCCTGCGTGAAACTGGCCAAGCCTCTGGTCTACGGCGCGATCCATCGCTTCGAAGGGCAGGTCAGCGTGTTCGACGCCGGCCGTCAGCGCGGCGTGCGTCCCTGTTATCGCTGCTTGTTCCCCGAGCCGCCGCCGCCGGAAGCGGCGCCGAACTGCGCCGAGGCCGGCGTGCTCGGTGTGTTGCCGGGCGTGGTGGGGCTGGTCCAGGCGACCGAAGTCATCAAGTTGATCCTCGGGCTGGGCGAATCCCTGGCCGGCCGTCTGCTGCATTTCGACGCCCTGGGCATGCGCTTCCGCGAAACCCGGCTGGCGCCCGACCCGGATTGCCCGGTGTGCGCGGCGGGTCGCGAGTTCCCGGGTTACATCGACTATCAGGCGTTTTGCAGTGCGCATTGAGGTCGCCGCGATCGCCCTGGTCCTGGCGGCGTGTTCGGGCGCGGTCGGCGCGAAGCAGCCGACCCTGCCGGCCTTGACCCGCTTGGCCGAGCTCAGCGCCCAACGCCTGCTGCTCGCCGACACGGTGGCGGCGAGCAAGCGCCAGTCCGGCAAGCCGGTCGAGGACGCCGCACGCGAGAGCGAGCAACTCGAACGCCTGGGCGCGCAAGCCGCCGCGCATGGCCTGACCCAGGCCCAGGCCACGGCGTTCTTCAAGGCGCAGATGGAAGCCAACAAACTGATCCAGTACCGCTTGCTGGCCGAGCCCCGTTTCGTGCGTCGAGCGTCCGCCGCGGTCGACCTGGGACCGGTGCGCGAGCGCCTGGACCGTATCAACGTCGAACTGTTGGATACGCTCGCACCGGCCGTGCGCGAAGCGCAAGGCGAGGGCTGTGTGGTGCACGCCGAGCGTGCGCAACGGCTGGCGGCGCGGCGTCATCGCCTGGATGCCTTGCACCGCACCGCGCTGGTACGGGCCTTCGGCGATCTGTGCCGGATGCCGTAAGGCTCAGTCGGCTGCGATCGCCTCGATCTCGACCAGCCAGCCTTCTTCGTACAGGCCGGTGATGATCACGGTCAGCGCCGGCGAATGTTCGCCGAGCAGCTCGTGACGAATCTCGTAGTTGCGTTGGCGATGGCGGCGATCGGTCAGAAAGGTCGTGACCTTGACCAGATGGCTGTAATCCATGCCGGCGGCCGCCAATTGGCGCGCGACATTGGCCCAGGCCTGGCGGCATTGGCCGTCGAAATCGTCGGCGAGCGCGCCGTCGTCGCTTTGCGGAATCTGGCCGCTGACGAACAGCATCCGCTTGAAGTCGCCGATCTCGTGCGCCTGCGCGTACGAGACCGCGGTCGGGTGAATGGCGCGTCGCTGCATGGCCGCGTCCTCAGTCCATGAACTCGCGCAGCGAGTCGCCGTAGGCCGGGTAGGTGCCGATGTTGTGGTGATCGGCGCCTTCCAGCTGCACCACGTCGACGCCTTGCGGCCGGGTCTGCAGCGAGTGGATCAGGCGTTGGGTGTTCGGCGCCGGGATGACGTCGTCGGCGGTCGCGCGCACCACCAGGACCGGGCCGAAATAGCTGCGCAGATGGGTCACCGAGTCGTAGCGGTCCTTGACCAGCCAACGCGTCGGCAGCCAGCGGTAGTGCGCCTGCGCGGTCTCGCGCAGACTGTCGAACGGCGTCACCAGCGCCAGCCGTTCGACCGGGCGATGGCCGGCCACGTAGCTGGCGACGCCGCTGCCGAGGCTGCGGCCGACGATGGCGACCGGCTGCCCCGGGTGTTCGCGCGCGACCTGGTCGAACACTGCCAGGGCATCGGCGAACAGCGCCGATTCCTCAGGACGGCCGTCGCTGGCGCCGAAACCGCGGTACGAGATGAGGTAAATGGTGCGGTCGGGAAACCACTGCGCCAGGGACTCGCGCATGTTCTCGATGCGTTCGGCGTTGCCGCCGAAATAGATCAGTGCCTTGCCCTGGCCGGAATTGAGCCGCCAACCGCGCAGGACGACGCTGCCGTGCTTGACCGTGTAGTCGGTCATCGCCACGCCCAGACGGGTGTTCTGCGGGAAATACAGCAAATCGCGCTGCTTGAAGTAGAGCCAGCCGCAGACGCTGAGATAACCGGCCGCGGCGACGCCGGCGAGCATGGTGACGGATGGGAGCAGACGCGGATTACGAGCCATCGATGCGGGGCCTTCCAAGGCGGGCAAGGGAGCGCGGGCGTTGGATTGCGCGCGCGCGGTGCGATCCGGGCGACGATAACCCGCGGCGTCGGTTTCTCGCCAGCGCTGCCGCTATCACACGACTTGCACAGACGATCCATAGGCTGGGCAAGGGCGGCCGATTGATCGATCATGCCGCCACCCCACGCGGCGTCGTCGTTCGACGGACCGTACCGTCGTTTCGCCGTGCCGCACGGCACCGCCTTGGAGAAGTGCCGATGTTCCGTTCGCTCGTGTTCGCCTGTCTGTGGCTGTCGGCGGGCGCCGCCGTCGCCGCCGATGCCTGTCCGGCGTTGCGTGGGCAGACCACGGCGCCGGATGCGGCGACCCGCATCGCCGCGGCCGCCTGCACCGAGAACCTGCAGTGGTTTCGCCCCTTCATCGACGTGCAGGGGCGCCTGGCCAGCGCGACCCTCAGCGAAGCCGAGACCAGCCGGCTCGAGGACGGCGCCACCGAGACTTGGCGCCGCACCGTCAGTTACTGGCGCGACACCGGCCTGCTGCAGCGCATGGCCGGTTTCGCCGGCGCCAACCAATGCAGCGATCCCTACGGCGGCAGCTATCCGGCCGTCGCCTGCCGCGCCTTCCTGGTCGACAACCCCTGGTCGGCGGCGTTCGTGTCCTACGTGATGATGAAAGCCGCGGTCCCTGGGTTCCGGCCGTCGGCCAGCCATTACGACTATGTCCGCGATGCCTACCGCACGCCCGACCAGAGCCCGTTCCAATACCTTGACCCGAGCACCGCGCGTCCGGCGGCGGGCGACCTGCTGTGCGCGGTGCGTTCGGGCAGTCGCGTCTACGGTTACGAAGGCCTGGTCGCCGCGCTCGATGGCGCGAGCGGCGCGCTCAACATGCATTGCGACATCGTCGTCGCGGTCAATCCCAACAACGACGGCAAGGCCTATCTGATCGGCGGCAACGTCCAGCAGGGCGCGACGATGCGGATCATGGCGGTCAACCGCAACGGCGAATTCTGGCCCTTGCCGCGTCGCAGCGAGACCCAGGTCGAGTGTTCGCCCGACACGGCTTCGGCCTGCGACATGAACAAGTTGGACTGGGCGGCGCTGCTGAAGCTCAAACCCGAGGCCTCGCTGGCCCAGCTCGCGCCTGCGATTCCCTTGTATGCCCCGCAGATGGCGCCGCCGGCGCCGACCCCGCAGGGCTGTTGCGTGCAGTGCGTGGTGGGCTCGGGCGTGCCGCGTTGCCCGAATCCGAATGCGCCCGGGGTGCGGCCGCAGCAGCAATAAGCGCCAATGCCCCTGTAGAGCGGCGTGAGCCGCGACCGCGGGGCTCCAAGTCGGCACAGTCTATTTCGATGCCACGGCCTTGGCTGTCGCTGTCGCTGTTGCTGTTGCTGTTGCTGTTGCTGTGCGCAGCTTCGCACTAGCGAAGGCGATAGAAGACCCGGAGGGCGGCGCGCAAGGATGCGCGCCGTTTTTCATCGGGACAGG
>NZ_JMTZ01000021.1 GCF_000731095.1 Lysobacter antibioticus | reverse complement strand
ATCGGAAAACGCCGCACGTCCTGTGCGGCGCCCTCCGGGTCTCCAGGCGTTCTCGCGAGTTCGGTACTACGCCAGGCTCAGCACGGCAACAGCAAAGGCAACGGTCCTCGCGACGCAGCTGCTCTTGGGTAGGAGCGGCGCCAGCCGCGACCACGAACAGACAAGATCACAGCAAAAAACAAAGGCCCGCGAATCGCGGGCCCTTGTTGCTCATACGGCATCCGTTGCGCCGATCAATCCTTGCCGAATACCAGATGCCCACCCTGCGCATCCACGCGGATGGTGTCGCCGCTGACGAACTCACCGCTGAGGATCTTCTGCGCGAGCGGGTTCTCCAACTGCTGCTGCACCGCACGCTTGAGCGGTCGCGCACCGTAGACCGGGTCGAAACCGACGTTGCCGATCAGGGCCAGGCCGGCATCCGACAGCGCCAGTTTCAGACCGCGCTCGGCGAGGCGCTTTTCCAGACCATGCAGCTGGATCTTGGCGATCTCGCGGATCTGGCTCTTGTCGAGCGGATGGAACACGACGATGTCGTCGAGGCGATTGATGAACTCGGGACGGAAGTGCGCCTGCACCACGCCCATCACCGCCGCCTTCATCTGCGTATAGCCCTCGGGCGTGTCGTCGGAATTCATCTCCTGGATCATCTGCGAGCCCAGGTTCGAGGTCATCACGATCACCGTGTTGCGGAAATCGACGGTGCGGCCCTGGCCGTCGGTCAGGCGGCCGTCGTCGAGCACCTGCAACAGGATGTTGAACACGTCCGGATGCGCCTTCTCGACCTCGTCGAGCAGGATCACGCTGTAGGGACGGCGACGCACGGCCTCGGTCAGATAACCGCCCTCTTCGTAGCCGACATAGCCCGGAGGCGCGCCGACCAGGCGGCTGACCGCGTGCTTCTCCATGAACTCGCTCATGTCGATGCGGATCATCGCGTCGGCCGAGTCGAACAGGAACTCGGCCAGCGCCTTGCACAACTCGGTCTTGCCCACGCCGGTCGGGCCGAGGAACAGGAACGAACCACTCGGACGGTTCGGGTCCGACAGGCCGGCGCGCGAACGCCGCACCGCGTCGGACACCACCCGCACCGCTTCGTCCTGGCCGACCACGCGCGCGTGCAGGGCCTGCTCCATCTTCAGCAGCTTGTCGCGCTCGCCTTCGAGCATCTTCGCCACCGGGATGCCGGTCCAGCGCGCCACGACTTCGGCGATCTCTTCGGCGGTGACCTTGTCCTGCAGCAGCTTGAAGCCCTGGGTCTCGGCTTCCTGCGCGGCCTTGAGCTGCTTCTCCAGCTCGGGCAGCTTGCCGTACTGGATCTCGCTCATGCGCGCGTAATCCTGGGTGCGTTGCGCGGCTTCCAGGTCGAGCTTGGCCTGCTCGATCTGCTCCTTGATCTTGGTCGCGCCCTGCAAGGTCGCCTTCTCGGCCTTCCAGATTTCCTCGAGGTCGTTGAACTCGCGCTCGAGCGTGGCGATCTCGGCTTCGAGATCGGCCAGACGCTGCTTGGACTCGGCGTCCTTCTCCTTCTTCAGCGCCTCGCGCTGGATCTTTAGCTGGATCAGGCGGCGTTCCTTGCGGTCGAGTTCCTCGGGCTTGGAGTCGATCTCCATGCGGATGCGCGAGGCGGCTTCGTCCATCAGGTCGATGGCCTTGTCGGGCAGCTGGCGGTCGGCGATGTAGCGATGCGACAGGGTCGCCGCGGCGACGATCGCCGGGTCGGTGATCTCGACGCCGTGGTGCACGGCGTAGCGCTCCTTGAGGCCGCGCAGGATCGCGATGGTGTCCTCGACCGTCGGCTCGCCGACGAACACTTTCTGGAAGCGGCGCTCCAGCGCGGCGTCTTTCTCGACGTATTTGCGGTACTCGTCGAGCGTGGTCGCGCCGATGCAATGCAGCTCGCCGCGCGCGAGCGCGGGCTTGAGCATGTTGCCGGCGTCCATCGCACCCTCGGCCTTGCCGGCGCCGACCATGGTGTGCAGCTCGTCGATGAACAAGATCACCTGGCCTTCGTTCTTGGCCAGGTCGTTGAGCACGGCCTTGAGGCGCTCTTCGAACTCGCCGCGGAACTTGGCGCCGGCGATCAGCGCGCCCATGTCGAGCGACAGCACGCGCTTGCCGCGCAGGCCTTCGGGCACTTCGTTGTTGATGATGCGCTGGGCCAGGCCTTCGACGATGGCGGTCTTGCCGACGCCAGGTTCGCCGATCAGCACCGGGTTGTTCTTGGTGCGGCGTTGCAGCACCTGGATGGTGCGACGGATTTCTTCGTCGCGGCCGACCACCGGGTCGAGCTTGCCCGACTCGGCGCGCGCGGTCAGGTCGATGCAGTATTTTTCCAGCGCCTGCCGCTGTTCTTCGGCGTTTTCGGATTGCACGCTTTCGCCCCCGCGCAGTTTGTCGATGGCCGGTTCGAGCTTGGCCTTGGTCGCTCCGGCCGCCTTCAGCGCGCGGCCGACTTCGCCGCCGTCGTCGAGCGCGGCGAGCAGGAACAATTCGCTGGCGATGAAGGCATCGTTGCGCTGCTGCGCCAGCTTGTCGGTGACGTTGAGCAGGCGCGCCAGGTCGTTGCCGACCGAGACTTGCCCGGCTTGGCCCGACACCTTGGGCAGTTTCTCCAACGCTTCGCCGAGGCGCTCACGCAACAGCGGCACGTTGACGCCGGCCTGGGCCAGCAACGGACGCGTGCTGCCGCCGCTCTGCTCGAGCAGAGCGGTCAGCAAATGCGCCGGCTCGATGACGCTGTGGTCGCGCCCGACCGCGAGCGATTGCGCGTCCGACAGCGCCTGCTGGAAGCGCGAAGTAAGCTTGTCCATCCGCATGAGTGGTCTCTCCGAAGGTATGGCGGCCCGGGGCGCGAGTGTCGCGCCGCGGCCGCGAATGACCTGTTAATGCGGGCTGGAGGGGGCGATTCAAGGCGGGAGGGGGGGCCCGGGACGGCCAGTTGGCCGGTTCGGCAACTGACTGCAGAGCAAATCCCCCTAGCCCCCTTTTCCAAAGGGGGGAACTGCAGGCGCTAGCGGTGATCTCGTCCAGCAACGCGCCGCTGCCCGACGCCCCCTTTGCAAAGGGGGCGAGCGCCCGGCATTGGTCTGAGGCCTGATCGACGCAATAGCGCGGGGGATTTGCTTCGCTCGCGCGCTATGGCGACTCAACACAGCAAGAGCAAATCCCCCCTGCCCCCTTTTTCAAAGGGGGCGGGGACTGCCTGCGCGGTGTTCGGGTGGGGAAATTCGAAAGAAAGCGATCTGGAACCGCGGATCAGACCAGGCTGTTCGGCTGCAGGATCTCGACCCAGTAACCGTCCGGGTCCTTGATGAAGGCGATGTTCTTCATGCGACCGTCGCTGAGGCGTTTCTGGAAGGCGACGCCGAGTTGCTCGAAGCGCGCGCAGGCGGCTTCGATGTCGGGCACCGACACGCAGATGTGACCGAAGCCGCGCGGATCGCTGTTGCCGTCGTGGTAGGCGAAGTCCGCGTCGTCCTCGGTGCCGTGGTTGTGGGTCAGTTCGAGCACGCCGCGCTGGCTCAGCAGCCATTCGCCGCGCGCGGGTTCTTCCGCCGGGATCTGCGCGGGGTCGGCCACCAACACCAGGAAGTACAGGCTGAACTTGGCTTCGGCGAAGTCGCGCTTGCGCACCAGGGTGAAGCCGAGCACGCGGGTGTAGAAGTCCAGCGACTGGCGCGGATCTTTCACCCGCAGCATGGTGTGGTTGAAGACGAAGTCGCGGGTGGCGGCTTCCGGGCGCGCGGTCACGCCGGGGACGGCGTCGAGTTCGTTCTGCAAGGACATGGCGTGGGCCGGTTCAAAGGGGAACAGACGATCTGCGGGCAAACCCGGCCGCTCTCAAGCCTGCGGCTCGGCCGGCACGGCATTGCGCTGCAAAGACAGCAAGCCCAGCAAAACCGCCAGACCGACGTAGGCGCCGATGAATTGCAGGGCGATCGTGCGCTGCAGCCCCTCCAGGGCCCACGGCAGGTAGATGCCGCCGCGCGGGTCGACCGAGTGGATGATGCCGAACAGGCTCAACGCCGCGCCGGCCAGCAGGAATACCGAGGCGCGACGCAGGTGGCCGTCGACCATCGCCGCAACCGCCGAGGTCCAGATCATCGAGGTCATGATGAAGCCGTTGCCGAGGGTCACGATCACCGCGAGCTCGGGCAGGCCGTGGCCGTCGAGCGCGTTCATGAGCTGCGCATGGTGGTCCGGGGCGATCCAGCCCGGGTTGCCGGTCTTGATCGCCAGCATATAGGCCACCGACGGCAGGAAGCCGAACACCATCGCGGTCGCATGCTTGCTCGGCGTGGCCTGGAAGGCCTGGGTGGTGATGTCGAGGGCGACGTAGACGATGATCGGCGCGAGCACCGCCAGCGGCAGCCACTGCACCAGGCCGGAAACGATGCCGAGGATGCCGCCGAGGCCGATGAACAAGCCGGTCAACAAGGTGTAGCCGCTGCGCGCGCCCATGTGCTTGTAGGCGGGCTGGCCGATGTAGGGCGTGGTCTGGGCGACGCCGCCGCAAAACCCGGCGACCAAGGTCGAGAAGGCCTCGGCCAGCAGGATGTCGCGGGTGCGGTAATCGTCGCCGGCGGCGCGCGCGCTTTCGCTGACGTTGATGCCGCCCACCACCATCAGCAGGCCGAACGGCAACAGCAGCGGCAGATAAGGTTTGGTGTAGGCCAGGCCGTCGATGAAGCCCAGGCTCGGCCACGGCAGCACGAAACGCAGCGGCGAAGGCTCGGGCCAAGCGAAGCCCGGCGCTCCCAACCCCAGCGCCCCGAAGCCGTAATACAGCACCGTGCCAAACACGAACGCCAGAAACACCCCCGGCAGCTTCACCGGCAATCGCCCCTTGGCGATCAACACATACAACAGCAAACCCAAGGTGATGAAACCCACCATCGGCGAGCGCAAGGTCTCGATCAGCGGCAGGAAGCCCATCAACACCAGCGCCACGCCGGCGATCGAACCGAGCAGACCGGCGCGCGGAATCAGCCGGGTGACAGTGTCGCCGGCGAACGACAACACGAACTTCAGCACGCCCATCACCACCAACGAGGCCATGCCGAGCTGCCAGGTGGCGAGGGCCGCGGCCTGTTCGTCCATGCCCTGCTGCTTGAACCCGACGAAGGCCGGGCCGAGCACCAGCAAGGCCATGCCGATGCTGGTCGGCGCATCCAGGCCCAGCGGCATCGCGGTCACGTCGTCGCGACCGCTCTTGGCCGCCAGGCGCCGCGCCATGAAGGTGTAGATCAGGTTGCCGACCAGCACGCCGAAGGCGGTACCGGGGAACATGCGCGTATAGATGACCTCGGCCGGAAAACCGAAGATGCCGATCAGGGCCGCGGAGATGAAGCCGAGGATCGACAGGTTGTCGACGACCAGGCCGAAGAAGCCGTTGAGATCGCCTGCTACCAGCCAGCGGCGCGGCGCGGCGGCGCTCATCGAACGCACTCCACGCGGCCGGCGGTGACGGAAGCGGCGGGTGCAACGCGAAAACTCGATGGCGTCATGTGGGTACTCGAAACGCGAAAGGTCGACGCATCCCTGCCCGGTGGAACCCGCGCTCCGTGTGCGGGTGGATTGCGATGATGGCAATGACGGGAAATCCATCCCGTCGGGACGACGCGCTTTAAGAGTAGGAGCGGCGTCCCACAGGGATTTCCTACGGTCACAAGCCGCGACCATGAACCGTAAGCGCGACGTCCCTCCCGGAAACCCGCGGATTTCGCCGGCAGACCCGGTCCGTCCGGAGCATAGAACGCCGCAGACCCTTTGGGGCCCGGGCTGGGGAAACGCAGCGGTCCAAATGGCGGCATGGCCGCCCGCCGCGAGCGCTCAGCCCTCGACGTCCAGCCAGCCGCGATAGCGCACCAACAAGCCCACGACCGGCAACTGCGCGGCGACGTCGAAGTGATAGCGCCCGTCGCGCTCGAACTCGCGCGCGCGCACGCCGGCGAACCAGCCCGACGGCAGGGGCAGCCCTAGCGCACGCACCCGCACCAGCCGCCACGACAGGCCGGGGTCGTCCGCCCCGCTGTCGCCCTCCACCGGATCCACCGGCCCGTCGGCGAGCTGGGCCGGCATCACCGCCGACGACACCGTCACCTGCGCGCCGGTGCCGAGCGACAGCACGCCCGACGCGGCCGCATCGGGCAGCTCGCCGGCCAGGTCCAACGCGAACGCGAACCGCATCGGCCCCAGGCGTTCGAACACCAGGCCATCGCGTTCGACCAGGCGCGAGCGCATCGCCGACTTGCCGAAACGCCGGGTCCAGGTCTCGCCGCGCGCGTTGGCGTCGATCTCGACCTCGATCGGCCCGGCATGCGCCTTGGGCAGGCGGGCGATGCGCGCGAACAACCGCGAGCACAGCCCGCGGCCGCGTTCGACCTGGGCTTCGCCACGATAGGTCCGGCGCCCGCCGCGACCATGCAGCAGCCGCAGGGTCCGCGGCAGGTACACGAAGCGCACACCGAGCGCGCGCGGATACAACCCCTCGCGCGCGCCCAGCCGCGCCTCGTCCCGGGTCGGCGCCCGGTTCACTGCCTGGTTTCGCATTTACAGCCCGCGCAGATCGTCCGGCACCGTGTACTCGCGGCCGTCATAGGCCAGGCGCACGCTGCTCTTCCTGGTCGGGCCGGGCACTTCGTTGCAGTCCTTGTCGTCGAGCTCGTTGCGGGTGCTTTCCTCGACGCTGTTGATGCGTAGGCCGGCATAGCCGCGGTCGCGCTTGGCGTCGATCGCGACGGTGCGCTGCACGTTCTCGAATTCGCCGGCGCAATTGGTGTCCCACTCGCCGCGCTCTTTCGACACTTCCAGCTTGCTCAGCACCGGCCGCAGCTTGGCGCCGTCGCCGACGTACAGGTTCATCACCGTGCTGCCGTAGGGGTTGGCGCGCGAGGAGCCGGTGTAGCCGATGCGCACGCCGAAGGCGGTGGTGCTTTCGTTGAGGCGATATCGCGCGGTGTCCAGGGTCACCGAACTGATCCGCACCGCATCCGACTGCAGCGCATCATCCTCGCGGTAACGCTGCAGGATGTGCGGGCGCGCCGAATCGGCGACCAGCACTTCCAGGTCGGCGGTGTCGCTGTCCATGCCGGTCGCGGCCTGATGACGCAGCCGCACCGCCAGCAGAGTCTTGTCCGGCGAAGCCGGCCAGACCTTGCAGGCCACTTCGCCGAGATTGATCCAACGCGTGGGCGAGCCGGAGGTGCGCAGCAGCTCGCCCTCGTCGCCGGTTTCGCCGGTGCTGCCGGGATAGGCGGCCCGCAGCAAGTCGTAAACGCGCGCCTCGCAATCCGCCGCCATGGCGTCGGTGCACAGTAGCGCGGTGAGGGATAAAGAAAGGGACAGGACCGTCCGTTGGGCCAAGAGAGTCATCATTGCATCCAGATGAGGGTCGCCATGCGGCCGGTGCGGCGGTCGCGACGATGGGAGTAGAAGCGGCCGGGTTCGGAAATCGTGCACAACCCGCCGCCGTGGATATGATCGGCCGCCAGGCCGGCCTGCGCCAGACGCATCCGCGCCAGGGCATACAGATCGACGCGCCAATGCTGCGGCCGCGTGGCGACGAAGGCCGAGGCCGCCTCGGCATCGCCGGCGACGAAGGCCTCGCGCACTTCGGCGCCGATTTCGTAGTGCTGCGGACCCGCCGCCGGCCCGAGCCAGGCGCGCAGGCGGCCGGGCGTGGTGCGCATGGCCGCGACCGTCGCTTCGAGCACGCCGGCGGCCAGGCCGCGCCAGCCCGCATGGGCGGCGCCGACCTCGCTGCCGTCTTCGGCGGCGAACAGCACCGGCAGGCAATCGGCGGTGAGGATCGCGAGCACGGTGCCGGGGCTGGAAGTCACCGAGGCATCGCCGACCGGTTCCTCGTCGCCGTCGCTGCGGCCGTCGAAACGCACCACGTCGACGCCATGCACCTGATGCAGCCAACGCGGCGGCGACGGCAAGCCCGCACGTTCGACCAGCAGCTCGCGATTACGCGTCACCGCGGCCGGATCGTCGCGATCGCTGCCGTAACGCGTGCCGAGATTGAAGCGATCGAACGGCGCCTGCGACACGCCCAGACCGCCGCGCACCGTGGTGAACCCGTGCACGGACGCGGCCATTGGCCACTGCGCATCGATCCACGGCGCAGCGTCCGAGGTCATCGGCCGGCCTCGGCCGCGGCGCGGGTGTCGGCGCTCAGTTCGGCGACCAGATGGCGCAGGTCGGCCGGCACCGGCGCGGTGCAGCGGATCGGCTCGCCGCTGACCGGATGGACGAACTCCAGCGTCTCGGCGTGCAGGGCCTGGCGCTTGAAGCCGCGCAGGGCTTCGACCAGGCCGTCGGTGGCGCCCTTGGGCAGCTTGAGCGGGCCGCCGTACAAGGGGTCGCCGACGATCGGGTGCTTGAGATGCGCCATGTGCACGCGAATCTGGTGGGTACGCCCGGTTTCCAGGCGGCATTCGAGCAAGGTGTGGGCGCGGAAGCGCTCGCGCAGGCGGTAATGGGTGACCGCATCGCGGCCGTCCTCGCGCACCGCCATGCGCAGGCGATCGCGCGGGTGGCGGTCGATCGGCGCGTTGGCGGTGCCGCCGGAGACCAACGCACCGACGACGACGGCGAGGTATTGGCGGTGCACTTCGCGCGCCGACAGCTGCTCGACCAGCGAGGTATGCGCCGGCAGGGTGCGGGCCACGACCATGACCCCGGAGGTGTCCTTGTCGAGGCGGTGGACGATGCCCGCCCGCGGCAGGGTCGCCAGGCCGGGATCGCGGTGCAGCAAGGCATTGACCAGGGTGCCGGCGTGGTTGCCGGCGCCCGGATGGACGACCAGCCCGGCCGGCTTGTCGAGGACGATCACGTCGGCGTCCTCGTAGAGCACGTCCAGGGCGATGTCTTCGGCCTCGGCGCGGGTCTGGATGTCGAGGACCACGGTCAGCTCGACCGACTCCCCGCCCTGGACCGGATCGCGCGGCCGCACCTCGCGGCCGTTCAGGCGCGCGTCGCCGGATTTGATCCAGGTGGCCAGGCGCGAGCGCGAGTAATCGGGGAACAGTTCGGCCAGAACCGCATCGAAGCGGCGCCCGGCGGCGCTGTCGGGCACGGTGGCGGTGAGGGTCTGGCGGGGCTCGGTCATCGGAGGGGTCTATACGGCGGCGGGGAGACGGGATCGGTTAAGGGGCACGACCCGCGGACTGCTATTATCGGCGCTTCGTGCCTCCGGCGCCCGTCGATGCCTGCCATGACTGTACGTTTTGCCCCTTCCCGCGGACTTGTTCGCCTGTTTTGCCTGCTGCTGATCGTGGTTTTCGCTGCCTCCGGCTGCAGCCGCGTCGGCAAGATGTTCAAAAAGGACAAAGACGCGGACGAAGGCCAGCCGGTCGAGGCCATCTATAAGAAGGCCCACGGCTCGATGGTCAACGGCAACTGGGCCTCGGGCGAGGCGAGCTTCAAGCGCCTGGTCGCGCAGTACCCCTACGGCCCCTACACCGAGCAGGCCCTGGTCGAGACGGCCTACGCCCAGTACAAGTCGGGCAAGCACGACGACGCGATCAGCAGCATCGACCGCTTCATCCGCACCTACCCGACCCACCGCAACGTCGCCTACCTGTACTACCTGCGCGGGTTGGTGAACTCCAGCCGCGACACGGTGTTCCTGCAGCGCGTCTGGCGCCTGGACGTCAGCCGCCGCGACCTGTCGACGCCGATGCAGGCCTATAACGACTTCCTGATCGTGGTCGAGCGTTATCCGAACAGCCGCTACGCCGAAGACGCGCGCAAGCGCATGCTCGCCCTGCGCGACACCTTCGCCCGCCACGAGCTCGACGTGTCCCTGTACTACCTGCGCCGCACCGCCTTCGTGGCCTCGGCCGACCGCGCCAAGTACCTGCTCGAGACCTATCCGCAGAGCCGCTATCAGAACGATGCGGTCGCGGTGCTGATGAAGGCCTACGAAGGCCTGGGCAACCAGACCCTCGCCGCCGACGCCAAGCGCGTGCTGCAGCAGAACGACGCCACCCACCCGGCGCTGTCGGAAGACTGGCCGGACTACCCGAGCAACCTGCGCAAGCTCAACCCGTTCGCGGGCGAGAAGTCGGCGGTCGACAACCGCGACCGCGACGAAGAGAAGCGCAAGCAGTAAGCGCCCGCTTCGCCGCACAGTAGGAAAGAAAACGCCGCCCTCGGGCGGCGTTTTTTGCGGCGGGTCGAGTCTGCTCGGGCGTCGCCGCTACCCCTGTAGGAGCGGCGTGAGCCGCGACCACGCCGCCGCGGCAACGACGCAAGCGCGGTTTCGCGCCGGGGAAACCGGGCTTCGGGTCGGGGCGTGGTATCGATCGTTTCTT
Source organism: Lysobacter antibioticus (assembly GCF_000731095.1). Classification (GTDB taxonomy): domain Bacteria; phylum Pseudomonadota; class Gammaproteobacteria; order Xanthomonadales; family Xanthomonadaceae; genus Lysobacter; species Lysobacter antibioticus_B. The sequence goes on along the minus strand of NZ_JMTZ01000021.1, from coordinate 180,112 downwards.
GGGCGTCGCCGTTGCCCCTTGTAGGAGCGGCGTGAGCCGCGACCCCGCTAACGCGGCAACGACGCAAGCGCGGTTTCGCGCGGTGGAGGACCGGGCTTCGGGTCGGGGCGCGGTATCGATCGCTTCGGTTGCTCGCGGCTCATGTCGCTCCTGCAAGAACCCCTACGCGATCAACCGACGTAGCCGTTCGTGATCGGATAACGACGCTCGCGGCCGAACGCCCGCCGCGAGACCTTCGGCCCAGGCGCGGCCTGGTGCCGCTTCCATTCGCTGATGCGCACCAGGCGCAGCACCTTGTCGACCGTCGCCGGGTCGAAGCCGACCGCGACGATCTCGTCGCGCGACTGCTCCTGGTCGACATGACGCAACAGGATCGCGTCGAGCACATCATAAGGCGGCAAGGAATCCTGATCCTTCTGGTTCTCGCGCAACTCGGCCGAGGGCGGACGATCGATCACCGCCCACGGAATCACCGGCGCGCCGGCGATCGCGTTGCGCCAGCGCGCCAGCGCGAACACCTCGGTCTTGTACAAGTCCTTGATCGGCGCGTAACCGCCGCACATGTCGCCATAGATGGTGGCGTAGCCGACCGCGTACTCGCTCTTGTTGCCGGTGGTCAGCAGCAGGCCGCCGAACTTGTTGCTCATCGCCATCAACAGCGCGCCGCGGGTGCGCGATTGCAGGTTTTCCTCGGTGACGTCGACCGCCTTGTCGGCGAACACCTCGGCCAGGGTGTCCAGATAGCCCTGGAACGGCTTTTCGATCGGCAGCGCCAACAGGCGTACGCCCTGGCTCGCGCATTGTTCGGCGGCCAGGTCGTTGGACAGATCGGCGGTGTAGCGCGAGGGCATGCGCACCGCGACTACGTTCTCGGCGCCGAGCGCATCGACCGCGACCGCCATCACCAGCGAGGAATCGATGCCGCCCGACAGCCCCAGCCAGACCTTGTCGAAGCCGTTCTTACGGCAGTAGTCGCGGGTGCCGCGCACCACCGCACGCCAGGCCAGCGAGTCGCGGCCCTCGTCCTGCTCGGCCGGCCAAGCCACCGGCACGAAGCTGCGGTCTTCGTCGCGATAGTCGGCGAGCAGCCAGTGGTCCTCGAACGCGGTCGCGGCCGGATGCACATGGCCGTTGCCGTCGGCGAGCACCGAGGCGCCATCGAACACCAGGGCGTCCTGGCCGCCGACGACATTGAGATAGGCCAGCGCGACGCCGGTTTCCTTGGCCCGCACCTCCAGTAACGCATCGCGCTGTGCGTGCTTGTCGCGCTCGAACGGCGAGGCGTTCGGCACCAGCACCAGACTGGCGCCGGCGGCCGCGGTCGCGGCGAGCGGCTCGGCGAACCACAGGTCTTCGCAGATCACCAGGCCGACCGCGACGCCCTCGACCTCGAACACGCAGGCCTCGCCGTCGGGATCGACGTCGAAGTAGCGGCGCTCGTCGAACACCGCGTAATTCGGCAGCTCGCGCTTGCGATACGTGGTTTCGATGCGCCCGTCGCGCAGCACGCTGGCGGCGTTATAGACCACCGCGCCGGCGGCCTGTGGCCAACCGACGACCGCGACGATGCCGCGCGCGGCCTGGGCGATCCGCTCCAGCGCACCCTCGCATTCGGCGAGGAAACTCGGCCGCAGCAGCAGGTCTTCCGGCGGATAGCCGCTCACCGCGAGCTCGGGAAACAGCACCACGTCGGCGCCGTGCCGGTCGCGGGCCTCGACGATCATCGCCGCGATGCGTTCGGCGTTCTTTTCGACCGCACCGACCGGGAAGTCGAACTGGGCCAGGGCGATGCGCAGGGTCTTGGACATGCGGCGATTCTCGTAACGACCAGTCAGTCGTGGGTGTAGCCAGCCTCGCGCTGGGCGCGAATGGCGATGATTAAAACGGTATCGAACTCGCCGAGGTAGCGATACAGAGCGACGTATCCCTGCGCGTCGCGTCCGATGACCAGTTCGCGCAGATCCTGCTCGAGCACACGCCCGATCAGAGGATTGTCGGCCAATACGTCGATGGCGTGCAGGATGCCCTCGATGCGCGGTTCGCGCTGGGCGACCTCGTGCCGGTCCAGATGATCGAGAATCCGAGCGAAGTCCTCCGCCGAGCTGGGCGAGAGGACGATTCGGGTCACGATTCGCGCCCGAAGGTCTTCTTGGCCGGCGTTACCGGACTTTCGCCGCGTGCGCGGCGCGAGAGGTATTCACGCATATCGCCCCAGGCGATCACCTGGCCTTCCGCAACGAAACTCTGCCAACGACGCTCGGCTTCGCCGATGAAGTCGCGCCGACGTTCGGCTTCGTCGACCTTCTCCTCGAGCGCTCCGAGGATGAAGCCATGCGGCGTGGTGCCGCTGCGCTCGGCGGCGCGGGCGATGCGCGCCTTGAGTTCTTCGGTCAAGCGGATGGTGGTCGTGGACATGGGCGTCTGCACCGGAGGAGAGGTGGCGAGGACCAATGTAGCACATCGGTGCTACATACAAAAAAGCCGCCCTAAGGCGGCTTTTTCGCGTTCCGACCGCCGAGACGGACTCGTCTGCCGGCCTGCCTGACCGATTACTTGGCCAGGCGCTTGGCGATCGCCGCGCCGAGGTCGCCCGGCGACTTCACCGTGGTGACGCCGGCCTTTTCCATCGCCGCGAACTTGCCTTCGGCCGTGCCCGAACCGCCCGAGGCGATCGCACCGGCGTGGCCCATGCGCTTGCCCTTCGGCGCCGAGGCGCCGGCGATGAAGCCGACCACCGGCTTGGTCACGTACTGGGCGATGAACTCGGCCGCTTCTTCCTCGGCCGAACCGCCGATCTCGCCGACCATGATGATGCCTTCGGTCTGCGGGTCGTCCTGGAACCACTTCAGCGCGTCGATGAAGTTGGTGCCGTTGATCGGGTCGCCGCCGATGCCGATGCAGGTCGACTGGCCCAGGCCCACGTCGGTGGTCTGCTTGACCGCTTCATAGGTCAGCGTGCCCGAACGCGAGACGATGCCGATCTTGCCCGGCTTGTGGATGTGGCCCGGCATGATGCCGATCTTGCACTCGCCCGGGGTGATGACGCCGGGGCAGTTCGGACCGACCAGGACCACGTCGTCGAAACCGTTGAGCGTGTTCTTGACGCGCAGCATGTCGAGCACCGGAATGCCTTCGGTGATGCACACGATGACCTTGATGCCGGCAGCGGCCGCTTCCAGGATCGCGTCGGCCGCGAACGGCGGCGGCACGTAGATGACCGAGGCGTCGGCGCCGGTTTCATTGACCGCGTCGCGCACGGTGTTGAAAACCGGCAGGCCGAGGTGCTGAGTGCCGCCCTTGCCCGGGGTCACGCCACCGACGACCTTGGTGCCGTACTCGAGCATCTGTTCGGCGTGGAAGGTGCCCTGCGAGCCGGTGAAGCCCTGCACGATCACTTTCGTGTTCTTGTTGATCAAAACGGACATGTCATTAGCCCCTTACTTGCCAGCGACGGCGGCAACCGCCTTCTTCGCGCCATCGTTGATGTTGTCGGCCGGGGTAATGGCCAGACCCGAATTCTTCAGCAGTTCCTTGCCGGCTTCCACGTTGGTGCCTTCAAGGCGCACGATCACCGGCACCTTGACGTCGACTTCCTTGACCGCGGCAATGATGCCCTCGGCGATCATGTCGCAGCGGACGATGCCGCCGAAGATGTTGACGAAGATCGCCTCGACCTTGTCCGAGCTGAGAATCAGCTTGAACGCCTCGGTCACGCGCTCCTTGGTGGCGCCGCCGCCGACGTCGAGGAAGTTGGCCGGCGAGCCGCCTTCCAACTGGATCACGTCCATGGTCGCCATCGCCAGACCGGCGCCGTTGACCATGCAACCGATGTTGCCGTCCATGGTGACGTAGTTGAGATCGTGCTGGCTGGCCAGCACCTCGGTCTCGTCTTCCTGACGGATATCGCGCATCGCGGCGAGATCCTTGTGGCGGAAGGTCGCGTTGTCGTCGCTGTTGACCTTGCCGTCGAGCACGGCCAGGTTGCCGTTGGTAAGAATCGCCAGCGGGTTGAGTTCGACCAGCGCCAGGTCCTTCTCGTTGAACAGCTTGTACAGGCCCAGCATGATCGTGGTCAGCTGGCCGGCCTGCTTGGCGTTGAGGCCGAGGTCGAAGGCGAGCTCACGGCACTGGTAGGCCTGCAGGCCCTGCACGTAGTTGACGTGCACGGTCTTGATCGCGTCCGGGGTTTCCTCCGCGACCTTCTCGATGTCCACGCCGCCTTCGGCCGAAGCGATGAAGGTGACCGACTGGGTCGAGCGGTCGACCAAGATCGACAGGTACAGTTCCTTGTCGATGTCGGTGCCTTCGGAGATCAGCACCGAATCGATCGGCAAAGCGACGCCGGCCGACTGGTAGGTCTCCATCTTGGTGCCGAGCATGGCCTGGGCGTACTGCTTCACTTCGTCGAAGTTCTTCGCCAGCTTGACGCCGCCGGCCTTGCCGCGGCCGCCTGCGTGGATCTGGGCCTTGACCACCCACAGGTCGCCGGGAATGGCCTTGGCGGCCGCAACGGCCTCATCGGGAGTGCGCGCAACGCGCCCGGCCGGCACTGCGATGCCGTAGTCGGCAAACAGCTGCTTTGCCTGATATTCGTGAAAATTCATGCGTCACCGAGGGGAGTGAAAGACGTCCCGCAGGTGCATGCGGCCGGAAGCCGGAGCACGCGCGAGGGGGCCGCATTGTCGCCGATCGGGGCGGGCTGAAGCAAAACCCGCCATTCCGGCCGCCCAGGCCGGCCTGAGCGTCCCCCACCCCCTTCCCGCCCGGTTCGGCCCCAGCCGCGCAATCGGCGCAGGCCGAGACAAGCCAGTCGCCCTATACTGATCGACACTCCGCCCGCGCAGGGAAAACCCGCTTGCCGTCAGGTCTCGCCCCCGTCAGTCCGGCCGATGCCGACCTCGCGCTGCGCCGCGAACTCTATTTCTTCACCCTGTACCGCCTGCTCGAAGCCGCCTTGCTGGTGTTCTTCCTGTTCGGCCCGGTCGCGGACCTGATCGGAGCGCCGCGCCACGACCTGTTCGCTCGCTCGCTGGCCCTGGCCTATCTGTTCATCGCCAGCCTGCTGTTCCTGTTCAGCCGTCGCGGCGAGCTGCGCAGCCAGGTCTTCGCCGGCATCGCCAGCGACCTGTTTTTCGGCATCCTTGCGATCCACGCCCTGCCGCGCGCCGGCACCGGCATCGCCCTGATGCTGATGTTCAACGTCGGCGCCGCGGCCCTGTTGCTGCGCGCCCGCTACGGCATCGGCGCCGCGGTCGTGGCCTGCATCGGCCTGATCGGCGAATGGATCTGGAACGAGATCGGCGGCGAAAGCCTCGGCCGGACCGTCGCCGAGCCGATCATGTTCGCCCTGGGCTACCTCTCGATCGCCCTGCTGACCAACGCTCTCGGCCGGCAGATGCGCGAAACCCAGGACCTGGCCGAGCGCCGCGGCGCCGAGGCCGCCAACTACGCCGAGATCAACGAACTCATCATCCGCCGCATGCGCACCGGCGTGCTGCTGGTCGACGGCGAAGGCCGTCTGCGCCTGGCCAACGAGGCGGCCATGTTGCTGCTCGGCGACTCCGGCGAATACGACGGCCAGCGCCACGGCCATCGCGTGCTGGCGATCGCCTCGCCGGAACTGGCGCGCCGCCTGAGCCGCTGGCGCACCGAAGGCCGGCCCGACGAAAGCCCGCTGCAGCTGGCCCCGGACCTGCCCGAAGTGGTGCCGCGCTTCACCCGCCTGCTCGCCGGCAGCGACCAGACCCTGATCTTCCTCGACGACACCTCGCTGGTGTCGCGCCATGCCGAGTCGATCACCCTCGCCGCGCTCGGCCGCTTCTCGGCCAGCCTCGCCCACGAGATCCGCAACCCGCTCGCCGCGATCAACTACGCAGTGCAATTGCTGGAGGAGTCGCACGACATCGCCATCTCCGACCGCCGCCTGCTCGAGATCGTGCGCCAGCAGGGTTCGCGCATGAACGGCATCGTCGAGAACGTCCTCGGCATGGCGCGACGCGAGCCGGCCAAGCCCGAGCATGTCGAGCTGATGGGGTTCGTGCGCCAGTTCGTCGACGAATACCGCACCAGCCACCCGATCGAACAGGACACGCTGCGCGCGACCGGTCCGCGCAGCCAGGTCGAAGCCCTGGTCGACCCGAGGCAGTTGCACCAGGCCCTGACCGTGCTGGTGCACAACGCCCTGACCTACGGCCGCATTCCCGGCCAGCCGGCGCGGGTCACCGTGCACGTGTATTTCGATGAAGTCGGCCTGCCGGCGATCGACGTGCTCGACCGCGGCCCCGGCATTCCCGAGTCGGTCGCCGAACGCCTGTTCCGCCCGTTCTTCACCACCTCCAGCCACGGCACCGGCCTCGGCCTGTACATCGCACGCGAGCTTTGCCGGGCGAACCAGGCCTCGCTCGACTTCGTGCCGGTGCCCGGCGGCGGCGGCTGTTTCCGCATCCGGCTCGCCGGAGCGAGCGCGTTGTCCCTGGTCTGAGCCATACTTGCGTGAGCGGATTCCCGGTCTGGGATTCCCGATCATGTGCGTCTTGGCCGCGACGGCCTCGTTAAGCTATCGTGGGCGGTGGAGGGCGCAATGGCAGAAACTCGTAGTGCATTAGTGGTCGATGACGAGCGCGATATTCGCGAGCTCCTCGTCATGACCTTGGGCCGCATGGGCCTGCGTTGCGATACCGCATCGGGCCTCGGCGAGGCGCGCAGCCAACTGCTGCGCAATCGTTACGACCTGTGCCTGACCGACATGCGCCTGCCCGACGGCTCGGGCATGGACCTGATCGCCGAGATCAGCCAGAAATACCCCAACACCCCGGTCGCGATGATCACCGCCTTCGGCAACGTCGAAGCCGCGGTCGACGCGCTCAAGGCCGGCGCCTTCGATTTCGTCGCAAAGCCGGTCGACCTGGCGGTGTTGCGCGATCTCGTGCGCCACGCCCTCGAACTCAACGACACCCGCCGCAGCGCCAGCGAAGCGGTCGGTTCGCGCCTGTACGGCGAATCGCCGGCGATGATCAAACTGCGCCAGACCATCGGCAAGGTCGCCCGCAGCCAGGCCCCGGTGTATATCGCCGGCGAGTCCGGCGTCGGCAAGGAACTGGTCGCGCGCACCATCCATTCCGAAGGCGGCCGCGCCGACGGCCCGTTCGTTCCGGTCAACTGCGGCGCGATTCCCGCCGAGCTGATGGAGAGCGAATTCTTCGGCCACAAGAAGGGCAGCTTCACCGGCGCCCACGTCGACAAACCCGGCCTGTTCCAGGCCGCCGACGGCGGCACCTTGTTCCTGGACGAAGTCGCCGAGCTGCCGCTGCCGATGCAGGTCAAGCTGCTGCGCGCGATCCAGGAAAAATCCATTCGTCCGGTCGGCGCCCAGGCCGAGCTCGTCGTCGACGTGCGCATCCTGTCGGCGACCCATAAGGACCTGGCCGCGCTCGTCGCCGAAGGCCGCTTCCGCCAAGACTTGTACTACCGCATCAACGTGATCGAGCTGCGCGTGCCGCCGTTGCGCGAACGCCTCGACGACCTGCCCGGCCTGGCCGCGAAGATCCTGCACCGGCTCGCCGGTAGCCAGGGCCGTCCGGTGCCGCGCCTCGGCGAGGACGCCCAGGAAGCGCTGCGCGCCTACGGCTTCCCTGGCAACGTGCGCGAGCTCGAGAACATTCTTGAGCGCGCGCTCGCCCTGGCCGAAGGCGAAGTCCTCAACGCCAGCGACCTGCGCCTGCCGCGCCTGGCCACCCAGGCCCCTCTGAGCGAACTGCAGAACGCAGGCGCAGCGCCGCAGCAAGCGGCCGGCGCCGTCGACCCGCGCACCCTCAACCCGCGCGACACCGCGACCAGCGCCCTGCCCTCTTATATAGAAGAGATCGAGCGCGCCGCGATCCAGCAGGCCCTGCAGGAAAACCGCTACAACAAGACCCGCACCGCAGCCGCCCTCGGCATCACCTTCCGCGCGCTGCGCTACAAGCTCAAGAAACTCGGGATCGACTGATCCGCGAACGCTCGGCCGAACGACGTTTCCGTTCTGTCGAGCCTGCCGCACCATCGACAGCACCGTCGCGAACGCAACGCGGCCGGCGCACCTGCCGCGTCGTCGGCTATCGATGGCCCGCAACAGATTCCTCGGTTATCGGGCACGCGGCTTTCGGCGCGCCCCAGCGACGCGACTCGCCTCCTCGTCGAAACGAAACCTCATCGCCGCTCGCGCAGACGCAGCCGAAGCGCCTCGCCCATCCATGCCGCGCCACGCATGTACGCACCGGACATCTACATGCACACGGCGACCGCTACCGCTCGCTGCTGGACGTGGCCGCCGCCCCGAACCAGGCGTTGCGGGCACCGCGAAACGCACCGCCGATTCGCTTTTCCTGCTCATCTGCCGTGGCTCCGGCACCGGCCAAGCCTTGCGTGACGAGCGCCTCAGTTCCGGCCGATCAATGTGCAACATGACGCATTAGGTCACCACCACAGCCCTCCGACTGACCTTTTGCGTCACCCCAACCGCCGCCTCGAACTCGCTTTACGTGACCTGACTATCACTTTCGATCCCCCGGTTCATAACTACGGAGGTTGGCATGGGATGTGCGTATTCCTTTATGCACGTGCGGCACGCACGGCTGCCGAAGGACCGAGCAATCGAGCCTGCAGGCACGTGAAGCAACTCAATCACTCCTAGGGGAAATACCATGAAGAAGCAGCAAGGCTTTACCCTCATCGAACTGATGATCGTCATCGCCATCCTCGGCATCCTGATCGCCATCGCTCTGCCGGCGTACCAGGACTACACCGTCCGCACCAAGAACGCCGAGTGCATCAACGTTGCCGCCGCCGCCAAGCTGGCCGTGTCGGAAACCGCGCAGGACCGTGGCAACCTCGCTGCGATCACGAGCCAGGCCATCACCGGCTACAGCTTCGTTGCTTCGAGCTACTGCGCCAGCGTGACCATCGCTTCGGGCGGCACCATCACCGCGACCACCCAGGCCACCGGCGCCACCACGCTCGCCAAGTTCGAGCTGGTTCCGACCCTGGACGCCGGCCGCGTTGAGTGGGATTGCAACGAAACCGGCGGTGCCAAGAAGTCGCAGCTGCCGGCCGAGTGCCGCTAATAGTCGACCGATTGTCATAGCTTCGAGCGAGGGCCCCGGTTTACCGGGGCCCTTTCTTTTTGGGCTTCAGCCGGCGGACAGCGGCTCTGCCCGCATGCGCCCGCTGCATCCGAGTGGGCAAATTTCTGCGGTATCAGCCGATCGCGCCTAGCTAAAAACCAATTGCCGAGCGGCGTTTGAGCGGGGCGCTTCGTACTTTTGCTCGAACAATTGCACGCGACAACGATAAATCGAGTTGTCTATCACATTTTACGGTGCCGCTTACGAAACTTGGCACAGCCTGTGCTTGTACTTGATCAGGTGGCAAAACGTCTCGCCGAAGGCGACGACAGCCAGCCCACGCGAACAGCAAATATCCAGGGGGGATACGCTATGAAGCGGCAAAAAGGCTTTACCTTGATCGAGCTGATGATCGTCGTTGCGATCCTAGGGATCCTGATCGCAATCGCACTCCCCGGTTACCTCGACTACGTCAGCCGGACCAAGAACGCAGAATGCCTCAATGTCGCCGCAGCGGCCAAGCTGTCCGTCTCCGAGACGGCACAGGACCGGGGAGCGCTGAATCAAGTCACTGCAACCAATACCGGCTACAGTTTCGCGGCTTCGAGCTACTGCGCCAGCGTGGCGATCGGCGCGAACGGCGTGGTGACCGCGACGACGTCGCCGAACTCGGGGGTCCCGATAACTTTTACCCTGCGCCCGACCTTGGCGGCCGGCCGCGTGGAATGGGATTGCAGCGTCCCCAGCGGCACCGACTTGACCCGAGTGCCCGCCGAGTGTCGTTGAGAACGATCGCAACCCTGCGCGCGCTCTAAATCGCGCGCTCGGTCACTGCGCGCGCGAGCAGTACTCGGCAGAACCCTGGCCGGCCCGTATAGTCAGCGCCAATCTTTCTGCGGAACGGACTATGCCCGCTCGTATCGTGCTGTTGGTTGCGATGGCTCTGACCTGCTTGATTTACTGGCCGGGTCTTTCGGGCCCGTTCCTGTTCGACGACCTGCCGAATCTCAATCCGGTCCAGAGTTGGCTGACTGGCGAGCTGAGCTGGCAATCGGTGGTGTTCGGCAACCAGTCCGGCATGCTTGGACGACCGTTGTCGATGGCGAGCTTTCTGCTCAGCGCCGAACTGAGCGGTCACAGCCCCTACGCCTACAAGCTGGGCAACCTCGTCATCCACCTGGCCTGCGGATTCCTCGGCTGGCAGGTCATCCGACGGCTTCTCGCCCAGGATCAGCGGCTGTCCACGAATTCCGATCTGTTCGCGAGCATCGTCGTCGCCCTGTGGCTGCTGCATCCGATCAACGTCAGCACCGTGCTCTACTCGGTGCAACGCATGGCGCAGCTGAGCACTCTGTTCGTGTTGGCATCGTTGTGGGCTTACCTCGCCGCCCGCCGCCAACTGATCGACGGCAAGACCCGCAGAGCCTTGCTCGGCCTGTTTTTACTGTTTCCCTTGCTGGTCTTCGCCGGCTTGATGAGCAAGGAGAACGCGGCCGTAGCGCCTGCGCTATGCCTGGTGATCGAACTGGCGTATTTCGTCTCGCGGCCCAAGCCCGATCGGGCCGTCCAAGCCTTCTTCGGGCTGCTCCTGTTGCTTCCGGGACTGGCCGTCGTCGGCCTGTTGATCGCAACGCCCGATCGCCTGCTGAGCGGTTATGCCGAGCGAGACTTCACCCTGGTCGAACGGCTGCTGTCGCAGTCGCGAGTGCTGATGGACTACATCGGGACGGTACTCGTCCCCCGCACACCGTTGCTCGGCCTGTATACCGACGATTTCCAGCCCTCCACCGGCTTGCTCTCCCCACCGACGACTCTGTTCTCTCTGCTCGCTTTGCTGGCGATCAGCGCGGGCTCCATCGCGCTGCGCAAGCGCGCGCCCAGCGTATTTGCCGGCTGGTTCTTCTTCCTCGTGGCCCACGGCGTTGAATCCAGCATTCTTGCCCTGGAACTTTACTTCGAACATCGCAACTACCTCCCCGCGTTCGGCCTGATCCTGGCCGTCGTGGGCCTGGCTTCATTGGTCCCTAAAGACCTGCCCACGAATGTCTTCACTCCCCGCCAATTGGGTCTGGTCATCGCCGCTGGATTTGCCCTGTCGTTCGCCTTTGCGACCGGCGGACGCGCGCATGTCTGGCAAGCCGAGGATCTGATCCTGGAACAGGGCCTCAAGCATCATCCGGACTCGATGCGCGCCCAACTGGTCCGCGCCACGATCGCCCTGAGAAAAGGCGAGACTCAAGCCTCCTACGATGCCTTCGCCGATCTGCTCGCCAGCAAGAACCCGCGCAACCGGGTCATTGGCAGGATCAGCTGGGTGACGCTGGACTGCATGCGGGGCATCGATGTTCCCCCCACGGATCTGCAGCGCGCTCTGATCGAGGCTCGCCCCAAGCTCAGCATGGCCGAGGTTCCGGCCCTGCGCTTGCTCGCCCGCGTCGTCAAGGAACAAGGCTGCGGCAGGCTGACCGACTCGGCGATCGCCGACGGCATTTCGGTCATGCTCGAAAAAGCAAAGACTCAGCCGGACTACTCGCGCTCCAAATGGCTGACCCGGTTCCTGGCTGCGGAAATGTTCCTGCATGCCGGCCGTACGGCAGAAGCCCAGCGGCAGGCGGAACTCGCCTGGAAGGCGAGCGGCGACCTGCCGACCGGCGCCCTGCTCGCGAATATCTATGCGGTCCGAAAGATGCGCCCGGAAGCCGAGCGGTTGCTGGCGGTATTGGATCAACGCATGGGCCCCTACGACACGCAAGGACGCGCGGAACTCGCGAAGACGAAAGCCCTGCTGGGTCAGCAATGAAGTCGAAACGGGCTAACGACGAAATCGCGGCGGCGGTCAGACCGATGCCCCGCCATGCTTCTTGCGCCGCCGTCGACGGAGTCTGCGTCTGATGCAGGCCGGACGGCTGTAACAGGTCGCGAACGCGAGAAGGAGCATCTCGATCCGCGAGACGAGAGCTCAGCCCGGCCGGCCAGATGCTGCCGGCGCCTGCTCTCGAACAAGCCCCAATAGAGCGTCACCCACTCAGGACACCGATCCGCCATGAATTCGACCGAAACCAAGCCCCCCTTTCTGGTTTTTGCCGCTCCGGACATCCAGGAACCCGAGATTGCGGAGGTGGAGGCCTGCCTACGTTCGGGTTGGCTGGGAACCGGTCCGAGGGTCGCTCGTTTCGAGTCCGATTTCGCCCGCTATAAGGGCATCGAGCCGCAGCTGGTCGCAGGCGTGAACTCCTGCACCGCCGCGATGCACGTCAGCATGGTCGCAGCGGGCCTGGAGCCGGGCAGTGAAGTCATCACCACACCGCTGACTTTCTGTGCGACCGTCAACTCGATCATCCATGCCGGCCTGGCGCCGGTCCTCGCCGATGTCGATCCGGTCACCCAGAACATCGATCCGGATGCGATCGAAGCGGCGATCACGCCGCGCACGCGAGCCATTCTGCCGGTGCATTTCGCCGGGCGCCCTTGCAACATGGATCGCATCATGGCGATTGCGAACAAACACAACCTGATGGTGATCGAAGACTGCGCGCATTCCATCGAAAGCGAATACCGCGGCCAGAGGACAGGTACGTTCGGCGACTTCGGCTGCTTCAGCTTCTACGTCACCAAGAACGTCGTAACCGGCGAAGGCGGCCTCATCGTCGGCCGCAATGCCGAATTGATCGCCCGCGCGCGAATGCTGGCCCTGCACGGAATGAGCCAGGACGCCTGGCACCGTTTCAGCGACAAGGGTTACAAACACTATCAAGTCGTCGAGTGCGGCTTCAAATACAACATGATGGATCTGCAAGCCTCGATCGGACTGCACCAACTCGCACGGGTGGAACAGAGCTGGCAGCGGAGACAGGAGTTGTGGGCGGGCTACGGCCACGCGCTTGCGGAGCTGCCGCTGGGCTTGCCTGCCGATCCGGAAAGCCATACCCGGCATGCGTTCCACCTCTACACGGTGATGATCGATCCTGCCCGCGCAGGGATCGAACGCGACACCTTCCTGAATCGCATGAATGCCCACGGCGTTGGTACCGGGGTGCATTATCTGTCCGTTGCCGAGCACCCTTACTATCGCGAGCGTTTCGGTTGGGACCCAGACCAGTGGCCGAATGCCAGAAGGATCGGACAGCAGACCGTGAGCCTGCCGCTTTCGCCCAAGCTCAGCGACTCGGACCTGGAGCGGGTGGTCGATGCGGCGACCCGCGCGCTGACGAGCTGACGAACGAGTCGCGATTGCCTGCTTTATGACCACCCCGCCCCTTAGCACCGACGAGCCCGTAGGCGCAGCGACGACGACGCGCCCGGGTCGCCCCTCGGGCCCGGTCCGCAAGGCCTTGACCTGGCTGCTCGTGCTGGGAGCGCTGGCCTTCCTGGCTCACGCGCTCGAACCGGAAGTCTCGGTGGTCGGCAAGTCCATGGCCGCGATCGGTTGGCAGCAGGTGCTGCTGGCCGTGCTGGTCGCCGTCCCGATGTATGCGATCAAGGGTTGCTACCACCTCGGCCTGCTCGACCGCGTCGCCGGGGAGCGCAGTTCCCGCCGGACCGGGTTGCCGATCTATCTGCAGGCCCAGATCGTGCGCTACCTGCCCGGCAAAGTCTGGGGTATTGTCTACCAAAGCCAGCGCATGTCGGGCACCCATCGCGCGAGCGAGGTGGTGATCGCCAATTTATGGCAAATGGCCACGACCAATGCGCTCGCCGCGGGACTGGTCGTCGCGCTGATGCTCGCTTTTCGCTACTCCCATGCCTGGCTGTTGCTGCTCGTTCCGGTGATCGCTTCGGTGGAATGGATGCATCGTCATCCGGCCATCGAGTCCTGGATGCTGAAACAGCTGTCCCGCTTTCTGCCTCGCCTGGCGCCGCTGACGAGCAGCCGGCCGTTGCCGCCGATGCCCTGGAAAGGCACCGCGCTGCTCTGTTCGGAATGGATTTTCTATTTCGCGTCGTTTGCGATCATGCTGCATGGCCTGGCGGACTGGCCCGAGCGGCTGCTGCTCGGAACCTGGTACGGCGGCGCCTCGATCCTCGCCTTGGCCGCTTTCGTTGTTCCCGCCGGCATCGCCGTGCGCGAGGCGATTTTCGTCGCGGCGCCCGGATTGACCGGGGCGGATGCGGCGACCCTGGCCGTCACCGCGACCCTGGCCAGGCTGGTGTTTCTCGGTGCGGAAATCGCGGCCGCCGCACTGTCCAGCGCGTGGATGCTCGGAGCCCGACGTGAGCCAGGCTGATCGAGAGCAGCGCGCCTACTGGAACTCGTTGGCCTCAATCGATCCCGATGCGGCGATCATCGATCCCCTGGACAGCCGCGGCCACAAGAACAAATATCTGGCGGCCATCCGCAACAGCGCATTTCTAGCCGCATTGAAACGCCGCGGCATCGAATCGGGTTGTCTGCTCGACCTCGGCTGCGGAACCGGCAGTTCCACCCGGCCCTTGCTCGATGCCGGCTACACCATGCTCGGTGTCGATATCGCCGCGGACCTGTTGCGGCATGCCCGGGCACGATGTGGCGATCAGAACTGCCTTTTCGTAGCCATCGACGGCAAACAACTGCCGCTGGCCCCGGGCACGGTCGATGGGGTCATGGTCTATGTGGTCCTGAGCTACCTCGTCGACGACGATCAGGCCAGGGCCTTGCTCGTATCCGTTCGAAACGCGATGAAGCCGGGCGGATCGCTGATCATGATAGAGCAGGCGCGTACGCGCCGATGCGTCACCGAGAAGGGGCTGAAAGTACAACGGACCCGAGAGGAGTGGCAGGCACTGCTGCGCTCGGCCGGGTTTAGCGCGGAGCGATCCTCCGTGCTTCGGCACGGGCGTTTTCCGAGCACTCCGCTGATCGCCATGGGTCTGGTCCCTCGCGCGCTATGGCCGATGCTGCGCGCTGCAGAGGCCGGCATCGCGGCGGTCACCGGCGTCTGGCCGTGGGATTACGCAGAGGTGCTGTTCGAGGCTCGGGCATGATCGCGATCATAGGCGGCGGACCGGCCGGCATCGCGCTTGCGACAGCGCTCGACCGGCTGGGCCTGAACTACGAATTGTTCGAGGCTCGCGAGTTGGGGGCGACCTGGCGGGCCGCGCCGCCCGACCTGCGCGTCCTCAGTCCGTGGTGGACGAACGTGCTGTCGTTCGGCGACGTGCTGCGTGGGAATCCGTTTCGCAAGCCGCATGCGGGCGAATACCTGGATCACCTGTTGCGCATCGCAAAGCGGCTACGCGGAACAATCCATGAGAACAACGAAGTCCTCGGGATCGAAGAGGACGGCAACGGCAACTGGAACGTCCGCACGGCACACGGCATCTCGCCGGGTTATTCGTCGGTCGCGATGGCAACCGGCTATTTCTTTTCGCCGTCGTGGCCGTCCCCGCCCCTGATCGAAGACGGTTCCGTTCGCATTCTCCACGCCTCGGAGATCAGCGACTACGCCCAACTGGAGCAATTGCGTTCGGGCGACCGGCCGGTGGTGGTGGTCGGCAGGCGGGTCACCGCGGGGCAACTGATGCTGGAGCTGCATGATCGCGGCATTCCTTGCGCGTTGAGCTTGCGCTCGCCGATCGAATTCCGACGTCACGGCTTCATAGCCAGCATTCGCGAAACCGTCTATTTCTTCTGGGAAGAGCTGCAGGCTCGATTGAGGCCCGGAATCAAACGCCCCTCCTACCCGGTTATGGACGGAGGACGCAATCGGGGGTTGGTCGAAAGCGGAAAGGTCGAGGTGTGGCCCACGCTCAAGCGAATCGAGAACGGCGAAATCGTCCTCGACGATGGCCGACGGGCGCACGCCGCTGCGGTGATCATGGCGACCGGGTATCGCGCGCTACTCGATCTATTGCCCCGCCCCGTCACTCGCGACGGATTCGACGTGCCACTCAACAGCCGATTCGAAGTGCAGAGCCTGCCCGGCGTGTATCTGCTGGGCTTCGACAATCTCTACGACCATCGCAGCCGCTATCTACGGGGAATCCGCTTCGACGCGGCGCGGCTGGCGAAGGTGCTAGCCGCCCGTCGAACCCCGGCGGATTGAGCCCAGCTTGTTCGACAAGCGCAATGCCGCGGCGAAAGCCCGCGCACGCAGGGGATTCAGCGCGAGATCGCTGACCAACAGCGGGGCGTCGCTGCCGCCCCATGCGCGCTTGTAGGCCCCAAGACTACCTTGGCCGGCCGGCGATGGCAGGAAATCGAAACTGCTCATCCCGGCATCGCGCGCGCAGCGCAACATCGTCAGGAACAATTGATCGGAGGGATAGTGCCCGCGGGCTTCCGGCAGATGCGCGCCATGCATGTAGCACGCTCGCTTGCCGCGAAATCCGGTGCAGACGAAGCCGGATATCGTCCCGTCCAACACCGCCACCAGCGCGGCATGCGGCGCAATGGACTCGAAGTAGGCTTCGGTGTAGCGCGCCGCGCCGCTATGGCGATGCAGCGTCGAAAGATACAAACGATGCAGATGGACGCCGTCGCCCCGGCGCCCTGCCCGGATCTCGAGCTCCGACCTGACCAGACGATTCGCTGCCCGACGCGCTTTCTCCCAACTGCGCTCGTTCCATTCGCCCAGAGCCGGGATGACGATGCTGCCGAGATCATGTCGGGCGAAAACCCGCGCATCTTCGCACACACGCTCCGCCTGGACCCGTATCAAGTCCGCGCGCAAACCGCGGGCGGCATCGACTCTTGCGGCCAAGGCCTCTGCGCCGATGTCCTGTGCGCCGATCAGGAAGTCCGGATAGGCGACCCGGAAAGGGCCGGCGCGAAAACACGCGACCGAGCCGCCTTGCTGTCCGGGCAGCCGGCGTATCTGCGCACCGAGCCCGTCGCGAAGCGCATCCATCCAATGATCCGAGTCCAGGTCAATCATGGCTGGCGATCCGCTGGGCGATCCTCTCTAGCGAGAAGCGTTCGTTCATGCTGCCCAGGGCGCCATCGTCGTGACCGGAATGAAGGCAGGCGCGAATCGCATCGGCAAAGGCATCGGCATCGACGCTTAGTGCCAGCCATCCGGTTCCTTCCCTGATCAGACTCGGCAAATCGCCGACCGGCATCGAAACCACGGGAAGCGCGAACTTCATCGCATCGGAGAACACCACCGGAATGCTTTCGATGCGCGAGGGCAAAAGCAGGCGATCCGCCTCGCCGAACGCTCGCGAAGCTTGTTCGCGATCGAGATATCCGCTGAGACGGACCGGCCGGCCGGCGGCCCGCAGCGCCGCGACGCCCTCAGTGACCTCGTCCTTCAGCGGCCCACCACCGGCGAGGTGAACTTCGTCGATGCGCGCCCAATCTTCGTCGCCGAGGAGCGCCAAGGCGGCGATCAAGAGGTCGACCCCCTTGTTCGGATGCCAGCGGCCGAGAAACAGCAAACGATACGGCGCGGCCCTCGACACCGGACGCAACCGCACCGCAGTCAATTTCCGCGTACTAGGAAGAAAGTCGAACCGGCGCCCCGTAACCCGTTCGGCATCCTGCCCCAAGCGCATACCGTCGGCGTAAGCCTGGGCTGCATCACGCGATACGCCTCGCAAGAACCCTCGAATCAGGGGGATGCGACCGAGCGACCAGATGTCGCTGCCTAAGGCCCACACACTGTACGGGATCCCGCTCTTGCGCTTTAACGCACGCGCGGCCCATCCCGAGGGCAACACCCAGAATGCGAGCGCATGCCGAATACGCGCGTCGCCGTTCGCGGCCAACACCGTTCGCCGCAGCGAGCGCAAGGTCCGCACGATTGCCAGCCAATTACGCGGATCGCCCGGCGACAACAACGACAGGGGCTTATCGGGAGCTTCGAACGACCATACCTCGACGGCCCCATGCATGCCGACCTCTTCCGAGCGCCCGGGCGCTACGACTCTGACCGGCATCAGGCCGGCGAGCTCTTGCGCAAGATCGGATACGAAGGCACCGGCCGCCTCGCTTCCGTCGCCTGCGCGCGCATAGGAAGTGGTGATCAACAGGGCGACATCGGCGCCGCTCATGATTCGCTGACAGCTCGCCGACGGCTCATGGCCTGTCGGCGCGGGTATAGGTAAGCGAGGTAATCTGCTCCGACACCAGACCGATCAGGAAGACGATCACCGACGCACTGAGCATCAAAGCGCTCATGTTGGTAAATCTCCCCTGGGTAGCGAAGGTCCAGGCGTAATGCCCCAGCCCGAGCATGGCAAAGCTCACCGCGGCGGGCGCGAACAACTTAAGCGGCGAATACAGCGTGGCGATCTTGAAAATGATGAGCAAGAAGCGGACGCCGTCGCGCAAGGGGCGGATATGACTTTGGGTGCCGACCCGGCGCGCAACCTCGATCGGCACGTAGGTGACCGGATAGGCGCTGCGGAAAAATGCCATCGTGCTCGTGGTCGGGTAGCTGAAACCGTTAGGCAGCAGATGCAGGAATTCGCGGAACTTGGCCGCGCGCACGGCCCGGAAACCCGAGGTCAGGTCCTGGATCTTGTGCCCGGTCATCCAACTGGCCAGGCGGTTGTACAGGGCATTCGCGGCGCCGCGGCCGACGCTGGCCTGACCGCCGGAATTGCGCGCGCCCACGGCCATGTCATAGCCCGCCTCGAGCCGCTCCAGCAGTAGCCGGATATGGGCCGGGTCGTGCTGGCCGTCGGCATCCATGAACACGATGACCTCGCCGCTGGCGGCTCTGGCGCCACGCTTGATCGCGGCGCCGTTGCCCATCGAATAGGGCGAAGACAATACTTGGGCACCCAGGCCCGTCGCGACCGCGGCGGTGTCGTCGGTCGAACCATCGTCGACTACGATGATTTCGGCGCCGGGCAGGGCCTGGCGCAGGGCTGGCAGGGTGCGGCGAAGCCCTTCCGACTCGTTTTTGGCCGGCAAAACTACAGATACGTGCATGTTCTCTCCCCGAAGGCGCAGGATAGCCTGTCCGCACTGGAGCTAGAACCGTCCGACTCCAGAAAAGCGACAGCGGTCAGCTCGCCAAGGTCTGAGATTGAGGTAAAGTCAGGGTGGGGAAAACTGAGGGCTGAAATGTCCAGCGTCGCGACCGCCAACTTGGTGGGTATCACCGGCATTGCCCGGCGTTTGGTCTTGGATGGAGCTTTGGACGAGGTCAAGGCACGCGAAGCCATGGCCGCGGCCAGCGCCGAGCGCAAACCGCTGGCCACCTACCTGGCCGAGCATCGGCTTGCCACCTCCGCTCAATTGGCCGCCGCCAACTCGATCGAGTTCGGCGTGCCGCTGTTCGATCCCAGCACCCTGGACCCGAGTCAATCGGCAGTGCGGGCGATCAGTGAGGAGCTGATTCGCAAACACAGCGCACTGCCGCTGTTCAAGCGCGGCAACAAATTGTTCATCGGCCTGGCCGACCCGACCAATACCGCCGCCCTGGACGAGATCAAGTTCCAGACCAATGCCGCGGTTGAAGCGATCCTGGTCGATGAGGAGCTGATCCGACGGACCCTGGACCGTTGGCTCGAGAACTCCGACGCCCTCGCCAACGCGGTCGGCGACAGCGATGGGCTCGACACTCTGGAGATCGGCAAGGACGACGATCTCAGCACGACCAGCGACACCGGCATCGACGCCAAGGGCGACGACACCCCGGTCGTCAAGTTCATCAACAAGGTCCTGGTCGATGCGATCCGCCGCGGCGCTTCGGACATCCACTTCGAGCCCTACGAGACCGACTACCGGGTGCGCCTGCGCATCGACGGCCTGCTCAAGCAGGTCGCCAAGGTCCCGAACAAGCTGCACTCGCGCATCGCCGCGCGCCTGAAGGTCATGGCGCAGCTCGACATCGCCGAGAAGCGCGTGCCGCAAGATGGACGCATCAAGCTCAATCTGTCCAAGACCAAGCAGATCGACTTCCGTATGAGCACCTTGCCGACGCTGTTCGGCGAGAAGATCGTGCTGCGTATCCTCGACGGCAGCGCCGCCCGCCTCGGCATCGAGAAGCTCGGCTACGAGGATTACCAGAAAGAATTGTTCATCAATGCCGTGGTCAAGCCCTACGGCATGGTGCTCGTGACCGGCCCGACCGGCTCGGGCAAGACAGTCTCGTTGTACACCGCGCTGAACATTCTCAACGACGAGCAACGCAACATCTCCACGGTCGAAGACCCGGTCGAAATCCGCGTGCCCGGCATCAACCAGGTGCAGATGAACGTCAAACGCGGCATGACCTTCGCCGCCGCGCTGCGCAGCTTCCTGCGCCAGGATCCGGACGTGATCATGGTGGGCGAAATCCGCGACCTGGAGACCGCCGAGATCGCGATCAAGGCCGCCCAGACCGGCCACATGGTGCTGTCGACCCTGCACACCAACGACGCACCGCAGACCATCGCCCGCCTCATGAACATGGGCGTCGCGCCCTATAACATCACCTCGTCGGTGACCCTGGTCATCGCCCAGCGCCTCGCCCGCCGTCTGCATGACTGCAAGCGCGAGGTGCATCTGCCGGAACACGCCCTGCTCGCCGAAGGCTTCAGTGCGGAAGAGATCGCGTCCGGATTCAAGCTGTACGAGCCGGCGGGATGCCCGGACTGCACCGAAGGCTACAAGGGACGTACCGGCATCTACCAGGTCATGCCCATGACCGACGAAATCCAGGCCATCGTGCTGGAGGGCGGCAACGCGATGCAGATCGCGGCCGCCGCCATCAAGTCCGGCGTGAACGACTTGCGCCGCTCCGCACTGATCAAGGTGATGAACGGCGTCACCGGCCTGGCCGAAATCAACCGCGTAACCAAGGACTAAATCATGTCCGCGACCCGACCCGCCACCCGTACCGCAGCCAAGCAAGCCCCCGCGGTACGCCGCGCCAACCCGCTGGACATGTTTGTCTGGCAGGGCACCGACAAGCGCGGCATCGTCATGAAGGGCGAGCAAGCGGCGAAGAACGCCAACCTGCTGCGTGCCGAACTGCGCCGCCAAGGCATCACCCCGACGGTGGTCAAGCTGAAGGGCAAACCCCTGTTCGGCGCGAGCGGCAAGCGCATCACGCCGGGCGAGATCGCGATCTTTAGCCGTCAGATCGCCACGATGATGAAATCGGGCGTGCCGATCGTGACCTCGCTGGAAATCATCGGCGAAGGGCACAAGAACCCACGCATGAAGACCTTGCTCAACACCATCCGCGCCGATATCGAAAGCGGCTCGTCGTTGAATGAATCGTTGTCCAAGCATCCGGTCCAGTTCGACGAACTGTACCGAAACTTGGTCAAGGCCGGCGAATCGGCCGGTGTGCTCGAGACCGTGCTGGACACGATCGCGAGCTACAAGGAAAACATCGAGACCCTCAAGGGCAAGATCAAGAAGGCCCTGTTCTATCCCGCGACCGTCGTCGCCGTCGCGATCCTGGTCAGCGCGATCCTGCTGATCTTCGTGGTGCCGCAGTTCCAGGCCACCTTCAAGAGCTTCGGCGCCGATCTGCCGGCGTTCACCTTGATGGTCATCGGCATGAGCGACTTCATGATCAAGTGGTGGTGGGCGATCCTGCTCCTCGTGGTCGGCGCCGCCATCGCCTTCATCATGACCAAGAACCGCTCGCCGGCATTCGCTCACTTCCTCGACCGGGCCATGCTCAAGATCCCGGTGGTCGGGCAGATCCTGCACAACGCCGCGATCGCCCGCTTCGCCCGCACCCTCGCCGTGACCTTCCGCGCCGGCGTGCCGCTGGTCGAGGCCCTCGACACGGTCGCGGGCGCGACCGGCAACGTGGTCTATGAAAAGGCCGTGTACCGGATCCGCGACGACGTCTCAGTCGGCTATCAGGTCAACATGGCGATGAAGCAGGTCAACCTGTTCCCGCACATGGTGGTGCAGATGACCGCCATCGGCGAAGAGGCCGGCGCGCTCGACACCATGCTGGTCAAGGTCGCCGAGTTCTACGAGCAGGAGGTCAACAACGCCGTCGACGCGCTGTCGAGCCTGTTGGAACCGCTGATCATGATCATCCTGGGCGTCATCGTCGGCGGCATGGTGGTCGCGATGTACCTGCCGATCTTCAAACTTGCTGCGACGGTCTGATCGGGGAAGTATCCTTTCCGCATGGCATTCCTAGATCAGAACCCCGGCCTCGGGTATCCGCTCGCGGCCGGTTTCGGGCTGCTGCTCGGCAGTTTCCTCAACGTCGTCATCCTGCGCCTGCCCAAGCGGCTGATGTGGCAGTGGAAGAAAGACGCGCGCGAAATCCTGGAGCTGCCGGAGGTCTACGACCCGCCGCCGCCCGGGATCGTGGTCGAGCGCTCGCATTGCCCGCACTGCAAGCATCAGCTGTCCTGGTACGAGAACATTCCGCTGTTCAGCTACCTGGTCCTGCGCGGGCGCTGCCGCAGCTGCAAGACCCCGATCTCGATCCAGTACCCGGCGGTCGAGCTGCTGACCATGCTGCTGATGGTGGCCTGCGTCTGGCGCTTCGGCTTCGGCTGGCAGGGCTTCGGCGCGATGGTCTTCACCGGCTTCCTGATCGCGATGTCGGGCATCGACTTCAAGACCCAGCTGCTGCCCGACCAACTGACCCTGCCGCTGATGTGGCTGGGCATCGTCGCCAGCAGCGACAACCTGTATTTCCAGACCAAGCCGGCGGTGCTCGGCGCGATCGCCGGCTATATGAGCCTGTGGCTGGTCAATTGGGTCTATAAGCAGTACCAGGTGGTGGTCAGAAGGGTCAAAGACCCGCACGAGGGCATGGGCCACGGCGACTTCAAGCTGCTCGCCGCGATCGGCGCCTGGGTCGGCCTCAAGGGCGTCCTGCCGACGATCCTGTTGTCGTCCTTCGTCGGCGCCGTGATCGGTTCGATCTGGCTGGCGGTCAAGGGTCGCGACATGGGCATTCCGATCCCGTTCGGCCCGTACCTGGCCATTGCCGGCTGGCTGACCTTCTTCTGGGGCGAGTCCCTGCTCCAGGCCTATCTGCAGTTCTCCGGCCTCGCCTGAGCCATGGCGGCGTTCTGCGTCGGCGTCACCGGCGGCGTGGCTTCGGGGAAAAGCGAAGTCACCCGGCATTTCGAAGCACTGGGCATCGTCGTGGCCGATGCCGATCTGGCCGCGCGTGCGGCAGTCGCAGCCGGCAGCGCCGGGCTGGCTGAAGTAGTCGCCGAGTTCGGCGCGGCCGTCCTGGATGCTCAAGGCGCGCTCGACCGCGCCGCCATGCGCAAACTCGTATTCGGCGACGACGGCGCACGGCGCCGCCTCGAAGCCATCGTCCACCCGCGTGTGCGCTCGATGCTGCGCGACCACTGTGCGGACGCGCCCGGCGCCTACGCCATCGCGGCGATTCCTCTGCTGGCCGAAGGCGGCGGACGCGACGCCTATCCGTGGTTGGACCGCGTGCTGGTGGTCGACGTGCCGGTCGATATCCAGCAAGCCCGGGTGATGCAGCGCGACCGCATCGACGGCGAACTCGCCGCGCGCATGATCGCGGCCCAGGCCAGCCGCGGCGAGCGGCTCGCGATTGCCGACGACGTCATCGTCAATGATGGCCCGATCGAGGCCTTGGCGGCCCAGGTCGCGGCCTTGGACCGCCGCTATCGGGCCTTAGCTTCGAGCCGCGCGGCCGGTTGAATCCGCTGCGGTGCGGACGATCCGGATCGATCCGGACCGGCGGCCGGTAACTAACTCGCGACCCAAAGGCCCCGAATGGCGGCGATGCCCTGCGCGCCGTAGCGACGCGCTTCGGCCACTTCGTCTGGGACCAGGCCGCCGATCGCATAGATCGGCAGCGAGACCGACTCACGCAAGACCGAGAACGCCTCCCAGCCGATGCCCAACACGCCGGGGTGGCTCGGCGTCGGCTTGATCGAGCCGACCACGGCGAAGTCGCAGCCCAAGGCCTGGGCCGCTTTCAGCTCGTCGGCGTCGTGGCAGGAGGCCGCCAAGGGCATCCCGGCCGGGACCGGCCGTTCGCCCAGCTCACGCAGTTGCACGGCACGCAGATGCAGGCCGACACCTAATGCGTTCGCCATGGCGATGTCGCCGTTGACCAGCACTTCGGCCTGCACGGCCCGGCAGCGGGCCGCGGCGGCCGCGGCCAGCCGCTGGCTGCGTTCGGCCTCGACCGTGCGCAGGCGCAGCTGCACGCGGCGTACCCCGGCCTGCAGCGAGCGCGACAGCGCATCGAGCCAGGCGACGTCGCTCTCGCCCGGCTCGGGCGTGACCAGATAGTGTTCGGATTGCTGCAATGCGGCGACCACCGGGCGATCCGCCGGCGGCATCGCATAGCTGGCCAGTTTGTGCGGCGGCACCCAGACCAGGGCCTGGCCTTCGCGGCCGCGCGCGCTGCCGCGCCATTGACGGATCTCGCGCACGTCCAGGACCAGGCGCTTGTCCGGGTAGGCCTGCGGCACGCGAATCACCGCTGCGCCGACGTCGGCCTCGATGCCCAGCTCTTCGTGCAGCTCGCGTGCAAGCGCCGCCTCGGGCGTCTCGCCGGGCTCGCGTTTGCCGCCGGGGAACTCCCACAGCCCGGCCAGATCGCGGCCTTCGGTCCGGCGCGCGAGCAGGACTCGCCCGCGCGCGTCGCGGATCACCCCCGCGACGACTTCTACCAGCCGGGAGCGGGGATTCGGGATTCGGGATTCGGAGGCGGCCAACGCTGCTGCAGCGGCCGCGTCGCCGGGAACGGATTCGGATTCCGCCTTGCGATTCCCGATTCCCGACTCCCGACTCCCGCCGTCCTCAGCCCAACTGCCCATGGCAGTGCTTGAACTTCTTGCCGCTGCCGCAGGGGCAAGGATCGTTGCGACCGGCGTTGGCGAAGGCTTCCTCGGACACCTGCGCGGCTTCCTCGTCGGCGCCGAAGCCACCGGCGGAAGCGTGCTGGAACTGCATCTGCCGCGCCTGCGCTTCGGCCTGGGCGCGTTCGAGCGCTTCCATCTCGGCGACTTCCTGCTCGCTCTGGATGCGCACGCGGGCCAGGATCGTCACCACCTCGCGCTTGACCTTGTCGAGCATCTCCGAGAACAGCTCGAAGGCTTCCTTCTTGTATTCCTGTTTGGGCTGCTTCTGCGCGTAACCGCGCAGATGGATGCCCTGGCGCAGATAGTCCATGCGCGCCAGATGCTCCTTCCAGTTCTGGTCTAGCACGTTGAGCATGATGTGCTTCTCGAGCATACGCATGGTCTCGGCACCGACCTGGCTCTCGCGGGTCGTGAAATGCGCCTCGACTGCGTCCTGCACGTTCTGGGCGACCGTCTCGGCATCGAGCTCTTCGGCCGTGCGCGCGGTCTCGACCAGCGGCACCTGCACGTTGAACTCCTGCGCGATCGTCGCTTCCAGACCCGGCAGGTCCCATTGCTCGTCGACCGAATTGGCCGGCACGTAGCGCTGGACCATGTCGGCGACCACGTCGCCGCGGATGCCCACCACGTTGTCCTGCACGCTCTCGGCTTCCAGCAGCTCGTCGCGCTGGCCGTAGATGACCTTGCGCTGGTCGTTGTTGACGTCGTCGAAGTCGAGCAGGTTCTTGCGGATGTCGAAGTTGTGGGCCTCGACCTTGCGCTGCGCGTTGGCGATCTGCTTGGTCACCAGCGGGCTTTCGATGATGTCGTCTTCCTTCAGGCCCATGCGCGCCATCACGCGCTGGACCCAATCGGCGGCGAAGATGCGCATCAGGTTGTCTTCGAGCGACAGGTAGAAGCGCGAGGAGCCCGGGTCGCCCTGGCGACCGGCGCGGCCGCGCAGCTGGTTATCGATACGACGCGACTCGTGGCGCTCGGTGCCGACGATGTGCAGGCCGCCGGACGCCTTGACCTGGTCGTGGCGCTCCTGCCAAGCCGCCTTGAGGCGCTGGTGGGTCACTTCGTCGACCGGCTCGCCGCCGTTCTGCGCGGCCAGGTCGGCGAGCTCGGCTTCGAGCGAACCGCCGAGCACGATGTCGGTACCGCGGCCGGCCATGTTGGTGGCGATGGTGATCGCACCGGGGCGACCGGCCTGGGCGATGATGTTCGCTTCGCGTTCGTGCTGCTTGGCGTTGAGCACTTCGTGCGCGACGCCGGCCTCGGTGAGTTGCTGGCTCAGCATCTCTGAGACTTCGATCGAGGTCGTACCGACCAGCACCGGCTGGCCGCGCTCGTGCGCCGCCTTGATTTCGCCGAGCACCGCGCGGTACTTGCCGGTGCGATTGAGGAACACCTGGTCGGAGTGATCCTTGCGCTGCATCGGCCGGTTGGTCGGGATCACGATCACTTCCAGGCCGTAGATGCTCTGGAATTCGTAGGCCTCAGTGTCCGCCGTACCGGTCATGCCGGCCAGCTTCTTGTACATGCGGAACAGGTTCTGGAAGGTGATCGAGGCCAGCGTCTGGTTCTCGCGCTGGACCGGCACGCCTTCCTTCGCCTCGACCGCCTGGTGCAGGCCGTCCGACCAGCGTCGGCCCTGCAGGGTGCGGCCGGTGAACTCGTCGACGATCACCACCTCGCCGTCGCGCACGATGTAGTCCACGTCGCGCTGGTAGATGGCATGCGCGCGCAGCGCGGCATTGAGGTGATGGACCACGCTGATGTTGTGGCCAGCGTACAGCGAGTCCTCGTCTTCCTGCAGGATGCCGGCCTTGCGCAGCAGGTCTTCGGCGTGTTCCTGGCCGGCTTCGGACAGATGGACCTGCTTGCCCTTCTCGTCGACCCAGTAATCGCCCTCGCCGTCTTCCTTCTCCTGGCGGATCAGCGACGGCACGATGCGGTTGACCTTGATGTACAGCTCCGGCGATTCGTCGGCCGGGCCGGAGATGATCAACGGCGTGCGCGCCTCGTCGATCAGGATCGAGTCGACTTCGTCGACGATCGCGTAATGCAGGCCGCGCTGATAGCGGTCTTCCTTCGACAGCGCCATGTTGTCGCGCAGGTAGTCGAAGCCGAATTCGTTGTTGGTGCCGTAGGTGATGTCGCTGGCGTAGGCGGCATGCTTGTCGCTGTGCTGCATGCCCGGATAGACCACGCCGACGCTCAGGCCGAGCCAGTTGTAGAGCTTGCCCATCCACGCCGAGTCGCGGCGTGCCAGGTAATCGTTGACCGTGACCACGTGCACGCCCTGGCCTTCGAGCGCGTTGAGGTAGACCGGCAGCGTGCCGACCAGGGTCTTGCCTTCGCCGGTGCGCATCTCGGCGATCTTGCCCAGATGCAGGACCATGCCGCCGATCAGCTGGACGTCGTAGTGACGCATGCCGAGCACACGCCTGGACGCCTCGCGGCAGACCGCGAACGCCTCCGGCAGCAGCTTGTCGAGCGACTCGCCGTCGGCGATGCGCTTCTGGAACTCCGGCGTCTTGGCCTGCAGCTGTGCGTCGGAGAGCTTCTGCATCTCCGGCTCGAGCGCATTGATCCTGACGACGGATCGTTGCAGTTGACGCAGCAGACGATCGTTGCGGCTGCCGAAAACGCGGGTAAGCAAGCTGTTGAGCATGAACGGGTCCGTGTAAAGCGAACGGGGTGGCACAGGCGGGACGGTTTAAGAGCGCGCCGCCGCCGGCAAGTTCCCCAGGAATCCAGACGACCAGCCTGTTCTTGCGTTTCGGCATCCCGAAAACGCAATCGGAGGCGCCGTGCGCCCCCGATCGAATCGAGCCTGGTCTTTGGCCACACGCATTCTAGCGTGGGGGGCGACCTGAACGGTATCAAGGGGGATGTGCGCCGATCGAATGTGGGACTTTGCTCAATTCCACAGTTCGGCGGATTCCCGGGGCTCGGGCGAGCCCGGTGCTCGGCGGGTTTGGACGGACTCGGCAGCCGGCTATTGACCGCCCCGCGCGGGAAGCATTTCGACTTGGATGGCTGTGGAGCCGTATCAGGTCGGTATGCGAGCCAGCGGGCATCGACCAGGACGATGCCTCTCCCGCTCGGTTGACCCGCCGCAGCGCGGCGGGCGTTCGACAGGCCCGCGAGCCAGTGGCTCGCGAGGGGATCGCTATTCGGCAGATGATCGGCCAGCGATGAGCGAATGCTCCCGCTTGGTTTTCCTCGCCCAGCCCGCCGCAGCGCGGCGGGCGTTCACCAAGCCCGCGAGCCAGTGGCTCGCGAGCGGGCTTGGTTCACCCCCTCAGCGGGGATTGCTGGTTGAGGAACTTGAGCGGGTTCACGACCCGGCCGCCTTCCCAGACTTCGAAATGCACGTGGGCGCCGGTGGAACGGCCGCTGGAGCCGGCCTTGGCGATCTCCTGGCCGGCACGGACGAGTTCGCCGACCTTGAGCAGCAGGCTGGAGTTGTGCGCATAACGCGTCACGTAGCCGTTGCCGTGGTCGATCTCGATCACGTTGCCGTAGCCCGAACGCACGCCGGAGTAGCTGACCACGCCGTCGGCCACAGCCAGCACCGGGTCGCCCACGTCGGCCTCGAAATCGATGCCCTTGTGGAACGCGGCGCCGCCGTTGAACGGGTCGGCACGGCCGCCGAAGCCGGAGGTGATATAGCTGTTGGCGATCGGCGCACGCGAGGGCACCGCATTCATGTCGACCTGGCGATTGAACAGCAGCGACTCGAGCACCGAGAGCTGTTCGCCGGAGGCCTTGAACTGGCGATCGAGCAGGTCCATGCCGGCGTCGAGCTCGGGCTTGGCCATGTCGCGCACCGGACCGGCGCCACCGACGCCGACCGGCTTTTCGAAATCGAACTCGCCGTCCTGCAGTTGGCCGATCCGGGTCAGGCGCTCGCCGAGCGCGTTGAGACGGTTGGCTTCGGCCTGCAATTCGCCCATGCGTGCGGCGAGGGCGTTGATCTCGCGCTGCGCGTCGCGGCGCGTCGCGGTGATCTGGGCCTGCTGCTGGGTCAACTGCGCGCGTAGCATGCGGTTGTCGGCGATGCCCGCACCGGCACCGATGCTGACGCCGGTGCCGAGCAGCAATGCGATGGCGAGCGCCGGACGGCGGGAGCCGATCCGTCCGGCCTGCTGGAAGAACTCGCCCAGCCTGGCTCGTGTGTTGTCTACGATGGTTTTATAGGTCATGTGTCCGATGTCTTATTCCAAGCCCAAGCCGCCGTCGCGCGGCCCCTCTAAGCCGCGCATCGCCTTGGATGCACTGCTCGAAGACCCCGCTGGCAACCCGATCCGCCGAGCCCTATGGCTCGACGAACTGGACCGTCGGTTACGCCCCTACCTGCCGCCTTCGCTCGCCGCGCACGCGCGGTTGGCCAATTTCGAACGCGGCAGGCTCGTGTATGTCGTCGATGCTCCGGTGTGGCGCGCCAAATTGAGGCTCGCAGCTCCGGAACTGCTCGACGCAGCCCGATCCGTC
Organism: Lysobacter antibioticus; assembly: GCF_000731095.1. Classification (GTDB taxonomy): domain Bacteria; phylum Pseudomonadota; class Gammaproteobacteria; order Xanthomonadales; family Xanthomonadaceae; genus Lysobacter; species Lysobacter antibioticus_B. The sequence goes on along the minus strand of NZ_JMTZ01000021.1, from coordinate 150,824 downwards.
GGGCTGGAAGCGGCCGAATTCGTCGTCAAGACGACGATTCCCATGCCGGCGGCAGCGCCGGTGAGGAAGGCCAAACCCATGTCGGCTGCGACGCAAGAAGCGCTGCAAGCCGCGCTGGCATCGCTGAAGAAACCTGATCCGTCAGGGCCCAGCGACGCCGGCTGACACTCGGGGCGGTCCGCGTCGTCGACGCAAACCGGCGGGGGTCCGAGAGCCGGGGTCGGAGAATCCTACTGGCCCTACCCCTCGGCTTTGTTAAAGAGCCGGAAGCATTTCAGAAAGGTTTCGTTAGAAATTAGTTAAGACGTCACGCGCCGTTCACGAGTGTGATCGCGTTAACGTTCTTGATTTTCCGGGCCGGGCGCCGGTCGCGCATTCAGTTTCGGGCGCCGTTTACCGGCCTCCGCACCCGGCCCGATCAGGCCGGCGCGAGTTCCCGATCGGGCCCGAACAGGCCCAATCAAGCCGAATCAGGCCGGAATGGGCTCGCCGTAGGCCACCGGAGTCGGCTCCGAGCCGGTATAGGTGACCTGCTCCCAAGCCGAGCGTTCGGCCAGCAGGGCGCGCACGAGCTTATTGTTGAGCGCGTGGCCGGACTTGTAGCCCTCGTAGGCGCCGATGATCGCGTGGCCTGCGAGGTAGAGATCGCCGACCGCGTCGAGGATCTTGTGGCGGACGAATTCGTCGGCGTAACGCAGGCCGTCGTCGTTGAGCACGCGGAACTCGTCGAGCACAATCGCATTGTCCATCGAGCCGCCAAGGCCGAGGTTGCGCTCGCGCATGTATTCCAGGTCGCGCATAAAGCCGAAGGTGCGGGCGCGGCTGACTTCGCGGATGTAGTTCTCGGTCGAAAACTCGACCTGCGCGCGCGACTGCGCCGCCGGAATCGCCGGATGGTCGAAGACCACGGTGAAACCCAGGCGGAAACCGTCGAAGGGCTCGAAACGGGCGACCTTGTCGCCGTCGCGCACCTCGACCGGATGCTTGATGCGGATGAAGCGCTTGGGCGCGTCCTGCTCGGCGATGCCCGCCGACTGCAGCAGGAACACGAACGGACCGGCCGAGCCGTCCATGATCGGCACTTCCGGTGCCGACAGTTCGACATAGCAATTGTCGATGCCGAGCCCGGCCATCGCCGACAGCAAGTGTTCGACCGTCATGACCTTGCCGGCGCCGTAGGTCAGGCCCGTGCACAGAGTGGTCTCGGTGACCAGGTCGGCGCGCGCAGGCAGCTCCACCACCGGGTCGAGATCGACGCGGCGGAACACGATGCCGGTATCGGTCGGCGCCGGGCGCAGGGTGAGAAAAACCTTCTCGCCGCTGTGCAGGCCCACGCCGGTGGCGCGGATCACATTCTTGAGGGTGCGCTGACGCAGCATGGTCGTGGGGAGACTTTCCGCGGACATGGAGTGTTGGTGTCGGCATCGGTCCGCAAAGCCTGCGGACGCGAAGGGGACCGACCACTGGATGGGGGTGAAACGAAGCCGCGCAAGATTAGCACGCGCAACCCTGAACCTGAACGGAAAGGACACAGTGTCCCGCCGTTGTCAACAGCGTTCGTCAAACTGACCGGTCGACCGCCCCGAGGGGTAGGGCCGACCGGCCCAAAAGCCCCCTGCGCCGGGGCGCGGGGGCAAGATGCCTGAGGCCGGGGACGAGTCCGGCCCGAGGGTGTTCCTTGAAGCAGGAACGAGTCGAGAACAGTGAGGAGTGAGCGAAAGCCGCCCTACTCGTTTCTCACTCCTGCCCACTCATTCCTGGCTCCAACGCTTCAATCCGCCTGGCGGCGCAGGAACGCCGGGATGTCCAGGTAGCTGTTGTCGCTGCCGAAGTCCGCCACGGCCGGGCCGGTCGGTTCCTGGCGCGAGCTGCCGCGCAGGCTGCCGCCGAAGCTCGGCATCGGCGCATGGCCGACATCGTCCATCGCCGAGAACTCCGGCTGGCCGGTGGTCGCGTTGCGCACCAGCTGGATCGGCGCGCGCTGCGATTCGCGGTCGTGGCCGTGACCGCGCACCGACTGCTTGGCGGCGACGCGGTTGAGGCCGGTGGCGACCACGGTGACCTTGACCTCGTCCTGCATGTCCGGGTCGAGCACGGTGCCGATGACCACCGTCGCGTCTTCGGAAGCGAAGTTCTCGATGGTGCGGCCGACTTCGTCGAACTCGGCCATGGTGAAGTCCGGACCGGCGGTGATGTTGACCAGGATGCCGTTGGCGCCGGCCAGGTTGACGTCGTCGAGCAGCGGGTTCTGGATCGCCGATTCGGCCGCGGCCTGGGCGCGGTCGTCGCCGCGTGCGGCGCCGGTGCCCATCATCGCCAGACCCATCTCGCTCATGACCGTGCGCACGTCGGCGAAGTCGACGTTGATCAGGCCCGGACGCACGATCAGGTCGGCGATGCCCTGCACGGCGCCGAGCAGCACGTCGTTGGCGGCACGGAAGGCCTGGATCATGGTCGCGTTGCGGCCGAGCACGGTGATCAGCTTCTCGTTCGGGATGGTGATCAGCGAATCGCAGTGGTGCGACAGCTCTTCGATGCCCTTCAGCGCGACCTGCATGCGGCGGCGGCCTTCGAACGGGAACGGCTTGGTGACGACCGCGACGGTCAGGATGCCCATCTCCTTGGCGAGTTGGGCCACGACCGGCGCCGCGCCAGTGCCGGTGCCGCCGCCCATGCCGGCGGTGATGAAGACCATGTCGGCGCCGGTCAGCGCGTCCATGATGCGTTCGCGATCTTCCAGCGCGGCTTGGCGGCCGACCTCCGGATTCGCGCCTGCGCCCAGGCCCTTGGTGACGTTGCTGCCGAGCTGTAGCTGCAGCTTGGCGCCGCAGTTCTTGATCGCCTGCGCGTCGGTGTTGGCGGTGATGAACTCCACGCCGTCGACGTTGCCGCTGACCATGTGCGCCACGGCGTTACCGCCGCCGCCGCCCACGCCAACGACCTTGATGACCGCGTTCGGGGCCATTTTTTCAACCAGTTCGAAATGTGCCATGTCCTCGTCCTCTTATTAGTGCCGGGATTCGGGAATCGGGATTCGGGATTCGTAAAAGCGAAGCCCTGGTCTCGATGCCGTCCTCTCCGACGTTTTTGGTTTTTTTCTGCCGGGAATCGGGAATCGGGATTCGGGATTCGCAAAAAGCGAAGCCTTGGTCTCGATGCCGTCCTCTCCGACGTTTCGCTACTCGTTTACCGCTACTGCCGTTGCCACAACCTGCCAGTGCTGTTGCTCGTGCTTATTGCTGTTGCCTTTACGATTCCCGAATCCCAACTCCCGGCTCTCGAATCCCGGCCGTCAGAACTCGCCGCGATACCAGTTCTTGATCTTGTTGAAGAAGCTGCCGGCGCGACCGGTGGAGATCACCGGACGGCGCGGGTTCTCAATCTGGCTGCCCATCAGCAGCAGCCCGACGCCGGTCGCGTGGACCGGGTTGCCGACCACTTCGCCCAGGCCGGTGACGTGCTGCGGAATGCCCACGCGCACTGGCATCTGCAGCATTTCCTCGGCCAGCTCGACCACGCCTTCCATCTTCGAGGCGCCGCCGGTCAGGACCATGCCGGCGCGCACGTGATGCTCGAAACCCGAGCGGCGCAGTTCGGCCTGGATCATTTCGAAGATTTCCTCGTAACGCGCCTGCACCGCTTGCGCCAGCGAGTGACGCGGCATGCGCCGCGGCGGGCGGTCGCCGACGCTCGGCACCTGGATCGATTCCTCGGCCGTCGCCATCTGCGCCAAAGCGCAGGCGTAGCGGACCTTGATCTGCTCGGCTTCCGGGGTCGGCGTGCGCAGCATGTGGGCGATGTCTTCGGTGACCTTGTCGCCGGCGATCGGCAGGCTCGCGCTGTGGGCGATCGCGCCCTGCACGAACACCGCGATGTCGGTGGTGCCGGCGCCGATGTCGACCAGGACCACGCCGAGCTCGCGCTCGTCGCTGGTCAGCACGGCATTGCTCGAAGCGAGCACGCCGAGGATCAGGTCGTCGACCTGCAGTCCGCAGCGCTGCACGCACTTGCTGATGTTGGCCGCGGCCGACTGCGCGCACACGACCAGATGCGCGTGCACTTCCAGGCGCACGCCGGTCATGCCGACCGGGTTGCGGATGCCTTCCTGCGAATCGTCGAGCACGTAGTCGCGCGGGATCGCATGCAGGATCTTCTGGTCGGCCGGAATCGCCACCGCCTTGGCCGCTTCGAGCACGCGGTCGAGATCGCCGTAAGTGACCTCGCCGTCGCGGATCGGCGCGATGCCCTGCGAGTTGCGGCACTGGATGTGGTTGCCGGAAATCGAGGCGTAGACCGAGCGGATCTCGCAGCCGGCCATCAGCTCGGCTTCCTCGATCGCGCGCTGGATCGACTGCACCGTCGATTCGATGTCGACCACGACGCCGCGCTTGAGACCGCGCGATTCGTGCGAGCCGATGCCGATGACTTCGATCGGAGTGCCGGGCCGGCCGTCCGAAGGCGTGTACTCGCCCACCAGCGCCACCACCTTGGAGGTGCCGATGTCGAGGCCTACGATCAGCGACTTGTCGCCTTTGCGGTTCATGACTGTCCTTGCTGCTGTTTCGGTGCCGCCTCGGGTGCCTGCACGGGCGCCCAGGACAGCGAAAAACCATTGGTATAACGAAGATCGGCGCGCGCGAGCACTTGCACGCGCTGGGCCAACAACTGCGGCAACAACCTGACGAAGCGGCCCAGGCGGGCGCGCGCTTCGCTGCGTCCGACCACGATCTGCGCGCCGTTGCCCAGACCGAGCGTCCAACTGCCGCGCTGGTCCACCTCGACCTGCCTTACGTCCATGCCGACCGGGGCGAACAGCTCGCGCGACTCGTTGTAGAGCGCGACCACGTCGGCGACCCGCGCGTCGGGCCCGCCGAACTGAGGCAGACCGTCCGGCACCTGGATGCCGTCGACCGGGAACAGGCGTCCCTGCTCCGACAGCAACTGGTCCTTGCCCCAGCGCGCGAACGGCTTGTGTTCGATCACGCTGACTTCCAGCACGTCGGGCCAGCGCTTGCGCACTTCGGCATGCTCGACCCACGGCAACTTGGCGACCGAGTCCTGCGCGGCCGCCAGATCCACCGCGAAGAAACCGCGCTGCGCATACGGCAACAAAGTCTTGCGCAACGACGCCGCATCCACCCGCTCGAACTCGCCGGTCACGCGCAGGCGCTTGAGCGGCCATTGGTTCGCGCCGACCCAGCCGTTGAGCACGGCGACGACCGGCAGCGCGACCAAGGTCAGCGCAAGCAACCATCCGACGAGGCGGAGCATGGCGTTCACGCCGCGTCACCTCCTACGGCGGGCGGCGCGACCACGGTGGCTTCGAGCACACGCCAGCACAGTTCGTCGTAATCGATACCGACCTGGCGCGCGGCCTTCGGCACCAGCGAGTGGCTGGTCATGCCCGGCGCGGTGTTGACCTCGATCAGATACAGCTGGCCGCTGTTGCGGTCGCGCATCACGTCGACCCGGCCCCAGCCCTTGCAACCCGCGGCGACGAAGGCTTCCATCGCCAGCCGGCGGATCTCGGCTTCGTCGGCGCCGTCCAGGCCCGGACACAGGTACTGGGTGTCGTCGGCGATGTACTTGGCGTGGTAGTCGTACCACTCGCCCTTCGGCACGATGCGGATCGACGGCAGCGCGGTATAGCCCTCGCCGTTGACCAGCACGGCCACGGTCAGCTCGTCGCCGATCACCATCTGCTCCATCAACATCTCGCCCGGATAGCGCGCGGCGAGCGCCACGGCCTCGTCGATGTCGGCGTCCTTGAGCACGCGCGACACGCCGACGCTGGAGCCTTCGCTGGAGGGCTTGATGATCACCGGCAGGCCGATCTCGCGCGCCGCCGCATGGACGTCGTCGCCCTTGGCGACGCGCTTGTAGCGCGGGGTCGGCAGGCCGGTCGACATCCACACCTGCTTGGTGCGGATCTTGTCCATCGCCAGCGCCGAGCCGAGCACGTCCGAACCCGTATACGGCACGCCGAGCGCTTCCAGCACGCCCTGCAGCACGCCGTCTTCGCCGCCGCCCTTGTTGCCGTGGAGGATGTTGAAGACGCGGTCGACGCCGCCGGCGCGGATGGTGTCCATCAACGCCGGGATGCCGTCGACCGCGAACGCATCGACCCCGCGCGAACGCAGCGCTTCCAGCACGCCGCGCCCGGAATCCAGCGACACTTCGCGCTCGGCGCTGGTGCCGCCCATGAGCACGGCGACGCGGCCGAACACGGCCGGGTCGGTGACGCGCAACGGCGCGAACTGCGGACTCACCACGCTCACTTCGATTCTCCCTGGAAACCATGGCTGGCGAGCTGCTGCGCGGCCGCGCCGATGTCGCCGGCGCCCATCAGCAACAACAGATCCCCGTCGTTGAGTACGTCGGGCAGCACGCCGGCGAGATCGCCGGCACCGCTGACCACGACTGGATCGATGCGGCCGCGCGCGCGGATCGCGCGCGCCAGCGACTTGGCGTCGGCGCCGGCGATCGGCGCCTCGCCGGCCGGATAGACCTCGGTCAGCACCAGGGCATCGACCGAGGACAGCACCGCGGCGAAGTCGTCGAACAGGTCGCGGGTGCGGCTGTAACGATGCGGCTGGAAGGCCACCACCAGGCGCTTGTCCGGCCAGCCGCCGCGCGCCGCGGCGAACACCGCTTCGAGCTCTTTCGGGTGATGGCCGTAGTCGTCGACCAGTTGCACCACGGCGCCCTTGTCGGTGCGCAGTTCGGCAAGCAGGTTGAAGCGGCGGCCGATGCCTTCGAATTTCTCCAGCGCGCGCGCGATCGCGTCGGCCTGCACTCCGAGCTGCCAGGCCACCGAAGCGGCGGCGAGCGAGTTGAGCACGTTGTGACGGCCCGGCAGCGCCAGGGTCACCGCGGTGCGCGAAGCGTCCGGCAGGCACAGGGTGAAGTACATCGCCCCGCCGCGCTGAGTGACGTCTTCGGCGCGCACGTCGGCGGTCTCGTCGAAACCGTAGGTCATCACGTGACGCGGCGTCTCGGCAGCGAGCCGGGCGACGTTGGCGTCGTCGATGCACAACACGGCCAGGCCGTAGAACGGCAGGCGGTGCAGGAATTCCTCGAACGCGGCCTGGACCTTGGCGAAATCGCCGCCGTAGTTTTCCAGGTGATCGGCGTCGATGTTGGTGACGATGGCGATCTGCGGGTTCAGGCGCAGGAAGCTGCCGTCGCTTTCGTCGGCTTCGGCGACCAGCCACTGGCCGCCGCCGAGGCCGGCGTTGGCGCCGGCGGCGAGCAGCTTGCCGCCGATCACGAAGGTCGGGTCGATCCCGCCTTCGGCCAGCACGCTGGCGGTCAGCGAAGTGGTGGTGGTCTTGCCGTGGGTGCCGGCCACGGCGATGCCGCGGCGGAAGCGCATCAGCTCGGCCAGCATCTCGGCGCGCGGCACCACCGGAATGCGCTGGGCGCGCGCTTCCATCAGTTCGGGGTTGTCGCGCTTGATCGCGCTCGACACCACCACGCAGTCGGTGCCCAGCACGTTGGCCGCGGCGTGGCCGCGGTGGACGCTGACGCCCATCGCCTCGAGCCGGCGGGTCACCGCGTTGTCGGCCATGTCCGAGCCCGACACCTGATAGCCGAGCGTGCACATGACTTCCGCTATCCCGCTCATGCCGGTGCCGCCGATGCCGACGAAGTGCACGCGCGGGAAGGCCTTGGCCAGGTCGCCGGTGTGTTGCAGGCGGCGGCGAAGTGCGGTGCTCATACTGTGTCTCTCGCCGGGAATCGGGAATGGGGAATCGGGAATCGGTTCAAGCAGCTACAACCACGGTTACAAATACGAGTGAAGAAACAACCCGGCATCGACTGCGAACGGACGACGCTCGCGCACCGATTCCCCATTCCCCATTCCCGATTCACGGCCTTCATCGCCCCGCCTCCAGCACCGCATCGGCGACGCGTTCGGCGGCGTCGGGTTTGGCCAGGGCGCGCGCGGCGTTGGCCATCTGCAACAGCACGCCGCGTTCGGCCAGGATTTCGATGGTCGCCGACAGGCGTTCGGCGAGGTCGCCGGCCTGCGGCAGCAACTGCGCCGCACCGCGATCGACCAGGAAACGCGCGTTCTTGGTCTGGTGGTCGTCGACCGCCTGCGGGAACGGCACCAGCACGCTGCCGACGCCGGCCGCGCACAGCTCGGCCAGGGTCAGCGCACCGGCGCGGCAGACCACCAGGTCGGCCCAGGCGTAAGCCGCGGCCATGTCGGCGATGAAAGGTTCGACCGAAGCGACCACGCCGGCCGCGGCATAAGCGCGCTCGGCTTCCTCGCGCAGCTTCTCGCCGCACTGGTGCCGCACCTGGCACGGCACGCGGCCGCGCAGACCGGCGATCGCCGCCGGCACGCCGGTGTTGAGCGCGCGCGCGCCCTGGCTGCCGCCGAGCACGAGCAGGCGCAACGGGCCGCTGCGTTCGGCGAAACGTTGCGCCGGCACCTCGATGGCCGCGATCTCGGCGCGCACCGGGTTGCCGACCACTTCTTCGCGGCCGCCCGGGAAGGTGTCCGGAAAACCGGTCAGCACATGGCGCGCGAAACGCGACAACACGCGGTTGGTCATGCCCGGGGCGCGGTTCTGTTCGTGCACGATCAGCGGCACACCAGCCAGGCGCGCGGCCAGGCCGCCGGGGCCGGCCGCGTAACCGCCGAAACTCACCACCGCGCGCGGCTGGCGCTGGCGCAGCACGCGCTGCGCCGCGCGCACCGAGGACAGCAGGCGGAACGGTGCGCGCAGCAACGTGGCCAGGCCCTTGCCGCGCACGGCGCTGATCGCGATGGTGTCGATGGCGACGTCGTGCTGCGGCACCAGGCGCGTTTCCATGCCGCCGTCGGCGCCGAGCCAACAGACCGGAACATGGCGGCCACGCAATGCCTTGGCCACGGCAAGCCCCGGGAAGATATGGCCGCCGGTGCCGCCGGCAAGAATCATCACCGGGCGTTCGCTCGAACGAAGCTCGCTCATGCGGACCTCCCGAGCGATGGCTCGACGCGCTGACGCAGACGGCTGGTTCCGCGCGCGTTGTCGTGGTTGCGCGTATTGGACGGCGCTGCCGGACCGGCATTCGACGCAGCCGCTGCCGGCGACGCCACGCCCTGCCCCTGCCCCTGCCCGGCTTCGCCGCGCAGGCGCGCGACCTGGCGCTGGGCGCGGTCGAGTTCGTAGGACACGCGCAACAGCACGCCGAGCGCGGCGCAGCTCATCAGCACGCTGGAGCCGCCGTAGGAAATCATCGGCAAGGTCAGGCCCTTGGTCGGCAACAGCCCCAGATTCACGCCGATCGAAACGAAGCTCTGCAGCCCCATCCACAGGGCGATGCCGAAGGCGACGTAGCCGGAGAAATGGCGGCGCATCTCGACGCACTTCAGGCCGATCCACAGCGCGCGCCCGGCCAGCAGCACGTACAGACCGACCACGGTGCAGACGCCGGCGAAACCGAATTCCTCGCCGATCACCGCCATGATGAAGTCGGTGTGCGCTTCGGGCAGGTAGGACAGCTTCTGCACCGACGCGCCGAGGCCGACCCCGGTCCATTCGCCGCGGCCGACCGCCATCAAAGCGTTGGTCAGCTGATAGCCGGTGCCGAACGGGTCGACCCAGGGGTTCAAGAACGAGGTCAGGCGGGTAACGCGGTAGGGCTCGGCGATGGCGATGATCGCCAGCACCGGCAGACCGATCAGCACCGGCCCGAACATGCGCGGCATGTTGACGCCGCCGAGCACCAGCATGCCGGCGGTGATCGCCAGCAGCAGCGAGGACGAACCGAAGTCGGGCTGCATCAGCAACAGCGCGACCAACACCACGGCTACGCCGATCGGCTTGAGCATCGCGCCCCAGGTCGCCGAGATGTCTTCGCTGAAACGCTTGAGATAGCTCGCCAGCCAGACGATGTAGAGCAGCTTGACCGCCTCGACCGCCTGGAAGCTGGCCGGGCCGAGGTTGATCCAGCGCTTGGCGCCGTTGACCTGCTTGCCGATCACCGGCACGAACACCAGCAACAGCAACACCACGCAGACCAGCAGCAGCCACTGGTTGTGCTGCTCGATGGTCTTGAGCTCGGTGCGCATCAGCCAGAAGCCCAGGCCCAGGCCGACCGACAGGAAGATCAGGTGGCGGGTCAGGAAGTAGAACGGATCGACGGCATGGGTCGCGGCGACGCCGAGCGAGGCCGAGCCGACCATGATCACGCCCGCGCAGGCCAGCGCCGCGGACACGGCGAGCAACCACGGGTCGTAGCGCCCGTGGATGGCGTCGAGTCGCGTTGCCTGGCGTGCGGAATTTTCCATCAACGGACCTTGAGCGTTGCCAGACCGACCAGCACCAACACCACCGAGATGATCCAGAAGCGCACGATCACGCGCGGCTCGGGCCAGCCCTTGAGTTCGAAGTGGTGATGGATCGGCGCCATGCGGAACACGCGCTTGCCGGTGAGCTTGAACGAGGCGACCTGGATCATCACCGACAGGGTCTCGATGACGAACACGCCGCCCATGATCACCAGCACCAGTTCCTGGCGGACGATCACGGCGATGGTGCCGAGCACCGCGCCGAGCGCGAGCGCGCCGATGTCGCCCATGAACACCATGGCCGGATAGGTGTTGAACCACAGGAAGCCGAGCCCGGCGCCGGCGATCGCCGCGCAGATGATCACCAGCTCGCCGGCCCCGGGCACCTGCGGGATCTGCAGGTACTTGGAGAACTCGGCGTGGCCGGAGGCATAGGCGAACACGCCCAGCGCGCAAGCGACCAGCACGGTCGGCATGATCGCCAGGCCGTCGAGGCCGTCGGTCAGATTGACCGCGTTGGAGAAGCCGACGATCCAGAAATAGGCGACCACGATCAGGCCTGCACCGAGCGGGATCGCGATGGCCTTGATCAGCGGCACGTAGAAGGTCGTGCTGGCCGCGGTCGACGGATCGGCGGTGAAATACAGGAAAGCGCCCGCGGCCAGGCCGAAGATCGACTGCAGCAGGTACTTCCAGCGCGACTTCAGGCCGTTGGGATCGCGGTGGACGATCTTGATCCAGTCGTCGTACCAGCCGATCGCGCCGAACGCCAACATCACCGCCAGCACCAGCCAGACATAACGGTTGCGCAGGTCGCCCCACAGCAGCACCGAGGCCAGCACCGTGACCAGGATCAGCGCGCCGCCCATGGTCGGCGTGCCGGCCTTGGAGAAATGCGTCTGCGGGCCGTCCTGGCGGATCGGCTGGCCGCCCTTGTACTGGGCGAGCTTGCTGATCACCGCCGGGCCCCACCACAACGACAGCGCCAGCGCAGTCAGCGCGCTGAGGATGCCGCGGAAGGTGAGATAGCCGAACAAGCCGAACAGGCTCTGCAGTTGTTCGAGCCAGCGAGTCAATTCAAGCAACATGCGACGTCCCCTTCCCCTGTTCGGGCTTCTGCGCGGACAGCAACGCCGTCACGATCCGATCCATCGCACTGCTGTGCGAACCTTTGACCAACACCCGTACGCCGTCGCGCAAGTCCGCGGCCAGCGTCTGAGCGAGCGCGGCGTGGCTCTCGTGCACGCTGCCGCCTTCGCCGAAGGCCTTCGCTGCTGCGCTGCTGAGCGCGCCGAGCGCGTACAGGCGGCGGATACCGGAAGCCTTGGCACGGCGGCCGATCTCGACGTGCATCGCGATCTCGTCCTGGCCGATCTCGCGCATGTCGCCGAGCACCAGCCAGTTCTCGCCGCCGATCTCGGCCAGCGCGTCGATCGCCGCCGCGGTCGAGCCAGGGTTGGCGTTGTAACTGTCGTCGATCAGCACCGCGCCGTTGTCGAGGCGGTGGGTGATCAGGCGTCCTTCGACCGGGCGCGCAGCGTTCAGGCCGGCGACGACCGCGTCGAAGCCGGCGCCGGCGGCGAGCGCCAGCGAGGCCGCGGCGAGCGCGTTGCGCACGTTGTGCCGGCCGACCAATTGCAGCGCGATCTCGGCCCGCCCCTGCGGCGCGACGAGCACGAAGGTCGAGCCTTCGGTGCCTAGGCGGACGTCGTGGGCGGTGACCTCGGCGCTGGCGTCCAGGCCGAAGCGGATCATCCGGCGCCCGGCCGCACGCTCGCCGAAGTACGGGGCGAAAGCGTCGTCGGCGTTGATCACCGCCACGCCGTCCGCCGGCAAGGCGTCGTAGATCGCCGCCTTGGTGTCGGCGATGCCGAGCAGGCTGCCCATGCGCTCCAGATGCGCCGGCGCGATGTTGTTGACCAGGGCCACCTGCGGGCGCGCCACCCGCACCAGATAGGCGATGTCGCCGGGCTTGCCGGCGCCCATTTCGTAGATCGCGAACTGAGCGTCTTCCGGTGCGTCGAGCACCGCCAACGGCAGGCCGATCTCGTTATTGCGGTTGCCCGGCGTCGCATAGGTGCGGCCGGCGCGTTCGAGGATCGCCGCGGTCAGGGTCTTGACGCTGGTCTTGCCGTTGCTGCCGGTGATGGCGACGACGGTGTTGCCGCTACGCTGCGCCTGCACCGCGGCGGCGAGGTCGGCGAGCGCGCGCTCGCTGTCGGCGACTACCACCTGGGCGATCGGGGCATCGATCTCGCGCGCGACCAGAGCACCGACGACGGCGCTGCCGGCGAGCTTGGCGACATGGTCGTGGCCGTCGAAACGCTCGCCCTTGAGCGCGACGAACAGCGCTGCGCCCGCCTCGGGCAGCGCACGGGTGTCGGTGACGACCAGTTCGATGGCCGCATCGGCGCCGTGCAGGCGGCCGCCGGTCATGCGCGCGATCTCGGACAGCCGCAGACTCTTCATGGCCGCTCCTGCCCATCCTGGGCCCGCGACACTTGCGCATCCATGTGCGGCGCGCGGGCCTCCAGCGCCGCTCGGGCTACGTCGGTGTCGTCGAAGGCATGGCGCACGCCCTGGATCTCCTGATAAGGCTCGTGCCCCTTGCCGGCGATCAGCACGATGTCGTCGGCGTCGGCCTGGGCGATGGCGTAGTCGATCGCCGCGCGGCGGTCGCGCAGGACCAGCGCCCGCTGCGGATCGCGCAAGCCGGCCATGATGTCCGCGACGATGACGTCGCCGTCTTCGCCGCGCGGATTGTCGTCGGTGACGATGACCAGGTCGGCGCCGTACTCGGCGATCGCCGCCATCTGCGGGCGCTTGCCGCGATCGCGCTCGCCGCCGCAGCCGAACACGCAGATCAGGCGCGCGCCGGCATGCGAGCGCAGCGAGGCCAGCGCCTGTTCCAGCGCGTCGGGCGTATGCGCGTAGTCGATCACCACCAACGGCGCGACGCCGTCGCCGCCGAGGCGGTTCATGCGTCCGTGGATGGGCTGCAACTGCGACAGGGTTTCGGCGATCTGCACCGGCTTGTCGCCGAGCGCGTACAAGGTGCCGGCCACCGCCAGCAGGTTGTCGACGTTGAAGCGGCCCAGCAAGGGCGACACCACCGCGTGGGTCTGGCCGTCGACGACCAGGTCGAAGCCGATGCCGCGGTTGTCGAAGCTCAGGGTCTCGGCACGGACGACGGCGTTGTCGCGATCGCGCGAGCTCAGGCCCACCGCGCGCACCGACTTGGGCAGCTTGGCGATCAGTTCGCGGCCGAACTCGTCGTCGAGATTGATCGCCGCGGCCTTGAGTCCGGGCCAGGCGAACAGACGCGCCTTGGCTGCGCCGTAGCTCGCCATGTCGCCGTGATAGTCGAGATGATCGCGGGTCAGATTGGTGAACACGCCGACGTCGAAATGCACGCCGGCGACGCGGCCCTGGTCGAGCGCGTGCGAACTGACTTCCATCGCGATCGCGCTGGCGCCGGCCTCGTGCATGTCGGCGAGCAGTTCGTGCAACTGCAGCACCAGCGGGGTGGTGAAACCGGTCGGCACGATCTCGCCGTACAGGCCGGCGCCGAGGGTGCCGACGGTGCCGCAGCGGATACCGCGCAAGGCCCAGGCCTGCGCGATCAATTGCACGGTCGAGGTCTTGCCGTTGGTGCCGGTCACGCCGACCACGGTCATCGCTTCGGTGGCGCGGCCGTGGAAGCGGTCGCCCATTTCCCCCAGGCGCGCACGCAGTCCGGGCACGGCGATCGCATCGGCCGGGGCCGGCAGCTCGTCCGGCGCGGGCGGCTCGAACAGGATCGCGCTGGCGCCGTTGGCGCGCGCCTGCTCGACGAAACCCAGGCCGTGCGCGCCGAAGCCGGCGATCGCGACGAAGGCATTGCCGGGGCGCACCGCGCGGCTGTCCATCACCAGGCCGGTGATACGCAGATCGCCGGGGATGCCGGCGATGTCGGGCAACAGTTCGGCCAAGGGCATCAAGCGGCTCATCGCGCGCCTCCCTGGACCAACGCACTCGCGGCGATCGGCGGTGGCGAAGCGACGGTCTGCGTCGCCACCGGAACCACCGGGCCGCTCGGCTTGCCGCCGTTCTGCTTGAGGCGCTTGGCTTCGGCCGCGGCCTGCACCGCCAGCCAGGTTTCGATGTCGTCGGGCGCCACGTCCATCAGGCGCAGGGCGCCGTCCATGACGTTGCGGAACACCGGGCCCGACACCGAACCGCCGTAGTAGCCGCGCTTGGTCGGGTCGGGCTCGCTGACCACCACCACCATCGAGAAGCGCGGCTTCTCCACCGGCACCACGCCGGCGAACAAGGACACGTACTTGCGCGAATAGCCGCCGGTGGCGCTGAATTTACGGGTGGTGCCGGTCTTGCCGGCGACGTGATAACCGAGGATCGCCGCCTGCTTGGCGGTGCCGCCCGGCTCGGTCACGGTCTGCATCATGCGCATGATCTCGCCGGCCACCGCCGGCTCCAGCACCTGCCGCGCTTCGTTGCGCTGGCCCTTGACGAAGGTCGGCTGGATCAGGCGGCCGCCGTTGGCCATCGCCGCATAGGCCATGGCGATCTGCACCGGTGTGGCCGACAGGCCGTAGCCGTAGGACATGGTCGCCTTGGTGGTGCCGCTCCAGCGCGACGGCGGCGCCAGCAGACCCGAGGACTCGCCCGGGAAGCCGCTGTTGGGCTTCTGCCCGTAACCGAAGCCGCGAATGAAGTTGTAGTAATAGTCGTTCGGCAACGGCAGGGCGAGCTTGGCCGCGCCGACGTTGGAGCTCTTGGTGATCACGCCGGTAACGGTCAACACGCCGTTGTTGTGGGTGTCGGTAATGCGATAACGGCCGTTGGGCATCCAGCCCGGCGTGGTGTTGACCAGGGTCGTCGGCTTGACCGCGCCGGCGTTGAGCGCCGCGGCGACGGTGATCGGCTTCATCGTCGAACCCGGCTCGACCACGTCGGTGACCGCGCGGTTGCGGTGGGTGTCGCGGTTGCCGGCGCTGAGCAGGTTCGGGTTGTAAGTCGGCAGATTCGCCATCGCCAACACTTCGCCGGTCTCGATGTCGAGCACCACCGCCGAAGCGCTGCTGGCGCCGGTCTCGACCAGCGCGCGGCGCAGCTCGCGGTAGGTCAGGTACTGGATGCGGCGGTCGAGGGTCAGGGTCAGGTCCTTGCCCGGCTCGGCCGACTGCACCAGGTCGACGTTCTCGACGATGCGGCCGGCGCCGTCGCGGATCACCCGCTTGGTGCCGGGCTTGCCGCGCAGCTCGTGGTCGAACGCCAGCTCCAGGCCTTCCTGGCCGCGGTCGTCGATGTTGGTGAAGCCCAACACGTGCGCCATCGCTTCGCCCTGCGGGTAGAAGCGGCGGAACTCGCGCTGCGAGAACACGCCCGGCACCTTGTGCGCGAGGATCTTGCGCGCCTCGTCCGGATTGATCCGGCGCTTGAGGTACATGAATTCCTTGCCGGCGCGCTGGGCCAGCTTGCGGGTCAGCTCGTCGCGCGACACGCCCAGCGCCTTGGCCAGTTCCGGCAGGCGCTCGGGGTTCTTGGCCAGTTCCTTGGGGTTGCCCCAGATCGACTCGACCGGCGTCGACACCGCCAGCGGCTCGCCGTTGCGGTCGGTGATCATGCCGCGCGAGGTCGGGATCGGGATCTCGCGCAGCGAACGCGCATCGCCCTGCTGGCGATAGAAATCGTTGCTGATGACCTGCAGGTCCAACGCGCGCCCGACCAGGGCGACCGCGCACAGGCCGAGCGAGCCGCCGACTAGGATCAGGCGGTTGCGCAGGTTGAACTGGGCGACGCGACCGCGCGGCTTGTTGCCGCGCGAGCCGCGGTCTTCGCGGGCGCGTGCGAAGCGTTCGCCGATGCCTTCGACGAGACGGTCGAAGCCGCCGCCGCGGCCGCGGTCGCCGAGCACGCGATCGAGCGGCCCGCTGCGGGTGGGGCGCTGCGGCTTGCGACCGTTCATGGCCGGATCACCACGGTTTCGGCGCCTTCCGGGAACTTCATCCCGATGCGCTCGCGCGCGACCTGGTCGATGCGGTTGCTCTCCGCCCAGGTCGCCTGTTCCAGTTGCAGGCGGCCGAACTCGATATTGAGTTCGTCGCGCTCGCGCTGGAGCTTGTTGAGTTGCACGAACAACTGGCGGTGCTCGTGGCGCGCGAACACCACCAACAGGGCCGAAACCACGTTGGCGACGATCAGCAGGGCGAGCAGCAGGCGCATCATGCTGCGCCTCCCTGGTCCGGGAATCGGGAATCGGGAGTCGGGAGTCGGGACGGCGAATGCACGATTCCCGATTCCCCATTCCCCATTCCCAGCTTTTCGGCCACCCGCAGCACCGCGCTGCGCGCGCGCGGGTTGCTCGCGGTTTCTTCGTCGAAGGCCTTCTGCGCACCGCCGATCGCCAGCAGGGTCGGGGTGAACGCCAGCTCGATCGGCATGCGCCGGTTGGCCGGCGGCGCCTTCGAGTGGCGGGCGATGAACTGCTTGACGATGCGGTCTTCGAGCGAGTGGAAGCTGATCACCGCGAGGCGGCCGCCGGGCTTGAGGCGGGCCAGCGCGGCGTCGAGGCCGGCTTCGAGATCGGCCAGTTCGCGGTTGATGAAGATGCGGATCGCCTGGAAGCTGCGGGTCGCCGGATGGATCTTGTTGTCGCCGCGCGGCATCACCGAAGCGATCAGGTCGGCCAACTGGGCGGTGCGCAGCAAGGGCTGCTCGCTGCGGCGGGCGACGATGGTGCGGGCGATCTTGCGGCTCTGGCGTTCTTCGCCGTAGGTCCACAGCACGTCGGCGATCTCTTTCTCCGACGCCGAGGCCAGCCACTGCGCCGCGCTCTGGCCGCTGTCCGGGTCCATGCGCATGTCGAGCGGGCCGTCCTTGCCGAAGCTGAAGCCGCGCTCGGCGACGTCGAGCTGCGGCGAGGACACGCCCAGGTCCAGCAGCACGCCGTCGAGGCCGGCGGCGGTTTCGTCCCAGTGGGCCAGGTCGGCGAAGCTGCCGCGATAGATCGACACGCGCGGGTCGTCACCGAACTCGCGTTCGGCCACGGCGATCGCTTCCGGGTCTTTGTCCATCACCAGCAGCCGGCCTCGCGCTTGCAAAAGCTCAAGTACGCCGCGGGCATGCCCGCCGCGTCCGAACGTGCCGTCGAGATAGGCACCGTTCCCGAGCACCCGCAGGCCATCCAGCGCCTGCCGGTACATCACGGGAAGGTGGCCGGATCGCGCGTGCGTGCGTTCCATGCCACCGCCCGTCATAGCTGCAGGTCGAGCAGCTCGTCGCTCAGATCGTCGTCGGTGATCGTCTGACGGATCTGCGCGTGATGCGCCTGCTCGCTCCATAACTCGAATTTGTCGCCCATGCCCAGCAAGACGGCTTTCTTCTCGATGCCGACCGCGGCGCGATGGCTGCCCGGCAGGGTGATACGGCCGTTGCCGTCGAGTTCGACGAACGCGGCCGCGCCGACCAGCTTGAGCTGCATGTTGCGGTTGACCTTCTTGGCCTTGGGCAGCTTGTTGACCTGGTCGCGGACGCGTTCCCAGATCGACAGCGGATACAGATAGAGAGAGCCCGACTCGAACGGGTTGTAGGTGATGACCAGGCGGTTGTCGCATTCACGCGCGACGACGTCGCGGTAGGCGGTAGGTACCGCCAGCCGTCCCTTGTCATCGATCGTGATGGCGGTTTCGCCCTGGAACATTGCGCACCTTTGCGGTTCCCGTCTCTACCGGACGGGTCACCTCGTTCATTCGCCCGGTTGGACGGCTGGCCTCGAAAACCCACAAAAACCCAGGTTTTCCCTCGGATGTCCACATTAGCAGGGTGCACAAGGTTGTCAACAACTTTCCGGGGCAAATTTCACCAAGCACATCAATGGCTTGCGGCGGACTTCAGAGTCTTATTCAAGACTTATCCACTAACCTTTGTTTCGTCTCACATTTTGAGACTCAGCACGTCACAAAGTGACCCTCACGCGATGGCCGTCACAGTTGTTAAAGTCCTGTTGCGAAGCAGCAAGCTGCGCCGATCAGCGCAGAAGGTCGGATTTGCGTGCACGATCAGCGGCAACTATCGGAACATCCACAAGCGAATGGACAGCCAATGGCTGCCGCATTCCGGCACCCGCCTGCCCCCGCAAATCAGCGAGACGATCGCGCCGAGACGGGCCGCCCAGGCCCTCCACCTGCCCATCCGTCAGGCCCCTGCACCAGGCCCCGAAGAGCAAGGTCCGCAGGGCAATAGCCGAATCCGAGGCACGCCCACCCTCACCCCAGCCCTCTCCCGCACACGGGAGAGGGAGCCAAGCCGCAGCATTGAAGCGACGCAACAACGCCCGTCCACCCTCGTTACCGAGAACCCCCTTTAGTAAAGGGGGCGCCCCGAAGGCGCGGGGATTTGGGTGCACATAGCGGGGCCCGAAATTTGCAACGCAAATTTTGGGGTTCACAGGGCGTAGCCCGGAGAACGCCGCCCCGAAGGGGCGGGGATTTGGAGATGCATAGCGGAGGCCCAAAATTTGCCCTGCAAATTTTAGGGTTTTCCAGGCGCAGCCTGGAAAAGCGCGAAGCCGGCCGATAAGCCGGGTTCTGTCGTGGACAGTCATTCCTCTAGGCGCAACGTCGCCGTTACGCTCAAGCAACCTACCCGGAGACATCGCGGGCCGCGACATAGTCTCCCTATTTGGTTTTGCTCCCGGTGGGGTTTGCCGTGCCGGTCTGTTGCCAGACTCGCGGTGCGCTCTTACCGCACCGTTTCACCCTTACCACGCACCCTTGCGGGCCGTTCGGCGGTCTACTCTCTGTTGCACTTTCCGTCGGCTTGCGCCGCCCAGGCGTTACCTGGCACCGTGCCCTGTGGAGCCCGGACTTTCCTCGGCACCGGATCTTACGATCCGATGACGCGACTGCCTGGCCGACTCCGCACCGGCATTGTCGCACGCGCCGGGCCGAATCGCCGGCGCGCGGTTAAATTGGCGGAAACCACGTCATCCCACGGCAAGGATCGGCCGCCCTCATGCAAAGCGACGACCCCGAAGATCATTACCCGCTGTATCCATTGGGCATGCTGCGCCGCCATGGGCTGACCGGCGCTGAGGATTTGGCCGAGCGTCTGCCCGCATGGAGCGAAAGCGAACTGCGCTCGGCCTTCTGGCCGGCCTATCGCTCGATTCGTGAAACCGAAGCCGAGTTGGAGCGCTGCTTCGGCATCGACGGCGGCGAACACGTCCTGCAGCTCAACGGCCAGCCGATCTTCGTCTCGGAAGACATCTGGAACTTCCAGGTGCGGGCCGGCCCGGAGCTGATGAATGCACTGGTGGCCGCGCTCGAACGTCAGCGCGCGGCGTCGCCAGACACAGCGGCGCCTTAGTCGCCGCTGCCGTACAGGGCTTTGCGCGGCGCGCCGCTGAGTTCCGCGGCCACTTTCGCCGCCGTCGACGGCGGCAGGTGCTCTTTCAGTTTGGCGTACAGGCGCAAACCTTCGACCACCTTGGCGTCGGCATCGTCGCCGGCGCCCTCAACCATCACCACGAACTCGCCCTTGCGCTGGTTCGGGTCGGCCTTGACCCGCGCGGCCAGTTCGCCGAGCGAGCCGTCGAGCACGGTCTCGAACAACTTGGTCAACTCACGCGCCAGCACCGCCGGCCGCTCGAAGCCGAACACGTTGACCATGTCGTCGAGCGTTTCCTCGATGCGATGCGAGGATTCGTAGAACAACAAGGTCTGCGGTTCGGCGGCGAGCCGGGTCAGGCGTTCGCGCCGGGCCGCACCCTTGGCCGGCAGGAAACCTTCGAAACTGAACCGATCCGAGGCCAGGCCGGCGACGCTGAGCGCGGCGATGGCGGCGCAGGCGCCGGGTACCGGCGAGACGCGGATGCCGGCTGCGCGCGCCGCGCGCACCAGGCGGAAGCCCGGGTCGCTGACCAACGGGGTGCCCGCATCGGACACCAAGGCCAGCGAATCGCCGGCCTGCAAGCGCGCCACCAACTGCGCCGCCTGCTGTTCCTCGTTGTGCTGATGCAGCGCCAATAACGGCCGTTCCAGGCCGAAATGCGCCAACAACTGACGGGTGTGGCGCGTGTCCTCGGCGCAGATCGCCGCGACCGTGCGCAAGGTGTCGAGCGCACGCGGCGACAAATCGCCGAGGTTGCCGATCGGAGTTGCCACAATATGAAGGGTGCCGGAGGTCTGCATCGTACGGTTACGGTAAGGGCGGGTAGAATCCTAACCGGTCCCACAGGAACGCCGCTGGACGGCGGATGCAAGCCGATGAATCAAAAGAAAAACCGGCCCGCGATGACATGGATGTTCAGCCTTCTGGCCGCAACCGCCCTGCTCGGCGGCTGCGCCACGGTCGAAACCCGTCCGGTCGCGGCGATCAACGCGGCCAATCCGCTGATCGCCCAGGCGGCCCACCTCGCCCGCAATAACGCCAGCCTCAGCGGCGCGGCGCGGACCGAGAACGAACAACAGATCGAACGCCTGCTATCGCAACTCGACAACGCCGCCCTGGCGCGCGAAGCCGATGCCGTGCCGGTCGGCGATCCGCTCTACAACTACCTCGGCCGCCAGCTGATGCAGCGCGGCCTGCCCTTGCCGCGCCCGTTCGACCAGACCTCGAACTGGAGCTTCAGCGGCGCCGGCCAGCGTCCGCCGGCCGAAAGCGACGGCTACCGTCCGCCGGTCAAGCTCGCGGTGTTGCTGCCGCTGACCGGTGCACTGGCGACCGCTTCGGCGCCGGTGCGCGACGGTCTGCTCGCCGGCTATTACGGCGAAAGCCGTCGTCGCCCCGAAATCGTCTTCTACGACACCTCCGGCACCGCCGGCGGCACTCTGGCCGCCTACGACAAGGCCGCGGCCGCGGGCAACGACTTCGTGATCGGCCCGCTCGGCCGCGACGAGGTCAGCGCCCTGTTCAGCAAGACCGTCCTGCCGGTGCCGGTGCTCGCGCTCAATCGCGGCAACGTCGCTCCGCCCAGCGGCAACGTCAGCTTCTCGCTGACGCCCGAGGACGAAGGCATCGCCGCGGCCGACTACCTGCTCGAGCGCAAGGTCGTGCGCGTGCTCGCCATCGGCGGCGGCGACGAAGGCCAGCGCCGCGCGATCGCCGCACTCAAGGAACGCCTGGCCGCACGCGGCGCCCAGGTCACCGACACCGTCGGCGAAGGCACCGCCGACCTGGCGCCGTTCGTGGCCAAGGAAGGCGGCGTCGATGCCGTGTTCCTGGCGACCAAGGGCAGCGCCGCACGCACCCTGATTCCGAAGCTCGCCCTGGTCGGCTTGGCCGACAAGCCGCGGGTGGCTACCTCGCAACTGCTGTCGGGCACCGGCAAGCCGGAGCAGGACCGCGTCCTCGACGGCATCGCCTTCCCGTCCGAGTCCTGGACCAGCGGCGGCGTGCGCGGCTTGCCGCCGGCCGTCGGCGCCGCCGCGACCCTGCCGACCGCGCGCGGTCCAGGCGCGCGCCTGTTCGCCTTCGGTTACGACGCCTGGTTGCTGTCGGCCTACCTCGAACGCCTGGCCACCCGCTCGGACGCGTTCGTTTCCGGCGCCACCGGCGTGCTGCGCATCGACGGCTTCGGCACCGTGCTGCGCACGCCGGCGTGGTCGACCTTCAGCAGCGGCGTCGCGGTGCCGCTGGCGGATGCCTCGCGCCGCTGATCGCACCCCAGGCCCGACGCCGCCGGCGTCGGACCGGCGCGCGCGCGGCGCCGCGGTCGAAGCCGCCGCGCGGGCGCATCTGCTCGCCGCCGGCCTGCGCGAAGTCGCGGCGAACGCCAACTACCGTTTCGGCGAACTCGACCTGGTGATGCTCGACGGCGCCGTGCTGGTGTTCGTCGAAGTGCGTTACCGCCGCGACGACCGCTACGGCGGCGGCGCGGCCTCGGTCGACGCCCGCAAGCGCCGCAAGCTGGTGTTGGCGGCGCAGAGTTTCCTCGCCGCCCATCCCCGCCTCGCCGACGGCGCCTGCCGCTTCGACGTGGTCGAGGCCGACGGCGATCCCGCCGCGCCGCGCCTGAACTGGTTGCGCGACGCCTTCCGCGCCGACGATCTCTGAGACGACTGCCCGATGCCGACCGTGATGACCCATGCCGTGGTACCGCTCGCCCTGGGTTGGGCGCTCGGGTCGCGGGTAATCGACCGCCGCCTGCTGGTCGCCGGCGCGCTCGCGGCGATGTTGCCGGACGCCGACGTGGTCGCCTTCAAGCTCGGCATCGCCTATGCCGACGACTTCGGCCATCGCGGCGCCAGTCATTCCTTCGCGTTCGCCATGCTGATCGCCGCGCTCGGTGCGCTCGCCGCGCGTTGGTTGCGTGCGCCGCCATGGACCGCGGCCGCGTGGTTGTTCGTCTGCACCGTCTCGCATCCGTTGTTGGATGCGCTGACCGACGGCGGCCTCGGCGTCGCCCTGTACTGGCCCTGGTCGGACCAACGCATCTTCGCGCCGTGGCGGCCGATCGAGGTCTCGCCGATCGGCGCACGCTTCTTCAGCGCGCGCGGCCTCGAAGTACTGTGGTCGGAAGCGCGCTGGATCGCCCTGCCCGCGCTCGCGGTCGGCCTGCTCGGCGCGACGATGCGGCAGTGGTTGCCGCGTTCGGAACGCGCGCAATGACCGCCCTGCCCGACGAACTGCAACACGAGTTGTCGGGCCTGCTCGGCGAAGCCTGGTTGACCGATCCCGGCGAACGCCTCGCTTACGCCTACGACAACTCGCGCCGCCACGCCATGCCCGATGCGGTGGCGCTGCCGCGCACGCGCGAACAGGTGCTCGCGTTGGTGCGCGCCTGCCGTCGCCACCGCGTGCCGGTGATCGCGCGCGGGCGCGGCACCAACACCACCGGCGCCTCGGTGCCGGTCGCCGGCGGCGTGGTGGTCTCGTTCGAGCGCATGAACCGCATCCTCGAGATCCGTCCGGGCGACCGCTGCGCGATCGTCGAGCCCGGCGTGCTCAACGGCGATCTGCAGGCCGCGCTGAAGTCGCACGACCTGTTCTGGCCGCCGGACCCGACCAGCGCCGCCTTCAGCACGGTCGGCGGCAACCTGGCCTGCAATGCCGGCGGGCCGCGCGCGGTGAAGTACGGCGCCAGCCGCGACAACGTGCTCGCGGTGACCGCGGTGACCGGCGCCGGCGAACTGATCGTCTGCGGCACTGCGACCACCAAGGGCTCCACCGGCTACGACCTGCATCGCCTGCTGGTCGGCAGCGAAGGCACCCTGGCCTTGATCGTCGAGGCGAGCTTGCGCCTGACCCCGGCGGCGCCGGCGCGCGCGGCCTTGCGCGCGATCTACCGCGACGTCTCGGCGGCGGCGCAAGCGGTGGCGCGGCTGATGGCGCAGCCGGTCACTCCGTCGATGCTCGAATTCATGGACGCGCGTGCGGTGCAACTGGCACGCGACGTCGGCGGCGCCGATCTGCCCGCGCAGGCCGGCGCCTTGCTGATGATCGAAGCCGACGGCGACGCGCAGACCCTGCCGCATTCGATCGCCGCCTTGAAACGCGCGGCGCAGGGCGAGGGCCTGATCTCGCTCGACGACGCCAGCGACGAAGCCGCGCGCGAAAAACTCTGGGCCGCGCGCAAGGCGCTGTCGCCGTCGCTGCGCACGCTGGCACCGGGCAAGATCAACGAAGACGTGGTGGTGCCGGTGTCGCGCATCCCCGAGCTGGTCGACGGTGTGCAGGCGCTGGCGCGCGAGTTCGATCTGCCGATCGTCTGCTTCGGCCATGCCGGCAACGGCAACCTGCACGTCAACCTGCTCTACGACCCTGCCGACGATGCGCAGAACGAGCGTGCCCACGCGGCGATGTCGCGGGTGTTCGCGCTCGCCCTGGCGCTCGGCGGCACCTTGTCCGGCGAGCACGGCATCGGCCTGGCCAAACGCGAGTTCATGCCGCAGGCCGTCGATGCGGCCACGTTGGCACTGATGCGTCAGTTGAAAAGCGTGTTCGACCCCGACGGCATCCTTAATCCGGGCAAGCTGCTGCCCGACGCATAGCGCTGCGGCTAAGGCGTGCGGCCGCGAGATTTCGTCGATTGACTGCCGACGGCGCGCTTGAGGCTCACGCCTCGCCGCTTACAGCCTGCGCACTCCGGGCAAGCCGCTGAAATACGCGCCGACCTCGCCTGCATTCGCCTCGACCTGTCCTGGCCTGCCGGGCGCGCCGACCGGGCCGGAACGGCCGGAGAACCCATTGCGGCCGGTCCTCCCGCTACTGCCGCCGGCCCCGCTGCTGCCGCCGCTGCCCTGGCTGCCGGCGCTGCCGCTGCGGCCGCCCTCGCCACCCGGGCCGCCCGCGACATCGAACCGCAGCCACTGCGCCAGCTCGGGATAACGCCGATCGTAGGTCAGCTCGATCCGGCCGCCGCTTCCTCCGATGCCGCCGGGTGCGCCATCGCCACCGTCGCCACCGTCGCCGCCATCGCCACCGGAACCGCCGTTGCCGTTGTTACCGAAGCGGCGCTTCTCGCTTTGCTCCCGCGCGCCTTCGCCCCGGCCGCCATCGCCGCCGCGACCGCCACTGCCGCCGTTTCCACCTGCGCCACCGAGGCCGCCGGCCGCAACCAAGGTCAGCGGACGGTCGGCAGGCGCCAGCACGAAGTCGTCGAAATCGCCGGTCACCCGCACGGCGATCAACTTCGGATGCGAGCGCGTGCTCACGTAGGTGGCGTACATGCGCAGTTGCGGTCCCTCGTAGCCCGGACCGCCGCGTTCGCCATCGTCGCCGTCGCGAGCATGATCGCCGTGCTCTCCATCGACGCCGCTGCGGCCGTCGCGACCGTCGGAACCGCTGCTGCCGTCGCGACCTCGCTCACCCGGTCCACCGGGCGTGCCGACGCTGACGATGCAACCGTAGTCGGCGAGGTAATGCCGCGACTGCGCCAATTGCGCCCGCGGATGCAGCAATCGCGTGGATATCGCGAAACCGCTGTCCACGCTCGCCAGCACGTCGGGATTGGGCGTGAACCACCCCATCTCGTCGAACCGGCCATGCGCGCTCGAGAAAGCGAAGTTGCGGAAATCCAACATGCCGTTGCGGCGGGTACCGGTGCCGCCATGCCAGGTTTCGTAACCGGCCGGCGCCGGCTCGCGCGCCAGCCGTGCGGTGACGGCCACGTGCATCTGCACCGGCTGGCGCGGGCAGATCGTGCTCACGCCGGGGCCGATGTCGGTTTCCATCGCGCTGACCTGGGCGTCCTGCAACTGGATCGTGTTGATGCCGGCGATCGAACGTACCGCGCCGCAGCCGCTCGCCACGGCGCCGATCGCCAGGGCCAACGCGATATTGAAGCCGGTCGCGACACCGCCGGTTCGCTCCGATTCCAGGGTGAGCAGATCGCGTTCCGGAGCGGAGTGGCGCATGAGCGAAGGCTCGGTTGAGAAGGTGCGCCACCCTCGCACTCGGGCGATTAAGCGGGTCTGAACTTTTTAGTAATGCGACCTGAGCGATGTCACACACTCGCCTCATGATCAGCCCGGCGCGCAGCGGCTGCGGCGCAAAAACGAAGAACGATCAAGCGAAGTGTTGGTATCCCTTCCGGGCCGGTGTCCACACCGAGCCATCGCTCGTGTGCACACGCACCGCGCACTCCGCACCCGCTTGCCGCGCTTCGATCCGGCCGATCACCCGCGCCGCCGAATCGACCCGGCTCAAGGCCTGTTCTATCGCCGCGCGTCGAGCCGGCGGCGCGGTGAAACACAGCTCGTAATCGTCGCCGCCGCTCAGTTGCAAGGCCCTGCGGGCGTCGCCGGCGCAGGCCGCGGCCAAAGCGCGCGACACCGGCAACGCATCGGCGTCGATGCAAGCGTCCACGCCGGACGCCGCGCAAACATGGCCGAGGTCGGCGAGCAAACCGTCGGAAACATCGATACCGGCATGGGCCAGGCCGCACAAGGCACGGCCTGCGCTCACCCGCGGTGTGGGCCTGTGCAGGCGTTCGAACAATCGCTCGGCATCGGTGTGCGCGTCGCCGTCGTTGCGGCGCACTTCGTATTCGCAGTACGGCGCGATGCCGGCCAAGGCCAGCGCCGCGGCGGCATCGCCGAGCGTGCCGGTGACCCAGACCTCGTCGCCGGCCTGCGCACCATCGCGGCGCAAAGCCGCGCCGGGCTCGACGAAACCGAGCACGGTCACGCACACCGACAAGGGGCCGCGGGTAGTGTCGCCGCCGACCAGGGCGACCCGGTGTCGGGCGGCGAGTTCGACGAAGCCATCGAGAAAACCATCGACGAAGGCCTCCGTCGCGAAGCCGGGCTCGGCCGGCAAGGACAGCGACAAGGTGCACCAGGCCGGGCTCGCGCCCATCGCGGCGAGGTCGGACAGATTCACCGCCAGCGACTTCCAGCCGATGCCGGCCGGCGCCGCATCGTCGGCGAAATGCACGCCACGGTTGAGGGTATCGGTAGCGACGACCAATTGTTGGCCGGCAGGCGGCTGCAACAAGGCGGCATCGTCGCCGATGCCCAGCACCACATCGTCGCGCGGCGCCTGGCCGGCGCCGATGCGGGCGCGAATGCGGGCGATCAGGTCGAACTCGGCTGCGCTCATCGCGGTCTCATCGCGCTCTCGTCCGGGCGCGGGCGTCGCCTGGGCGACGCCCGGATGGGTGCGGAATCAGCGCTTCTTCGACGCCCCGAATTCGGTCGCGCGCCAATCGGCGGCGGCATGATCGAGCACGCCGTTGACGTAGGTGTGGCCGTGCTCGGCGCCGAAGCGCTTGACCGTTTCGATCGCCTCGTTGATCACCACGCGGTACGGCACATCGAGACGATGGCGCAGCTCGTAAGCAGCGATGCGCAGCGCGGCGCGCTCGATCGGGTCGACCTGTTCGACATCGCGGTCGAGGAACGGCGCCAGGGCGACGTCCAACTCCTCCTGGTGCTTGTCGACGCCGCGCACCAGGTCCTCGAAGTAATCGAGGTCGGCGACTTCGTGGGCCTGCTCGTGGGCGAACTGGCCGATCACGTCGTTGACCCGGGAACCCGACAGCTGCCAGGCGTACACGGCCTGCAAGGCGCGGCGGCGGGCGCGCGAACGCGCGACCGGATCTATTCCATCCTGACGACGGCGGTTCATGGCAATTGCCCCAGCAGATGGCTCATTTCGAGGGCGGCCAGCGCCGCTTCCTCGCCCTTGTTGCCGTGATTGCCGCCGGCGCGGGCCTCGGCATCCTCGTGACGTTCGACCGCCAGCACGCCATTGGCGATCGGCAGGCCGTAGTCGAGCGACACGCGCATCAGGCCGTCGGAACAACCGTCGGCGACTTGTTCGTAGTGACGGGTATCGCCGCGCACGACGCAGCCGAGCGCGACCACGGCGGCGTGCCGGCCGGCGACGGCCAAGCGGGCGGCGACCACCGGCAATTCCCAGGCGCCGGGGACGCGGACCACGTCGATGGCGTCCTCGGCGACGCCGTGCTCGGCGAAGGTCTTGCGGGCGCCGGCGACCAGGGTGTCGGTGATGCGCGGGTTCCAGCGGCTGGCGATGATGGCGTAGCGCGCGCCCTCGGGGCTGCGCAGGTCGCCTTCGTAATGGGGCATGAGGGGAAATCGGCTGGACGAAAGGGGTAGTTTAACGGCTGGGGGCCGCCGGTGCCGGAGGACGGAACGCTCAAGTCCGTTGCCTCGGGCCGGCGCGGCACGGAATCCACGCCTGCGATGGGCCGGCCGCCGCGAGCGGCCGCCGGCCCCAGGCCTGAAGCCTCAGCCCAGCTTGGCGATGTCGACGTACTCGACGACTTCCAGGCCGAAGCCGGCCAGGCCGATCTGCCGGCGCGGGGTGCCGAGCACACGCAGCTTGCCCAGGCCGAGGTCGGCCAGGATCTGCCCGCCGGCGCCGTTGCGGCGCCACTCGGCTAATGCATGGCCGCGGGTCGGCACCGGCACGACGGTGTGGGCCGCCTCGTCGCCGCCGGCGCCATCGTGCGCGGCTTCGGGTGCGGCCTCGCGCACCCGCGCCAGCAGGCTGTCGGCGTCGGCGTGATCGGCCAACACCACCAACGCGCCGCTGCCCTCGCGCGCGATCGCCGCCAGCACGTCGCCGACCGCCGGACCGAAGTCCGGCCGGCGCCAATGCAGCGCATCGGCGAGCGGGTTCTGGATGTGCACGCGCACCAGCGTCGGCACGTCGGCATCGGGCTCGCCGCGCTGCAGGGCGAAGTGCAAGGCATGGGTCAGGCGGTCGCGATAGCTCAGCAGGCGGAACGGCCCGTGCTCGGTGTCTATGGTGCGCGCATCGACGCGCTCGACCGTGTGCTCGGTGGCGAGGCGATAGCGAATCAACTCTTCGATCGAACCGATCTTGAGCCCGTGCTCGGCGGCGAACGCCTCCAACTGCGGGCGCCGCGCCATGCTGCCGTCGGCGTTGAGCACCTCGACCAGCACGCCGGCCGGTTCCAGGCCCGCGAGCAGGGCCAAATCGCTCGCCGCCTCGGTGTGGCCGGCGCGGCTGAGCACACCGCCGGGCTGCGACATCAGCGGAAAGATGTGACCGGGCTGGGCCAGGTCGGAGGGCTTGGCATCGGGGCGCACCGCGGTGCGCACGGTGTGGGCGCGGTCGTAGGCCGAGATGCCGGTGGTCACGCCTTCGGCGGCCTCGATGCTGACGGTGAAATTGGTGTGGTGCGAGGAAGTGTTGTCGCGCACCATCGGCCCCAGGCCGAGTTGCAGACAGCGCTCGCGCATCAGCGACAGACACACCAGCCCGCGCGCATGCGTGACCATGAAGTTGATGTCGGCCGGGCGCACCAGTTCGGCGGCCATGATCAGGTCGCCTTCGTTCTCGCGGTCTTCGTCGTCGACGATCACGACCATGCGGCCGGCGCGGATTTCCTCGAGCAATTCGGGGACGGTCGCGAAATTCATGCAGCGGCTCCTGCGGCAAAGGTGTCGACGCGGGCGCCGAGCAGGCGCTCGACGTAACGCGCGACCAGGTCGATTTCCAGGTTGACCGCATCGCCGACCGCGGTCTGCGCGAACGCGGTGTGCTCGACGGTGTGCGGGATCAAGGCGACCTCGAAGCCTTCGTCGTCGACTTCGTTGACGGTCAGGCTGACGCCGTCGACGCAGATCGAACCCTTCTTGGCGATGTAGCGCAGCAGCGATGCCGGCGCGCGGAAGCGCCAGCGCTGGGCGCGTGCGTCTTCGTGCACGCTCAGCACCGCGCCGACGCCGTCGACGTGGCCGCTGACCATGTGCCCGCCGAGGCGATCGGTCGGGCGCATCGCCCGCTCGAGGTTGACGATGGCGCCGTGCTTGAGCGCGCCGAGCGTGGTCAGCGACAAGGTCTCGGTGGAGGCATCGGCCTCGAACGAGCGTTCGTCGAACGAAATCACGGTCAGGCAGACGCCGTTGACGGCGATGCTCTCGCCGAGCTTGGGCGCGCTGAAATCGAGGCTGCCGGTGGCGATGCGCAGGCGCACGTCGCCGCCGAGGTCTTGGCTGGCGGCGAGCGAGCCGACGCCTTCGATGATGCCGGTGAACATCAGCGGATCTCCTGGCGGAGCGCCGCTGCGGTGTCGCGATGGAAGTGGGTCATGAAACGTTTCCCGCATGATGGTGAGCGAAAAACGCCTCAAGGCATGGCCAACGCACGACCCGCGGCGTCGCCGCGGGTTCGGTCTCCCTGCTCTTGCGAGAGGAGTCGCGCGTAGCCGTCTTCTTTCATCCGGACTGTGACCGTCGGCTCCGGCATCGGACCGGATCTGCTGACCCTCCGCGCCGGGTCCCGAATCGGAACCGCGGCCCGAAGGCGCTCGCGGGCTCGCGCGTAACCGCGCCTACCGCCGGTGGGGAGTTTCGCCCCGCCCTGAAGACGTTACGTAATGAAGCGCCGGCGAACCGGCGGGCGCAGTTTAGCACCCGGGTCGCGCCGGGCCGGTTGTCCGCCGCGGTCGGCTGCGGATGCAGTGTTCCGCCCATGGCGCTGCGGCCATGCCCGACCTGGCCGGACCTGGACGACATGGGCTTCAGGCATACTCGTAAGAAACGCTCGGATTTCCGGCCCTGCCCGCGGCATCCGCCAGACCGCGCCGGCCTCGGCAGCCCGCCACGCCTCCCCGCCTCGCTCCCGCCCCGGCGTTCAGCCCGGCTTGCGGCGCAAATGCAGGAACAGCGGCCATTGCAGGGTCCGTATATCGCCCGAAGCGCCCCAGGCCGCCGACAGCGCCGGCCTGTGACGCGCGACCGGGTCCTCGCCGGTGGCCGCGCGGCAGCGCGCCGTCGCCGACATGCTGTTCAAATAACCGAGAAAGCGCCGCAGCCCCCACTCCGCCTCCAGCCACAGCGCCGGCGCCGGCAAGGCCGGGAACGGCCATTCGTAGCCGGCATAACGCTGTTCGATCTGGACCCGCTCGGGCGGCCAGTACTCCTCGATCTGCTCGCGGAAGTCGGCGACCGCACCGACCATGCCTTCCGGAGCCAGGAAATCGCAGTAGCCCCAGGCCGCGAGCACGCCGCCGGGCGCCAACACCCGCTCGCACTCGGCGAAAAAACGCTCGCGCTCAAACCAGTGCAGCGCCTGCGCGACCGCGATCAGCTGCACGCTGGCGTCGGCCTGGTCGGTGCGCTCGGCCGGTTCGATCGCCAGGCTGACGTTGCCGCTGCCGCGCAGGGACGCGTCGTGCGCCCAGTGTTGTTCGATCTGTTGCGCGCTCGGCTCGGTCGCGTGGACCTGGGCGAAGCGCGCGGCCAGGCCGCGCGTAGCCTGGCCGCTGCCGCAACCGGCTTCCCAGACCCGCGCCGTCGCCGGCACTTGGGCCGCGATCAGGTCGAACAAGGCCTCGGGATACTCGGGCCGCGCCGCCGCATAGGCGCCGGCGAGCGCGGAGAAATGATCCTTGAAGGCGTTTTGATTCATGGGAGGTGAGGAGTGAGGAGTAAGGAGTGAGCAGAGCCGAAACGCGGCGAGCTTTTCGCCCGGTCCCGGCTTCCGCCGTCGAGCTTGCATCACCCAAGAGAAGCAGGAAGTGAGGAGGGAAAAGTCAGAAGTGAGTAAAACGGACGCCCCCGGGCTTGCGCTCACTCCTCACTACTCACTCCTGGTTCCTAGCTCCCCCCGCCGCGGCTGCAACAGCACGCGAGTGTCCTCGCCGATGCGGCGCACGTCGACCAGGTCGAGGCGCAGTTTGTCCTTCATCGCTTCGATGCCGAGCCCGTCGAACAAGGGCCGTGCGCTCTCGCCGAGCAAGACCGGTGCGACGTACAGCAGGACCTCGTCGACCCAACCGCCGGCGAGGAAGGCGCCGGCCAGGGTCGCGCCGGCTTCGAGCTGGATCTCGTTGACGCCGCGCTCGGCGAGCAGCTTGAGCACCGCTTCCAGGTCGATCCGCCCCTCGCGCATCGGCACCGCCGCATGCTGGGCGGCGAAGCCGCGCGGCGGCTTGGCGTCGGGCGCATGCAGGTACAGGGTCGGCGCATCGCCTTCGCGCACACGGCCGCGCGCGACCGTGGCCAGGCCCGGATCGAGCACCACCCGCAAGGGCGCGACGAAGGCGGTGTCGTCGCCGAGGCGCACGGTCAGCGAGGGATCGTCGGCGAGCACGGTGCCGGCGCCGGTCACGATCGCACCGGCGCGCGCACGCCAATGCTGCACGTCCAGGCGCGAGGCCTCGCCGCTGATCCACTTGGATTCGCCGCTGGCGAGCGCGCTGCGCCCATCCAGGCTGGTCGCCAGCTTGACCCGCAACCACGGCCGGCCGCGCTCGATGCGCGACAGGAAGCCGCGATTGAGCGCACGCGCCTGCGCTTCCATCAAACCGCTTGCGACTTCGATGCCGGCCGCCTGCAGTTTCGCGAAACCGGCGCCGTCCACCTGCGGGAACGGGTCGCGCATCGCCGCGACCACGCGGGCGACACCGGCGCCGATCAAGGCCTCGCTGCACGGCCCGGTGCGTCCGGTGTGGGCGCAGGGTTCCAAGGTCACGTAGGCGGTCGCGCCGCGTGCGCGCTCGCCGGCCGCGCGCAGCGCATGCACTTCCGCATGCGGCTCGCCGGCGCGCTCGTGCCAGCCTTCGCCGACCACCTCATCGCCATGCGCGATCACGCAACCGACCATGGGATTGGGCTTGGTGGTGTAGGCGCCTTTCTCGGCCAGGCGCAACGCGCGGGCCATGTGGAGGTGATCGATGGCGGTGAATGCTAGGGTCATGGTGCGCGCTTGAAGTGGGTGGCGTCGGGGAAATCGGAGATCAGACTGCGGTCGGCCTGCACGGTCAGCGTCATCACGCCGCCTTCGGCCGCGCCGGTGGCCTGCGCGTCGAACTCGATCAGGTACAGCAGCTTGGTCGGGTCGTCCACCGTCAGCCAGCGTGGCGTATCGGGCTGCTCGGGGAAGCGTACGCCGATCGCCTTCACCGCGGCGTCGGCGGGCAAGGCGTCGAACTCGAACTCGCCATCGGCGCCCTGCACTGCGCTTTGCTCGACCACTCGGCCATCGGCCAATCGCAGCATGGCCTTGGCATCGCCCACCGCCAGACCATAGCGCGGCTCGTAAACCTTCAGCCGCAGCGTTTCGCCGGGCCTACGCGGCCGATGCGCCCACCAAGCCCCCGGCGGCAGCAGACCCGCGTCGACGGCCTGCTGCAGGGTGCCGATGCCGTCGCCGCGCACCTCGTTCAGATCGGCTTCGGTCAACGGCGGCGGCAGCTTGCGCCGGAGTCCGTTCTCGCTGTCGGGCGCGCGCTCCACCAGCACGACGGTTTGCTCGCTGCGTTGCCAGCAGCCGGCCACGTCCATGCCGGGCATCGGCACCTCGCGCATGCGGAAGCTGCCGTCCCGGTTCAACTGCAGGCGCGGCGCCGTCTTCGCTTCGATACCGGCATAAGCCCCCGCCAGCGCCGCGTCGGCCGGTTCGCAAGCGGCGACGGCGGAGTTCGCCGGAAGCGCGAAGCACGCGATCACGGCGAGCGCATTGGCGTAAACCGCAGGGCTTCGGCGTCGCGTGGATCGATCGGCGCCGGTCTGCACGACCGCGGCCCTGATGCCATCTCGCGTGGCGGTCCCATCGTTCATCGCATCCTCCTGCAGACACTCAATGCCGCACATAACGGCCGGGTATTCGGGGTGCGATCAGATCGCCGCCGTCCTGGGTCAGGATGAGTTGTTCGAACGAGGCGGGCATCGCCGCGGCGGTGTCCAGGCGTATCGCGAAAATGCGGCCTTTGCTTTCGTCCAGCGCCAGGGTTTCGCGCGGACGGTCGGCGGGTTGCAGGATCGCCTGGACGAGTCGCACGCCGGGACGCCGCACCGCCAGGGCCCAACCGCCCGGGCTGGTTTCGGTGCGCTCGCTGCGGCCGTCGGAATACACGAACTCGACGCCGATCCCCTGGGCCCGGTAGCCGCGCTGCGGGTCGCCGATCACGAGCGCATAGCCGCCGCGCCCATCGGCCTTGGCCGCCGGGTCGAGGCAGCGTTCGCGGTCGAATCGCGGAGCGGGCTGCTTCGGCATGGCGCGGCCCGCGGCCGCGTGCAGTGCGCCGACTTGCTCGAGCCGCTGCAGATAGGTGCGCACCGCGATATCCGCCGCGACCTGACTGTCTTCGAGCGTGCCGTCTTCAAGCGCACCGTCTTGTTCTGCGCCGTCTTCTTCAGCGCCCGCCGCAGCCGCTGCAGCCGAGGCCGCATTGCTCGGCGGCGGCGCTTGCCAGGCTTTCGGCTTCGTCTGCGCAGCCGTCGCTTCCAGCGCCAGCCGCGATTGTTCGAGCGCCGCCAGCGCCGGCGCCAGCGAGGCTTCGGCGGCGCTGCGGCCCGCGCGATCGGCCGGATCGGCCTCGGGCAAGCTGGCCGCAAGCAACTCGGCATATTCCGAACCGGACCGGTAGGTCTTCAAGTAACCGCAGGCTTCCTCGATCAAAGCGTCTTGCCGTTCTACCGCGAACTCCTCCAGGCGCTTTTGCGCGTCCGGCGTCCAGGCCACGACCTGGTCGAGCGAGAACACCGTCTGCTCGCGCGCGGGCGCTTGCACGCTCAGCACGATGCCGTTGCCGCCGACGTTCCACTGGCCGCTGGCCGACTCGACCATCAAGCCGTAGCTGAGGCTCCATTGGAAACGTCCGTCGGGCTCGAGCACCAGCTCCGAACCGGCGTCGTCGGCGCCTTCCAGGTAATAGTGGCCGGCCAGCGCCGCGCGCTGCCGCTCCTCGATCGGATCGGTCGGATCGGTCGCGAAGGCCCAGCACGGCAGCAGGGCCAGCATCAACAAGGCGGGCAGCAGTGCGGATCGGTATGCCTTCAACATGCGCGAACTCCCTTCGCCGCGTAACAATGGCCCGCGTCGGCCGATGCGCTCAGCGCCTCTTCTTGTCCGGACGCGGCTCGTCCTCGCCGAGCAAGGGCAGTTGCCCCTCGCCCGGTATGTCGCGTTCGAGCCGGTCGAGCTCTTCGCGGAAATCGGCGACGTCCTCGAACGAGCGATACACCGAGGCGAAGCGCACGTAGCCGACGTGATCGAGCTTGCGCAGCTCGGCCATGACGAACTCGCCGACCCGGCGCGAAGCGAGTTCGCGCTCGGCGGTCATGCGCAGTTGGTGGACTACCGCGCGTACCGCCGATTCGATCTGTTCTTCCGAGACCGGCCGCTTCTGCAGGGCGCGGTCGAAACCGGCGCGCAGCTTTCGCGCGTCGAAGGCCTCGCGGCGGCCGTCGCCCTTGATGATGACCGGCAGCTTGAGTTCGATCGTCTCGATCGTGCTGAAACGCTCCCCGCAAGCCTCGCAGACGCGACGGCGGCGGATCGTCGCGCCGTCGTCGGACACCCGCGAATCGATGACGCGGGTGTCCTGGTGCTGGCAGAAGGGGCAATGCATGGGCTAGGAATGAGTTGAAAGGAGTGAGAAACGAGTGGAAAAGCCGAAGGTTTGACCACTGTCCTCTGAACCTGCGATAAGAACAAGCCACGAGGCAGTTGTTCTTACTCGTTCCTCACTCTTCATCACTCGTTACTCGCCTTCAGCCGTACACCGGGAACTGGGCGCACTGCTTGGTCACGTTCTCGCGTACCCCGGCAATGACCTTTTCGTCCTTCGGGTTGTCGAGCACGTCGCAGATCCATTCGGCCAGGGCGACGCAATCGGCTTCCTTGTAGCCGCGGGTGGTGACCGCCGGGGTGCCGATGCGCAGGCCCGAGGTCACGAAAGGCTTCTGCGGGTCGTTCGGCACGGCGTTCTTGTTGACCGTGATGTGGGCCAGGCCCAGCGCGGCTTCCGCGTCCTTGCCGGTGATGCCCTTGCCGATCATGTCGACCAGCATCAGGTGGTTCTGGGTGCCGCCGGAGACGATCTTGTAACCGCGCGCGGTGATGGTCTTGGCCATCGCCTGGGCGTTCTTGACCACCTGCGCTTGGTATTCCTTGAATTCCGGCTCCAGCGCTTCCTTGAACGCGACCGCCTTGGCCGCGATCACGTGCATCAGCGGACCGCCCTGGATGCCCGGGAAAACGATGCTCTGCAGCTTCTTGACCAGGTCCTCGGACGGGTCCTTGGCGACGATGATGCCGCCGCGCGGGCCGCGCAGGGTCTTGTGGGTGGTCGAGGTGACGACGTGGGCGTGCGGCACCGGGCTCGGGTAGACGCCCGCGGCGATCAGACCGGCGACGTGGGCCATGTCGACGAACAGGATGGCGCCGATCTTGTCGGCGATGGCGCGGAAACGCGCCCAGTCGACGACCTGCGAATAGGCGCTGAAGCCGGCCACGACCATCTTCGGCTTGTGCTCGACCGCCAGGCGCTCGACTTCGTCGTAATCGATCAGGCCCTGGTCGTTGACGCCGTACTGCACGGCGTTGAACAGCTTGCCGCTGGCATTGACCTTGGCGCCGTGGGTGAGGTGGCCGCCGTGGGCCAGGCTCATGCCGAGGATGGTGTCGCCCGGGTTGAGCAGGGCGAAATACACCGCCTGATTGGCCTGCGAGCCCGAATGCGGCTGGACGTTGGCGTAGTCGGCGCCGAACAGTTCCTTGACGCGGTCGATCGCCAGCTGCTCGGCGATGTCGACGAATTCGCAACCGCCGTAATAGCGCTTGCCCGGATAGCCCTCGGCGTACTTGTTGGTCAGGACACTGCCCTGGGCTTCGAGGACGCGCGGGCTGGCGTAGTTTTCCGAGGCGATCAGCTCGACGTGGTCTTCCTGGCGACGGACCTCGGCGGCGATGGCCTGGGCGAGTTCATCGTCAAATCCGGCAATACGGGTGTGGCTCGGGAACATTACGCGGCCTCGGGAGGGGAGAGTACGGACGGGAGGGAGGGGGAACCTCGCATCAGGCCGGGCCGTGTGGATCCGCGGGCGGGCTTGACGTAAGACTTGAAATGTTAGCCTAGGGGCGTATGGCGGCCAACCGCCAAAGCGGGGCTGCCGCCGGCCCCGGCGCCGACGGACAATACAGCCTGCGCGCTCCGCCGCCTCCCCTGCCTTGCTTCTGGATGTCCCGATCGTGAAATGGGTCTTCGTTTTCCTGTTCCTCGCCAGCGCGGTGTACGTGCACCTGCGCGGCCGCGTACGCCACCGTCTTGGCCGCCAATTGCTCGACCACTCGACCTTCATGGCGCCGGTCAACGTGCTGATGTACGCCTGCTCGCGCGTGCCGACCACCGCTTTCCTGAGCCCGGACCAGCATTTCCCCGAGCTCGAACCGCTGCGCGCGCGCTGGCGCGACATCCGCGCCGAAGCCCTGCATCTGCGCGCGATCCAGCAGATCAAGGCCGCCGACGGCTACAACGACGTCGGCTTCAACTCGTTCTTCCGCCGCGGCTGGAAGCGCTTTTACCTGAAGTGGTACGACGACGCCCACCCCTCGGCGGCCGAGCTGTGCCCGGTCACCACCGAGCTGCTGCGGCAGATCCCCGGGGTCAAGGCGGCGATGTTCACCGAGCTGCCGCCCGGCGGCGAGCTGCGCCCGCACCGCGACCCCTATGCCGGCTCGCTGCGCCTGCACCTGGGCCTGGACACGCCCAACGACGACGCCTGCTTCATCGACGTCGACGGCACCCGCTACAGCTGGCGCGACGGCGAATGGACCATGTTCGACGAGACCTATATCCACTGGGCCCAGAACGGTTCCGAGCAGAACCGCATCATCCTGTTCTGCGACATCGAGCGGCCGATGCGCTGGGGCTGGGCGCGCGGCCTGAACCGGTTCATCGCCAAGAACCTGATCGCCGCGGGCGCATCGCCGAACATGGAAGGCGACAAGACCGGCGGCATCAACCGCCTGTTCAAGTATTTCTATGCCCTGCGCCTGAAGACCAAGGCCTTGCGGGCGCGCAGCAAGGGCACGTATTACGCGCTCAAGTACGCCCTGGTCGCCGGCGTCATCGCGCTGATCGTCTGGCTGTAACCCCGTCGGCGAAGCTGAACCCAGGCACGGCAAGGCTTTCGATCTCTCCAGCCCTGTCCGCAACGAGGCGCCGGCCGCCTGAGGCGCCGATCCGGCCACCGTACAGCCCCCAGCGGCCCTTTCCGGGCCTCGTCTGCGGGCTCTCGGCGGCTCCCCGTCCCGCTACACCCGCCCTATCCCGCCGGCCCTCGCGCTGGAACGCAGCCAGCGCCTGCGGGATAATCGCGGTTTCCCGCCCCGCCCCAGGCCATCCCTCGGCCCGGCTCGGCGCGTCCATGCTTCGGAGCCCGCATGCAATACATCTACACCATGAACGGCGTCAGCAAGACCGTGCCGCCGAAGCGTCAGATCATCAAGGACATCTCGCTGTCGTTCTTCCCCGGCGCCAAGATCGGTCTGCTCGGCCTCAACGGCGCGGGCAAGTCGACGGTGCTGAAGATCATGGCCGGCGTCGATACCGATTTCAGCGGCGAAGCGCGCCCGGCCACCGGCATCAAGGTCGGTTACCTGGCCCAGGAACCGCAGCTCGACCCCACCCAAACCGTGCGCGAAGCGGTCGAAGTGGGCGTCGGCGACGTGCTCAGCGCGCAGGCCGCGCTCGACAAGATCTACGAGGCCTACGCCGAAGAAGGCGCCGACTTCGACAAGCTCGCCGCCGAGCAGCAGCGCCTGGAAGCGATCCTCGCCTCCGGCGATGCGCACACGCTCGAGCATCAGTTGGAAGTCGCCGCCGACGCGCTGCGCCTGCCGCCGTGGGACGCGATCATCGGCAAGCTGTCGGGCGGCGAGAAGCGCCGCGTCGCGCTGTGCCAGCTGCTGCTGCAGAAGCCCGACATGCTGCTGCTCGACGAACCGACCAACCACCTCGACGCCGAATCGGTCGAATGGCTGGAGCAGTTCCTGGCGCGCTACACCGGCACCGTGGTGGCGGTGACCCACGATCGCTACTTCCTCGAAAACGCCGCCGAGTGGATTCTCGAACTCGACCGCGGCCGCGGCATTCCGTGGAAGGGCAACTACACCGCGTGGCTGGAGCAGAAGTCCGAGCGCCTGAAGCAGGAAGAAAACACCGAGAAGGCGCGCCAGAAGGCGCTGGCCAAGGAACTCGAGTGGGTGCGCAGCAACGCCAAGGGCGGCCGCAGCAAGGGCAAGGCCCGTCTGGCCCGCTTCGAAGAACTCAACTCGGTCGAGTACCAGCGCCGCAACGAGACCAACGAAATCTTCATCCCGCCGGGCGAGCGCCTGGGCAATTCGGTGATCGAGTTCAAGAACGTCTCCAAGTCCTTCGGCGACCGCCTGCTCATCGACGACCTGAGCTTCATCATTCCGCCGGGCGCGATCGTCGGCATCATCGGCCCCAACGGCGCCGGCAAGTCGACCCTGTTCAAGATGATCACCGGCCAGGAAACCCCGGACACCGGCGAGATCGTCAAGGGCCCGAGCACCAAGATCGCCTACGTCGACCAGAGCCGCGACAAGCTCGAAGGCAACCACAACGTCTTCCAGGAAGTCTCCGGCGGCGCCGACATCCTCAACATCAACGGCGTCGAGATCCAGTCGCGCGCCTACATCGGCCGCTTCAACTTCAAGGGCCAGGACCAGCAGAAGATGGTCGGCTCGCTGTCGGGCGGCGAACGCGGCCGTCTGCACCTGGCCAAGACCCTGCTGCAGGGCGGCAACGTGCTGCTGCTCGACGAACCGTCCAACGACCTCGACGTCGAAACCCTGCGCGCGCTCGAAGACGCCTTGCTGGAGTTCCCGGGTTGCGCGGTGGTCATCTCGCATGACCGCTGGTTCCTCGACCGCATCGCCACCCACATCCTCGCCTTCGAAGGCGATTCGCACGTGGAGTTCTTCCAGGGCAACTACCGCGAATACGAGGACGACAAGAAGCGTCGCCTCGGCGAAGAAGGCGCACGTCCGCACCGCCTGCGCTTCAAGGCGCTGAAGTAAGGCTCCGGGCCGCCCGCGCTCAGCGCGCGGGCGGCTTGGCCGCATCGATCCCGACGACGGGGCGTCCGTCGTTTTCGCCCGTCCCGAGCCTGCGCGGCAAAACCCGCGCAGCGCAGATCGAGATCGGCGCCGGCATTCGCCGGAACGACGGGACGCGGGTTCGCGCTCTCGCCGCGACGACCGGGCCTTGCCCACCTATCGCCCGATGCGAACCCGGGCCAGACCCGCCATCGCCACTACGCCCACCGGTCCGCACATGCCTGCCGTCCTGCTTCCACTGCTGTGCTTCATCGCCTTTCTCGCCTTCGCGCCCGAGGCGGCGATGAAATTCGCGGCTTGGTTCCTGGTCACCACCGCGGTGGTGCGGGTCGCGGCCGATAAGGCCGTCGGCCTGGAAACAGGTTGGAGCGAGGCGGCCAAGGCGGTGATCTGGGCCGCAGCGCTACCGCTGCTGGCGATCTTCGGCCTGCTCAGTTTCGGCCTGTCCACCGGCATCACCCAGTTCGAAGGTCTCGCTGCGATCGCGATCCTCGTCATGTTGTCGGGCTCGTTCGTCGCCGCCTTCATGCTGGCTTTGCACACCAGCCTCAAGGACAGTGCGATCATCGCCTCGATCACCACCGTCGCCAGCGCGGCGATGGCGATGCTGGTCCGCGCGCTGGCCTGAGGCCGAGGCCCGATACGAACGATGCGCACCGACCGATCGCCGCCGCCCTGCCTCCCCCACCGACCGAGGAGCGCATCATGACCGTCGAACAAGCTTACGAACTCGAAGGGCTGCGCCGCGCGGGCGCGCTGGTGTCGGGCATTCTGGCGACCATGCGCGAAGCCGCGGTGGCCGGTGCGGTCTCGCGCGACCTCGATGCGATCGGCGCGCAGATGATGCGCGCGGCCGGCGCGCGCTCGGCGCCGGCACTGACCTACGATTTCCCCGGCGCGACCTGCATCAGCATCAACGCGGTCGCCGCCCACGGTATTCCCGACGGCACCGTGCTGCGCGACGGCGACCTGGTCAACATCGACGTTTCGGCCGAGCTCGACGGCTACTTCGCCGACACCGGCGGCAGCTTCGTGGTCGGCACCGCCAGCGAGGCGCAACAGCGCCTGCTCGATGCCACGCGCGAGGCTCGCGACGCGGCGATCGCGCAGTTGCGCGCCGGCAACCTGATCAACAGCATCGGCCGCACCGTCGAAGGCATCGCCGCACGGCGCGGTTTCCGGGTGATCCGCAACCTCGGCAGCCACGGCGTGGGCCGTTCGCTGCACGAAGCGCCCGGCAGCATTCCCGGCTACTACGATCCGCGCGATACCCGCCGGCTGCACGACGGCATGGTGATCACGATCGAACCCTTCCTGGCCACCCATTGCACCCAGGTCGACGAAGGCGACGACGGCTGGGCGATGCGTTGCCGCCGCGGTTATGCCGCGCAGTTCGAACACACCGTCGTGGTCACCCACGGCGCGCCGATCATCGTGACTTGAGGGCCGGGAATCGGGAATCGGGAATCGGGAATCGGGAATCGGGAATCGATAAGCGTACAGCGGCGTCGGGACGCTAATCCCGGCACAGACATAGAAATGAAACAGCCGGGTTTGCAACCAACCCAAGCACGGCATCACCACGAGGAATCGCATCGATGAGCTTCATGCAGGCATTGCGTCAACGCTGGCAACAGGCCGGCACTCTCGTCTGCGTCGGCCTCGATCCCGAGCCGGCGAAGTTTCCGGCGCGTTTCGCCGGCGACGCCGATGCGGTGTTCGCCTTCAACCGCGACATCATCGACGCCACCGCCGAATACGCCTGCGCATTCAAGCCGCAGATCGCGCATTTCGCCGCACTGCGCGCCGAAGACGCGCTCGCCCGCCTGATCGCCTACGCGCACGCGAACCATCCCGGCATCCCGGTGATCCTCGACAGCAAGCGCGGCGACATCGGCAGCACCGCCCAGCACTACGTCACCGAAGCCTTCGACCGCTACGGCGCCGATGCGGTCACCGCCAACCCCTATCTCGGCCGCGATTCGGTCCAGCCCTTCCTCGACCGCGCCGACCGCGGCGTGGTCGTGCTGTGCCGCACCTCCAATCCCGGCGCCGGCGACCTGCAGGACCTCGAAGTCGCCGGCCGCCCGCTCTACCAGCACGTCGCCGAGAAGGTCGCACGCGAATGGAACGGCCACGGCAATTGCGCGCTCGTGGTCGGCGCGACCTGGCCGTCGCAGCTGCGCGAAGTACGCGCGATCGTCGGCGAGGTGCCGTTCCTGGTACCCGGCGTCGGCGCGCAAGGCGGCGACGTCGAGGCGGTGGTGAGCAATGCCAAGACCGCAGACGGCACCGGCCTGATGGTCAGCAGCTCGCGCGCGATCCTCTACGCCTCCAACGGCGACGACTATGCCGCCGCCTCGGCTGCGGCGGCGAAATCCCTGCGCGACGAAATCAACCGCTACCGCTGAGCCGCCGCCGAACCTGCGTCTACGCCACCGAGCTTAGCTGGCGAACACTTGCAGGCCGCCGTCGCGGTGGATGAACAAGGCGCGCGACAGGTTGTAGCTCGACGACAGCGCGATCTCGTCGGCGATGTCGCGCAACGAAGCGACGCTGTCGTCGTCCTCGCTGCCGCACAGCATCAGCTCGTCGCGTGCGGCGATCGCGAACACCGGATCGCCCTTGATCTCGATGCGGTCGCGCCAGCGGTCGAACAGCAGCACCATGCTGGCGTCGTAGTTGCGGTCGAGCCGGGCGACATAACGCCCGCCGCCGCCCTGCACGTCGAGTTCGGGCAGGAAACGGGTCAGGTTGTCGAGCGCCTGGGTGTACAAAGTCTCGCGGTCGAAACCGCGGCGCTCGGCCTCGGACGGCGACAGGAAACTCATCGAATCCGGCGTGTCCTCGACATAGGTCAGGACCAGATCGCCGGCCAAGGGCTCGACGATGAAGGGCAGCATCGATTCGCTGCCGAACGAACGCGCCTGCTGCAGCGCGGTCTCGTGCCAGCCGCGCGTCTTCAGCACCGGCAGGATCACCGCATTCGCGGCCTCGGGGCCGCTGACGAAATCGCGTTGGATCGCGCGCGCGCCGGCCAGTTGCTCGGCGAAGATCGCTTCGAGCTCCTGCGGCGCGCCGAGATAACGCAGATAACTGTTGCCGAGGAAATGGGTGGCCTTGAAGCCGTCCGGCAGGCTCCAGTCGACCCGGGTATCGGCGGTCGCCGCGCCGTGCCCGATCTCGACCCGGGCCTCGGGCCAGGCCGCGCGCACCGCCGCGGCGTAGCGCTCGGCGAAGGTCACCAGGTCCATCGGTGCCGCATTTTCCGAACCGTCTGGCTTAGTACCGAACCACCTGCTGAAGATAGACATCACCGACTCCCTGTCGACTGACCGACCCCCTGTGGTCGCCCGACCGACTATACGGCCGGGTTCAAGCCCGCAGCGGCGCGGCGCTGCATTTTCCGACTGGCGGCACAGGCCGCTAGCGAGCGCCGCTCCAGATACGTCCCGGCCGATGTGATCGAGCCCGGGCCGCAGGCATTAGGCTGTCGCCATGGCCGCCATCGACACCCTCTCCCGCAGACGCTTTCTAGCCGCCGCCGGCGCCTTGGGTCTCGGCGCACTCGCTGCGCCGAACTGGCGCTCCGCGCTCGCCGCGCCGAGCTGTCACTCCGCACTCGCTGCGCCGAACTGGCGCTCCGCGCTCGCCGCGCCGAAGCAGCGCGCCGCATTGGCCGCGCCCGTGGACACGACCGCACGCTCGCGCCTGATCCTGCTCGGCACCGCCGGCGGCCCCACCCCGAAGGCGCTGCGCGCGGCGCCAGCACAGGCGGTGGTCGTCGACGACGCGGTCTACATCGTCGACTGCGGCAACGGCGTCGCCCGCCAGATGGCCCTGGCCGGGTTGGCGCTCGGCGCGATCCGCGAGGTCTTCCTCACCCATCACCATTCCGACCACAACGCCGACTACGGCAATCTGTTGTTGCTGGCCTGGGCCGCCGACCTGCGCCGGCCGGTCGGCACCTGGGGCCCGCCGCCGCTCGTGCGCATGACCCGGCGCTTCCTGCAGCTCAACGCCGAGGACATCCGCATCCGCATCGCCGACGAAGGCCGCCCGCCGCTGGCGCCGCTGATTCGTCCGCACGAACTGCGCCGCGGCGGCGTAGTGATGCGCGACGAGCGGGTCAAAGTGACCGCGGCCCTGGTCGATCACCCGCCGATGGCGCCGGCCTTCGCGTACCGCTTCGACTGCCCGGACCGCTCGATCGTCTTCTCCGGCGACACCCGGCCGTCGCCGGCCCTGGTCGAGCTGGCGCGCGGCGCCGACATGCTGGTGCACGAGGTCATGTACCTGCCCGCGCTGGAACGCCTGATCGCCAGCGAAGCCCAGGCCGGGCGCCTGC
This sequence comes from Lysobacter antibioticus, assembly GCF_000731095.1. Classification (GTDB taxonomy): domain Bacteria; phylum Pseudomonadota; class Gammaproteobacteria; order Xanthomonadales; family Xanthomonadaceae; genus Lysobacter; species Lysobacter antibioticus_B. The sequence goes on along the minus strand of NZ_JMTZ01000021.1, from coordinate 106,869 downwards.
GCCAGCATCTGCTCGACAGCCACACCACCACCGAACAGGTCGGCCGCCTCGCAACCGAAGCCGGCGTGAAGACCCTGGTATTGAGCCACTTCGTGCCGGGCGGCGATGCATCGCTCACCGACGAAGTCTGGCGCGCAGCGGTCGCGCCGTATTTCGCCGGGCGCTTGGTGATCGGACGCGATTTGATGGAGTTGTGAGGGTACAGCCCTCCCTTCTCCCGCTTGTCGAAGAAGGTGTGCAGTGCGGATGAGGACACGGTTGCATCGCAGGCCGTGCAGACTGCGCTTCCGTCCCGGCCCGGACGCATAGCGTTCGGGCGTTCGGAGCCGTGCGAACCAGTGGCTCGCAGACGCGCCCCCTCACCCCGCAAGCGGGAGAGGGGCTAGAACACGATCTGTGGAGAGGATCGAAGCGAGCGGATGATCCGTTGCAAGCGATGCTTCGCCTTGCCCTCCTCCCGCCTGCGGGAGAAGGTGCGCGGAGCGCGGATGAGGGCGCACGCGACGGAATTCGCCTGGCACATGCAGCCTCAAGAGCCGTCGCGCCATTCCTCGCGCGTGTGCTGAAGAGGGGCTAAGCAGAACGTGGACGACGGCGAGGTACAGCGCCTCAGCTCAACGCCACCACGCCCGCAAGGCCGCAATCGGAAAGCGCCCCCAGATCGCCGCGAACACGCCGGCGCGCACCAGCGCGCCGCGGCGCGAGGCCTCGAACTTGCGGAAATAGCGCCACAAGCCGCGATGCTTGTGCCACTCGACGAAGAACGGCCGCGAACGGCTCGACACGCCGCGCACGTGCACGACGCGGACGCGATTGGCCACCGCCACGATCGCACCGGCTTCGCGCACGCGCCGGCACAGGTCGAGGTCTTCGGCGTGCAGGCGATAGCCTTCGTCGAAGCCGCCGATGCGCGCGAACAGGCGCCTGGGCATCAGCATCAGCGCGCCCGAGGTCGCCTCGACCAGCTGCAACGGCTGCGCATCGTCGGGCGCGACCGCCATCTTCGGCGCCGCCGACGGACGCAGCAGGCCGGCCAGCATCGCGCCGAAATCGGGGTCGCGGCGGCGCACGGCGACATCGCGCTCGCCCTGTTCGTTGATCAGGTCGGCGCTGACCAGGGCCTCGCCGAGCGGCGCCGCCAGGGCGTGCAGTTGCAGCAGGGTGTCGCGCTCGACCATGCAGTCGGGGTTGACGAATACCAGCCAGTCGTCCTCGTCCGCCGACGGCTCCAGGTCGGCCGCGCCCTGGTTGCAACCGACCGAGAAGCCTGGGTTGTCCGGGTTGGCGATGAAGCGCAGGCGCGGGTCGGCGGAGGCGTGGCGCTGGACGATGTCGAGAGTGCCGTCGTCGGACTGGTTGTCGACGACGCGGATCGCCCGGACGCCGAGACTGTTGCGCAACCGGCTCAGGCATTCGTCGATCGTCGCCGCGCTGCGGTAGGTGACCACGATCGCCTTGAGAGCAGGCTCGTTGACAGCCGGCGCGCGCTCGCCGGCGTCGGTGCGCGCCTGGCCGGGGTCAGAGAAAGAGATCACGTTGCGGTTCCGGTGGGCCGACGCGCTCGAGGCGTTCGGCGAGTTGTTGGCGCAGCTCGCGCAGAGGGTCGTCCATGAGGAAATTCGCCAGGCGCGCATGCCAGTCCGGCCAGCGCGCGGCCAGCGCGTCCATGTCGCCGTCGCTGGGCCGGCCTTCGCCGCCGCGCGCGACATAGGCGGTATCGCACAACACGTTGCGCCAGCCCAGTCCGGACAGGCGCAGGGACAGGTCGGTCAGGGCCGCATACCAGGAGCCGTAGCTCGCCGCGTCGAGGCCGCCGGCGCGGCGGCGGGCGCTGCCGCGCAACAGCACGGCGTGGCCGATCGCGGCCGGCAGTTCCGGATGCAGGGCCGGCATCTGCTGCAAGGCCCGCGACAGGCGTTCTGCGTCTTCGGCGTCGGGCAAGGGGGCGATTTCGCCGATCCGCGGCCAGGCCGCGGCTTCGCCGGCGTTGCACCAGGGCGTGGCCGAGGCGATGGCGCCGTCGGCGGCCAGGCAGGCGCTCAGGCGCGACAGCCAGCCCGGCGCCGGCACCGCGTCGGGCGCGAGCACCGCGACGTCGGCGTCGCCGCAAACGCTCAGCACTTCGTCCAGGTGCGCGACTTCGCCCAGGCTGCGCTGACGGCGGCTGTAGTCGGCCTTGAGCGCGGTGCGCTTAAGCCAGCGCTCGACGATCGCGTAGCCGCGGGGCCCGGCGCGGGCGTCGTCGGCCAGCCACACCCGCGCACCCGGCGGCGTGCACAGCTCCAGTGCGGCGAGGCAGGCATCGAGTGCGTCGTCGTCGGCACCGACCGGCACTACGACGATGGGCAATTCAGTCATGGCGGGGTTCTATCACGAAGCCGCATGGTCCCATAGCCCACGCCACCGCGCGCATCGCCGGCACGGCGACCGATCGTTGGTTCCAGCAGTGACGGGCGGCGGACATAGCGGTACGTATTCGACCTGAAGCCGGATCACGACGGCGTCGTCGTATCGTCGGTCACGCACAAAGCACTCGGGCGGCGTGTCGGCTACGGCCCGCGGCGCAATGGAGCCGGCAAGCCGGCGACGGCCTGCACAGCAATGGGGCCGGCAAGCCGGCCCCAGTCAAACACCCCGCATCAAACACCGCACAGCGCGAGGCTTACTTCCTCGGTTTAGGCTGCTTGGATTGCAGCGGCTCCATCGCGCGGAAGCGGCGGCTGTATTCGTCGGTCAGGTCGCGCGACTCCTGCGGGTTGCGCACCAGGGTCGGGGTCAACAGGATGATGGTTTCGCGACGCGTGGTCGCCGACTTCTGCGAGCCGAACACCGCGCCGATTATCGGAATGCGGCTCAGACCCGGCAGCCCGCCCGAGCTGCGCCGGGTTTCGTCGTTGATCAAGCCGGCCAGCATGACCGTCTCGCCGCTCTGCACCGCTGCCTCGGTCTTGAGCTTGCGGGTGTTGACGGTGACGTTGGGGCTGTTGTTGTTAAGCCGTGGGCCGACCGAGCTGACTTCCTGGACGATGTCCATGAACACCATGCCGTCGCGGCTCACCCGCGGGCGCACCTTGAGGATCACGCCGGTGTCCAGGTACTGCACCTGGCTGACGGTGTTGTTGTTGCCGGTGCCGGCATTGACCGAGACCGATTCGATCGGGATCTTGGTGCCGACGTTGAGCGAACCCTCGGCGTTGTTGCGCACCAACAGCGACGGCGTCTGCAGCATATGCACGTCGGTGACCGAGTCCAGGGCCTTGAGGATGGCCGCGGCGTTGTTCTTGATCAGCGACCACGACAGGCCGTTGCCGCTGACGCCGCCGATGCTCGCCGCAACCGTGCTCCACTTCGGCGGCACCGCCGGATTGGTGCTGCGGTTGAGGTCGCCGAAGCCGTTGTCGATGGTGGCGCGGTCGAGGAACCACTGCACACCGTATTCGAGCGCGCCGCCGAGTTCGACCTCGGCCACCTGGGCCTCGATGTGCACCTGCATCGGCATCACGTCGAGCTTCTGGATGACGTCGCGGATCGATTTCCAGGCCTGCGGGCTGCTGCGCACCAGGATCGAATTGGTTTCCTCGACCGCCGATACGCCGACCTTGGCGCCGTCGACCTCGAGGGTGACCGAGCCGTTGCCGGACTGGCGCGAGCCCAGCGATGCGCCGCTGCCGAGGCCGCCGCCGCTGGAGCCCGAGTCACTGCCGCTCTTGCCGATGTCGGCGCTGGAGCCGTTGTCGCTGTCGCGCAGCTCGACCGATTCCAGGCCCGGCATCAGCGAAGGCGGGCCGTTGTCGCCGCCGCCGTTGCCGCTGCGGTTGGAGCCGTACACTTCGGCAAGGCGGTCGGCGAGATCCTTGGCCTTGATGTATTTGAGTTCCAGGGTGAACAACTGGACGTTGTCGCCGGCGCTGTCGATGCGGTCGAGCCAGTCCTTGATGTCGTCGAGGTAATCGGCCTGCGGGGTGATCACCATGACCGCGTTGGCGCCTTCCAGCGGCATGAAGCGGAACATGCCCGAGACCGGCGACTTGCTCTGTTCGCCGAACACTTTTTCCAGGTCGGCCACGACCTTGGTGGCCTTGCCCGACTGCAACGGGAACACGCCGACCGACATGCCGGACAGCCAGTCGACGTCGAACACTTCGATCGTGCGCAGGTAGTTTTCGAGTTCGGCGCGGGTGCCGCCGACGCTGATCACGTTGCGCGAGTTGTCGACGGTGACGATCGCGTTCGGGCGCGCATACGGCTTGAGGATCTTTTCCATCTCGGTGGCCGAGATGAACTTCAGCGGTACCGTGCGCACTTCGAAGCCGCGCGCGGCCGTGGCCGAGCCGGTGCGCGGCGCGACGTTGCCGGCCAGGGCCTGGTCGGACGGAACGATGTTGTAGCGCCCACCGGTGTAGACCAGGCGCGCGTTGTTCCAGCTCAGCACCATCTCGAGCAGGTTCAGCGCCTCCGCGGCGCTGACCGGCTTGGGCGTACCCAGGGTCACGGTGCCCTGCACGCCCGGCGCGATCACGTAGTTCTGGCCGAGCATGTCGCCGAGGATGGCCTTGGCCACCGCATGCACCGACTCGCCTTCGAAGTTGAAGGTGGCGGTGCCGTTGGTCGCGCCCAGGCCCGGCGGCGGCGCCGCGGCGGCGCTGCGGTTGATGACCTGGCCGGTGCCGCGGCGGATCTGCGCCTTCGGACCTTCCTCGTCGGCCTGCCCCTCCAGCGGCTGCTGGACGACGCCGTCGCGGACCAACCGGGCGCGGGCATCCTCGCCCTGGGGTCCCTTGAGAGAGGCCGGATCGCCGTCGCGATGCAGCCGCGGCGACATCACACTGGCGCACGAGGCCAGCTGCGAGGCGATGATCGCCGCAACCAGTGCGTGAGAGGCGTATTGCTGGGGACGTAGCTTCATGCGTTCACTCTACGGCGTGTTGGCCGGTGGTTGAGCGGCTTGTTGCTGCCGCAGTTGCGCGCGACGCGCTTCGATCCGCTTGCGGATGGCTTCCATCTGCGCCTGCTCGGTGAGCGGCGCGGATGCGTTGTTGTCGGTCTGTCCGGCTTCGTTGGGCTTGTTCTGCACCGGCGGTGGCGGCGCAGGCGGCACCTGCGAAACCGTGGAAGCCCGGTTCGTCTGCGATTGCGGTTGCGGCGAAGGCACCGGCATCGGCGGAGGCGGCACCGGACGCACGCCCGGTTGCGGCGCGCTGCCGGGCTGCGGCGGGGCGATCGCGGTCGGCGGTTCGCCGCCCTGGCCGTTGAATACGCGCAGGTCGAGTTCGCGGCGGCCTTCCGGCCCTTCGAACACGGCCCGGCGCGGCTCCAGCGAAGTCAGGCGCCAGGCCGGGTGCGACTCGGGCACCTCGCCCAGCTTGACCCGCACCGACTCGCTGCCGTCGGCCGGCTGCAGGAAGGCCATCGACAACTGCGGGGTGATCAGCACGCTGGTCAGCAGGTAGTCGAACGCGGCGGCCTGGTTCTCGCCCTCGCCCTTGCCCTGCATGAAGAAGGGCTTGGGCCGGCGGTCGTCGACGAACAAGGGGCGCGCGGCGATTTCGCCGTACTTGCTCAGGGGGCCGAGCGCGTCGGTCGCGCTCTTGCGTACCTGCGGCAGGGCCTTGACCAGGCTGGGGTCTTCATCGAGCGGATCGACGCTGCGGCCCATGCCGGCGAGCGCCAGCACCCAGGTCAACAGCGCCCAGCCGGCGGCGGTGGCCAGCAGCCAGGTGCGCGGGCTGGCGTCGTCAAGGCGCATTGGAAGTCACCGCCGCTGGGTTGGCATTGGATGCGGCCGCCGGCGCCGGGCTCGGGCGCAGGTAGCCGTACAGATCGAAGCTGACGTCGAGGCCACCGTCGTTGGCCGGACCGGCGGTGCCGGGCACGAAGTAGCCGCGCGTCGACAACAGGTTGAGGTTGCCGACGAACAACCGCGGCGAGCCGCTTTCGAGCGAGTGCAGCACCGCCGCGGTCTCGGGCGCACCGCAGCGCAAGCGCACCTGCACCACCACGCGCGCGTAGCGGTCGCGCCGCGGCTCGGCCAACGGCGAGCGATTGACGATGCCGCAACTGCGGTTGCCGGGGCTGGCCTCCAGCACCACGGTCTCCAGACGCTGGACCAGGCCGGCGGTGGCGAGTTCGGCGGTGGCCTCGGGCAGGAAGCCGGGACGGCTGGCCTGCTGCTTGCGCACTTCCTCCAGGCGCAGGCGGATCTGCGGGGCCTGCTTGAGCTCCATGCGCTGGCGCAGTTCGCGCTCTTGCAGATTGTCGATCTGTTCGCCGGCTTCCATCATCGGCACCGTCCACCACGGGTGGACCAGCACCGCATAGGCGATCGCCAGCGCGGCCAACAGCAGGCCCAGCGCGAGCCAGCGCTCGCGGTCGGCGGCCCAGGTACGCCAGTTACTGCTCACGCGCGGCCTCCGGGGTCTGCTGCTTGGGCGGTCCGATCTCGGCGGTCAGGGTGAAACGGTCGCGGCTCGTCGCCGGGTCGGGCTGGACCGCACCGGTCAGGGCCGGCGAGCGCCACAGCTTGGTGCCCTGCAACTTGCCGATCAGCGACGAAGCCTCGCGGCTCAGGCCGATCATCAGCAGGCTTTCGTCCTCGATCGCGAGCTTCTCCAGATAGGTCGAATCGGGCAAGCGGCGGCTGAGTTCGTCGATCACCTCGACCGTGCTTGGGCGCGCGGCGCGGGTGCGGTCGAGGAAGGCCTGGCCGTCGATCAAGTCGACCAGCAACTGGCGCTGGGTCGCTGCCTGACGCGCGGCGTTGGCGTTCTTGGCGATGGTCTGCTGCAAGGTCTGGGTGGCCGCGCGGCGGTTCTCGAGCACCTGCCACATCGCGGCGGCGAGCGCGAACAGCGCGACCGCGGCCAGGGCCAGGTTCCAGTAACGGAAGGGGTCGCTGCGGGTACGGCGCTGCGACGGCGGCAGCAGGTTGACCCCGAGCGGCACGCCGTCGGCGCCGGCGACCTCGATCCCGGACAGGGTCGAGGCCAGCGGCCCGATCGCGACGAGCTGCGGGTCCAGCGACTGGCGCGGCACCGCCACCAATTCGGCGTCGAGCTGGCCGTCGCCGTCGCGGCGGGCCAGCACGCGCGCGTCGTAGGCGACGGCGTCGGCGGTGAAAGGGGTCTGGCGGTCGATCTCGAAACCGACCACGTCGCGCAGGCGGTCGGCCGCGGCGGCCGGCAAGGTCAGGCGCCGACGCAGGCTCGCGGCCGGCGGCAACAGCAGCCAGCGCGGCAATTCGCCGACACGCGGCGGCAGCAACGGCGCCAGCGGATCGGCGGCGATGGCCCCGGCCGGCGCATTCAAATCGGCCAGGCTCGGCAGCACGGCCAAGTCGCGCACCTCGTTGGCCTGCTGCAGACGCAGGTGCACGCTGTCGCCGTCGACCTGCAATAGTAAACGGCCGCGATCCACGCCCAAGGCCTGGCGCATGCGCAACGGCAACCACGAGGCCAGGGTGCGTCCCCACCACGAGAAGAAGCCGCCCGCTCCGGGTGCGAAGCGCGCGCTTAAACGTCTGAACCGGTTTTCCCCCAACCGGCTTTCGGCAACCTGCGAGTTCATCGTGACGAAGCTCCCTCCTCCCAACGCAGCGGTGTATAGGCCATTCCGGGAACGGAACTCCCCCCTGCACGCACAACCACTCGCAATACCGATTCACGGCCATCCGCTAGCCGTGCATGGCTGTCGATACTATAGGTGCCGCTGCGTTCGCCGACGAGACCAGCGAGTTCGCCGCCGACTTGCGCACCCGTCAACTGTGACCCGGGCGGCGTTCTGCGCCGTTGCTCTACGAGCTGGGCGCCGTTCATTCCCATAGCATCCAATACTTCCTTCGCTGCGAACGCCGGCTCCGGGCGCGTGCGACCGCTGTAAACCGTGACCAGCGGCTCGATCTTGGCATACAAGGCCGGCGTCATGCCCAGCACTTGTTCCAACTCCGCAACGCTTTCGAATTCGGCATCCTTGGCGCCGTAAGGGCGGCCGGCGGACGCATAGTCGGCGTCTTCGGCGCCGCCTGCGGGTTGGGTCAAGGTGTCGGCATCGCGCCAGTCGAGGATGGCCGCGGCCAGGCGCGCGGCCTCGCCCTGCTCCATCCCGCCGACGCCCTGGATCAACGCGGTCAACAAGGCGAAATCGCCCTGATTGAGGTCGACCTTGCCGTTCTCGTCGACGATCTTGATCTCGAGCTTGGCCTCGCCGAAGCGCCACGGGTTCGGGCGCCCATCGGGCTGCCACTGCAGCTTGGAGTCGGTCATCGCGACTCGCGTCATCGCGTACTCGAGCCCGGCCCGGGCGGCGTTCTGCGCGACCAGGCCGCGCACCAGCACCCGCCCTTGCAAGTTCTCGGTGCGTGCCGACAACGCGAATGCGCCAATCAGCGCAGTCAGCAGAGCGATCACCCACAGCACCAAAAGCAGCGCCGCACCACGCGATCGCCGGGACGCGGTTGTCGCATCGCGACGTTTTCCAACGCAGACCGGCCGCTGCGCCGCGCGCCGCGCGATGCCGTCTGCCGTCGTCATCGTTGCTCGCACCGTCCTCATCACAGCTCCGGCACGAAGCCGCCGGCCGTCGCGCTGGCCAGCGGCAGGGCCACCACCAGCGGCGGCCAGGCACGGCCGTCGCGGTCGGTGAGTGTGACTTCGACGAACAAGGGCAGTTGCTCCGGCGTCTGCCAGCGCTCCTGCCACTCCCCGAGTTCGCCGCGTTGCGGGTCCATTGAACGGTAACGGAAGCGCGCCGACTTCAAGCCTTCGACCAATAGCTCGGGCGGACGCTCGCGTGCCTCCTTGATGGTTTCGCCGGCCAGCACCATCGACAAGGACAACAGGATGCGGGCCTGATCGCCATCACCTTCGATCACGAAGTCGTGCAGGTACGGCCCGCCCTGGCCCAGGTAATCGGGCAGGTCGGCGACGAAACGCAGACGGTCGGGTTCGCCGACGAAGCGCTGCGGCACCGCGGTGCTCTGATCGAACGCGAACGGAATCGGCCGGGTGGCGGCGATGCGCTTGCGCAGGAAACCCTCGACCGCGCGTTCGCGTTCGCTGCGGTGGGCAAGGGCCTCGCCGCGCGCGGCGGTCTTGGTCGCCGCCGACAAGGTCGCGAAGGCCAGGGTCAGGCCGGCGACCAGCAAGACCATCGCCAACAGCACTTCGATCAGGGTGAAACCGCGCGCACCGCGGCGCGCCGGCAGGTTCCGCACCGGGCTCGCCGCGCGCGCCATCAGAACTGCACCTCGTTGGAGGCGGCCGCGCTGCGCAGGGTGCGCAGCAGCAGGCGCCGACCGCCGCCGCCCTCGCCCCACTCCACCGCGAGTTGGACCTCGAACAAGCGCATCGCATTCGGATCGATCGGCTGCGAGGACGCCGGCATGGGATCGCGCCACTGCGCCACGCCGAGGGTCCAGCGATAGCGGCCGTTCTCGAACTCGCCGCTGCGTTGGCCGGGCTTGAGCGGTTGCCCGACCCCGACCTGGTCCATCAGCGATTGCGCATACAAGGCGGCGCGGCCGGCGTCGCTGGACCAGCGCACTTGCCGCGTCGCGCCGGACAAGGTGCCGAGCAACAGAGTCAGCGCCATCGCCAACAGGGCGAAGGCGACGATCACTTCCAGCAAGGTATAGCCGCGTTGACGCGACGACGGCGCGCTACGCAGCGCGCCGAGACGGCGCAAAGAGCCGGCCGAGGCGGCGGACCGCGCGCGCGCGCTCATCGCGGCGCCTCGCCGCGCTTGAGCTTGACCTCGCCGGTCAGCCAGGCGACATCGACGTTCCACGCCGCCTGCTTGACGTTGAGCTTGATCCGCCCGCCGGTGGACGCGCCGTCGGCGAAGAACACGATTGCGCCCTCGCCGCGTCGCGGCTGCACTTCGCGCGCGCCGGTGAAGGTCACTCCAACCGCCTTGGGAATATCCCCATTGCGCCCGTTCGGCGCGGTCCAGGTGCGCGCGGCCGGATCGATGGTGAACTTCTGCGAACGTCCGGTCGAGATCGCCTGGCTGCGCGTATAGCGCAGTTGCGAGGCGATTTCCTTGGACGCCGAGCGCAGCTGCATGCCGCTCATGCCACCGCTCATCATGCCGACGGTCAACACGCCGATCGCCGCGATCAGGGCGATCACCAACAGCATTTCCAGCAGCGACATGCCGCGCACCGCGGCCGGCCGCGGCGCGCCGCCTGCGCGGCTCGCGCGCACGACGCACGCAGGAGCGCACCGGACGGCGTTCGCCCCGGCCCGGTCCCCCCGCCCTCCGGCGGAGGGCCTGTGCCGCAGGCGTTTCATCGCAGGCGCTTACTCAGTTGTTCTTGATGTCGCCGTCGACGCTGCTGCCGCCGGCCTTGCCGTCCTTGCCGAAGCTGACCAGGTCGTAGGGACCGCTTTCGCCGGGCTGGCGGTACTCGATGGCATGACCCCAAGGGTCCTTCAACTCGGTTTCCTTGGCGTACGGCCCCAACCAACCGTTGGCGTCGGCCGGCTGCTTGACCAGTTCCTCGAGCGAACCCGGCAGGCGGCCGGTGTCCATCTGGAACGAGTCGATCTTGCCGGCGAGGGTCTGCACCTGGCCCTTGGCGAGGTTGTAGTCGCCGCGGTCCTTGCCGCCCAGCACGCGGTTGCCGACGAAGGCGAGAACTGCGCCGATCAGCACGATCACGATGATGATCTCGATCAGGCTCATACCGCGCTGGCCGGCCGGAGACGGGGAACGGGTAATCGAACGGGGATTGCGCATCTCAGTGATCATCCATAGTGGTGGGTTCTGGACAGACGTTGTGCTTCAACGGACGAACGATGGCAACGGGGTCGAGTCCGGCCGTTCGCATCCGAAGATGCATAGGATTCTGTTCCGCGCCGATCGGCGAAGTTCGCGCGAATCCGGCCCCGGTACAGCCGGCGTTCAAGCGCACGGCGTGAACGGGCGCCCCGGGGCGAGGACAGGCAAGCGCGGACATCGCCATGCTCAACCGATCGCATTGGTCAGGTCGTACAGCGGCAGCAGCACCGCCATCACGACCGTGGCGACGACGCCGGCCAGGACCACGGTCACCACCGGAACCAAGGCGGCGAGCATGCGGTCCAGGGCCATGCCGGTGTCCTGCTCGAAGGTCTCGGCGGTCTTCATCAGCATCGCGTCGAGCGCGCCGGACTCCTCGCCGACCTGGATCATCTGCAGGGCCAGGCGCGGGAAACGCTTGCCCTTGCCGAGCGCGGTCGACAGGGCGACGCCGTTCTTGACGTCTTCGCCGGCGGCATCGACGTCGGCGGCGAGGATGCGGTTGTTGAGCACGTTGCGGCCGATGCCGATCGCCGTCATCAACGGCACGCCGTTGCGTACCAGAGTGCCGAGGGTGCGCGCCAGGCGCGCGGTCTCGATCTTGGCGATCAGCGGGCCGACGAACTTACGCTTGAGCAGCCAGGCATCGAGCGCCTCGCGGAACGCCGGGTCGCGGCGCTTGCGATCGAACCAGAGGAAGCCGAGCGCGGGAATCGCGATCAACACGATCCACCAGTCGCGCACGAACAGGCCGAGCCACAACACCACCTGGGTGAACATCGGCAGCTCGGCGTCGAGGCTTTCGTACATCGCGCCGAACTGCGGCACCACGTAACCGAGCAGGAACATCAAACTGAGGCCGACCATGACCATCAGGATCGCCGGATAGATCAGCGCATTGATGACCCGGCCCTGCAGCACGCGGCTGCGTTCGAGGTAGTCGTCGAGCCGCGACAGGGTTTCGTGCAGATTGCCGCCGGCCTCGCCGGCCCGGACCATGTTGATGTACAGGCGCGAGAAGGTGCCGTGCTGGCGCTCCAGCGCGACCGACAGCGAGGTGCCGCCGCGCACCGCGTCGCGAATGTCGGCGACCGTGCTCTTGGCGGTGTCGTCCTCGGGCAGGTCGAGCAGGATGGTCAGCGCGCGGTCCAGCGGCTGACCGGCGCCGAGCAAGGTCGACAACTGTTGGGTGAACTGCACCAGCCGCGCCCCGGTGAAGGGCTTGGGCTTGAACAAGGCCTTCCACGACGAAGACGCACCCGCTTCCGAGGCCAGCTTGGCCTCGACCGGCAGATGCCCCTGCTCCTGCAGGCGCTGCACGACTTCGGTGCCGCTCGCGGCCTCCATCTGGCCATCGAGCAGCTCACCGCGCGCGTTCAGGGCTTTGTAGTGGTAGAGGGGCATAAAGGCCGGGAATCGGGAATGGAAAATCGAAAATCGGTTAAGGCCAAAGCATCGGAACTTCGAAGCCAGGGGAATGAACCAGCCGGGACGACCACGATTCCCGACTCCCCATTCCCGATTCCCGGCTCTCAAGCATCCTCGGTCACCCGCAGCACTTCCTCGATGGTGGTCTGGCCGGCGAGCGCCTTGACGATGCCGTCCTCGTACATGGTGCGCATGCCTGCGCTGTCGCGCGCGATCTGTTCGATCTCGCCCATGCCGGCGTGACGCATCACCGCACGCCGCAGTTCGTCGTTCATGACCAGGAATTCCATGATCGTGGTGCGGCCGTGGTAACCGCTCGGCGCCAGCGCCGAACCGCGCGGTCGGAACAGGTAGATGTCGCCCTCGGGTTGGTAGCGGCGCAGGTTGAACTTGTCGATTTCCTCGGGCGAGGCGAGGTATTTCTCGGCATGGGTCGGCTCGAGCCGGCGCACCAGGCGCTGGGCCAGGATGCCGTTGATGGTCGAGGTCAGCAGATAGTCTTCGACGCCCATGTCGAGCAAGCGGGTGATGCCGCCGGCGGCGTTGTTGGTGTGCAGCGTGCTGAGCACCAAGTGGCCGGTCAGCGCCGACTGGATCGCGATGCGGCAGGTCTCCAGGTCGCGCATTTCGCCGATCATGATGATGTCCGGGTCTTGGCGGACGATCGAACGCAGCGCATGCGAGAAGTCGAGACCGATCTGCGGCTTGGCCTGGATCTGGTTGATGCCCTCGATCTGGTACTCGACCGGGTCTTCGACGGTGATGATCTTGACGTCGCTGGTGTTGAGCTTGCTCAGCGCCGTATACAAGGTGGTGGTCTTGCCCGAACCGGTCGGGCCGGTCACCAGCATGATGCCGTGCGGCTGGTCGAGCACCTTCTGGAACTGCGGCAGGAATTCGTCGGTGAAGCCGAGCTTGTAGAAATCGAACACGACCGTCTCGCGGTCGAGCAATCGCATCACCACCGACTCGCCGTGCGCGGTCGGCACGGTGCTGACGCGCAGGTCGAGCTCCTTGCCCTGCACCCGCAGCATGATGCGGCCGTCCTGCGGCAGGCGGCGCTCGGCGATGTTGAGCTTGGCCATGATCTTGATGCGGCTGATCACCGCGGCGGTGAGGTTGGCCGGCGGGCTCTCGCCCTCGGCCAGCACGCCGTCGACGCGGTAGCGCACCTTCAGGCGGTTCTCGAACGGCTCGATGTGGATGTCCGAGGCGCGCAGTTCGACCGCGCGCTGGATCACCAGGTTGACCAGCCGGATCACCGGCGCTTCCGAAGCCAGGTCGCGCAGATGCTCGACGTCGTCGAGATCGCCCGCGCCCTCGCCCTCGGCGGTTTCGACGATCGCGCCCATCGCGCTGCGGCCCTGGCCGTACCAGCGCTCGACCAGGTCGCCGACCTCCGAGCGCAGCGCCACGTAGGGACGGACCTCGCGCTGGGTCGCCAGACGCAGGGCGTCGAGCTGGTAGATGTCCTGCGGGTCGGCCATCAGCACGTCGACGTGGTGCTCGCCCTCGCCGACCGGGCAGACCGCGAACTGCTTCATGAACTTGGGCGTCAGCGCCACCCCCTCGGGCGGCAGCTCGGGCGCGTCCTTGATGCTGACCAAAGGCAGCTCCAGCGCCGCGGCCACGGTTTCGGCGTGATCGCGCTCGGACACCAGCCCGAGCCGCGCCAACAGCGCGAGCAGGCTGCCGCCGGTCTCCTCCTGGAGCCGGCGCGCACGCGCCAGGTCGGGCTCCTTGAGGCGCCCCTTCGCCAGCAAGGCGTCGACGATGCGGATGTCGACCGCCGCTTGGGCGTCCCCCGCCGGTAAGGCGCTGGCGCTCGGTTCGTTGGATGTGGCTACTGCGTTCACGTCACCCTCCTGCGCGTGATCCCCGGACTTTAGCAGTTTCATTCGCCGTCTCGACCAGCCCTGAACAGCGCCGGTGAGCGTCGGTGAGATAAGCACAGTCGTCGAAGCGAGATCGAGGATGCCCGGCGCGAGTCGCAGGGCTTCGGATTCATGAACAGGGGCAGTTACGGACTGAAGGATCAGTCACATTTTGTTCGCGCGGGCGCCATCGGCCGGCGATGCCGGTGCAGCGGAGCTGTGCTAACTGGCGACGCGCGCTCGCAACCGCACCGTAATGTGTGACACCGCTGCTGTCGGTCGATCCAGACGATACCGGCGAGTCGGCCCGAGCACAAAAACAAACGGACGCCCGAATGGGCGTCCGTTCTATAGACAACGATCGAACGACCTCGCCGCGTGGCTTACCCCACCCACACCCGCGCATTGCGGAACATGCGCAGCCACGGCGAGTCGCCGCTCCAGTCGCGCGGCGACCAGCTGAAGTTGGCGTTGCGCAGGGTGCGCTCGGGGTGCGGCATCAGGATCGTGGCGCGACCGTCGTTGCTGGTCAGGCCGGCGATGCCGTCGGGCGAGCCGTTCGGGTTCAGCGGATAGCGGTCGGCGATGCGGCCGTCGCCGTCGATGTAGCGCAGCGAGACGTTGGCCGCGGTCTGGTCGAGGTTGCTGGCGAAGCTGGCCTGGCCTTCGCCGTGGGCGACCGCGACCGGGATGCGCGAGCCGGCCATGCCGCGGAAGAACAGCGACGGCGATTCGGCCACTTCCAGCAGGCCCAGACGCGCCTCGAACTGTTCGCTGCGGTTGCGCAGGAACACCGGCCAATGCTCGGCGCCGGGAACGATCGGCTTGAGCTGGGCCAGCATCTGGCAGCCGTTGCAGACGCCGAGCGAGAAGCTGTCTTCGCGGGCGAAGAACGCGGCGAAGGCGTCGCGCAGGGCGCTGCGTTCGAGGATGCTGGTCGCCCAACCGCGGCCGGCACCGAGCACGTCGCCGTAGCTGAAGCCACCGCAAGCGGCGAAGCCCTTGAAGTCTTCGAGCTGGAAGCGGCCGCTGATCAGGTCGCTCATGTGCACGTCGAAGGCTTCGAAGCCGGCGCGGTCGAAGGCCGCGGCCATTTCGATCTGGCCGTTGACGCCCTGCTCGCGCAGGATCGCTACCTTCGGGCGCACGCCGGTGTTGATGAACGGCGCGGCGACGTCCTCGGCGGTGTCGAAGCTGAGCCTGGTTTTGAGGCCCGGCGCGCTGAAGTCGCGCGCGATCGCCCGCTCTTCGTCGGCGCACTCGGGGTTGTCGCGCAGCTTCTGCAACGCATGGCTGGTCGACCACCAGGCATCGAACAACTCGTCCCAACGCCATTCGACCAGGACCTTGCCGTCTTCTTTAACGCGTACCGCGGCGGCGGTGGTCGGCTTGGCGATGCGCTGAGCGCAATCGATCAGGCCGTGGCGGGCGACGAGGTCGGCGAATTCGGCGCGGTCCTCGGCGGCGATCTGCACGATCGCGCCGAGCTCTTCGTTGAACAAGGTGCGGAACGGATCCTCGCCCCAGCCGTCGAGGCTGATGTCGAGGCCCAGGCGCGAGCAGAACGCCATTTCCGACAGCGCGGCGAAGGCGCCGCCGTCGCTGCGGTCGTGATACGCAAGCAACAGGCCGGCTTCGCGCGCATCGCGGATCAGCTCGAAGAAATCGCGCAGGCGCTGCGGGCTGTCGAGGTCGGGCACGCCGGTTTCATGCCGCGCACCCTCGCCCGGCAGGCCGGCGAAGGCGGGCAAGCCGCCGTCGCTGCCGGCTTCGGGATGGCACTGGGCCAGCACCGAGCCGCCGAGGCGCTGTTTGCCGGCGCCGAGGCCGATCAGCCACAACTCGCTGTCGGTGTCGCGCGACAACAGCGGAGTCAGTTGCTGGCGCACGTCGACCACCGGCGCGAACGCGCTGACGATCAACGACACCGGCGACACCGACTTCGAGGCGTTCTCGCCCGAGCCCCACTGGGCCTGCATCGACAAGGAGTCCTTGCCGACCGGGATGCTCAGTTCGAGTTCCGGACAAAGCTCCAGGCCGACTGCCTTGACCGCGTCGAACAGCAGCGCGTCTTCGCCCGGGTGCGAGGCTGCCGCCATCCAGTTCGCCGACAGCTTGATACGGTTGAGCGATTCGACCGGCGCGGCGCACAGGTTGGTGATCGCCTCGCCGACCGCCATGCGCGCGGCAGCGGCGGCATCGAGCAAGGCCAGCGGCGTGCGTTCGCCGATCGCCATCGCTTCGCCGACGTGGCCGTCGAAGTCCGACAAGGTGATCGCGCAATCGGCCAGCGGCAACTGCCAGGGGCCGATCATCTGGTCGCGGGCGACCAGGCCGCCGACGGTGCGATCGCCGATGGTGATGAGGAAGTTCTTCGCGGCGACGGTCGGGTGCGCGAGCACGCGCAGGCCGGCGTCGTGCAGATCCAGTCCATCCCACTGCAGCGCCGGCCACGGCGCGTCGGCGGGATAACGGGTGTCGCGATGCATCTTCGGCGGCTTGCCGAACAGCAGGTCCATGGGCAGATCAATAGCCCAATCGGCGTCGGCGATCTTGTTCTCGCCATACACCGATTCGACCGTCGCGCCGTAGCCGACCACCAAGCGCTCTTCCGCGGTCGCATAACCGACCACGGCGAAGGGGCAGCGCTCGCGCTCGCAGATCGCGGCGAAATCGGCGACGCGGTCGGCCGGCAGGCCGAGCACGTAACGCTCCTGCGATTCGTTGCACCACAGTTGCATCGGCGACAGCGAAGGATCGTCGCTCGGCACTTTGGCCAGGTCGATCACGCCGCCGAGGCTGGAGTCGTGCAGCAATTCCGGGATGGCATTCGACAGACCGCCGGCACCGACGTCGTGGGCGCTGTCGATCGGATTGGCTTCGCCGAGCGCGACGCAGCGGTCGATGACTTCCTGGCAGCGACGCTCCATCTCCGGGTTGTCGCGCTGGACGCTGGCGAAGTCGAGCGCTTCGGCGCTGTCGCCGGAAGCGACCGAGCTGGCGGCACCGCCGCCGAGACCGATCAGCATCGCCGGGCCGCCGAGCACGATCACCGCATGCCCCGGCTTCAGGCCGAGCTTGGCAACCTGCACCCGGTCGATCGCGCCGAGACCGCCGGCCAACATGATCGGCTTGTCGTAGGCACGGGCCAGGCGGGCGTTGCCGGCCTGGCCTTCGGCCAGCTCGAAGCTGCGGAAATAACCGACCAGGTTCGGGCGGCCGAATTCGTTGTTGAACGCGGCCGCGCCGAGCGGGCCGTCGAGCATGATTTCCAGGGCCGGCGCCATGCGCGGATTGAGCGCGCGTTCGCCTTCCCACGGTTGCGGCAGGGTCGGGATGCGCAGGTGCGACACGCTGAAACCGCACAGGCCCGCCTTGGGACGGCCGCCGCGACCGGTGGCGCCTTCGTCGCGGATCTCGCCGCCGTTGCCGGTGCTCGCACCGGGGAACGGCGCGATCGCGGTCGGGTGGTTATGGGTTTCGACCTTGATGCAGAACGCCGAGGGAATCTGCGCTTCGGCCGCATAGGACTGGCTGCCCGGCTGCGGGCGGAAGCGCCGCGCCGGATAGCCTTCGACCACCGCCGCGTTGTCGCTGTACGCCGAGAGCGTGTTCTCCGGCGTCTGCGCGTGGGTGTGCTTGATCATCTTGAACAGCGACTGCGGCTGCTCGCGGCCTTCGAGTGTCCACGAGGCGTTGAAGATCTTGTGCCGGCAGTGCTCGGAGTTGGCCTGCGCGAACATCATCAGTTCGACGTCGGACGGGGTGCGGCCGAGCGCGGCGTAACGCTCGCGCAGGTAGCCGATCTCGTCGTCGGCCAGGGCCAGGCCGAGACGGCTGTTGGCGGCTTCGAGATCGTCCAGGGCGATGCGTTCGAGCTCGCCGCGCGCGGGCACGGCGAACAGCGCCGCCGCATCGTCGCGCGCTTCGAGCAGCGACTGGGTCATCGGGTCGTGCAGGACCTTGGCCAGCGCGCCCTGGGTGGCGGCATCGCTCGGCCAGCCTTCGAGGTCGTAGCGGGTGCCGCGCTCGACGCGCTTGACCGGCTGGCCGGCGCCGCGCAGCAATTCGGTGGCCTTGCTCGCCCACGGCGACAAGGTGCCCAGGCGCGGCGTCACGTAGCGCGAGACCGCCGCATCGCTGCGGGCGGCTTCATGCGGTTCGGCCTGGAGGATGCGGCGCAGGGTCGCGTCGTCGGGCGTAGCGCCGGTGTCGGGCTCGACCCAGTAGACGGGCCAGGCATCGAGCAGGCGGATACTCGGATGAAGGGCGGACAGTCGAGCTTGGAGACGCTCGCGGCGGAACGAAGACAGGGCCGAATGGCCCTCGAGGACGATCATGTCCGGGGAACCGTGCAACGCAGGGCCCGGTATTGTATCCAAAACCGCCCTCCAGCTTCGGCCCGGCATCCGACCGGGCCGCGCGGCGGTCCACGGCCCCTTGGCCAGCGCGGCCGAAGCGCCCGCTTACACCCCGGCTGCGGCCCCTTCCCGCCCTTGAGCAGGACCCGGCCACCCGCGAAACGCAGCCCCGGAAACGACATCGCCGCCCAGTGGGCGGCGATGCGGTCGAACCTGGCCCGGAGCGCCCGGGCGCGGGGTCGTTACTCAGCGCCCGCCGGTCGGCACGGCGACGGCCGCGGTCGGCTTGGCGCCGGAAGGGGCCGGCTTGGCGTCGGCGGCGATCTTGTCCAGCGCCTCGCGCAACTGCGCCGGCGGCACGTAGCCACCGAGCTGGATGCCCTCGGAGGTCAGGATCATCGGCGTGCCGGTCAGGCCGGCGCGCTGGCCGACGTTGTACTGCATGGTCACGGTGTTCTTGCAGTCCTTGTTCGGAATGCTCTGCTCGCTCTTGGCGTCGGTCAGGGCCTTGCGGCGGTCGGCCGCACACCACACCGAGACCATCTTCTTGTAGTCCTCGCTGCCGATGCCCATGCGCGGGAAGGCCAGGTACTCGACCGCGATGCCCTGCCGGTTGTACTCGGCGATCTCGCTGTGCAGCTTGCGGCAGTAACCGCACTCGACGTCGGTGAAGATCGTCACCGTGTGCTTCGGATTGGCCGGAGCGAAGACGATGCGCTCGCTGGCCGGGATGGTCTTCAGCAGGTCCTTGCGCATACCGGCGAGGCTGCTTTCGCTAAGGTTCTTCTTGGCCTGGGTATCGAACAGCGCGCCGCCCGAGCCCGGCAGGAACAGGTAACGGCCGTCGTCGCTGACGTACACGACCTGGCCCTGGGCCAGCGCCTCGCGGAAGCCCGGCACCGGCGACGGGCCGACCTTGTCGATGCTGACGTTGGGATTGAGCTGGCGGATGGCTTCGACGGCCAGCGCATCGGCGCTGCCGGCCTTGACCTCCGGCGCCGAACCCTTGGCGGCGGCCGCGGTCTTGGCCGGGGCGGCCGGATCGCTCTTGGCGGCGGCGCCCTGCGGCGCCTGGGCACAGGCGGACAGGCTGATCGCGCCGAGCACGGCGAAAATGATGCGCTTCATCAATCGAATCCTTGGCGTTCTGAGGTCGGGGTCTTGGACCGCTCGACGAGGAATAGGTTCTGCCGATTGTGGCACGGCCGGCCACGCGAACGCCGTTCCGCAACCGCAGTCACACGGCGAAGTGGCGATGGGGGTCGCGGTTTGGGGTGCGGATGCCCGCGAAACGGGCCCGGGGCTGCCAAAGCTGCCGGGACTCCCGGACAGGAGCGACTCACACAGATGGCCAATCGCCCGGCATCCAAGGGTAGGAGCGGCGCGAGCCGCGACCGCGTAACTGAGGCCTGCGGCGCCGGCCGGGTTCAAGCAGGCGGTACCAACTATCGCGGCAGTGCCGCCGGCCGCTTCGATGGGGTACTCGCGATCGGCCAGGACGTGCCCCGGCCCGGCGCAGCGCGCCGGGCGTTCGCCAAGCCCAGGCGGCAGTGCCGCCGGCCGCTTCGATGGGGTACTCGCGATCGGTTAGGACGTGCCCGGCCCGGCGCAGGGGCGCCGGGCGTTCAGAGCAGCAGGCGGCAGTGCCGCCTAGCGCTGCTCTTCACCCCCTCGGATGGTGCTTCGCGTGGAGGCGTTTGAGCTGCTCGCGCGCCACCAGGGTGTAGATCTGGGTGGTCGACAGGGAGCTGTGGCCCAGCAGCATCTGCAGGGCGCGCAGGTCGGCGCCGTGGTTGAGCAGGTGGGTGGCGAAGCTGTGGCGCAGGCCGTGGGGGCTGATCTTGGCCGGGTCGATGCCGGCGACGGCGGCGTAGCGTTTGACCAGGTGCCAGAACTCCTGCCGGCTCGGGGCCTCGCCGCTCGCCGCCAGGAACAGCGGCGCCAGCGCGCGTTTGCCGGCCAGTTGCGGGCGCGACTGCGCCAGATAACGTTCGAGCCAATGCTGGGCCTCTTCGCCCAGCGGCACCAGCCGCTCCTTGCTGCCCTTGCCGGTGACCCGCAACACGCCCTGGCGCAGGTTGACCGCGGTTGACGGCAGATTGACCAATTCGCTTACGCGCAGGCCGGAGGCGTACATCAATTCGAGCATCGCGCGGTCGCGCAGCCCGAGTGGCTCGTCCACCACCGGCGCCGCCAGCAAGGCTTCGATCTGGCTTTCGGCCAAAGCCTTGGGCAAGGAGCGCGGCAGCTTCGGCGGCGCCAGCAATGCGGTCGGGTCGTCGCTGCGCTCGCTGCGGCGCAGGCGGAAGGCATAGAACGCGCGCAAGGCCGACAGCAGGCGGGCGTTGCTGCGCGGCGAATAGCCTTCGCGGGTGCGCCAGGCCAGGTAATCGAACAAGGCTGCGCGGTCGGCATTGGCGATGCCGCTGCCGTCGCGCCAGCGCGCCAGGCCTTCGAGGTCGCGGCGGTAGCTGTCGAGGGTCTGCTGGGCCAGTCCGTTCTCGGCCCAGATCGTGTCGAGGAAGGACTTGATCGCCGCATCGTCGGCTTCGCCCAAGGGCGGCAAGGCCATCGCCTGGCTGCGGCGTTCGGCGGGTGTACTGGCACTCATCGCAGCAGCTTAGCAGGCGGTCCGGCTGCCTATATCCTGATGCGATGAGCTCGAACGACACCTCCGCCGCCGATCCCGCATCCGCCAAGCCCGCCGCCCTGGTGGGCTGGCGCCTGTTCGCGTTGTTCTACGACTTTTGGCCGGTCGCGGCGCTGTGGCTGGTCGCAAGCGCGGCGTTCACCGTCGCCTACACCTTGTCCGGGCATGGGCAGCGCGAAAACATTCCGCCTTTCAGTGCGCTGCAATGGACGTTGTGGTTCGTCTGCTGGCTGATCGCCGGCGGCTACGCGATGCTGAGCTGGCGGCGCGGCGGGCAAACCCTCGGCATGCGTCCGTGGCGGCTGCGCGTGGCCGGTGCCGACGGCGCTGCGCCGGCATGGCGGGCGCTGTCGATCCGCTATGCGGTCGGCACCCTGTCGCTGGCCGCGCTCGGCCTGGGCTTCTGGTGGGCCTGGTTCGATCGCGAGCGCCTGACCTGGCACGACCGCGCCAGTGGGACGCGGATGTTGCGGGTGCCTAAGCGGCCGAAGTGAGTGCTGGCGGCCACAGAGTCCAGCGCGGCCACGAGACCTGATCGGACTATCGCTGTAGGAGCGGCGCGAGCCGCGACCCAAGATCGCCGCGTTACATAAGAACGGTGGTTACCTAAGCTTCCAAAGGCTCTCGGCAGGTTTTAAATCGCAGAGTCCTGCGAAGCTGCGGGTACCGATATCGTCAGCACTGTAGGAGCGGCGCAAGCCGCGACCAAGGGACATGTAGAGGCAGCACCGCCCGCGTCGATGATCGAAGCCTCGAACTATCGCGGGGTAGGAGCGGCGCGAGCCGCGACCGCGTAACTGGAGGTGCCGGCGCCGGCCGAGTTCGCGCAAGGGCTCCAGCCATGGAGTCAGTACCCCCGCCGCTTCGTTGGGGTAATCGCGATCTGACCCGACGTGCCCCGGCCCGGCACAGCGCGCCGGGCGTTCATCGACAGCGCGAGCCAATGGCGAAGCTCCGTTGCGAGAACGCATGGACTGGTAGTTGCGACCCCGGCCCGGCGCAGCGCGCCGGGCGTTCATCGAAAGCGCGAGCCAATGGCGAAGCTCCGTTGCGAGAACGCATGGACTGGTAGTTGCGGCCCCGGCCCGGCGCAGCGCGCCGGGCGTTCACACAGTCCACGCGGCAGTGCCGCGTGAGCGGACTGTGTTCACCCCGACCGACGTTTGAACAGATAGGCCGAAACGGCCAGCATCACCACGGTCGGCGCGGCATAGGCCAGGCGGAAGTCGAAGCGGAACACCTTGGCCAGTTCGACGAACTGGGTCTGCAACTGCCAGAACAACAGCGCGAAGACGATGCCGATGAACAAGCGTTTGCCCATACCGCCGCTGCGCAGGCTGCCGAAGGCGAACGGAATCGCCGCCAGGCACAAGGTCAGCACGTTGAGCGGGTAGAACCAGCGGCCCCAGTAATAGGCCTCGAATTCGGCCGCATCGAGGCGGTTGCGCTCGCGGTCTTCGATCGCCTTGTGCAAGGCCTTGGCGCTGAGGTAACGCGGGCGGTTGCTGCCGCTCATCAACGCGGCGCTGTCGAGTTTGGACTCCCAACGCTCTTCGGCGACATGGACCTGCTCGGCCGACTTGGCCAGGAAGGTGGTGCGGGTGACGTCGCGCAACAGCCAGCCGCCCGGGCGGTGTTCGGCGATCTTGGCCAGCGCCAGCGACACCAGGCGCCCGTCCTGGCCGAACTGGTACAGGCTGACGTCGCGCAATTCCAGCCAGCGGTCCTGGCCCTCGCTGCGCTCCTGGCCCTGGCTGGCGCTGAGGATGACATCGCCCTCGCGCGCCCAGACCCCGGAATATTGAGCCACCACCTGGTTGTTGGACTTGGCCGCGGTCTTGAGCGCATCGGCGCGACGCTGGCCTTCCGGCGCCAGGGTCTCGCCGTTGACCACCATCAGCAGGGTCAGCAGCGCGAGCGCGCCGGCCACGGCCAGGCTCAGGCGCCGCCGCGACAGGCCGACCGCGCGCAGCACGGTCAGCTCCGAGGTCGAGGCGAGCTGGCCCAGCGCCATCAGGGCGCCGATCACCGCCGCGTACGGGAACAGCGCGTAAGCGCGGCGCGGCACGGTCATGGCCATATAGGCCAGGGCCTGCATCAGGCCGTAGCGGCCCTTGCCGACGTCGCCGAACTCGCCGACCAGGCTGAGCATGAAATCCAGGCCGAGCAGCACCGCCCAGGTCAGCAGCACCGTGCCGAGCACGGTCTTGCCGACGTAGACATCGTGGATCTTCGGGAACGGCTTCATCGGGCCACCCGCCTGCGCGCGACGCGGCCGTCACGGAAATACAGCCAGCCGGCGACCGCCAACAGCGGCAAAGTCAGCCACCACAGGCCGAGGAAGGTCGGGATCTTGCCGTCCTCGATCCAGCCCTTGCCCATCATCATGAAGTTGTTGCCGATCAGGTAGGCCAAAAAGCCCATCAACACGCTGCCGTAACGGGCCTGGCGCGGAGTGCTGCGCGCCAGCGGCACCGCCAGCAGGGCGAAAGCCAGGGCCAGCAGCGGCGGTGCGATCCGGTAATGCAGCTGGGCCGCGGCCTCGCGGCGCGGATCGCCGAGCAACTGCGTGGTCGACATCATCTCGGGCAGGGACGGGTCGTAGCGGTCCTCGCTGGCCGGCAGCAGCACGTCGTTGCTGGCGTAGCGCATCAGCCGGTAATTCAGGCCGCCGTCCTTCGGGCCCTCGACCTCGAAACCGTCCTCCAGGGTCAGGTAACGGTCGCCGTTCGGGCGCACCGTCAGGTGACCGGCCTTAGAGGTGGTGACGTCCTGACGGTCGGGCTTGTTGCGGTAGATGAAGATGCGTTCGAAACGGGTGCCGTCGTTGGACATCGCGCCGACGTAGATCACCCCGTTGTCGTTGGGCAGGCCGGTGAAGGCGCCCGGCTCCAGGCCGGCCACGATCAGGCTGCGGCTGGCCTCGTTGATCATCTCGCGCGAGGCGCGGTCGGCCCAGGGGCCCAGCCACAGCGAGCAGGCGGCGACCACGGCCACGATCGGCCCGACCACCATCAGCAAGGGCTTGAGCAGCCGGCGCGGGCCGACGCCGATCGAGGCGATCACCGGCATTTCCGAATCGCGATAGAGCCGGCCGATGCCCAGCATCAGCCCCAGCATCAACGCCAGCGGCAGGATCAGCGGCAGCCATTTGATCAGCACCAGGCCCAGCTGGAGCAGCATCAGCCCGGCCGGGACCTTGCCCTTGGCGATGTCCTCGAGCACGTCGGTGAAGGCGCCGCCGACGCTCACGATCAGCAACACCACCAGGGTCGCGAAGACGGCCTGGGCGAATTCGCCAGTCAGGTAACGGTCAAGCTTGAGCATCGGGCTTCGGCATCGGGCAGGCTTGCTTTAAACTCGGGGGTTCGTTCGACGGCCGACCTGTCTGCTGGCGCTCCGGGATAGCCGGAGGCGCGAGGTCGAGGACCCAGGATGGCGGCACGGGCATCGAGCCCGGGACCGACGCCCCGCAAAGCCGTTCGATTGTACGGACAAACTCTTCTTAGCTGCTGGGAATCTGTTGGATGACCCTCGAATTCGACCTGAACCGCGACGCGCTCGCGGCCGCTCAAACTGATTGCGTCGTGGTAGGCGCCTTCGCCGACAAGACCCTGACGGCTGCCGCGCGAACGCTGGATGAAGTCAGCGGCGGGCGCCTGACGGCTTTGCTCGAACGCGGCGACATCAGCGGCAAGACCGGCAAGACCTCCCTGCTCCACGACCTGCCCGGCGTGACCGCGCCGCGCGTGCTCGTGATCGGCCTCGGCGAGGCCGGCAAGTTCGGCGTCGCCCAGTACCTCAAGGCGGTCGGCGACGCCGCACGCGCGCTCAAGGCCGGCCCGGTCGAGCATGCGCTGCTGACCCTCAGCGAAGAACCCGTGACCGGCCGCGACGCCGCCTGGGCGATCCGCCAGGCCGCCATCGCCGCCGATCACGCCTGCTACCGCTACACCGCCACGCTGGGCAAGAAGAAAGACGAGCCCGGCCTGCGCAAGCTGTCGATCCGCGGCGACGACGCCACCGCTCTGGCCCAGGGCCAGGCGATCGCCGCCGGCGTCGCGTTCGCTCGCGAGCTGGGCAATCTGCCGCCGAACATCTGCAACCCGGCCTACCTGGCCGAGCAGGCGCAGGAATTCGCCGGCCGCTTCGACAACACCTCGTGCGAAGTGCTGGACCGCGAGCAGATGCAGGCGCTCGGCATGGGCTCGCTGCTCGCCGTGGCCCGCGGCTCGGCCAATCCGCCCAAATTGATCGTGCTCAAGTACGACAACGGCGGCGACGCCAAACCCTATGTGCTGGTCGGCAAGGGCATCACCTTCGACACCGGCGGCATCAACCTCAAGGTGCAGGGTGGCATCGAGGAGATGAAGTTCGACATGTGCGGCGCCGCCTCGGTGCTGGGCAGCTTCGTCTCGGCGGTCGGCATGCAGTTGCCGATCAACCTGGTGGTGATCGTGCCGGCGGTCGAGAACATGCCCGACGCCGACGCCTACCGTCCCTCCGACGTGCTCACCAGCATGTCCGGCAAGACCATCGAGGTCGGCAACACCGACGCCGAGGGCCGCCTGATCCTGTGCGACGCGCTGACCTACGCGCAGCGCTTCGAGCCGCAGGCTCTGCTCGACGTGGCGACCTTGACCGGCGCTTGCGTGGTCGCGCTGGGCAAGTTCGCCACCGGCCTGATGAGCAAGGACGACGACCTCGCCGCCGAGCTGACCAGCGCCGGCGAGCAGGTCTTCGACCGCGCCTGGCGCCTGCCGCTGTGGGACGAGTACCAGACTCAGCTCGAATCGACCTTCGCCGACGTCTACAACATCGGCGGACGCTGGGCCGGCGCGATCACCGCCGGCTGCTTCCTGTCGCGCTTCACCGAAGGCCAGCGCTGGGCGCACCTCGACATCGCCGGCGTGTCCAACGAAGAAGGCAAGCGCGGTCTGGCCACCGGCCGTCCGGTCGGCCTGCTCTCGCAGTGGCTGCTCGAGCGCACCGCCTGACGATGAAGCGCAATGCGCTGATCCTCGCGGCGATCACCGGCCTGGCCAGCGGCATCTACTCGATGTCGCCGCTTGCGCAGGCCGGTTTCACCCTGGTGGATTGGCTGTTCGTGGCGCTGGGCATGTTCTGGATCTTCATGTGGCTGCATGGCGACCAGCAGGAGTTCGGCCATCGCCGCTCGCCGTGGATGAATATCGGCATCGTCGTGCTGGCGATGCTGTTCGTGCCGATCTACCTGGCCCGGACCCGGCCGGCGGGACGCAAGCTCAAGGCGGTCGGCGCGTTCTTCCTGCTCCTGCTCGGCTGGTTCGCCCTGAACATCGGCGGCGCCCTGCTGGGCTATTTCGTTTTCGGCGGCTCGGCCGCATATACCGGTTGATACCCGCCCATGGCCCGCGCTGACTTCTACTTGATCCAAACGCCGCGTTTCAAGGAACAACCGCTGCGGTTGGTCTGCGAGCTGGCGCGCAAAGCCCACGATGCCGGCCTGCCCACGCTGATCCTGGCGCGCAACGCCGAACAGGCCGAGGCGATCGACGACATGCTGTGGGACATGGGCGAGGACGCCTACATCCCGCACCAGATCGCCGGCGCCGACCTCGACGAGGAAGAAGCCGACGTGCTGATCGCTGCGCCCGAAGTCGACGCGCCGTTGCGGCCGTTGGTGATCAACCTGCGCGACGCACCGGTGCAGGACGGCTTCGACCGCGTCCTGGAAGTAGTCCCCGCCGACGACTCCGCGCGCGGCCCGCTGCGCGAGCGCTGGAAGCAGTACCAGGCCCGCGGGCTGACGCTTAATAAGCACGATATGTGAGGGGCCGGGATTGGGGATTCGGGCGTTGGGATTCGCGAAGCGGATCCGCCCAGTCCCAACCGGCACTCCGCTCTGTAAGTTCTTGCTCTTGGCTGTTGCTTCAACCAATCCCAAATCCCGAATAACGAATCCCGGTTCTTATGTCCCTCGCCTCCAGCTACGACCCCAAGCAGTTCGAAGCCCGCCTCTACGAGCAGTGGGAGAGCAGCGGCGTATTCAAGCCGCGCGGCGAGGGCGAGCCCTACTCCATCTTGTTGCCGCCGCCGAACGTCACCGGCACCCTGCACATGGGACATGCGTTCCAGCACACCCTGCAGGATGCGCTGATCCGTTATCACCGCATGCGCGGCTACGACACCTTGTGGCAGATGGGTACCGACCACGCCGGCATCGCCACCGAAATGGTGGTGGCGCGCAACCTCGGTCGCGAAGGCCTGACCCGCGACGGCCTCGGCCGCGACGGCTTCATCGAGAAGGTCTGGGAGTGGAAGGGCCAGTCGGGCGACACCATCGAACGGCAGATGCGCCGCCTGGGCACCTCCGGCGACTGGTCGCGCTCGATGTTCACGATGGATCCTATCGCCTCCGAGGCGGTGGTCGAGGCCTTCGTGCGCATGCACGAGCAAAACCTGATCTACCGCGGCCAGCGCCTGGTCAACTGGGATCCGGTGCTGAAGACCGCGATCTCCGACCTGGAAGTCGTCAACGAAGAAGAAGACGGCTTCCTGTGGTCGATCTCCTACCCCCTCAGCGATGGCAGCGCCACGCTGGTGGTCGCGACGACGCGCCCGGAAACCATGCTCGGCGACACCGCCGTCATGGTCCATCCCGAGGATGAGCGCTACGCCCACCTGATCGGCAAGACCGTGACCCTGCCGCTGAGCGGCCGGGTGATCCCGGTGATCGCCGACGCCTACGTCGATCGCGAGTTCGGCACCGGCGTGGTCAAGGTCACGCCCGCGCACGACTTCAACGACTACGCGGTCGGCCAGCGCCACGGCCTGCCGATGATCAACATCTTCACCCCCGAGGCGGCGGTCAACGACAACGCCCCGGCGAAGTACGTCGGCCTGGACCGCTACGAAGCGCGCAAGGTCGTGCTCGCCGACCTGGAGGCCGAAGGCCTGCTCGTCGAGACCAAACCACACAAGCTGCAGGTGCCGCGCGGCGACCGCACCAACCAGGTGATCGAGCCGTATCTGACCGACCAGTGGTTCGTGAAGATGGACGACCTGGCCGCGCGCGGCCTGCAGTTGGTCGAGCAGGGCGATATCCGTTTCGTCCCGGCGAACTGGATCAACACCTATCGCCACTGGATGGAGAACATCCAGGACTGGTGCATCAGCCGCCAGCTGTGGTGGGGCCACCGCATCCCGGCCTGGTACGACGCCGACGGCAAGATCTACGTCGGCCGCGACGAAGCCGATGCGCGCGCGCGCGGCGGGATCGGCGCCGACGTCGTCCTGCACCAGGACAACGACGTGCTGGAGACCTGGTTCTCCTCCGGCCTGTGGCCGTTCAGCACCATGGGTTGGCCGAATGCGGCGGCCATGGGCGAGCGCGGGTTCGAGCGTTTCGTGCCCTCGTCCGTGCTGGTCACCGGTTTCGACATCATCTTCTTCTGGGTCGCCCGCATGATCATGCTGACCGACCACTTCACCGGGCAGATTCCGTTCAAGGACGTCTACATCACCGGCCTGGTGCGCGACAAAGACGGCCAGAAGATGTCCAAGTCGAAGGGCAACGTGCTCGATCCGATCGACCTGGTCGACGGCATCGAACTCGAAGACCTGGTCGCCAAGCGCACCACCGGCCTGATGAACCCCAAGGACGCCGCGCGCATCGAGAAAGCCACGCGCAAGGAATTCCCCGACGGCATCCCGAGCTTCGGCGCCGACGCGCTGCGCTTCACCATCTCGGCGCTGGCCACCCACGGCCGCGACATCAAGTTCGACCTGGGCCGCGCCGAGGGTTACAAGAACTTCTGCAACAAGCTGTGGAACGCGACCCGCTTCGTGTTGATGAACACCGAGGACGCGAGTTTCTCGGGCACACCGCAGCCCAAGACCGACGCCGAGCGCTGGATCCTGGCGCAGCTGGCCCAGGCCGCGGCCGAAGCCGAAACCCATTTCGCCGCTTACCGTTTCGACCTGCTCGCCCAGACCTTGTACGAGTTCGCCTGGAACGCGTTCTGCGACTGGTTCGTCGAACTGGCCAAGCCGGCGCTGCAAGGCGACGACGCAGCCGCCGCCGACAGCACCCGCCACACCTTGCTGTACGTGTTGGAGCGTCTGCTGTCGCTGTTGCACCCGCTGATCCCCTTCGTCACCGAAGAGCTGTGGCAACAGGTCGCGCCCAAGCTCGGCATCGCCGAAACCACGATCATGCTGCGCCCGTACCCGCAGGCCAGCGACCTCGGCGCCGACTACGCCCAGGCCGAAGCCGACGTGGAGTGGCTGAAGGCCATGGTCTCGGCCCTGCGCAAAGTGCGTAGCGAGCTCAACGTCTCGCCGCAGAAGAACGTCGGCCTGCTGCTGGCCAAGGGCGATGCCGCCGACCGCGATCGGGCCGCGCGCTTCGACTCGCAGTTGCGCTTCCTCAATCGCCTCGACAGCATCCAGTTCATTGCCGACGCCAACGACGCGCCGCCCGCGGCGTCGGCGGTGGTCGGCGAATTGACCTTGCTGGTTCCGCTCGAAGGCCTGGTCGACCTCGGCGCCGAACGCACGCGCCTGGACAAGGAGATCAAGCGCGTCGCCGGCGAAATCGGCAAATGCCAGGGCAAGCTCGCCAGCGAGACCTTCGTCCAGAACGCCCCCGCCGCCGTGGTCGAGCAGGAGCGCAAGCGCCTGGTCGACTGGAACGTGCAGTTGGAAGGCCTGACCGCGCAGCGCACCAAGCTGGGCTGAGCGGGTCCGGCGCCGCTCGTTCGAGAAAAGCCGTGGCTTGCCACGGCTTTTTCTTTGCGACGAGGTTGGAGCGAAAGGCAGAAGCAAATCCCCCCTGCCCCCCTTTTCCAAAGGGGGGAGTGCACATGCGGGATTCGGGATTCGGGATTCGGGATTCGGGATTCGGGATTCGGGATTCGGGATTCGGGCAGCGGGCAGCGGGCAGGAGCCTACATCCGAGAGCGAGATACCCGCTTCGCATGTCGCCGAACATCGCCACGAATCTCCCAAGCTTCCCCCCTTCGGAAAAGGCGGGCAGGGGGATTTGCTCGTGCTCCGCTCGTGCTCTGCCCTGCCGGCTCCTACCGATCGCCCCAACACCCTCTTCCTCGCCGCCGCGCACAGCGCACCAACCCGCAACTCCAGCCCTTGCGGCGCCGTAAGCCGGCAACCTAGGCTGGAACTCCTGGCCTTGGGGAAGCGAAAGCCATGCGTCTTGTCCTGCTGTTAGGCGTCTGCCTGCTGGCGACCCCGGCGTTCGCCCAGAATTGCCCACCTGCCGGGCACACCGCAGCGTCCCTGCAGGCACTGAAAGCGCGCCAATTCGCCCTGCCCGACCCGGCGGAAAAACAAGCGCTGGCGACCGGCCTGATCGGCTGTCTGTCCGCCTCCGATCCCGAGCTGCGCGATGGCATCGCCTTCGAAGCCCTGAGCCAGTGGATGCGCGCCGGCGATTTCGACGCAAACGCACTGCGAGCGATGCGCGACTCGCTGTACGCATCGCTCGATAGCAAAGACCCGCAAGGGTTCGGCAAGCCGTTCGCGGCCCTGGTGCTGTCGGAAGTCGCGCGCACCGACCGGATCAAATCGTGGATGACACCGCAGGAAAGAGTGGCGATGGTCGAGCGCGCGGCGGCCTACGTCGAAGCGGTGCGCGACTACCGCGGCTATAGCGAAGGCCAAGGTTGGCGGCACGGCGTCGCCCACGGCGCCGACTGGCTGATGCAGTTGAGCCTGAATCCCGCCCTCGAACGCGCGCAATACGATCGCATCCTGGCCGCGATCGCCTCCCAGGCGGTGCCGGGCAACGGTCATGCCTATGTGTTCGGCGAACCCGAGCGCCTGGCCCGGCCGCTGTTGTTCACGGCCCAACGCGGCCTGCTGTCGGCCGAGGACTGGCAGGCGTGGTTCGCCGCTTTATCGGCGAAGGTCGGCAAGCTCGACCGCACCGACTACGCCGGCTGGCTCGGGCGTCGCCACGATCTGACGGCGTTTCTGAGCGGTCTGTATGTGCAGGCGGATCAGAGCGAAGACGCTGCGATCAAGGCACTGAAGCCGGCGATCCTGGCAACCTTGAAGCAGGCGCCCTGACCGCGCGCCGACAAACCGGTCATTCCTCGGCAAACAGCTCGATCGCCATGACCAGGGCATCCTCGCGTCCGCCGCGCGCCGGGTAATAGCGCGGGCGGCGGCCGATCTCGTTGAAGCCTTCGTTGTGGTACAGCGCGATCGCGCCGGTATTGGACGGCCGCACTTCCAGGAACACGCGTTCGGCGCCGCGGCCGCGGGCGATATGGACCAACGCGCGCAACAGCTTGCGGCCATAACCGTGGCCGTGCGCTTCCGGCGCCACGCAGACGTTGAGCACGTGCGCTTCGCCGGCGGCCACGCTCATCAGGAAGTAACCGATGATGCGTTCGCCCTCGGACAACACCCAGGCCGGATAGTCGGCGCGCAGGCAGTCGCGGAAGATGCCCGGGGTCCAGGGGAACTCGTAGGCGCGGATCTCGATGGCATGGACGACTTCGAGGTCGTCCTCGCGCATCGGCCGCAGCGCGGCCGGCGCCGTGCCCGGATCGAACTCGGACGCCTGCGCGCTCACCTCGCCGCGCTCCCGCGCCGCAGGGCGCGCAACTGCGGCCACAGCGCGCGCTTGGCGGCGGCATCGCCGCGCAGAGCCTGCGCATCGAACAATGCCAGCACCGCCGGATCGTCGGCGCCGCGGCGGGCGGCGCGCAGCACCGCACGCAGCAAGGCGCTGTCGGCACCGGACGCTCGCGCGGGAGCGACCGGGCGCGCCGGCTCGGAGCGCGGTGCGCTCGCAACCGCTTCCGTCGAAGCAACCTGCGCCGCCGGCGCAGATGCCTCGCGTGCGACGACCGGCACCTCCTCGACCTTGTCCGAAGCCAGCTTCATCACCGAATGGCCCATCGCCTGCAGCCATTCGCGCTGCTCGGCGCTCCACAGCGCGCTCATGGCGGGCCAGCCTCGGCCGGCGGCATGCGGCGCAGACGCCGATACGCGGCATAGACCGGGCCGGACAGCGCGTACGGGGCGAAGATCGCCAGCAGCACGCGCGGCGGGTCGATCGCGATCGCGATCACCACCACCACCACGATCAGAATCGCCAGGAACGGCACCCGGTCGTTGCGCGGGCCGCTGCCCTTGAAACTGAAGTAGCGCATGCGGCTGACCATCAGCAGTCCGGCCACCACGGTCAGCGCCAGTGCGGCGTAGCGCAGTTGCTCGCCGACCAGGTCGAAGCTGTGGCAGGTCCAGACGAAGCTCGCCACCAGTCCGGCCGCGGCCGGGCTGGCCAGGCCGATGAACCAGCGCTTGTCGACCTGTCCGACCTGGGAATTGAAGCGGGCCAGGCGCAGCGCCGCGCAGGCGGCATACAGGAAGGCGCCGATCCAGCCGATCTTGCCGGGGATCACGCCGTCGAGCTTGGTCGACTCCAGCGCCCAGTGATACATCACCAGGGCCGGCGCCAGGCCGAAGCTGATCAGGTCGGCCAGCGAGTCGTACTGGACGCCGAATTCGCTCTGGGTGTTGGTCAGGCGCGCGACCCGGCCGTCGACGCCGTCGAGGATGGCGGCGATGAAGATCGCCATGCAGGCCTCGTCGAAGCGGCCCTGGGTGGCGGCGATGATCGCGTAGAAGCCGGCGAACAGGCCGCCGGTGGTGAACAGGTTCGGCAGCAGGTAAATGCCGCGTCCGCGCGGGCGGGGCGTGTGATGGGGTTCCATAACTGGGAAGTGTAGCGCTTGCCTGTGCCTCGGCAGGATGCTGCAATCGTCGCTTCCCCCGCTCGACCGGCTTTACGCCGTCCGTTCCGTTTGCCTGCCTCGGAGCTTCGCTATGCCCTGCCCGTCCCGCCACTCGCTATTTCGCGCCTTTCCGGCGCTCGCCGCCAGCGCCGTCCTGGTCGCCCTGCTGGCCGCGCCGGCGGCCGCCACCGAGCTGTACCAGTGGAAGGACGCCAACGGCGTCACCCACTACTCCGATTCGCCGCCGCCGAACCAGGGCGGGGTCAAGAACCGCGTGATCAAGAACAAATCCGGCACCGCCACCTCGGCCCAGTCGGCCACCGAGGACAGCCCGGCCGAGAACGCCCAGTGCACGACCGCGCGCGGCAACCTCAAGCAGTTGCAGAGCTCGGCCTCGGTCGGCGTCGACGCCAACAAGGACGGCAAGCCCGACAACATCCTCGACGCGCAGCAGCGCGCGGCCCAGGTCCAGCTCGCCGAATCGGCGGTCAAGGCCTATTGCATGCAGCCGGCGGCTCCGGCCGTGGCACCGGCCTCGACGCGCCCGTCGACCGCCAAGCAGGGCGACGCCTGATCCCGGCGGCCTGATGCTCCCGGCGGCCCGACCAGGCCGCCTCTCCCGCCCCGGACCGGCCCCCGCCGCTCCGGGGACCGGCCCGACCCACCCCGGCGGACGGAGCCACCGCCTCGGCATGGCAAACTGTTCGCTTTCCACGTACGCGAACCCCAGCCGATGCGTCTGTCGCAATTCCATCTCCACACCAGCAAGGAAACGCCCGCCGAAGCCGAAATCGTCAGCCACAAGCTGATGCTCAAGGCCGGCATGATCCGCAAGCTCGCCGCCGGCCTCTACACCTGGTCGCCGCTGGGCCTGCGCGTGCTGCGCAAGGTCGAGCGCGCGGTGCGCGAGGAGATGAACGCCGCCGGCGCGATCGAAGTGCTGATGCCGTCGGTGCAGCCGAAGGAGCTGTGGGAAGAGACCGGGCGCTGGGAGAAATTCGGCGGTCAGCTGCTGAAGATCCAGGACCGCAAGGAAGCCTGGTACTGCTACGGCCCGACCCACGAGGAAGTCATTACCGATTTCGCCCGCAACGAGCTGGCCAGCTACAAGCAGTTGCCGGTCAATTTCTTCCAGATCCAGACCAAGTTCCGCGACGAAATCCGCCCGCGTTTCGGGGTGATGCGCGCGCGCGAGTTCCTGATGAAGGACGCCTACTCCTTCCATCTGAGCGACCAGGACCTGGATCGCGAATACCGCAACATGTACGACACCTACAGCCGCATCTTCACCCGCCTGGGTCTGAAGTTCCGCGCCGTGTTCGCCGACACCGGCGCGATCGGCGGCAGCGCCTCGCACGAGTTCCACGTGCTCGCCGATTCGGGCGAGGACGCGATCGCCTTCTCGGACGGTTCGGACTACGCCGCCAACGTCGAACTCGCCGAAGCGGTGGCGCCGCATGCGCGCGCCGCGGCCGCCGAAGACCTGCGCAAGGTCGACACGCCGACCCAGAAGACCTGCGAAGACGTCGCCGCGCTGCTGGGCATCGCCCTGGCGCGCACGGTCAAGTCAGTCGCGATCGTCGGCGCCGATGGCGAAGGCAAGCCGCAGTTCGTGCTGGCGCTGGTGCGCGGCGACCACGTGGTCAACGAGATCAAGCTGTCCAAGCTCGCCGGCCTGGCCGAGTACCGCCTCGCCACCGAAGCCGAGATCCTCGAACACCTCGGCGCGCAGCCGGGCTTCCTGGGCCCGCTCAAGCCGGTAAAGACCATCCGCGTGATCGCCGACCGCAGCGTCGCAGCGATGCACGACTTCGTGGTCGGTGCCAACGAAAACGGCTACCACCTGGCCGGCGTCAACTGGGGCCGCGACCTGGCCGAGCCCGACGAGGTCGCCGACATCCGCAATGCCGTCGCCGGCGACCCCTCGCCCGATGGCCAGGGCACGCTCGGCATCGCCCGCGGCATCGAAGTCGGCCACGTGTTCCAGCTCGGCCGCAAGTACGCCGAAGCGATGAAGCTGACCGTGCTCGACGAAACCGGCAAGGCCGCCACGCCGGCGATGGGCTGCTACGGCATCGGCGTGTCGCGCATCGTCGCCGCGGCGATCGAGCAGAACCACGACGACGCCGGCATCGCCTGGCCCGAGGCGATGGCGCCCTGGCAGGCGGTGGTGTGCATGATCAATCCCAAGAACGACGCCGCGGTGACCGAAGCGGCTCAGGCCCTGTATCGCGAACTGCTGGCGGCCGGCGTCGACGCCGCGCTCGACGATCGCGGCCTGCGTCCCGGCGCGATGTTCGCCGACATGGAATTGATCGGCGTCCCGCACCGCGTGGTGGTGTCCGAGCGCGGCCTGGCCGCGGGCAGTTTCGAATACCGCCACCGCCGCGCCAGCGAAGCCGAGAATCTCGACCGCGCCGCGGTGTTGGCGCGGATCGCCGGATAAGCCCGGCGATTACTTTCCCGCTTACCTCCCGCCCCAAGTAAGGTAAGTCGGGGAGGTAAGTCGGGGATCGTCCGCCGCCGGGGCGACCGGCGTCGATCGATTATCCGCAGCGACCCGAATACGGCCCGCTCGTACGGTGCGCGCGGTTTATGGCAATTACATGGCAAACCGCGCCCCGCACCCGACGGGACGGGGCCACGGCGAGGCTGCTCCCGCCTACTACCTTCGTGCAGTTAGCGCAGCGGCCAATACCCGATTACATTAATCCACGCGTCGACGGCGAACCCGATGGATTCGCCCCCTATAAGAACGCGAATATCTGCACGGACCTTCGGCACATTTACGCGGAGTGAATGTGCCTTTACTATTCCGCCGCGCGCCAGGGACTGGCCAAAATCCGAACCCACTCCCCGGAGGCTCCATGTCGATCGATCTCTCCACGTTGTCCGCGAAAGAACTCGAGTCACTGATCAGCCAGGCCAAGAAGCGCAAGACCACCCTCAATAAGCGCAAGCCCATTGCTGCGGTGCGAAAGAAGGTCGCGCAGGTGCTCAAGACCGAGGGATACACCCTCGAAGAATTGTTCGGCAGCGCCGCTCCCGCCAGCCGCGCCACCAAGGCCACGAAAGCCGCCAAGCCCGCAGCCGCAGACCGCAAGGCCCGCAAGCCGCTCGGTAAAGTCGCACCGAAGTACCGCAACCCCGGCAATACCGCGGAAACCTGGACCGGCCGCGGCAAGCAGCCGCGCTGGCTGGCCGCGTACGTCGCCGCGGGTCGCAAAATCGACGATTTCCTCATCAAGTAATCGGCGATACGCAGCGAAGAGGCCGGCCCTGCGCCGGCTTTTTTGTGGGCGGGAAAATCTTAGGGCGAGCGGAGGATCGGCGGAGATTTGGCTCGCCGCCTCGGAAAACCGGCCGCCGCAAGCGAATCGCCGTGCCGTCCGGGCCCGCGCCGCAGCCCCGAACCGGCCATTACGGCCTGCACGGATTGGCCTTCCGGGCCGGGCTTAGAGATTCCGCCGCGCCGGCAGCAACAGATTGCCGAATATCAGGCCGGCGATCAGCGCCAGCAGGATATTGAGCACGGCCAATACCGCATCCTGGCCGACATTTACGTCCTGCTGCTGGATCATCGACAGCAAGCCGCGCAGGCTGACGCTGCCGGGGACCAGCATGATGATGCCGGGTACGCGGATGATCGCCCCGGGCCGATTACCCCAGCGGGCGTAGGCATTGCCGACCGCGGTCAGGGTCAGCGCGGCGAGGAATATCCCGGCCGGGCTGCCCCAGGCCAGGCCGACGAAACGCGAAATCAGATAACCGCCGGCGGCGGCCGCCATGACCTTGGGATAATCGCTGCGATGGGCGCGGAACAGCACCGCGAACGCGTAGGCCGCGACCGCAATGCCGCACCATTCGACCCAGGCCTCCTGTGGACGCGAGGCGCGGATCTGCGGCTGCAGCCCGATCAGGTCGGTCAAGTACAGCGCGATCACCGTGCCGACCGCGAGTTTCACCACCGTGGTCAGGGCGCCGGCGAAGCGCGCCGTGCCCGAGACCAGATGCTGGCTGGTCAACTCGTTGACCGCATTGGTCAGGGCCAACCCGGGCAGCAACACGATCAGCGAGGCGATGATCACCGTGTTCTGGTTCAAGGGCGCGATGAAGCTGGCGACCAGCACGGTCATGCTGGCCGCGAACATCGCCGCGATCGCTTCCAGCGCTTCCTTGAAGCGCGGACGCGAGCCGGAGATGTCGACCAGCAGGCCGATCATCAGGCCGTTGACCGCGGCCACGCCGATGTCCAGCCACGGCAGCCGCAACAAGCTCGCGACCGCGCCGGCGGCCAAGCCATACGCGACCACCTGCATGGCGCGCCAGCGCTTGCTGCGCGGCCGGTCCAATTGTTCGAGCGCGGCATGGCCGGCGGCGAGGTCGAGACGGCCGGCCATGACCTCTTCGGCGATGCGGTCGGTTTCGCTGAGCCGGTACAGATCGTTCTCGCCGGGCGGCAGGCGGATCACCCGCGTGGTGTCGCTGTCGCCGAGCGGCCGGTTGGGATCGCTGAAGGTCAGGATCAGGCCGGTCGGGTTGGACCACGGCTCACATTCCAGACGCAGCTTTTGCGCGACCGCCGTCACCGCCCCTTCCAGGCGCTGGGCGGTCGTGCCGTAACTGTGCAGCCGCTCGGCCAGCTCGACGACGAAGGCGATGCGGGCGGCATAGCTGGTGGCGCTGAGCGGGTGCGGGGTCGACATAACGGCGAAGCATCGCATGAGCGCGCGCCGCTGGGCAGACGGGCCGCGCGACCGGGCTCGGGCTTCGGTCAGCCGGCGTTGCACGTGACACTCACCTGGCCGTCCCTAGCCTGTATTCTCCGCCCGAGGCTCTATGACCGTATCGACCACGCACGCGCCGGAAATTACCGCCGATGGCCAAGCGCCCTCGCGGCTACGCCTTTCCGGTTGCTGGACGCTCGAGCACGCGATCCAGATCTCCGAAGCCCTCAAGAGCGCCCCGGAAGGCGCCACCCAGATCGACGCCAGCGGCGTCGACCGGCTCGACTCGGTCGGCGTGCTGCAGCTGATGCGCTATGCGCGCCGGCACGAGCTCGATTTCGATACCGCCTTCACCTTCCACGACAGTCACCGCGCCCTGGTCAGCGCGATCGAGGACGTCGCCGACGAGCGGCCGAAGAAGAAGCGCGAGTACGGCTTCCAGGCCGCGCTCGCGCGCCTGGGCTTCGCGGTCACCGATAATTGGAAGGAAGTCCTGGCCTTGGTCGCCTTTTTCGGCGAAACCCTGGTCAAGATGCTGCGTCTGTTCAAGGAGCCGGGGCGATTCCGCCCGACCGCCACCGTCCACCACATGGAGCAGGTCGGCCTCGACGCGGTGCCGCTGATCGCGCTGCTGTGCTATCTGGTCGGCGCGGTCGTGGCCTTCCTCGGTTCGACCATCCTTAAGGACTTCGGCGCGACCATCTTCGTGGTCGAGCTGGTCAGCATCGCCTTCCTGCGCGAGTTCGGCGTGCTGCTGACCGCGATCGTGCTCGCCGGCCGCACCGCCAGCGCCTTCACCGCCCAGATCGGCGCGATGGTCAGCCGCGAAGAAGTCGACGCCATCCGCACCCTCGGCATGGACCCGATCGACCTGCTGGTGATCCCGCGCGTGCTCGCCCTGCTGGTGATGCTGCCGCTGCTGACCTTCATCGCCATGGTCGCCGGCCTGCTCGGCGGCCTCACCGTCGGCGCCTACGGCCTGGACATTCCGCCGCAGCAATACCTGGCGCGCATGCACGACACCATGCAACTGCGGCATTTCCTCGTGGGCCTGTCGAAGGCGCCGATTTTCGCCCTGCTGATCAGCCTGATCGGCTGCCTGGAAGGACTGCAGGTCGAGGGCACCGCGCAGTCGGTCGGCGAACGCACGACTTCGAGCGTGGTCCAGGCGATCTCGCTGGTGATCGTGCTCGACGCCTTCTTCGCGATCTGGTTCATGGAGATGGGCTGGTGATGCGGCCGGGAATAGGGAATCGAGAATCGGGAATCGTGGAAAGGCGTGCCTCGCCTGCGTTCGCGCACGTAGCAAGGAAACCGCTGTGACGATTCCCGATTCCCCATTCCCAATTCCCGAAGGCGGCGGCGAAGCCGACGCCCCCATCATCCGCATCCGCGGCCTGGTCAATCGCTTCGGCGAACAGGTCGTTCACGACGGCCTCGACCTGGACGTGCGGCGCGGCGAGATCATCGGCGTGGTCGGCGGCTCGGGCACCGGCAAGTCCGTGATGATGCGGTCGATCCTGGGCCTGCGTAAGCCCGATGCCGGCGAGATCGAAGTGCTGGGCATCGATGCGCGCAATCCCGACCCACGCCTGCGCCGCGAGATCGAGCGCAACACCGGCGTGCTGTTCCAGGACGGCGCCCTGTTCTCGTCGCTGACCGTCGGCGAAAACGTGCAGGTGCCGCTGAAGGAGTACCACAGCGACCTGCCCGATTCGCTGCGCTACGAACTGTCGCTGCTCAAGGTCAAGCTGGCCGGCCTGCCGGCCGATGCGATCAACAAGCTGCCCTCGCAGCTGTCGGGCGGCATGCGCAAGCGCGCCGGCCTGGCGCGCGCGCTGGCGCTGGATCCGCCGTTGCTGTTCCTCGACGAGCCCACCGCCGGCCTCGACCCGATCGGCGCGGCCGCGTTCGACCGCCTGATCCGCACCCTGCAACAGGCGCTCGGCCTGACCGTGTTCCTGATCACCCACGACCTAGACACCCTGTACGCGATCTGCGACCGCATCGCCGTGCTCGCCGACAAGAAAGTCATCGCCTGCGCGCCGATCGCCGAAGTCGAAAAGCTCGAGCACCCCTGGGTGCAGGAATATTTCCATGGCCCGCGCGCGCGCGCCGCGCAGGTCGCGCGCGACCAGAACCTCGCGGATGCGCCGCCGCCATGACCGCCTGGGGACTGCCGGCCGACGCGCTGTGGAGCGTGTCGCTGTGGGGACTGCTGTGCGCGGCCGCGGCCTTGCTGTGGTGGCCGAAGGCGCGCGCGGCGAGCCTGTTCCTGCTCGGCGCGGTCGTGGCCGGCGCGCTGCTGCGCGGGTTGCTCGATCCCATCGCCTTGGTGTCCTTCGCCCTTCTCGGCCTCGCCGCCTGGCTGGTGCTGCCGGCCCGCAGCAAGGCCTGGCGCATTACCGGGCATGTGCTGTTCGTGCTGGTCGCCTTCGCCCTGGGCCTGCACCTGATGCCGGGCTTCCACAACCCGCAGCTGCTGACCGATCTGCGTCTGACGCCCGACGCGGCGCCGATGTCGTTGTACTTCAATTTCGACAAGCCCCTGGCCGGGTTCTGGTTGCTGCTGTGTTGGCCGTTGCTGAAACGCTTCGGCGAAGGCGAGCAACCGCTCGCGGCCTCGCTGTCGGCCGGCCTGATCGGCGCGGCGCTGGCCGCACTGCTGTGCCTCGGCCTGGCGCTGGCCCTGGGCGCGATCGCCTGGGCACCGAAGTGGCCGGCGTTCGGCGCCGTGTGGGCGCTCAACAATCTGCTGCTGGTCGCGCTGGCCGAAGAAGCGATGTTCCGCGGCTATCTGCAAGAGGCCTTGCAGCGGCGCTGGCGCGAGCTGCGGCACGGCGCGACCTACGCCACGATGCTGTCGGCATTGGCCTTCGGCCTGGTCCACGCCGGCGGCGGCTGGCGTTGGGTGCTGCTGGCGAGCCTGGCCGGCCTGGCCTACGGTTGGGCCTATCGCAAGGGCGGCCTGTTTGGGGCCGTACTCGCCCACTTCGGCCTCAACCTCATTCATTTCACCGCGTTTACCTATCCCATGCTGGCATGATGCCGGCCATGAAACACGGCAACGCCCCGTCGTTCAAAGGTGCCTGATGGAAACCAAGGCCAATTACGTCCTCATCGGTGCGTTCACGATCGTCGTGACGCTGTTCCTGCTGTTGTTCGCCCTGTGGGCGGCCAAGTACTCCTCGGAGAAGAGCTGGCGCGAGTACGCGGTGATCTTCAACGAGCCGGTCACCGGCCTGTCGGAAGGCAGCACCGTGCAGTACAACGGCATCTCGGTCGGTACCGTGCAACAGCTGAGCCTGGCGCCGGACGACCCGCGCCGGGTCATCGCCAAGCTGCGCCTGCAGGCCGACGCGCCGATCAAGACCGACACC
The DNA here is from genome assembly GCF_000731095.1 of Lysobacter antibioticus. Lineage (GTDB taxonomy): Bacteria > Pseudomonadota > Gammaproteobacteria > Xanthomonadales > Xanthomonadaceae > Lysobacter > Lysobacter antibioticus_B. The sequence goes on along the minus strand of NZ_JMTZ01000021.1, from coordinate 65,923 downwards.
CGCGCCAAGCTGTCGATGACCGGCATCACCGGCAGCCCGATCATCCAGCTCACCGGCGGCAGCCCGAACAGCCCGGCGCTGGCCGACGCCGAGCGCAGCAGCGACATCCCGGTGATCCAGACCGAGGCCTCGGCGCTGCAGAACATCGCCGACACCGCCAACCGCCTGGTCGCGCGCATGGACCAGGTGCTCAGCGACGAGAACGTCAAGCACGTGTCGAACACGCTGGCCAACATCGAATCCTTGACCGGTTCCATCGCCGGCCAGCGCGAAGACCTGCGTGCGCTGATCACCAATGCGCGCAAGTCCAGCGAGCAGCTCGCCGTGACCCTCAACACCACCAATCGCGCGGTCGAGAGCGTCGACCGCGAGCTGGTCGACAAGCTGCCGGGCCTGATCGCCAAGCTCGACAGCACCCTGACCAAGCTCGATTCGGCCGCGACCGGCGCCAACGGCATCCTCACCGACAACCGCGCCGCGATCAGCAGCTTCGCCAACGACGGCTTGGCCCAGCTCGGTCCGACCCTGAGCGAACTGCGCTCGTTGGTGCGCGATCTGCGCCGGATCAGCGACCGCCTCGACAACAACCCGACCCGCTACCTGCTGGGCCGCGATGCGACCAAGGAATTCGAGCCCGAATGAGGCGTATGGCGAGGCCATCGATACAGCGGTCGGCAGACCAAGCCGGCGAACGTTCGAACCATGTTGCGAAGACGATCATGACTCAGACTCCCCGATTCGATGCATCCTCCGGCAGCTCCGCTTTCGTACGTCGCTTCGGTTGGCTCTTCGCCGGTGCGGCCGTATTGGCCTTGGCCGGTTGCTCGTCGATCCTTGGCGAAAAGCCGAAGAAGCCGACCACCCAGTACGCGCCCGATCCGCGCGTGCAGGCCGATCCGTCGTGGCCGAACGCGAACTGGCAGCTGTCGTTGAGCGCGCCCAACGCCGCGCGCATGATCGATAGCCTGCGCATCGCCGTGCGCCCGACCGGCAACGAGATCGAGGTCTACAAGGGCGCAGCCTGGGCCAAGCTGCCGAGCAGCATGATCGAGGACGCCCTGCTGCGTACGCTCGAGGACTCCGGCAAGATCGCCGCGGTCGCGCGCCAGGGCAGCGGCATCGGCGGCGACTACAAGCTGGTGCTCGACATGCGTCGCTTCGAGTCCGACTACGGCCAGGGCGCAGCGGTGCCGTCGGCGACCATCGAGATCAACGCCAAGCTGATGCACAACCCCGACCAGAAGGTCGTCGCCTCGCACACCTTCCTGCAGGCTCAACCGGCCGCGACCACCGCGGTGCCCGACGTGGTCGACGCCTTCGAGCGCTCGCTGGAAACGATCACCGGCGAGATCGCCGGCTGGACGCTGACCTCGGGCGACGCGCACGATAAGAGCCACAAGCGCTGATCGAGCTGCGGCCGCAAGGCCCGCATCCCTCATCGCCCCGCCGCGGTGTCCGCGCCTCGCGAAAGCCGCGTGAAGGCTTTGCGCAAGAATGTACGCGGTGACCGGCGACACAAGCCGTCCTGAAGCCGCTGCCTAGACTGCCCTGGCGCCATCGTGGCGTGCATCGGGGATAGGCATGACCGCACCGTTCTCGCAACGCCGTCGCGCCAGTGCGCGACGCAGCCTGCTCGCGCTCGCGATGGCCCTGGAACTGATCGCCTGCATCGGCCTCGCGCAGGCAACCCCGCCCGGCACGATCGACTACGAAACCATCGGCGCGACGCCGCTGCGCGCGCTCGGCCGCGACCTGCAGGCACCCGACACCACTACCAACGTCCTGTTCGGCGCGCGCCTGGCCAACCCGGCCCCGGTTACCTACGAACAGATCGTGTTCGCGGTGCGCGACGCCGCCGACCGCAACTACGACCTCGGCCACCAGAGCGGCTATACGGTCGGCACGAGCGTGCGCGAGCTCACCGGCAGCGGCCGCTTCCCGGCCGGCCAATATCGTTACTGGGTTTCCTACTACGCCAACGGGCGCTGGACCGATCTGGCGCCGCAACGCAGTTTCAGCGTAACCGCGGCGCCGGTCACCGACCCCACCGCGACGCGTCCGCTCGGCGCCGGCACGAACTGGGTGTATCGCTTCGGCGACGAATTCGACGGCAGCGTCGTCGATTGGAATCGTTGGGCCGACGACTCTTCCGCCGAAGCCGACCACGGCCACGGCAACCCCGGCAATCAGCAATTGGAATGGAACCAGGGCAAGAACTGCTCGGTGAGCAACGGCGTGCTGTCGATGCTCGCCAAGCGCGAGAGCGTGCGCTCGCCTTCGGGCCGCAGCTACGACTGGACCTCGTGCCTGCTGTCCTCGCACAAACGCTACAACTTCCGTTACGGCTTCATCGAAGCGCGCATGAAACTACCGGCGGCGGCCGGCTTCTGGCCCGCGTTCTGGACTTTCCAGGCACCGGGCGCGCAGCAGTGGAACGAGACCGATGTGTTCGAGTACTACTCCGACAACAAAAGCCGGCTGTACTTGAACCAGTACGTGATCAAGAACGGCATCGAGCAGTTGGACAGCTACATCCACACCACCAGCTTCGACCCGAGCGCCGGCTATCACGTCTACGGCGCCGACATCGCCCCCGATGCGACGCGCTTCTACATCGACGGCCAACTGGTGCGCACCACCGCCAACGTCAGCCAGATCGAAACCTCGATCCTGCTCGACCATTTCGTCTACGCCGGCAAACCGCCCGCTGCGACGACCCAATCGGCGATCACCTGGGTCGACTACGTCCGCGCCTGGCAGCGGCCGTAGCGGAGTCGTTCGGCCGCAAGGCCGGAAGGGCTTCGGCTGATCCAACCTCTTGGGCCGGCGCGGCGCAAGCCGCGACCGCGTCCTCTCAGTCGCGTCGTAGTTGCGGATTCGCGGTCGCAGCTTGCGCAGCTCCTACAAGGCGCTTCGGCTGGACTCGACTGACTCTTGCTCTTGGGTAGGAGCGGCGCGAGCCGCGATCGCGCCAACGCACCGACTGCGTCACCCGCACAGAACCAATGCCCTGTCACACCCGCGGCCCGATTACCCGGAACGTCAGGTTGATCCGCTCGCCCACCGGCCGCGCCGTGCGCGGCAGCGCATGGCGAAAATTCGCCTGGGTCGACCCCGACATCACCAACAAACTGCCGTGCCCCAGTTCCAAGGCGCCCTTCAATTCCGCACGGCGCCGATGCTTGAACGCGAAGCGGCGCGTCGCCCCGAGGCTCAAGGACGCAATCACCGGCCTCGGCCCGAGCTCGCGCTCGTCGTCGCTGTGCCAGCCCATCGCATCGCGGCCATTGCGGTAGCGATTGGCGAGCACGCTGTTGAAGCCGACCCCGAGCTCGCGCATCAGCCGCTCGCGGATCGGCGCCAGCGCAGCGGGCCAGGGATACGGACGGAAGTCGGCGCCGGAGTAGCGGTAGTGCGCCTCGGGGTCGCCGATCCAACTGCTGAGCCGCGGCGAATCGTGCTCGCGCCCGAACAGGCGGATGCGGTGTACCTCCCAGCGGATGTCTTCCACCAGGGCGGCGTACAGGGCATCGGCGGCGGCGCGCTCCAGCCAGTGCGGATCGAAAGCCAGTTCGGCGTCTTCCAGAGGCAGGCGTTGCAAGGGCATGGCGGCACGCTAGCACGCGTCGCGCGGGCCTCGCGATCCGGATCTTGCGCCCGCCCGGCGGCCATCGCCCGGCCTCCATACGCCCCTCGCCGCGAACGTCCGGGAACGCGTGCGCAACAGTACGCAAAGCGTTTTAAACGCCGGCGCAGCGCGGCGCCGACGGGGTCACATTTGGCGCTGCCGCCGCAAACCCGCGACAATATGCGGATCGCACGCCAGAGTCCCGCCAGCATGAGCGAACAGCCGATCGATACGGTCCAGCCGTCCGACACGCCAGCCATCGAAATCGAACGCGACGTCATGGAGTACGACGTCGTCACCGTCGGCGCCGGCCCGGCCGGGCTGTCGTTCGCGATCCGGCTCAAGCAGCTCAATCCGGAGCTGTCGGTCTGCGTGATCGAAAAATCCAGCACCATCGGTGCGCACATCCTGTCCGGCGCGGTGATCGAGACCGGACCGCTGGACGCGCTGCTGCCGAACTGGCGCGACAACCCGCCGCCGATCTGCGTGCCGGCCACCGACGACGAGTTCTGGCTGCTCAGCAAGACCGGCGGGCGCAAGCTGCCGGTGCCGCCGGGCATGCACAACCAGGGCAACGTCATCGTCAGCCTCGGCGCGATGTGCGCCTGGCTGGCGCCGCAGGCCGAAGCCCTCGGCGTCGAGATCTACCCCGGCTTCGCCGCCGCCGAGACCCTGCACGACCCCGACGGCCGCGTCGCCGGCGTGCGCATCGGCGACATGGGCATCGCCAAGGACGGCAGCCACAAGTCCGGCTTCACCGCCGGCATCGACATCCGCGCCAAGGTCACCGTGTTCGCCGAAGGCGCGCGCGGCCATCTGACCAAGCGCCTGATCAAGCGCTTCAAGCTCGACGCCGACAGCGACCCGCAGGGTTATTCGATTGGCATCAAGGAACTGTGGCAGGTGCCGGAAGACCGGGTCAGCCCGGGCAAGATCGTGCACAGCTTCGGCTGGCCGGCCGACAGCCACACCTACGGCGGCAGTTTCCTGTATCACCTCGACAAGGGCCGCATCGCGCTCGGCTACGTCAGCGGCCTGGATTACCGCGACCCCGACTACAAACCGTGGGAGGCCTTCCAGCAATGGAAGAACCACCCGATGGTCAAACCGCTGCTGGAAGGCGGCAACCTGGTATCGGCCGGCGCGCGCGCCATCGTCACCGGCGGTTACCAGTCGCTGCCGAAGGTCGAGATGCCCGGCGCGCTGCTGATCGGCGACACCGCCGGCCTGCTCAACGTGCCCAAGGTCAAGGGCACCCACCAGGCGATCCGCTCCGGCATGCTCGCCGCCGAACACCTGGCGCAGTCGCTGAGCAGCGAAGGCTTCGACGCCAAGCTGCGCGCCTCCGATGCGATGGCCGAACTCAAGAAGGTCCGCAACATCAAGCCCGCGTTCAAGCGCGGCCTGTGGTTCGGCATGCTCAACGCCGCCTGGGAAACCGTCACCGGCGGACTCTCGCCGTGGACCCTGAAGAACAAGGCCGACTGGTCGTCGTTGCAGAAACTCGGCGAGGCCGAGAAGCCCAAGCGCGATTACGTGGATCGCAGCCTGGCGCCGCGCGATCGCCTCGCCTCGGTGTACTTCGCCGCCACCGAGCACGACGAAGACCAGCCGGTGCACCTCAAGGTCGCCGACACCAACATCTGCATCACCCAGTGCGCCGAGGAATACGGCAACCCCTGCACGCGCTTCTGCCCGGCCGGCGTCTACGAGATCGTCGAAGAAGCCGGCGCCAAGCGCCTGCAGATCAACTCGGCGAACTGCGTGCACTGCAAGACCTGCGACATCAAGGACCCGTACGAGATCATCAACTGGGTCACACCGGAAGGCGGTTCGGGGCCGAATTACCAGAACCTCTGAACGGCTCCGCGTAGCGATCGCCGCAACCGGCAGACCGCCCTCGGGCGGCCTGTCGGTCTTCCGCCTTAGCGCCGCAGTCGTAATCAGAACAGGGCGACGATCGTCCAATCCGGCGGATACGGCCTGTAATCCGTGTAGCGGCGGCCGCCGCCCCCGACGTACTCGTAGCCCATCGACGGCCAGGATTCGCCCTGACGCGGCGGGCGGTTCCAGATCAATTCGGCGCCCGGCGCGGGGCTGTAATTGCGTGCGGTCACGAAACTCTGGCCCGGCACGACCGGCAGACTAGGATTGGCCTGGATCGCAGTCCCGTTCATCAGCCAATAGCTCAGCACGTCGCCGTTGGGCGACATCCAGAACATGTCCTCGCGGCCATCGTCGTTCATGTCCGCGGTGGCGACGTACTTCCAGCCGGCCGGACGCGCAGCGAGGCGGGTGCCGGCGAAACCGTTGCCGTTGAGGTTGACGTAGAGATTCAGGTCGCTGGCGCTGGCATAGACGATGTCGCTGAGGCCGCGCCCATGGAAATCGCCGATGCCGAGGATTTCGAACCAAGCCGGCATCGGCGCGGTCCTGCGCTCGGACACCGACAGCCCGCGCATGATCCAGACCACGATCTCGCCTTTGGCGAGGTCGCGCCACAGCAAATCGGCATTGTCGTCTCCGTTGAAATCGCCGGTGCCGACGAAGGCGAGCCCGCTGGCGGCTTCGTTGATGAAGCCCTCCACGAAGCCGTCTTCGTGAGCGGTCCATACCGTCAGCGAACCGCTGTCCGGATCGCGCCACAGCACGTCTATACGCGAATCGGTGTTGAAATCGCCCAAGCCGATCGGCCGATACTTGCGCCACGGCGAATAGAACGCGCCGGAAGCGTACATGGTCCCGCCGCCGCGCCAGTACGAGAACTGCGCCTCGGCCGCGTTGTGCCAGAACATGTCGGCATAGCCGTTGACGTCGTAATCGTCGCGCGCGGCCGGGGCGCGCACGGTCTCGTTGCGGAACGCGCCGGCCACCGGCGTGGTCCGGTTCAAGGTCAGCGCGTTGTCGGCGTAACCCGCCTGCCCGCAATAAGTCCAGCCGCAAGGCGCGGCTATACGCGGATTCGAGAACACCGAACCGCCCCACAGATAGCGGTCCGCTTCGTACGCCAGGAAGCTCCCGGACGGGTACTGGCCGCTCATGTAGCGGTAGCCGTACGAATACGAGTACGCGCCGGACACCGCCGAACCGTCGATGCCGGCGTGTTCGCGATCGTGCTGGGCGCCGAGGTTGTGCGCGACTTGATGCATCAAGGCGGTGTTGGCACAGGCGGCGTTGATCACCGAATAGCCGTAGCCCGAGTCGCCGGCGCTGATGCCGCGTCCGCCGGCGCCTATCAGCCAACCCGCGCCGCAATCGGCGGTCGAGCTCCCGGCGTCGCGCAGCAGCACCACCAGGTCGCCGCCGTGCGCTTCGCGGGCGGCGCGAAGTACGTCGAACGCAGGGTCAACGCTGACGCCGCTCGCGCCGCTCATGCGTTCCAGCACGGCCTGGCTGGACAACCCGGAAGCGTAGTTCACCGGCAAGGTGCGCACGACCCGCAACCGGGCATTGACCAGGCTCTGGAACAGCATGTCGTTGCCGACCGCGACCATCTGATTGAGCTTGGTCAGCATCGCATCCTGGTTCGGACCGGTGATTCCCACCACCAGGTCGATCACGGCCGACGGCGGCGAATAGGCGCTGGCGGCCGCCATCGTCGCTCCGTTTCCGGACCGCACCGCGCCGGGCGTCGGGGCGGGCGGCACCAGGAAGTCGGACGACGCTGCGGCTTTGCCGGCCGCGACGCTCGCGGCCTGCGCAGGATCCGCCTCGACCACCCACGCCGCGCCGTCGCGCGTGGTCAATTCCAACGGTGCGGCGCCCGGCACCGAAATCGATCCGTAAGCCGCCGACACGCCGAAGGTCAGCACGACCCGCCCGCGCGCGGCCTCGCCGTCGATGCGGCCGATCCAAGTCCAATCGCCCGATGCGGCGGTCGCGTCGCGCTCGTAACGCACGCTCAGCGCGCGCCCGCCGGGCGTGCGCAAATGCAATCGGCCACTGGCCACCGCGGCGCGCGCATGCGCTTGGCTGAGGCCGATGCGATGCCAGAGCAACCCGTGCTCGCGCATCGCGACGGTCTTGTCGGGATAGACCAGCAGTTCGCCGCGATCGGCCGCAACGCCAAAACGCAGGTGCGGCCGGCTCCCGGCGACATGCGTCTGCGACGGAACGGTCGGAGTGCGGGCAGCATCCGATCCTTCGCGGTCCCGGTCGACCACGATGCAGCCTGCGCCGGACATCGCCAGGATCGCCATCCACAGCCACTTGTTCATCGCCATCCCTACCGTGCTTCTATGCGTGTTCGTGCATGGCCGACCGGAGCCCGGTCAACGCATCGGATGCAACTCCCAGCCGACCGGGTACTGGTGGTAGACAATGAAATCGAAGCCGTTGATCAGGGTATTCCTGCCGACATTGCGCTCGCCGACGCTGGTCCCGCCCTTGGGCACGTCCCAGATCACGTCGGCTTCGGCGATATGGCCCGGGCCGCGCACCACGCCCGCCAACTGATGCCCGGCGCGCAATGTCTGGCTCGGGTTGGCGGTGATGCGCGGGCCGTCCATGACCCAGCGGCTCAACGTATCGCCGGCGGGATTGGCCCAGTACATATCGTCGCGGCCGTCGCCGTTGTAATCGCCCGTCGCCACGTAGGTCCACCCCGGATGCCCGGCGACCACGGCACCGGTGAAGCGCATCGCATCGTTGACGTACAGGTTGACGTTGGCGCCGTCGGCGTAGACCACGTCGCTATAGCCGTCGCCGTTGAAATCGCCGATACCCAGGATCTCCATCCAGCCCGGCATCGGCGCCACGGCCTGTTCGACGATGCGCTCCTCGCGCATCGCCCAGACCTTCATTTGCCCGGTGGTGTAGTTGCGCCACAGCAAGTCGTAACGCTCGTCGCGGTTGAAATCGCCGACTCCGACGATGTGCATCCCGGGCTCGTAGCCGCCGACGATGCGCTGCTCGAAGCCCTCGCCGACCGCCACCCACAACACCAGGAACCGGTCCAGGTCGCTGCGCCACAACACGTCAGCGCGACCGTCGCCGGTGAAGTCGCCGATGCCGGCGACCCGGTAGGCGGAGACCATGCCGAACGCCTGCGAGGACTGTTGCGGGCTCATGCCGCTCCAGTAGGCAAACAGCTGCTGCCCCTTGTTGCGCCAGAACAGCTCCGGATTACCGTCGCCGTCGGTGTCGTAGCGGGCGAAACCGCCGCGCGTCAGCTTGCGCCGGAACCGGCTCACGATCGGAATCGTCTGCTGCAGGGTCAGTACGTTGTCCGCTTCGGCCGTGCCGCAGGGCGGCGGCGGGCCCTCGTCCCCGGCATAAGCGCAGGACCGGCGCGGGTTGGACAGCGTCTGCATCGGCCGGGTCGTGCTGGAGGCCGCCAGAGCGGTGTGGAACGTGGCGCCCACATAGTCGAACGAATACGGATAGGCGCCGTACTCGACGCTGCCGCCGGCGCTGGCGGTCGCCAGGTCGTGCTGAGCGCCGAGGTTGTGGGCGATCTGGTGCAGGAAATACATGTCCGAGCAACCCGAAGCGTTCTTGACCACCGAGTAGCCGTAGGCCGCGTCGCCGGCCTCGATGCCCTTGAGGTTGGCGCCCAGCAACCAGGAGGCGCCGCAGCCCGGGGTAGCGACGCCGACCATGTCGCGCACCAGCACCGCCAGGTCGCCGCCGAACTGCTCGCGCGTAGCGCGCAGACCGGCGAAGGCCGGATCCGGCGCGACCGTCGGGCTGCCGGTCAGTTTCCGCAACGTGATCTGATCGTTGGCGTCGTTGACGTAGTAATCGACGTAAGTGGCATTGACCATGCGCAGACGCGCCTTGACGCCGCTGCTGCGCAGTATCGAATTGGCGAAGCTCATCATGTCGTTGAGGTGGGTCATGACCACCGAACGCGGCCCCTGCTCTGTGTAGCCCACCACCAGATCGACCAGGCGCATCGCCGGGTCGGTATTGGCCGCGGCCGGCGCATCGGGAAGCTTGTCCGCAGCGACCGTCGGCGGGATCAGATAGTCCGGCGCGGCCGCGGCCGCGGCGGCGGCAGCGGGTTGGGCCGCGGCGGGGTCGGCTTCCACTGCCCAGGCGGCGCCGTCGCGCGTGATCAGGCGCAAGGCGCTCTGGCCGGGTACGGCGAAGGTGCCGAACACTGCGTCGGCGCCGAAGGTGACGGTCGCGCGCTCGCCGGCGTTGCCGTTGGCGGCGCGGCCGACCCAGGTCCAATCGCCGTTGTCGTGCCGGACCTGTTCCTCGTACGCGTAGTCCAGAAGCTGCCCGGAAGGCGTGGTCAGGCGCAGGCGGCCGCCGGCCGTCGCGGCACGCGCATGCGCCTGGCTGATCCCGCCGACCCGATGCCAGACGAATCCGCTTTCGCGTCGCGCCGGCGTGGCGCGCGAGTACGACAGCAGTTCGCCGCGGTCGGCCAGCCCGGCCAAGCGGCTTCGCGCATCGGCGTACGCCGGTGGCGGCACCGATGCGGCCGTAGCGGCAGGCGCGGCGACCAACGACGCGCCTGCCGGCCGAGCCGCCGCGACGGGCGGGTTGGGCGCGGTGCAGGCGCCCGCCGCAAGCCCGAGCAACAGGGCGGCACCCAATTGGATTTTGCTGCGCATTGCTTGCTCCATTTCGTTGTCGCTCGATTGCGGCTGCGCTGGTCGCCGTACGGCGGCAAATTGTCTCAGCGCGGTTCCCAGCCGGACGGGAACGGCAAGCTATGGGTCGCGCCCGGCAAGTACGGGGCGTCAACCACGGTGATCTTCAAATTCGGCGACGACTCGGCGTTGTAGGCCGGCTCCAGCCAGATCAGCTCGGCGGACGGATTGCCACCGACGTGGCGCGCGGCGATGAAGCGCCGATCCGGATAGGTGGTCAGCGACGGGTTGCCGAGAATGCGGGCGCCGTCCATGGTCCAGTAGCTGACCGCGGTACGGGCGCCGTTCTGCCAGATCAGGTCGTCGCGCCTGTCGTTGTTGAGATCGCCGCTGCCCAGGAAGGTCCAGCCTTGCGGCCGTGCGGAGATCCGTTGGCCGGCAAAACCAGCGCCGTTGTTGAGATACAGATTGACCTCGTTCGAATCGGCATAGATCGCGTCGCTGTACCCGTCGCCGTTGTAGTCGCCGATGCTCAGCACCTGGTACCACTGCGGCATCGCGGCGACGAACTGCGAACGGATCTGCGCGCCGTTCATGGTCCAGACCTTGAGCAACTCGGCGCCGTAGCTGCGCCACATCAGGTCCTGCTTCTCGTCGCCGTCGAAGTCGCCGATGCCGACGAAGCTCATGCCCGGCTCAAAGCCGCCGATGCCGCGCTGCTCGTAGCCGTTGTCCTTGGCCACCCACAGCACCAGGTACTTGTAGGCATCGCTCTTCCACAGCACGTCGCTGCGGCCGTCGCCGGTGAAGTCGCCGATGCCCGCCACCTCGTACTCGGCCTGCATGTAGAAGCCGGCAGAGCGTTGACTCGCTATAGGATCGAGCCAGTAGGCGAATTCCTGCGTCCCGGGATTGCGCCAGTAAACATCGCCGGTGCCGCCGGCGTCGAAATCGCCGCTCACCACACCGCCGAGCACCTTGCGCGGACGGAAACTGGCGACGACCGGGATGGTCTGGCGCGCGGTACGCACGTTGTCGGCCTCGTTCGCCACCCCGAGCACGCAGGGCGAGGCGGGGTGACAGGTGATGTCCGGGGTCGAGTAGGTATACGAATAGCTGGCATCGACCTGGAACGGATACGCCATCGCGGTGCGGGTCTGGCCGTAACCCGGGTTGCCATGGACGTAGCCGAACGCGTACGGCGTCGCACCGTATTCCAACACCCCGCGCGGGCTCGCGCTGGCGCGGTCGTGCTGCAGGCCGAAGCTGTGCCCGATCACGTGCGGTGCGGCGAACGGGTGGCAGTAAGGCATCGACTGCGCGCCGGTGTAGTTCCACACCAGATAGCCCAGGCCGGCATCGGAAGCGTCGATGCCTTTCAGGTTGCCGCCGATCAGCCACGACGCGCCGCAGGCCCGATCGGTCTGCAGGCCCTGGTTGCGCACCAGCAGAACCAGGTCGCCGCCGTAAGTGTCGCGCGCCTGGCGCAGCGCCGAGAACGCCGGCGCCACGGCCACGCCGTCGGCGCCGGTCATTTCGCGCAGGACCTGGAAATTGGCGTTGCTGTCCGGATACTCGACCTGCATCGCGTGCACGATGCGCACGCGGGCGTTGATCGTGCTGACGTACAAGGCGTTGTTGATCGTGGCCTGCAGGTTGTACAGGTCCGATTCCGCGCGGGCGCGGTCCTCGAACACGCTCGCGTAGCCCGGGGTGTAGCCGATCACCAGATCGACGATGGCCTGTTGGTCCGCGGGCCCGCCGGCCGCTGTATCGGCCGGCCGGTCGACCGGCGGCATCAAATAGTCGGTTTCGAAGCTGACCGCGTCCGCGAGCGTTGCTGCGGGGCCGAGGGCCTGCGCGCGCCCGACCCAAGTGCGCCCCTCGAACGTGGCCAGTTGCCATGCCGAGCCGTCCGCTTCCGCGACGGTGCCTGTCGCGCCGTAGGGGCCGAACACCAACAGCGCGCGCGCATCCGCCGGACCGCTTTCGGCGTGCCCGATCCAGCTCCAATGATCGCCGTCGCTGCGCTGATGCTCGAAGCGGAACGGCAGGCTGCGCCCGTCCGGCGTCGGCACGCTCAGCCGTCCTTGGGTCTGCGCGGCAGCCAGCGCATGGCGTCGGCTCAGCGTCACCGCATGCCACTGCATGGCCCCGACCCGGCGCGGGGCAACGCTGCGGTCGTAGGCCCACAACTGCCCTTCCGGTACGGCCCGCGACGCGGCCGGCACGGTCGCTACCGCGGTCCTGCCTGCGCGCTCGCCTTCGCGCTCCTGCCCTGCGCGCTGAGCCTGCGGGGGCTGGCACGCTGCCAGCAAGACCACGGACGCCCACATCCACTGTTTCATTTGCTTTCCCCCAAGGTGTCGGTTGGCGCGACCGGCGACGGTCGGCGCGGCGCTTATCTGATTTCCCAGCCGCGCGGATAACTCGCGTAGCGCGAGTCGTCGTTGACCGGCGAATGCATGCGCAGGTAACGCGGCCCCGAGGGCGCGTCCTCGGCCGCATCGTCCCAAAGCAACTCCATCCCGGAGCGACCGAAGAGGTGGCGCATCCCGGCCAGACGTTCGTAGGATTCGGTGCGCAGGCTGGGATTGCCGACGATGCGCGCTCCGTCGAGGCGCCAATAGCTCAGCGTGCCCAGCGCCGGATTGATCCAGGACATGTCGTCGCGACCGTCGGAGTCCAGATCGCCGCTGCCGGCATACGTCCAGCTCCCGGGCCGACCGGCCACTCTGGCGCCCGAGAACGAGACGCCGTCGTTCATGTACAGGTTCACGCTCGCCGAATCGGCATAGACGATATCGCTGCGGCCGTCGCCGGCGAAATCGCCGATGCCGAGGATCTCGTACCAGCCGGGCATCGTCGCGTTGCGCGTGGATGCGATCTGCTCGCCGCGCATCAGCCACAGTTTGAGCTCGCCGGTGGCATGGCTGCGCCAAGCGATGTCGTAACGCTCGTCGCCGTCGAAGTCGCCGACGCCGACGAAGCTCATGCCCGGCTCGAAGCCGCCGATCGCGCGCTGCTCGTACCCATCGCCCTGGGCCGCCCACAGCACCAGGTAATGATCCGGATCGCTCTTCCACAGCACATCGCTGCGGCCGTCGCCGGTGAAGTCGGCCACGGCGGCCACGTCGTAGGGCGCGACCATGAAGAATCCGCGGCCGGCGCTGGGTTCGGCGTACGGCCAGATGGCGAATTCCTGGCTGGCCAGATTGCGCCAGTACAGTTCGGCGCCGCCGCTCATGTCGAAATCGCCGACCACGCTGCCGCCCGGCACGCGCTTGGGACGGAAGCTGCTCAGCACCGGAAAGGTTTGCCGCGCCGCGCGGCGGTTGTCGGCCTGGTCCTGCACGCCGCACACCTGCCCGTAGCATTTACGCTCGGGCGTCGAAAGCATGCTTCGGTGCTGGGGCGTTTCGACCGGATACGCCATGACCGTGCGGATCGCGTTCGGATCGGTCGCCGGCCCGGAAACGTAGCCGAAGGCGTACGGGAAAGCGCCGTATTCCAACGTGCCGTTCGGGCTGGCGCTGACACGGTCGTGCTGCAGCCCCAAGGCATGGCCGAACTGGTGCGCGGCGCTGTATTCGGTACAGAAATAGCGGCCCAGGTCCCAGTCGAACACCGCGTAACCCAACCCCGAGGACGCACGCGCGTACGGCGTCAGCCCGCCGCCGATCATCCAGGACGCGCCGCAACGGCCGCCCTGTGGGCCGTCGTATTTGCGCACCAGGTAGACCATGTCGCCGCCGTAGGCGTCGCGCGCGCGGCGCACCTCGGCGAAGGCCGGGTGCGCCGGCACGCCGTCGGCACCGGTCAGCTCGCGCAGGGCCTGCAGGTCGTCGGTGTCGTCGGGATAATCGACCTGGACCGCATGAACGATGCGCACCCTTGCGTTAATGCCCATGGACAGCGCCGCGTTGATGCCGCCGAACAAGGTGTCCAGGCGCAGGGCCAGACCATAGTCCCCACCGCCGCCGGGCTGATCGAAACGCGCCCGGAAGCCCTTGGTGTAGGCGACCACGATGTCCGCACCGGCGCGCTCGTCCTGCTCGGAGCCAACGCCGGGATCGGCCGGCAGCGCGGCCGGCGGCATCAGGTAGTCGACCTGCGACTGCGCCGCCGAGGTGGCCGCTGCCGCGGCCCGCGGCGGGTCGGGCTCGATCAGCCAGGTGCCGTCGCGTTCGGTCGCCAGGTGCAGGGTCGTGCCGCCGGGACGGTCGACACTGCCGGAGATGCGGCTGCCGTCGAAGGACACCACCGCCCGCCCCGGCTGCCGACCGTCGCTGCGCCCGGTCCAGATCCGCGCCCCGGACAGATCGCCGGTCCATGCGCCGGTGGAGCGGAACGCCAGGACCTCGCCGTCGGGCGTGCGCAGCCGCAGACGGCCCTGCGGCCGGGCCGCGATCGTCAATTGGGCCGAATCCAGGCGAACCGGCCACCAGGTGGCGGCGCCGCGCCGCTGCGGCTTCGCCCCTGGCTCGATCCGGATCGGCTCGGCCTCGGCAGCCGTCAGCGGTACGGGGATCGGCGGCTGTGCCTGCGACGCGACCGCCATCGGCATATCCGCACGAGCACTATAGGAAAAGCCAGCGTCCGAGCTTGGCGGCACGGTCTGCGTGCACGCCGAGGCCAGGGCAGCGGCCCCGACCAATATCCATTTGCGCATGTGCGGCCCCCCTGGGTGCACCAATGGTGCCATGCGTCACGGATTGACTTCAATCTGTGCCAGGTTGCACATAAACAAAATACGAAGGCCGCCCTGCGGCGGCCTTCGAGAACCCTGTTGCGCTTGCGGGCGGGCTCAGCGCCGCATCTGCCAACCGGCCGGATAAGCATTGCTGTAGCGCTGACTGCTCCCGGTCAAATCGATATTGACCTTGAGCTGCGCCGCCGCATTCCAGATCAGGTCGGCGCGCCCATCTCCGTTGACGTCGCGCGCGGCGAAGAAGGTTTCGCCAGCCCGCCCTGCCACAGCGGGATTAGCGACGATCGACGCTCCGTTCATGACCCAATAGCTCAGCACGTTCTGTCCTGGATTGAGCCAGACCATATCGTCGCGACCGTCGCCGTTGATGTCCGCGCTGTCGACATAGCTCCAACCCGCAGGACGTCCGCCGACGCTCTGACCGGCGAAGTAATTGCCTCTGCTGAAGTACAGGCTGGTCTGCGCATCGTCGGCATAGACCACATCGGAGCGGCCGTCTCCATCGAAGTCGCCGACGCCCAGGATCTGGAACCACGACGGCATGGGCGCGTCCCATTTCGACGCGACCTGATTGGCCTGCATCAGCCAAACCCGCAGGCGGCTGCCGGCGAGCGAGCGCCAAATCAGATCGTGCCGTCCATCGCCGTTGACGTCGCCGCTTCCGACCAGCGTCATATCCGGCTCGAACCCGCCGACCACTTGTTGCGTGTAGCCACCGCCCGAACTGAGCCAGAGTACGAGGAACCGCTCAGCCTCGTTCTTCCACAGCACATCGCCGCGGCCGTCGCCGTTGAAGTCGCCGACGGCCCCGACATCGTAGGTAGAGACCATGTCGAAGCCGGCCGCGCTCGCGAAGCCTTGCAAAGCATCGGACGAACCGGCCAGCCAATGCGCGAACTGATGCGCGGAAGCATTGCGCCACAGCAAGTCGGCCCAGCCATCCCCGTTGACGTCGCCGCGGACCACCCGCTGCGGCACGGCGGTCGCCCGGAACGTCGCGATGATCGGCATGGTCTGATTGAGGGTCTGCGCCGTATCGGCCTGGCCGCCGACGCCGCACGCGAAACCGCCGCAGCTGGTGATGCGCGGATTCGAGAAGACCCGATAGGAGGTCTGGCCCGCATCGCCATACGCCATGATGTCGTAGAAATTGCCGCTGCCGGCGCCGGCCTTGTAGCCGAACGAATATGCGTAAGCGCCGTACTGCAGGCTGCCGCCCGAGGAGGCCGTCGCGCGATCGTGCTGCGCGCCCATGTTGTGGCCCAACTCGTGCGCGAAGGTTTCGTCGCGGCAGAAATAGGTCGTGCCGCCATCGTTCTGGCGCCCGTCGCTGACGACCGAATAGCCGTTGGGCGCCGATGAGGTGGTGATCGGCTGCTGGCCGCCGCCGAGCAGCCAGGCGATGCCGCAACCGTCCTGCGCAGTGCGGTCGTACTTGCGCACGAACGAGACCAGATCGGCGCCGTACTGGTCGCGCGCCGCACGCAATGCATTGAAGGCCGGATCGACCGGCGTCGTGCGCGTGCCGGTCAATTTTTCCAGTGCGCTGCCGTTGTCGGAACTGTCCGCATAGTTGACTTGCATGGCATGGACCATGCGGATACGCGCGGTGATCTGGCTGTTGACGTAGGCCTGATTGGTGACTTCGACCAGATAGTTGAGCCGGGTGACGGCCTGGGACGCGCCGCCCAAACCGTTGGCGAACCCGTTGCTGTAGCCGACCAGGACATCGACCAGGACCTGGCCGTCGGCCGCGGTCTCGGCGGCGCCGATAGAAGCGCTGGCCGGCGCGACGCTCGAAGCGTTCGCCGCCGCGCTCGGTATCAGATAGTCGTCGGCATGATCGGGGCCGATCGAATTTTCGAGCAGCGCCAGCTTCGCCGGATCGGTCTCGATCAACCAGGACTTGCCGTCGCGCAAGGTCAACTTCAGCGCGGGCTTGCCGGGCTGGGCGATGCTGCCGAACACGGCGCGTTCGCCAAAAGTGATGATGGCCTCCTGCGCGAGGCCGCCGCGATCGATGCGCCCGACCCAGGTCCAGTCGCCGCTCGGATGTTCGACATGGCGCTCGTAACGGAAGTCGAGTTTTTCGCCCGAGGGCGCGGTGATGCGCAGATGACCGCGGACGGTCGCGGCGAGCGCGTGTTGTTCACTCAGTTCGACGCGATGCCAGGTATAGGCGCCTTCGGAGATGGCGGTTTGCCTGGACGGATAAGCGGCCAGGTCACCGCGATCGGGCAGGCGCGCGAATCCGGCGGCGGCGATGCGACGCGTCGCAAGCCGCACCGATAACGGATCTGCGAATGGAGTCGGCGCCGAACGCATTGCCGGAGCGGACATCGCCGCTCCGCTCGCAAGCCTTTGAGCCACTGAGGAAGAACCGGAGTCGGATGACGTGCAGCCGACCGCAAGCAGGACCAGCATCCCCAGAAAAGCCAAATTGCGCATAGCGACCAGCCAAGTAAAAGCAGCGCCGCATCCTGCATCCGCGGCGCAGATACTTCAATGGCCGCAAAAAACACATGCACCATAAATTGAGAAACACGTCTCAATTTTCCGGAGAGCTTGCTTTTGCCAGCGCTCGCGACGCCGCAGTTACGCTATTCAGGCGCTCAGCAAAGGCACGCCGGTCTTGCTGCGCAGTTCGTCTTCGTTCACGCCCGGCGCGGTCTCGACCAGCACCAGACCGCGCTCGGTGACGTCCATCACCGCAAGCTCGGTGATGATCCGATTGACCACGCCCAGGCCGGTCAGCGGCAGCGTGCATTCGGACAGGATCTTGTGCTCGCCGTTCTTGGCGCTGTGCTCCATCAGCACGACCACGCGCTTGACGCCGGCGACCAGATCCATCGCGCCGCCCATGCCCTTGACCATCTTGCCGGGCACCATCCAGTTGGCCAGGTCGCCCTTGTCGGTGACCTGCATCGCGCCGAGGATCGCCAGATCGATATGACCGCCGCGGATCATCGCGAAGCTGTCGTGGCTGCCGAAATAGCTCGCGCCCTGGCGCGCGGTCACGGTCTGCTTGCCGGCGTTGATGAGGTCGGCGTCGATCTCGCTTTCGGTCGGGAACGGACCGATGCCGAGCAGGCCGTTCTCGGACTGCAGCCACACGTCCATGCCGGCGGGAATGAAGTTGGCGACCAGCGTCGGCAGGCCGATGCCGAGGTTGACGTAGGCGCCATCGGTGAGTTCCTGCGCGGCGCGCTGCGCCATTTCATCGCGGGACCAAGACATTGGTAATTCTTCCTGTATAGGTGGACGCAATTGAAGTGCCGACGGAGAAAGTCGGTTTACGACGACAGGCTCCGGAAGCTTTTCCCGTATAGCTGGATGTATCGAATCGACTACGGAGAAAATCGGTCTGCGACGATCGGCTCCGAGAGTTTTTTCCTTTTAGCTGGACGCATCGAAATCGACGAAGCAGAAAACCGGCGACGCCGATCCGCTCCGACTCGAGAAAACCGGCGTGCGAGCCGCAGCGACCGCTCCAACCTAAGCGCATCGATCGCAAGGATGCGCATAAGATCAGGACGGCCCGCCCACTCACCCAGCCCGCACCGTCCGCTGCTCGATGCGCTTCTCCGGGGTCGCATTGACGACGATCCGGTCGACGTAGATACCCGGCAGGTGCACGTGATCGGGATCGATCGCGCCGACTTCGACCAGTTCCTCGACTTCGGCGATGCAGACCTTGCCGGCCATCGCGCAGGCCGGGTTGAAGTTGCGCGCGGTCTTGCGGAACACCAGGTTGCCGGCCTTGTCGGCCTTCCACGCCTTGACCAGCGACACGTCGGCCTTGAGTGCGGTTTCCATGACGTAATGGTGGCCGTCGAACTCGCGCGTCTCCTTGCCGTCGGCCACCACGGTGCCGTAGCCGGTGCGGGTGAAGAAGGCCGGGATGCCGGCGCCGCCGGCACGCAGGCGCTCGGCCAGGGTGCCCTGCGGATTGAATTCGAGTTCGAGTTCGCCGGACAGGAACTGGCGCTCGAATTCCTTGTTCTCGCCGACGTAGGACGAGATCATTTTCTTGATCTGACGCGTTTCGAGCAGCAGGCCGAGGCCGAAACCGTCGACGCCGGCGTTGTTGGAGATCGCGGTAATGCCCTTGACCCCGCTGTCGCGCAGCGCGCCGATCAGGGCCTCGGGAATGCCGCACAGGCCGAAGCCGCCGACGGCCAGGGTCTGCCCGTCCGCCACCACGTCCTGCAGGGCTTGTTTCGCACTGGGGTACAGCTTGCTCTTCGCGGCGCCGACGGGCGTCGCGGCGATGGCCTCGGCCATGGGACAACTCCTTTGCGGGATGGGCGCAGTTTAGCCTGCGGCCGGGTCCGGACGTAGCGGACTTTCGGGCAATACCGCGACAATGCTCCGATCGTGTGCCGACGCTAGACTTGCGACATGAGCCGACTCGCCCTGGTCACCGCCATCGCCGCCGCCGGGCAGGACGACGACCTGTCGCCCCTGCTTCAGGCCTGCACCGCACGCGGCATCGCCGCCGAGATCCGCGCCTGGGACGACCCCAGCGTGGCCTGGGCACGATACGACGCCGTACTGCTGCGCTCGCCCTGGGACTACACCGAACGCCTCGATGAATTCCTGGCCTGGTGCGAACGCGTCGACGCCCACACGCGCCTGCTCAATCCCTGGCCGGTGGTGCGCTGGAATACCGACAAGCATTATCTGGCCGACCTGGCCGCGCGCGGCGTGCCGGTGGTGCCGAGCGCGTTCGTCGAACCCGACATGGATGCGCTGCCGGCCCTTCAGGAGTTTCTCGCCGCCCATCCGGACGCCGACGAATTCGTGGTCAAGCCCGCGATCAGCGCCGGCTCGCGCGACACCCAGCGTTATGCGCGCGCGCAGGAATTCGCCGCGGCCAATCACCTCGCGCGCCTGCTCGACGAGGGCCGCAGCGCGATGCTGCAGCCCTATCTGGTCTCGGTCGATCGCGACGGCGAGACCGCACTGATGCATTTCAACGGCGTGTTCAGTCATGCCATCCGCAAAGGCGCGATGCTGCAACGCGAGGATGCCTTGAACCTGCGCGCGGTGGAACGCATCGCCGCGCGCGAGGCCGGCGACGACGAACGCAGGGTCGCCCTGCATGCACTGACCGCGATGACGGCGCGGCTCGATCTCGAAGAGCCCTTGCCGTACGCCCGCGTCGACCTGATCCGCGACGGCGAAGGCAAGCCGCAGTTGCTGGAGCTGGAGTTGTGCGAACCCTCGCTGTTTTTCGCTCACGCCGAAGGCAGCGCCGAGCGTTTCGCCGAAGTGCTGGCCGAGCTGCTGGCGACGATGCAGGTCGATTGAGCCGCTCGCGCCCTCACAGGCGGGCGTCGGCACGCCCTCGCCTCGGCGGGGCCATAAAGAAAAAACCGGCCTCGCGGCCGGTTTTTCGTGCGCGGACGCGACGGACCGCTTACGAACGCCCGTACACGTCCTCGAGACGGACGATGTCGTCTTCGCCCAGATACGCGCCCGACTGCACCTCGATCAACTCGACCGGCTCGGTGCCGTTGTTGCGCAGGCGATGGACGCTACCCAGCGGGATGTAGGTGCTCTGGTTCTCGTGCAAGTCGAATACCTTGTCGTCGCAGGTCACTTCGGCCACGCCGGACACCACGATCCAGTGCTCGGCACGCTTGCGGTGCTTCTGCAGGCTCAGGGCCGCGCCCGGCTTGACCACGATGCGCTTGACCTGGAAACGCGGCCCCACATCGATCGAATCGTAATAACCCCAAGGCCGGTAGACCTTGCGATGAAACAGATGCTCCTGGCGCCCGGCCTTTTTAAGGCGATCGACGATGGTCTTGACGTCCTGAACCCGGTCCTTGCGCGCGACCAGGGTCGCGTCGGGCGTATCCACGATGACCAGGTCCTCGACCCCGATCGTGGCGATCAGGCGCCGTTCCGAGGCACGCACCAGGCTGTCGCGCGTATCCAGGGAGATCACGTCGCCTTCGTAACGGTTGCCGTCTTCGTCGCGCTCGGCCACCGACCACAACGACGACCAGGAACCGATGTCGCTCCAGCCGCAACTGACCGGCACCACCGCGGCGCGATCGGTCTTCTCCATGACCGCGTAGTCGATCGAATCGCTGGGGCTGGCGGCGAACTCGTCCTTGCCGACGCGGATGAAATCCAGATCGCTTTGCGCCGCCGCATGAGCCGCGGTCGCGGCGGCATGGATCTGCGGCGCATAACGCGCGAGTTCCTGGAGATAGCGCTCGGCCTTAAACAGGAACATGCCCGAGTTCCACGAATACGTGCCCTCGGCCAGATAAGTTTGCGCCGTCGCCAGGGCCGGCTTCTCGACGAAGCGGGCGACTCGGTAGCCGTCCTCGCCGAGGGCCTCGCCGCGGGCGATGTAGCCGTAGCCGGTTTCCGGATAGTCCGGCTGGATACCGAAGGTGACCAGCCAGCCCTGCTCGGCCAGCACGGCCGCACGCTCCACCGCGGCCCGGAAGGCCGATTCGTCCTCGATCAGGTGATCGGCTGGCAGCACCAGCATCACTGCGTCGGGGTACTGGGCGAGCAAATGCAAGGCGGCCAACGCGATCGCCGGCGCGGTGTTGCGGGCGCTGGGTTCGAGCAGGATGCCGCCGCTGCCCACACCGATCCCCTGCAATTGCTCGCCGACCATGAAGCGATGCCCCTCGGCGCAGACGGTCACCGGCAGACCCGCTTGCGGCAGGGCGCAAGCGCGCAGCACCGTTTCCTGGAACAGCGAACGATCGCCGATCAGCGACAGGAATTGCTTAGGCTGGTTCTCGCGCGACAATGGCCACAGGCGCGAACCACTGCCGCCGCTCAATACGACAGGATGCAGCATCCCGGCTCCGAAAGACTGGGGATGGGCAAGAATAGCCCGGCCGGGCAGTTGGGGGCTTCATGTATCGTGACTGCATGGCCAGTCGGCACGCCGGGCCACGGCTTTAGAATCCTCCCAAACGGCATGCGGGACACGCCGTCGGCGCGCCGACGACGGGCCCCAACCCAACCAAGGACAGGCTCGTGGCTTCCGACTCGAACGGCACCGCCCCCAACGCCCTTCGCCTCCAGGCGCCGGGAGGAGGCGAAATCCAGGCCACCGCGTTCGGTGCCCATGCCCTGTCCTGGCACTGCCGTGGACAGGAACGCCTCTACCTGAGCCCGCGCGCGAGCTTCGGTGCCGGCAAGGCGATCCGCGGCGGCGTCCCGGTGATCTTTCCGCAATTCGGCGAACGCGGCGATGGACCGCGCCACGGCTTCGTGCGAACGTTGGACTGGCAAGTGCTGGATACCACCGGCTCGAAACTGCCGCGACTGGCGTTTCGCCTGAGCGACAGCGAACAGACCCGAATTCGCTGGCCGCATCGCTTTGAAGCCGTGTTGTCGCTGGAACCGGGCGAGAACCGGCTGCGAATCGCCCTGAATGTGCACAATTCGGACAGCACCGCCTTCCAATTCACCGCCGCGCTGCATACCTACCTGCGTGTGGCCGATGTAGCCGGAACGCTCGTGCACGGACTCGAACGGTCGCCGTTCCTGGATTGCGTGCGCGGCAACGAGCCTCAGCCGGCCGCCGACGCGCCGGTACGCTTCGAAGGCGAAGTCGACCGTATCTACGCCGGCACCGTCGGCACCGTGCGCGTCACCGATGGCGTGGATCTGTTGCGCATAGAAGCCGAAGGCTTCGCCGACACGGTGATATGGAATCCCGGGGCAGAACTGGCCGCCGGCATGGGCGACCTGGGTGCCGGCGAGTACGGCCGCTTCGTCTGCATCGAAGCGGCGCAGGTACTCAAACCCGTCCACCTGGACCCGGGCGCCAGTTGGAGCGGCGCCCAGATTCTGACCGTCGAAGATCCGGTGACGTAGCCGGAAAGCAGCGAATTCCCCCTAAGGCGCGCCTCGAACTCAGCTTCGGCGATAGCCCCCAGGTCGCGGTTGGCACTGCAGTGCCGCGGCACATTCATACCTGCAACGCCCTCAGATCGGCACCCGTCGCGATGGCGCCTGATCGAACCTTACGGCTGCAAGCCCCTAAAGCCCGGCGTCCAGCCGGATACGTCGCAAATCCCACCATACGGGATGGCGCTGGCGCTGCAGGTCGTGGAGGGTTCAGATGCCAGGCCGAGCTGGCCCCGACCTGCGTACGTGGGCCGTCTCAGCTAGAATTGGGGGCTCTCGGCCGCTCCTGGCTCAGCACCCCACAAGGAATCCCCGCACGATGAAGATCCTCGTCGGCTACAAGCGCGTGGTGGACTACAACGTCCGCATTCAGGTCAAGCCGGATGGCTCCGGCGTGGTCACCGACGGCGTCAAGCTGTCGGCCAATCCCTTCGACGAAATCGCCCTGGAAGAAGCCCTGCGCCTGCGCGACAAGGGCATCGCCACCGAGGTCGTGGTCGCGACGATCGCCCCGGCCGACGCCCAGGCGCACCTGCGCAACGGCCTGGCCATGGGCGCCAATCGCGCCGTGCACGTGGTCTCGGACCAGCCGATCCAGCCGCTGACCGCCGCGCGCGCCCTGCTCAAGCTGATCGAGAAGGAACAGCCGGACATCGTCATCCTCGGCAAGCAGGCCATCGACGACGACGCCAACCAGACCGGCCAGATGCTGGCCACGCTGTGGGGCCGCCCGCAGGCGACCTTCGCCTCCAAGCTCGAAGTCGAAGGCGGCAAGGCCACGGTGACGCGCGAAGTCGACGCCGGCCTGGAAACGCTGGAAATCGACCTGCCGGCGGTGGTCACCACCGACCTGCGCCTCAACGAGCCGCGCTTCATCAAGTTGCCCGACATCATGAAGGCCAAGAGCAAGCCGCTGGAGACCATCGCCTTCGCCGATCTCGGCGTCGACACCGGCGACACGCTTAAGACCACCCATTACGCACCGCCGCCGAAGCGCAGCAAGGGCGTGATGGTCAAGGACGCGGCCGAACTGGTCGCCGCACTCAAGGCTAAGGGGCTGCTGTAATGAGCAAAGTTCTGATCGTCGCCGAACATCTCAACGGCAAGCTCAACGCGTCGACCGCCAAGTGCGTGTCGGCCGCGCAGGCGCTGAAGCCGGACTCCATCGACATCGTCGTGCTCGCCGCCGACCCGGCCGCGGTCGCCGCCGAAGCCGCGCAGATCGCCGGCGTCGCCAAGGTGCTGACCATCGCCAACGCCGCCAACGCCAACGCGATCGCGCAGGTGCTCGCGCCGCAGGTCGCCGCGTTGGCCAAGGGCTACAGCCACGTGTTCGGCCCCAGCACCACCTTCGGCAAGGACCTCATGCCCTGCGTCGCCGCCCTGCTCGGCGTCGCCCAGGTCTCCGACGTCATGGCCGTCGAAGGCAGCCACACCTTCAAGCGTCCGATCTACGCCGGCAACGCCATCGTCACCGTCGAAGCGCCCGCCGACCACACCGTGGTTGCCACCGTGCGTACCGCGTCCTGGCCGGAAGCGGCGAAGGGCGGCAGCGCCGCGGTCGAAGCCGCCTCGGTCGAGGCGAGCCTGCCGAGCCACACCCGCTACGTCGGCCTGGCCGCCGGCAAGTCCGACCGTCCCGACCTGCAGAGCGCCAAGCGCGTCGTCTCCGGCGGCCGCGGCGTGGGTTCGGCGGACAACTTCAAGATCATCTACGACTTCGCCGACAAGCTCGGCGCCGCCGTGGGCGCTTCGCGCGCCGCGGTCGACGCCGGCTACGTGCCCAACGAGATGCAGGTCGGCCAGACCGGCAAGATCATCTCGCCGGAGCTCTACGTCGCCGTCGGCATCAGCGGCGCGATCCAGCACCTGACCGGCATCAAGGACGCCGGCACCATCGTCGCGATCAACAAGGACGGCGAAGCGCCGATCTTCGAGATCGCCGACATCGGCCTCGTAGGGGATTTGTTCACACTTCTTCCGCAACTATCCGCCGAACTGAACTGAGTTCACTGCGCATGCCAGTGTGCTTTGGCCGGGCATTTCACCCGGCCTTCACGGCAAATTTTCCGCAGTGAGAGTTTTCCCGCATTCTTGTTTCACAGTGCGGTGTCTCTAACGGCCCCCATCGAGAAATCGACGCTCGATGGGTTCGCCTCACATCCAAACGGCATCCGAGACGCAAGCATGGGGCGAGTCAACAATTTTGATGCAGTGCGATTGTTGGCCGCTGCGGCCGTCATTTTCGGACATGCGCATCCCCTGACCAATACGCCCAGCCCGGCGCTGCTCGGCAATTCGGTGCAGGCGCTGGCGGTGAAGATCTTCTTCGTCATCAGCGGCTATCTGATCTTCACCAGTTGGACCCTGGAGCCGGTGCTGACGCGCTACATGCGCAAGCGCTCGCTGCGCATCTTCCCGGCGCTGATCGCGATCATCCTGTTCAGCGCCTTCGTCGTCGGCCCGGCGCTGACTGCGCTGCCGCTGGCCGAGTACGCCGCCAACGGCCGGATGCTGCACTACCTCAAGAACATTTTCCTGTATCCGGTCTACGACCTACCCGGCGTATTCGCGGACAACGCGTATCCGGTTGCGGTGAACGGCTCGCTGTGGAGCCTGCCGGTCGAATTCGCGATGTATCTCACCCTGCCGCTGGTCTGCGTCATCGGCGCCCGCCTGCGCCTGAAATGGCTCCTCGGCGGGTTCGCGCTCGCTCTTTGCGCCGCCAGCATCTATTACGTGCGTTTGGCCCCGCCCGCGGCGCATCCGGTCTTCTACGGTAGCGACCTGATCAGCGCGCTCGATGTGGCCCCCTACTTCATGATCGGCGCCTTCATCGCCCAGGCCAAACTCGAGAAATACCTCGAGCCCAGTCTGGCCCTGTTCCTGATCGGCGTGGTCGCCTTGGTTCCACCCAGCTCGGCCTGGGCCGGCGAGATCGTCCTGTACGCGGTACTACCGATATCCGTGCTTTCACTCAGCCTTGCAGCTCACCCGGTACTTTCCAAAGCCGGCCGCTACGGCGATTTTTCCTACGGTTTATACCTGTACGGCTTCCTGGTCCAGCAAATCGTCAACCATCTGGCCGGCAACAAGCTTAGCGCGCTCGAGAATGCGCTCGTCAGCTTGCCCATCGCCCTGGCCTGCGCGGCGCTGTCGTGGCACTACATCGAGAAGCCGATGCTCGCGCTGAAAAACAAGAAACCCGTAGCGGCACTCGTTCCCAGAACTTCGGAGTAAGCATGACCCAAATTTGTCTCGTCACAGGCGGCGCCGGATTCATCGGCTGTGCCATATCCGAAGCCCTCGTGAAATCGTTCGATCGGGTCGTCGCTGTCGACAACCTGCATCCGCAGATCCATAAGAGCGGAACGAGGCCGGCCGCGCTTCATCCTCAGGTCGAGCTCATCGTCGCCGATGTGACCGAAACCGCGACGTGGAGCGACGTGCTGTCCAAGCACCGTCCGACCACGATCGTCCACTTGGCCGCTGAAACCGGTACGGGACAATCCCTGACCGAAGCCACTCGCCATGCGCAGGTCAACGTCGTTGGCACCACGAGAATGCTCGACGCGCTCGCGGCCAACGAAATCAAACCCGCACGCATGGTGCTGTCGAGCAGCCGCGCCATATACGGCGAAGGCGAATGGCTCGACGCCAGCGGAAACTCGCACTATCCCGGCCAACGCTCGGCCCAGATGCTCGAACAAGGACAGTGGGATTTCCAGGGACTGCGGAGCCAGCCGTTCCGCTGCGCGGCTACCCGCCCCGATCCGACCAGCGTCTATGGAGCCACCAAGCTCGCCCAGGAACACATCCTCTCGGCGTGGTGCCTCGCATTCGGCACCTCCCTCAACGTCCTGCGCCTGCAGAACGTCTACGGACCCGGCCAGTCCTTGACCAACCCCTATACCGGTATCGTCTCGCTGTTCGCCCGGCTGGCCAAGGCCGGCAAGAGCATTCCGCTTTACGAGGACGGCAAGATGCTGCGCGATTTCGTCTTCATCGACGACGTCGCGGACGCGATCGTAGCGGCCGCCACCTCCGACAAGAGCGGAATCCTGGCCGATATCGGCACCGGCGAGTCGCTCTCGATCGAACAGCTGGCCGGTATCATCGCCGAGATCTACGACGCGCCGCCGCCGCATATCACTGCTCAATACCGCAACGGCGACGTTCGCCATGCGGCCTGCAACATCGACGCGTCCCTGGGCACGCTGGGCTGGTCGCCGAAGGTCGATGCCGCTACGGGCGTACGCCGCCTGTGCGCCTGGATCGATCAGCGCGAGGGAGAGTTGGAGCAGCTATGACCGCCAAGATCCATAACATTGGCCACGTGCGCGTGCACTCGGTGCTCTACGGCAACGAGCCCGAACGCATCGTCCAGACCGTGGCCCACCTCAATCGCGCCGCGGATCTTGCGATTGCCGCTGGCGCTATGAGCTCGGTGTCGCTGGTCTACGGCGACAGTTCGCCCGCGCCGGTGCTCGATGAGGCCGCGATCGCGTCGATCGCAGCCTCGTCCGAGGCCCTGCGCAGCGTCGAGAACGTGAATTTCGGCCGCAACATGGGCTCGGCGCGCGGTCACAACACCTTGATCGCCCACGCCGTCGAGGCAATCGAAAAGGGCGGCCAGGTCGACGTCGTGCTGATCATGAACCCCGACGTGATGCTCGCGCCCGATGCGCTGATAGAGCTCGCCAGGCCGTTGCAGAACGCCAAGGTCGGATTGGTCGAAGCCCGCCAACTGCCGGTGGAGCATCCCAAGGAGTACAACGCGAGCAGTGGCGAAACCGGCTGGGCAACGACCGCCTGCGCGCTGATTCCTCTGCCGGTACTGCGCGAGCTCGACGGTTTCGATGCCGAGTCCTTCTTCCTGTACTGCGACGACGTCGATTTCTCGTGGCGTGCCCGTCTGGCCGGCTACAGCATCATCTACCAGCCCTCGGCCGCGGTGTTCCACGACAAGCGCCTCGGCGATAACGGCCAGTGGCAACCGACTTCGTCCGAGCAGTACTACTCCGCCGAAGCGGCGCTGATGATGGCGCATAAATACTCGCGCCCGGAAATAGTCGCCCGATTGCTGGAGGGCTTCGGAAAGTCCCCGTTGGCGCACCTCAAGCGCGCCGCGGACAGTTTCGAGACCCGGCGAACGGAAGGCCGTCTGCCCACCCCCATCGACAAGCAGCGATCCGTCTCGGTGTTCCGCGGCGACCACTACACCGAACACCGGTTCAGCCTCTGATGAATACCTACGACAACCCCTATTTCCACGATAACGTCTACGGGCATGTCATCAGCCTGCTGACCGGTCATGGCGACAGCCGCGAAGGCCTGCACCTCGACATCGGTTGCAGCCTGGGACCGATCGCCGAGCATGTACGCGACGACCTTGGCCGCAAGTACATCGGCCTGGACATCGACACCCAGGCATTGGCCCAACTCGGCGCACGCGGTTTCCAGACCCATGCGCTCGACTTGAGCGACATCGAACGAGCCGAAGCCACGCTTCGGCAGGTGATCGGCGACCAAGCCGTCGCGTCGATGTCGATCATCGACACGCTGGAGCATGTCGCCGAGCCCGAGAAAGTAGTGGCCATGCTGCGCCGCATATCCGAGGCCCATTGCGCCCCGCTGGCGGTTTCGGTGCCGAACGTCGCCCATCGCGATGTAGGCTTCAAGCTCGCCTTCGGCCGATGGGACTACACCAAGACCGGCCTGTTGGATCACACCCATCTTCGCGGCTTCACCCAGGCCAGCCTGCAGACGATGATGCAGACATCGGGCTGGCACTTGGTCGAGTCGAAGGACGTCAAACTCAGCCAAAGCGACCAGTACTTCCCTAGCTATCATCCGGCCTTGGCGACCGGAGCGTTGCTGCAGCGGGTCATGTCCCACGTTCGCGACGGCGTCGACGCCACCGCGACCACCAATCAGTTCGTCGGCCTGTACCTGCCCGGACACGGCCGCGACGCGGTGATCTACACCGACGACCACGGCGACGCCGAGCGTCCCTTCCTGAGCGTAATCACGCGCACCCAGGGCAAGCGGCTGGATACGTTGCGCGACGTCTTCCTTTGCCTCTCCGCGCAGACCGATCAGGACTTCGAAGTCCTGATCATCGGCCACAAGCTTCCTCCGGAAAGCGTGACGGCGGTCGAGCGCGTGATCGAGGACACCAACGCCACGATCCGAAACCGCATCCGCCTCGTCAAGGTGGACGACGGCACTCGTACGCGGCCGCTCAATGTCGGCTTCTCCGAAGCCAAGGGCCAGTACATCGCCATCCTCGACGACGACGACATCGTCATGGGGCACTGGGTCGAAGAGTTCAGAAAGCTGGCCAACCGGACTCCCGGACGAGTGCTCCGCAGCAGAACCGTTGCGCAATCCTGGCAACCGGTACGCACGAACTACGGCAGCCCGTCGGTACGGGCCGTGGGCGGCATGGACTCGCGCTACCCGAAGGAGTTCGATTTCCTCCAGCATTTGGTCGAGAACAACACGCCGCCGGTTTCAATCGCGTTTCCGCACTCGGCCTTCCACGACCTCGGCATCACTTTCGACGAGTCGCTGACCACGACCGAAGACTGGGATTTCATGATGCGCACGGCCAACGTTTGCGACGTGGGCAGCGGCGGCGAGATCACCTCGATCTATCGTCTTTGGAAGCAGGCCGAGTCCTCCTACACCCTGCACTCGGCCGAAGAATGGCAGTCCAACCATCACGCCATCTGGCGCAAGTTCGACGCCATGCCGTTATTGCTGGCGCCCGGCAGCGCGACCCGGATCAGGCAGTTGGTGCAGGATTGGAACCGCGTCCATCGCGGGCAGCATGGCCCGCTTCCGGACCCGCTGCTCGAAGAACAGCGTTACGCGGACGCATTACGCGAACAGATTCACGCGACCATGAACAGCCGCACCTGGGCACTCGGGTGGCCGGTGCGCGCGGTGGCCACGCTGATGGGCCGCAAGCAGGTGTCGCCCATGCTTTGGGCGATGGGGCCGGCCGAGCTCGAGAATTACCAAGCGCGGCTGCAGGCTTCCAAATCCTGGCGCTTCGCCAACAAGCTCAAGCGCTTATTCGGCCAGTAATCGCAACTCGCACCGGCCCATCGCATGGGCCGGTGCGCGATACGGTCGACGCTCAGCCGATTTTTCCGAGAGCGATCGATTTCATCGGAATACCGATCATTCCCGTGCTCACGGCCGAAGAATGGCTGCTGATGATGATCGCATCGTGAACCCAATGGTGCACGACGTGGTCCCGTTGAGTGCCATCGGACACCGCAACCGACACCGCATATTCGCCTGCCGGCAATATGGGCATACGGAAATCGAAACGCGCGAACCACGTCTCGTCCGCGCCGCACTCGGGCTTCTGGTCCAGATACGACAGATACGTGTTCTCGCCGAACAGCGACAAGCCCTGGCGATTGCGCACCAGGAAGCCGACGATCAGGCCGGAGATCGCCTCGGAGCAGTGCAGCGTCACCACTAGCGAAACCGGCTCCCCGCCCACGGCCCACTGCAGTCGGGCGCCGTGCTCGTCGAGCAAGCGCGTATCCAGGATACGGGCCCCGCCCTTTCCGAAGACATCGCCCGTCTCGTCGAAACGGCTGACTTCAAGGTCGTTGCGCAAATTCGAATTCAGGACCAGATCGCGCCTGGCGTCCGCGTAATCGTCGTCGGCTAAATGCTGCAGCAAGGCCTTGCCTTGCTCCTGGATCTGCTGGGCCACTTCGTCGTCGCCCTGCTCTTGCCGATACAGGTCCGCCAGATACGCCTGGGTCACCTGCTTGGGAGCATCGTCCATGCGGACTTTTCCGTCCTGCAGCCAGATAGCCCGATCGCACAGCGAAGTGATCGTCGAGCTGTCGTGGCTTACGAACAGCAACGTGCCGCCGGATGAGCTGAAGGTGTGCAGGAACCTCATGCATTTCTGCACGAAGTAGGCATCGCCCACCGCCAAGGCCTCGTCGATGATGAGGACGTCCGCGTCGACATGGGCGATGACGGCGAACGCCAGACGCATGAACATGCCGCTGGAATAGGTTTTGACGGGCTGGTCGACGTAATCGCCTATGTCGGCGAATCGCAAAATGCTCTCGAAGCGCGCATCCACCTCGTCGTTGCTCAACCCGAGGATCTGCGCGCTCATACGGACGTTTTCCGCACCGGTATATTCGGGGTTGAAACCCGCGCCGAGCTCCAACAGCGCCGCGACCCGGCCGTTGACCCGGTGCTCTCCATCGCTGGCCTCGAGCGTGCCGCAAATGATCTGCAGCAACGTCGACTTTCCCGAGCCGTTGCGGCCGATCAGACCGACGGTTTCGCCGCGCCTGACCTGGAACGAGATCCCCTTGAGGACATGATGCTCGCGGAAGAAATGCTTCTTGCCGCGCAACAGCATCTGCCATAAGCGATGCACCGGGCTATCGAAAATCAGATAGCTCTTGTGCAGCCCCACTACATCGATCGCGATTTCAGATGACATCGGCAAAACCGTTCTTACTGCGCCAGAACCAGGCGAAGCTCAACACCAACAGGACATAAGCCGCCAAGGCGTAGAGCCCGAGCCAGGCCCAATCCGGCCACTGCCCATAGAGAGTCGCGGCGCGCAACTGCGCGACCGGGACGGTCAGGGGATTGAGCTGCAACAAGCCTCTGTACCGCTCGGGCACTGATTCGATCGGAAACAGCACAGGGCTCAGATACATCATGGCGATCGTGACCAGGCCGGTTATCTGGCCGAGATCGCGCAAGAACACGCCGAGCGAAGAGAGCAAGAACACGCACGCAGCCATCATGACCGCCAAGGGCAGGACGATAATGGGCACGCTGATCCAGCTCAACGGGACCGCCCCCTCCAGCACCAACTGTCCCACGAGCAAGATGGCTAGCGAGATGCACAGATTCACCGCCGCGCCGCCGACCACCACGGGCGGCAACAACTCGAGCGGGAAGACCACCTTTTTCACATAATTACTGTTCTGCAGAATGAGCATCGGCGCCCGATTGATGCACTCCGACGCAAACAGGAACAGCACCAGGCCGGAAAACAGCACCAGGGCAAAACTTTTGGTGTCGCCGGCCACGCCCCATCGCGCTTGAAAGACGACCCCGAAGACGAAACCGAAAACGCACAGCAATGCGAGCGGATTCAGCAGCGACCAAAGGATGCCGAATACCGAACCTTTGTAACGCGAACCCACGTCGCGCGAAACGAGACGCGCGAACAGGGAGCGTTCCCTGAAAAGCAGCAAGAACGCCCCGAATGCATACCAGGCGATCCCGCCTGTCGCACGGCGCGCGCTTGTCGTCACTGCAAGGCTCCAGCCAGCGCATTGCGCAGGTCTTCGACGTCCTCCACGCCCACGCTCAGGCGCACCAGGTTGTCGGTGATGCCCAGCGCGGCGCGGCGGTCCGGCGGAATCGAGGCGTGGGTCATCACGGCCGGGTGGTTGACCAGGCTTTCCACGCCGCCGAGCGATTCGGCGATGGTGAACAGTTCGCAGCGCTCCATCATCCGGCGCGCGCCGTCGAGGCCGCCCTTGACGTAAATGCTGACCATGCCGCCGAAACCGTGCATCTGCCGCTTGGCGAGTTCGTGCTGCGGGTGCGACTTGAGGCCCGGATAGATCACCTTCTCGACCGCCGGGTGAGTCTCGAGCCATTCGGCCAGCGCCTGCGCGTTCTCGCAGTGGGCCTTCATGCGCAGGTGCAGGGTCTTGAGGCCGCGCAAGGCGAGGAAACTATCGAACGGCCCCTGCACTGCGCCGACCGCGTTCTGCAGGAAGGTCATGCGCTCGGCGAGGTCGGCGTCGTCGCCGACCACGGCGATGCCGCCGACGATGTCGGAGTGGCCGTTGAGGTACTTGGTCGCCGAGTGCATGACGATGTGCGCGCCGAGTTCGAGCGGGCGCTGCAGGATCGGCGAGGAGAAGGTGTTGTCGACTACCACCACCAGCCCGCGCTTGCGCGCGATCGCGGCGATGGCGGCGATGTCGACCAGCTTCAGCAGCGGGTTGGTCGGGGTCTCGATCCAGACCAGCTTGGTCTCCGGACGGATCGCGGCTTCGAACGCGGCGGGGTCGCTGAGGTCGACCCAGCTGAAGTCCAGGCCGGCGGAGCGGCGGCGGACGCGTTCGAACAGACGGTAGGTGCCGCCGTACACATCGTCCATCGCGATGACGTGGCTGCCGGCATCGAACAGTTCGAGGATGGTCGAGGTCGCGGCCAGGCCTGAAGCGAAGGCGTAGCCGTGGCTGCCGCCTTCGAGGCCGGCGATGCAGCGCTCATAGGCGAAGCGGGTCGGGTTGTGGCTGCGCGAGTACTCGAAGCCCTGGTGCTGGCCGGGACTGCTCTGGGCATAGGTCGAGGTCGCATAGATCGGCGGCATCACCGCGCCCGTGCTCGGGTCGGGCGACTGACCGGCGTGGATCGCGAGGGTACCCAGGCCGAGCTTGCGGGCCCCGTCTTCCGGCTGCTGTTGGCTCATTGAATGCTTCCGATTCCGCTCATTGGCGCAACCGGGAATTCTAACATTGCCTCCGTGTGCGGCCGCCGTGACGACGCCTTACTTCAGGTCGGATGCAGGCGGGGTATGCCGATGACCGAGGGCGGTCCGGAGGCTTGGCTTGGACGGCCGGACGCAAGCTGAATGCGGGTCGGCGTGGCCGCGGAGGCGGAGGTAACGCTTCCGGGCAGGAGCGCAGCAGGCCGCCCTGGATTCGTGCTTCGCAGGCGGCTACGGGTCGCGGCTCGCGCCGCTCCTACCCCTGAAGCCGACGTGGCCTCCGCCCGGCGCGCGGCGGAGGCCCGCGGCGCTTACTGCACGCGGCGGCGCAGGAAGTTGAGCAGGTCGATGCGGGTGATCAGGCCCAGGAAGCGCTCGCCGTCGACGACGATGGCGACATGGCCGCGGTCGAACACCGGCAGCAGCGATTCGATCGGCTGGCCGACCGGGATCTTGTCGAGTTTGCTGACCATGGCGGTCGAGACCGGGTCGCGGAACCGCGACTCGTCGCCGTACACGTGCAACAAGACGTCGCTCTCATCGACTATCCCGACGATGTGCTCGCCGTCCATGACCGGCAGCTGCGAGACGTCGTACAGCTTCATACGCTGGTAGGCGGTGACCAGCAGGTCGCCCGGGCCGACCACCACCGTGTCGCGCTGCGAGTACGGGCGCAGGATCAGATCGCGCAGGTCGCCGTGCTGTTCGCGCTGGATGAAGCCGTTGTCGAGCATCCAGTAGTCGTTGTACATCTTCGACAGGTACTTGTTGCCGGTGTCGCAGACGAACACCAGCACCTTCTTGGGCTCGGTCTGTTCCTGGCAGTACTTCAGCGCCGCCGCCAGCAGGGTGCCGGTCGAGGAACCGCCGAGGATGCCCTCCTTCTCGAGCAGCGAACGCGCGGTCAGGAAGCTTTCCTTGTCGCTGATCGCATAGGCCTTCTTGACCCGGGTGAAGTCGGAGATCGGCGGCAGGAAGTCCTCGCCGATGCCCTCGACCATCCAACTGGCCGACTTGTCCGAGAGGGTGCCGCGGTTGATGTATTCCTCGAGGATCGAACCGACCGGGTCGGCCAGGACCAGTTCGGTCTTGGGCGAGAGCTTGGCGAAGGCGCGCGACAGGCCGGTCATGGTGCCGGAGCTGCCGCAGCCGAAGACGATGGCGTCGAGGTCGCCGCCCATTTGTTCGAGGATCTCCGGGCCGGTGCCGAACTCGTGCGCGGCCGGGTTGTCGGGGTTGCCGAACTGGTTGATGAAATAGGCGCCCGGGGTCTCGCTGGCGATGCGCTCGGCGAGGTCCTGATAGTAGTCCGGGTGGCCCTTGGCCACGTCCGAACGGGTCAGCACGACCTGCGCGCCCATCGCCTTGAGGTTGAAGATCTTTTCGCGGCTCATCTTGTCGGGCACCACCAGCAGCAGCTTGTAGCCCTTCTGCTGGGCGACCAGGGCCAGGCCGATGCCGGTGTTGCCGGCGGTGCCTTCCACCAGGGTGTCGCCGGGCTTGATCTTGCCGGCCTTCTCGGCCGCTTCGATCATCGACAGGCCGATGCGGTCCTTGATCGAACCGCCGGGGTTCTGCGATTCGAGCTTGAAGTACAGCTCGCAGACGCCGGTGTCGAGGCGCTGGGCCTTGACGATCGGGGTCTGGCCGATGAGTTCGAGTACGGAGGAATGAGTGGCCATGCGAATCCTGTAGGCCGCGACCATGCGGCGGACCCGGCCATTCTAGCGAGGCCTCGGCGGACTGCGCTGCGCTACGGGCGCGTTCGCATCGCGCGAGGACGCGAGGCGGCGACGCAGACCACGTTTCGCGGCCGGCGAAGCGCCTCGATCCTGCTGCATGAGAGATTCGGCACTGAGAGATTGGGCACCGAGAGATTCGGTAGCCGCGAGCGGTGGCGACCGACGAGGATGGCCGCCACCGCCCGCGCTAAACCTGGAGCCGTCGGCCGCAGGCGGGCCGGGGTCCATACGATCAACGCCGGGAAACTCCTTCCCGACGGGCGCCGCACCGGCGTCGTAGCGCCGATGCCGCCTGGATCAATGCTGTTGGTCGTACAACTGGATCAAGCGGTCCTTTGCAGCCAGCTTCTCGCGCTTCATCTGCCCCAGGGTGGTGTCGTCGATCGGCAATACGCCGAGCTCGGCGTCCATGACCTTTTTGTCGAGGTCCTTGTGGCGCTGGTAGAGCTGTTTGAATTCCGGATTGCTCTTGATGAGCGCGTCGATTTCAGGCTGCGGTTGTTCTTCGAACATGAAAGCCTCCTTCAGCACGAATGCAAACGCCCCGGCCGTCAGACCAGGGCGTTGCGGGGGACCGTGAGGATCATCAGGCGCGGTGCGGCGTCCACTTCACGCAACCCGGCCGCATGCAGATGTGCGGCGGCGGGGTCCTGCGGAAAGGGCGTATCGGTCATCGGCCTGGCTCTTCGCCAAGCGGTCGGAGAACCGCTTGGGTATTTGACCCTACTCCTGTGCCTGGGATCCGGCAAGGGCGCTCTGCAACCGTTTTCAGGGCCGGGACAGCCGCGGCCACGAGCGCCAAACGCAGAATTAACTCATTGTTTTATCGAATATTTACAGCGAAACCCGAAAATATGAACAGCGGCGCCCCGGGCGCTCACAAAAATGGGCTCCGGGCCCACGCCGTTCGTCGGAAGCGCAGCCGCCCGATACGGCAAGGCGCGGCCCGACAGCGGGCGCCTGCGGCGCGACGGCGAGGACACAGCTTCAAGCCGCCGACCCGGTCTCGCATTGGGCCGAACGGGGCCTGGCTGGGCCAGGCCTAAACCCGGACGGCTTACTTCTTCTTCGGCTTGGGCTTGGATGGCTTCGGCGGGGTCGAGGACTGGCCGAGCAGCTCGGCTTCCTTGCGCGCCAGCTCGGCGTCGCGCTCGCGCGCGGCGCGCAGCTTGGAAGCCTGCTGGTTGGCGACGTTGTCAAGCAGGCCTTCGGCCTCCTGGCGCGCCAGGGCTTCCTGGTCGGCGGCCTGGCGCAGGCGCTCGGCCTCCTCGGCCTGGATCTGGGCCTGCACGCGCAGGCGTTCGGCTTCGGCGCGGGCGCGGTCGGCGTCGCGGCGGCTGGCTTCGACCAGCAGCTCGCTGCGCTCGCGATCGAGGCGGTCGACCTCGCGCTGGGCCAGCTGGGTGCGGGTCACGACCTCGGCGGTCTCGACCCGGCGGTCGGCGATGCGCAGGGCCCAAACGCGGTCGCGGCTGCGGGCCTGGCGGACCGCATCGATCGCCTGGCGCGCACGCAGGCGCTCGAAGGCGCCGTAAGCGGCGGCGTCGGGATGGGCCTCGATCGCGGTCACCCGCTGCGCCAAGCGGGCGACCTCGGGGTCGTCGGCGGGCGCGGCGAAGGCCAGGCCGCAGGCCACGGACAGGGCCGCAAGCGCCGACAGGCGCATAACGCGAAAGCGCGCGCTCATCGGTCGCCTCCCTGCAGGCGATTGCGCAATTCTGCGATCTCGGTCCTGCGCTGGTTGAGTTCGGCCTGGGTCAGGGTCTCGCGGCTGTGGGCGTAGGCCAGGTCGGCCTCGGCCGCCGCGGCCAGCGCCAGACGCCGCGCATCCTCGTCCTTGCCCTGCGACAGCGCGGCCTGGGCCGCGCTCAGCGCGGTGCGCGCGGCATTGAGGTCCTGCGGCGCATATTGGTCGGCGTCGGCGTCGGCCGCGCGCATGACCGCCTGCTGCGCGGAGGACAGTTCTCCGGTCGGCGGAGGCGTGGAGGCGCAGCCGGCCAGCCCGGAAGCGAGAACTGCGGCCAGCAGCGGCAATCGAATTTGTGCGAAGCTTGCGGTCATTGGGGAGCGCCGTACGGAAGGGATGTCGCACGGACATTGTCGGAAGCCGGCAGCGTGCTTGCAACGGCGCGCGCCGTCAACAAGGGGTGTGAATGCATGGACATCGGCTATTTCCTGAAGCTGATGACGGAAAAAAACGCGTCGGATATGTTCCTGACGACTGGCGCGCCGGTGTACATCAAGGTCGAGGGTCGCCTGTACCCGCTCGGCAATACCGGTCT
The DNA here is from genome assembly GCF_000731095.1 of Lysobacter antibioticus. Taxonomy (GTDB): domain Bacteria; phylum Pseudomonadota; class Gammaproteobacteria; order Xanthomonadales; family Xanthomonadaceae; genus Lysobacter; species Lysobacter antibioticus_B. The sequence goes on along the minus strand of NZ_JMTZ01000021.1, from coordinate 28,600 downwards.
GCCCCCGGGCATGGTCAAGAAGATCGCCTATTCGTTGATGGACGAGGGCCAGGTACCGCTGTTCGAGCGTGACCTGGAGTTGAACATGGCGCTAGCCCTGCCCGACGCCGGCCGTTTCCGCATCAACGTTTTCAAGCAGCGCGGCGAAGTCGGCATGGTCATCCGCGCCATCCGCAGCATCATTCCGAGCATCGAAGAGCTGCAGCTGCCGCAGGTGCTCAAACAGATCATCATGGCGCCGCGCGGCCTGGTCCTGATCGTCGGTTCGACCGGCTCGGGCAAGTCGACCACGCTGGCCTCGATGATCGACCACCGCAACAGCAATACCGCCGGGCACATCCTCACCATCGAGGATCCGATCGAGTATCTGCACAAGCACAAGAAGTCGATCGTGAACCAGCGCGAGGTCGGCCTGGACACCCACGCCTTCCACAACGCGCTCAAGAACGCGATGCGCGAAGCGCCGGACGTGATCCTGATCGGCGAAATCCTCGACGCCACGACCATGGAGGCGGCGATCGCCTTCGCCGAAACCGGTCACCTGTGCCTGGCGACGCTGCACTCGAACAACGCCGACCAGACCCTGGAGCGCATCCTCAACTTCTTCCCCGAGGCCGCGCACAAGAACGTGTTGATGAACCTCGCCCTGAACCTCAAGGCGGTTGTGTCGCAGCGCCTGGTGATCGGCCTCGACGGACGCCGCCTGCCGGCCGCGGAAATCCTCATCAACACCCCGCACGTGCGCGATCTGATGCGCCGCGGCCAGGTCCACGAGATCAAGCAGGCGATGGAAGAGTCGCTCGAAGAAGGCATGGAGTCGTTCGACCAGTGCCTGTTCCGCCTCTACAAAGAGGGCCGGATCGAAATGGAAGAGGCGCTCAAGGCGGCCGACTCGCGCGACGGCCTGGCGCTGAAGTTCCGCCTGTCCGAAGGCGGCACCGGCGAGCACGATCCCTACGCGGACATGTACGACGCGACCGCCGCGCAGCACTGACGCGGACGCAGCACGCAAGACAAAGCCGGCCGTCGCGAGACGGCCGGCTTTTTTGTGGGCCGCGAGGAGCCGCGAACGCTCGGCGCGACGGCCTCAGCCCGGCGGGCAGTCCGGCTGGTTTTCCGGACGTGCGGCGTCGAACTCGGGCAAGGCCAGGCAGGTCGCTTCGATCCGCAGCAGGGTCGGGAAATCCTCGAGCGGCACGCCGAAACGGCGCGCGTTATAGAGTTGCGGCACCAGGCAGCAGTCGGCCAGCCCGGGCAGGTCGCCGACGCAGAAGGTGCCGGTGGCCTCGTCCTCGACCAGCATGGTCTCCAACGCAGCGAAGCCCTCGGAAATCCAGTGTTTGACCCAGCCGTCGCGCTCGGGCTGCGGCACGTTCCAGGTGCCGTCGAGGTACTTCAGTACGCGCAGATTGTTGAGCGGGTGGATTTCGCAGGCGATGGTCTGGGCGATCGCGCGTACCCGATGGCGCTCGCGCGCGGTCGTCGGCAGCAGGTTCGGCCGCGGCCAGGTCTCGTCGAGGTATTCCAGGATCGCGATCGACTGGGTCAGGGTGCGCTGGCCGTGCTGCAGCACCGGCACCAGCCCCTGCGGGTTGAGTTCGCGATAGGCGGCGGCGTGCTGTTCGCCGCCGTCACGGACCAGGTGGACTGGCACGGTCTCGTAGTCCAGGCCCTTGAGGTTCAGGCCGATGCGCACCCGATACGAGGCGCTGGAACGCCAGTACGAATACAACCGTAATTGTTCGCTCACCCGGATGCGCCTCGCTTGCCCTGCCCGATCGGCAGGACGCAAACCTTACCGGTTGCGCCGTGCCGTCAGACGACCTCTCGTCGTACGCGCCGCTGCCGTCAGGCGGAAGGACGTTCCATGCGCTGTTCGATCGCGCCGAAGATGCTGCGGCCTTCGGCGTCGAGCATCTCGATGCGCACGGTGTCGCCGAACTTCATGAAGGGCGTCGACGGCTTGCCGTGCTCCAAGGTCTCCACGGTGCGCTTCTCGGCGAAGCACGACGCGCCCAGGCTGGTGTCTTCGTTGGCCACGGTGCCGGAGCCGACGATGGTGCCGGCCGACAGCGGCCGGGTCTTGGCGGCGTGGGCCACGAGCTGGGCGAAATTGAACTGCATGTCGATGCCGGCCTCGGGCGCGCCGAACCATGCGCCGTTGATGTGGGTCAGCAGCGGGCGGTGGACCTTGCTGTCGATCCAGGCCGGGCCGAGTTCGTCGGGGGTGACGAACACCGGGCTCAGCGCCGAACGCGGCTTGGACTGCAGGAAACCGAAGCCCTTGGCGAGCTCGTTCGGAATCAGATTGCGCAGGGACACGTCGTTGACCAGGCCGATCAGCTGGATGTGCGCGGCCGCCGCCTCGGGCGTCGCCGCCATGGGCACGTCGTCGGTGACGATCACGACCTCGGCTTCCAGGTCGATGCCGTAGTCCTCGCTGACCACGCGCACCGGGTCGCGCGGGCCGTAGAAACCGGCGCTGACCGCCTGGTACATCAGCGGATCCACGTAAAAGCTTTCCGGCACCTCGGCGCCGCGGGCGCGGCGCACGCGCTCGACGTGCGGCAGGTAAGCGCTGCCGTCGACGAACTCGTAGGCGCGCGGCAAGGGTGCGGCCAGGGCGGCGAAATCAACCTCGAAGGCATCCGCGGCGTGGCCCTCGTTGAGTGCGTCCGACAGGGCGTTGAGGCGCGGCGCGGCGTTCGACCAATCCTCCAGCGCGCGCTGCAGGGTGTCGGCGATGCCGGTGGCGCGCACGGCGCGGGTCAGGTCGCGCGAGACGACGATCAGCGTGCCGTCGCGGCCGCCTTCCTTCAGGGATCCGAGTTTCATCCAGGCCTCGATGTCGATGCAGGGCGCCGCAGCGCGATGGTTTCAATTGTAACCACTCGCGCGCCGGTAATCACCGGCCGGCGGCGGCCGGGCCCATTCGGGCCGACCGGATCGCCTGTCGCGAGGGGCGCGCCCCGGGGGCAGCGGGCGCCGTTTCGAGCCCCGGCAGCCTACCCCGAAAAAAAGTTTCGCGGCCGTGATGGGTCCGGCCGCCCTTTGCCGGTTTGTTGAGTTAAGCGCGGCGTGGTCACGCCCGGGTTCGCCGGGGCAGGCCCAGCCAGGTCAACGATCCAAGGATCGGGTTGAGGGCACGTCCCTCTGCGACCGCGTGATTCCTCAATCATGCCTTCGGAGTTCCATCATGAAATCGCAATCCGCTCTCGTCCTGCGCGCCCTGCCCGCCGCCCTCGCCCTGTGGTTCGGGGCCAGCGCCGGCGTCCACGCCCAGGCCCTCACCATCGACGTGGTCAATCCGATCAAGGACGGCCGGGTCGTGTTCGAAGCGATCGGCCCGGCCCAGGTCGGCGGCGCCAAGCAAGGCCGCGTGTCCCTGCGCATGGGCATCCGCAACGACGGTGCCGTGCCGCTGTCGATCACCAAGGTCGAGATCCTCGACCAGCTCGCATCGAACTTCCTCGCCCCGGTGCAGATCGACCCGGGCAAGAGTTACGCCTTCCAGAACTGCAAGTGCAACTACTTCAATCCCGACCCGGACGCGCCGAAGGTGCCGTCGTCCTACCCGATCGTGATCACCGCGCCCTACCCGAGCACGGTCAAGATCGCGGTCTACGTGCAGGGCTACCGCAACCCGGTCATCAAGAACCTGTCGTTCGCGCCCGCCACCAACGACAACGGCCCGCTGCGCTACCCGGGCAAGGTCACCGACCTGCGCGCCAACGAAGCCTGGCAGACCTCGAGCAATCACCCCGGCGACAGCCAGTCCTTCGGCCTCGACACCAGCGTGACCGGTTGGACCGGCACCACCTGGGACGCCAAGCGTCCGGGCGCCGACCCGAACAAAGCCGAAGGCCAGCGCGCCTATGGCCTGCCGCTGTACGCGATGGCCGACGGCATCGTCTGCAGCGCGCTCAACGATTTGCCGGAATGGAAGAACTACCCGCGCGTCAGCAAGGAGATCGAACCCGAGCCGATCGCGCCGAGCACCGGCCAATACTCGGCCGGCGGCAACTTCCTCAAGGTCAAGAGCGGCGACGAGATCGCCTTGTACGCGCACATGCAACCCGGCTCGATCCCGGCCGAACTGCTGGTGCCGGGCGCGACCATCAAGCAAGGCCAGTACCTCGGCAAGGTCGGTTACTCCGGCAAATCCAGCGGCCCGCACGTGCACGTCCACGTCACCCAGGAAAGCACCAGCACGCCCTGCGACGGCAACGACCTGCGTCCGCGCCCGATGACCTTCGCCCAGATCCAGAGCCTGACCTGGGGCGAAGCCAAGGCCATGGCCGGCGCCAACAGCATGGACCCGACCGATTGGACCCCGCTGAGCAACCACTCCGCGCCGCATCCCTACAGCCTGGTCTATCCCTTCAGCACGGCCTATCCCTTCGATGCCGCCGAGACCGACGCCAAGACCTTCCTCGGCGTGTGGAAGGCCAGCAGCGAGATCGAGCTGCGGGTCAATCGTCCTAGCTGGACCGCGTTCACCCAGAAGTGGTCGGAGTTGTCGGCCGACGGTTTCCGCCTCGAACAGGTCGAGAACTACGTCAAGAACGGCGACCGCCACTTCGTCGGCGTGTACAAGCGCGGCAGCGGCGCCGGCGCCCTGTACAACTTCGACAACTGGGACGACTTCACCGCCAAGTGGAAGGAGCTGTCCGACGACGGCCAGCGCCTGCTCGACCTCACCACCTACCTCAGCGGCGGTAAGCGTCACTACGTCGGCGTGTTCCGCGCCGGCAACGGCAACGCCGGCCTTTGGAGCCACACCGGCTTCGCCGCCTTCGCCAATCAGCGCGAGATCGCCAAGGGCCTGGGCCTGCGCCTGATCGACATGGAGAGCTTCGACATCGGCAACGGCCAGCGCCAGTTCATCGGCGTGTACCGCGAAGGCACCGACAACCACGCCCTGTGGCGCTCGAACAGCTGGGCCGCGTTCACCGGCAAGTGGGACGAGCTCAGCGACAACGGCCTGCGCCTGATCGACGTCGACAGCTTCGTCGAAGACGGCGTGCGCAACTATGTCGGCGTGTTCCGCGCCGGCACCGGCGGCTATGCGCTGGAAGCGGTCAAGAGCTATCAGACGCTGTATCAGTCGGCCGAGAAGTACGCGACCAAGGGCCTGCGCCTGGTCGACGTGCAAGCGGTCGAGTGATCGACCCCGACCGCATCGGCGAAATATCGCCGGCGTAACGTTCCTTGCCGTAGCGAACCGACACGCCGCCTTCGGGCGGCGTGTTTTTTGGCGAAGGATCGATGCGTCAGCGATGGCTCGGCGATGCGCGCAGAGCGGGTCGCCGCTTGCGCCGCTCCGCCCCTGAGAATGGCACAAGCCGCGAACCGGCAGGCCGCCTAGCGCGCCGCCACCTGCACCGGCGGCGCGCCCTGCTTCACCGACTGCAGGCGCCGCAACAACGCCGACTCGCTGTACATCTCGCGCCGCAGCACCGCCTCGGCAAGTTGCACCTGCGCCGCCGCGCCGCGCGCGTCGCCGCGCGCGAGCAGGACCTCGGCATAGGGCACGCGCAACCTCGCGGTCTTGACCTGCTGCGCACCGTAGGCGGCTCGGCTGTCTTCGATCGCCTTGGCCCAGCCCCGCTCGGCTTCGTCCCACTGCCCGCGGCGTTGCGCGAGCTCGGCTTGCAAGCTGGGAATCCGCGCCAGCATGAAGGCGTTGTACTCGCCGCGGCTGAGGTCGATCGCCGTCAACTCGGCCTGCGCCTCGTCGAGGCGGTCGCGGCTCAACAGCCATTCGACCCGGGTCAGCGCCACCATCAGCAGCCCGGCATGGTCCTCGCCATAACGACGGCGCCAAACCGAAGCGCTGCGCTCGACCAGCGACCGCGCCTCTTCGTTGCGGCCGCCGCGTGCGAGCACCAGGCCGAGACCGTTCTCGGTGCGCAACACCCGGCGCTCGTCCGGCGCCAGGTGCTCGCGACGGATCGACAAGGCCTGGCGCAGGCGGCGCTCGGACTCGGCCAGGTCGCCGCGCTCCAGCGACAGGGCCGCGTAGTTGTTGAGGATGCGGGCGTAATCGAGGCTGCGCTCGCCGGCGACCACGGCCATGATCTCCAGCGCGGCCCGATAGTGTTCGCCGGCCTGGCGATAATCGCCGAGGTCCTGGGTGGCGTTGGCCAGGTCGACATGGATGTTGGCGACCATGTCGCTCTGCTCGCCGTACAGGTCGCGCGCCAGGCTCAGGTTCTCGACCAGTTCGCGGCGGGTTTCCGCGACCCGCCCGAGGCCGAACAACGTGCTCGCAAGACCGAACTGGTTGAGCTGGGTCGCGACCGGGTCGCTGCCGGTCTCGCGGTTGATCTCCAGCGCATCGCGATAAGTCTGCTCGGCGCGCTTGAGTTCGCCGCGGCGCCGGTACAACTGAGCCAGGCGGGCGAGCATCGCCGCGCGTTCGTCGGGCGACTGGCGCAGGCCGCGTTCGCTGCGCAGTTGCTGCGAGCGCTCGAAGCTGCGTTCGGCCTGCGCGTACCGACTGTCCGCGACCTGGGCCAGGCCGAGCGTATCGTAGGCATCGGCGAGGCCGCGCGGGTCGCCGTCGCGCTCGCGCAGGGCCAGCGAACGGCGCGCGGCGGCGACGGCCTGGGCGCCGTACTGGCGGTCGCTGAGCGAACGCGACAGATCGGCGAGCGCTTGCGCGGCCTGGTCCGGCCGGTCCACCGCCGGGTCGAGGAACTCGCGCGCGGCCTGATCGAGCAGCGCCTCGGCGCGCTGCGGCTGGCCGAGGTTGCGATAGGCACGACCGAGCACCGCGCGCAGGCGGGCGCGGATCGCCGGGGTGTCGTCGAGCCCTTGTTCGATGCGCGCGGCGGAGGCGTCCAGCACCTGCCGCGCACTCAAGTCCTGCCCGGCCTGCGCCCCGCGCATGCGCGGATCGGCGGCGTCGAAAGCCGAGACCAGGAAATCGCTGACCTGACGCGCGACCGAGGCCTCGCGCTCGGCGCGCGCACGCTCGGCGGTGACCCGCCAGACGAAGCCGCCGGCCAGCGCGAGCACCAGCGCCGCCGCCGCGGTCTCGCGCCAATGCCGGCGCAGATAACGGCCGAAGCGGTAGCCCAGTGTCGGCGTGCGCGCCGACACCGGACGCCAGGCGAGATGACGCCCGATGTCCTGGGACAAGGCTTCCACCGAGGAATAGCGCTGCCGCGGATCGAGCGCGCAGGCGCAGGCGGCGATCGCATCCAGGTCGCCGCGCAGGCGCTCGCGCCAGGCGCAGTCCGGCCCGGCCCACTCGCTCGGCAGCGGCACCGCGACATCGCGATCGGCCAGGCCGCGTTCGACCGAACGGCAGGCCAGCAATTCGGTGAGCAACACGCCGAGCGCGAACACGTCGCTGACCACGCTGACCCGCGCGCCGCCGAGCAATTCGGGGCTGGCATAAGCCGGGGTGCAGAAGCTGCCGTAGCAGGCGTTGTCGTCGCCGGCCTGGTGATCGAGCACCTGGGCGATGCCGAAATCGAGCAGTACCGGCTCGCCGTCGTCCTGCACCATCACGTTGCCGGGCTTGAGGTCGCAATGCACGATCAGGCGCTGGTGCGCGCTCTGCACCGCCGCGCAGATGCGCTGGAACAACTGCAGGCGCTGCAGCAGGTCAGGCTGGCGCTGCTCGCAGTATTCGTCGAGATCGCGGCCGAGCACGTACTCCATGACCAGGTACGGCTGCCCGCTCGGCGTGGTGCCGCCGTCGTAGAGGCGGGCGATGTTGGGGTGCTGCAGCTCGGCCAGCAGTTGCCGCTCCACCGCCAGGCGACGGGCGAATTCGGCCTGGTTGAAGCCGCTGCCGCGCAGCAATTTGATCGCCACCTGTTGGCGGAACAAGCCGTCGGCGCGCTCGGCCACAAACACCGTGCCCATGCCGCCGCTCGCCACGCGCTCGATCAGGACCCAGGCGCCGAGGCGGTCGCCGGCCTGCAGTTCGCTGTCGGGCAGGCCCGCGACCAGATCGTTCAGCGGTTGCACGACGCGATCGAACTGCCCGGTCTGCGCACCGAGCAACTCCATGACCTCGGCGATCAGCGCTGGATCGTCGCTGATCGCGTGCAGTTCCTCCAACCAACGCTCGGCCGGCAGGTCGGATACCGCATCGAACAATCGGCGCAGGTCGTGCCAACGCTGGGTTTCCATGTCGCCTCCTGTCGCGTCGGATCGCCGCTCGCTCAGCCCAACTGCTGTCCCAGCCAGGCCCGGGCGAAACGCAGGTCGCGTTCGACGGTCGGCACCGAGACTTCCAGCACGCAGGCGATCTCACTGTGCTCCATGCCGCCGAAGTAGGCCATCTCGACCGCCCGCGCCGAACGTTGATCGCGCTCGGCCAGGCGTTCGAGGGCATCGTGCAGAGCCAGCACGTCGAAGCCGACGGTCTGCCCGCCGTGCAGGTCGGCGTGCGACAAGGTCAGCATCACCGGCCGCGCGCCGCGCTTCGCCGCCGCTTGCGCACGCGCCTGATCGACCAACACCGCACGCATCTTCAGGGCCGCGAGCGCATAGAAGTGAGCGCGGTCCTGCCAATCGACCTCGCCGCCTATCAGGCGGATCAGGGCTTCGTTGACGAGCGAGGTGGGCTGCAGGGTGCGCTGACCGTTGCGCGCGCCCAGGCGCACCGCCGCCATGCCGCGCAAGGTGTCGTAGACCAGTGCGAACAAGCGGTCGCGCGAAGCGACGTCGCCGCCGCGCCAGTCATGCAGTAACCGAGTCAGATCCTCGCTCATGCGCGCTCTCCAACGCCGCTGCGCGGCCCCTGCGCCGCGGATGGTAGCCGAGTAGCGCGAACCGCGGAGACCAGGCGGTCACAGCTGCGACCAGTCGCGACGGCCGCCAGCGTACGGCAGCGCCAGCGCTGCGACGGGTTCGCGCACGAGCTGTGCCCGCTATCGGCCACGATCTACGCCGGCGCCGGCGCTACAGTGTCGCGCTGCGCCCCTTACGCCCGGACGCCATGCCGACAACCCGCGCCATCGAAGCCAGCGACCGCGAACGCATCCGCGCCTTCCTCGACCTGCGCTGGGGCGGCCCGACCATCATGCTCGACGGCCGCGCGATCAACGCCGCCGCCCTGCCGGGCTTCATCGCCCTGGATGCGGACGGCGCCATCGCCGGCCTGGTGACCTTGCTCGACGACGCGGCCCAATCGGAGATCGTCACCCTCGACGCGGTGCGGGCCCAGGCCGGCCTAGGCACGCGCCTGGTCGAACTCGCGGTCGCGCGTGCACGCGCACTGGGCCTGAGCCGGCTGCTGACCCGCACCACCAACGACAACCTCGATGCACTGCGTTTCTACCAGCGCCGCGGCTTCCGCCTGCACCGGCTCGTCGCCGGCGCCATCGATCTGGAACGCGAGGCCGACCCGGCCATCCCGTTGCTGGGGCGGCACGGCATCCCGCTGCGCGATGAGATCAGCCTGGTCAGGGTGTTGAGCGCGGACTGAAGGCAGGCATGGCGACAATGCTTCAGCGGGGCGGCGCCAGGCGCAGAAACAAGAAACCCGCCTGATGGCGGGCTCATCCCACAAAACAAGAAACCTGCCTTGCGGCGGGCTCGTACTTCACAGAAACAAGAAACCCGCCTTGCGGCGGGCTCATATAACAAGAAACCCGCCTTGCGGCGGGTTTCAGGTCGCCGATTCGAGCCGTTGAGCTGGAATCGGGCTTGGGTATGGCAGCCCCGGATGGATTCGAACCACCGAATGCCTGAGTCAGAGTCAGGTGCCTTACCGCTTGGCGACGGGGCTATAAAACCGATATTAACGCAAAAACGCGACGCGAAAAAAGAACTATTAGCGCTTCGAGAACTGCGTTGCGCGGCGAGCCTTGTGCAGACCGACCTTCTTACGCTCGACTTCACGGGCGTCGCGGGTCATGAAGCCTGCCTTACGCAGTTCGCCCTTCAGGGTTTCGTCGTACTCGACCAGTGCGCGGGCGATGCCGAGACGGATCGCGCCGGCCTGACCGGTGATGCCGCCGCCGGCGACCGTCACGTTGACGTCGAACTTGTCGGTCGACTGGGTCAGCTCGAGCGGCTGGCGGACGATCATGCGCGCGGTTTCGCGGCCGAAGAATTCTTCGATCGTACGCTGATTGATGGTGATCTTGCCGTCGCCCTTGCGCAGGAACACGCGAGCGGTGGAAGACTTGCGGCGGCCGGTGCCGTAATTCTGCTGGATAGCCATGGTCTTTACCTTAGATGTCGAGCGGCTGCGGCTGCTGGGCGGTATGCGGATGCTCGGAGCCCTTGTAGACCTTGAGCTTGCGATACATGGCGCGGCCGAGCGGATTCTTCGGCAGCATGCCCTTGACACCGATCTCGATGACGCGTTCCGGGTGGCGCTCGAGCGCCTGGCCCAGCGTCTCGCTCTTCAGGTTGCCGACGTAACCGGTGAACCGGTAGTACATCTTGTCCTGCAGCTTATTGCCGGTGACGGCGATCTTCTCGGCGTTGATCACCACCAGGTAATCGCCGGTATCGACGTGAGGGGTATAGACGGGCTTGTGCTTGCCGCGCAGGCGACGCGCGAGTTCGGAGCACAAGCGGCCGAGCGTTTTGCCCGACGCGTCGACGACGTACCAGTCGCGCTGGACGGTCTCGTTCTTGGCGGTAAAAGTCTTCATGACAACTCTTTATGTGGGCACAGTGGTCGGGCTGGTTCCGCCGTTTCCCGGTGCGGGAAGGGCGTCGGAACGTCGCCTCGCGTTGTGATTGCGGAACGAAAGAGGCGGAATGATAGCGGGCCGCCCGGGATCGTGCAAGCCTGGGTTTTGCCCGTGCTAGCATCGATGGTCATGCCGCACGACCGTCGCCCGCCCTCCGCCGACCCCCTGGTGGCTCTGGCCGACCGCTGCGTGCAATGCGGGCTGTGCCTGCCCTCCTGCCCCACTTACGGCCGCGACCGGCTCGAAGCCGAGTCGCCGCGCGGCCGGATTGCCCTGGCCCGGGCCTGGGCCCTGGACAGCATCGTCCCGACCCCGACCTCGGACGCTCATCTCGACCACTGCCTGGGCTGCCGCAGTTGCGAGTCGGTGTGCCCAGCCGGCGTGGAGTATGGCCGATTGCTGGTCCTGGCCCGCACCCGCCAACGCGATCGCCGGCCGCCGGCCTGGCGCCAACGGCTGATCGAAGGCCTGGCGGCGCGGCCGCGCTGGCTGGCGGCGGCGCTGTCCCTGTACCGGATCGGCCACCCCTGGCTGCCCGAGGCCTGGCGCTCGTTGCCGCGCCCGCCACGACGGCTGCCGATGCCCGCAACACGCCTCCAGACGGCCGGACAGGCCCGCGCCGGACTGTTCGTGGGCTGTGTGGCCGGTGCCTACGAAAGCGCCGTGCGCGCCGCCACGGTGCGGCTGTGCGCCTCGCTCGGCGTCGCACTCGACCCGGTCGCCGGCCAAGGCTGTTGCGGCGCCCTGCACGAGCACGCCGGCAACGCCGCCGCGGCCCAGGACCTGGCCCAGGCCAACCGCAGCGCCTTCACGGCCCACGCCACCGTCCTCAGCCTGGCCAGCGGCTGCCACACCGCGCTGGCGCATTCGCTCGCGCCGCAGACCCAAGTGGTCGACGCCATCGCCTATCTCGATCAGGCCGGCGCCGGCCTGCGCTTGCGCCCCTCCCATCAGCGCATCGCCGTGCACCTGCCCTGCACCCAGCGCAACGTGGTCAAGTCGGTCCCGGCCTTGCGGCGCTTGTTGGCGCGGGTGCCCGGACTGCAGGTGGTCGAACTCGACGCCGGCTACGGCTGCTGCGGCGCTGCCGGCAGCCAGATGCTGACCGACCCGGCGCGTGCGGCCGAATACCGCGCTCCGCTGCTCGAACAATTGGCGCACAGCGGCGCCAGCGTGCTGCTCAGCGCCAACATCGGCTGCCGCCTGCACCTGGGCGGCGGCACCGCGATCCCGGTCCAGCACCCGCTCGAATTCCTGGCCGGCCTGCTCGACGACGGCGCGGCCGGGCCGGCGGCCGATTAACCGACTTCTACGTCGGCCACGCCTTAGAATCGGCGCATGACGACCCGCGAACTCAGCCCTCTGGACCGCGTGCTCAGCGAAGCACAGCGCGCGCTCGATACCATATTCGGCGCCCCGGGCGCCGAACGCCCCAACCCCGCCGGCAACACCGCCGAACTGGTGCTCGAACCCGACGAGCGCCGCCATTCGGCCGGCCTGATGCGGATCAACCACGTCGGCGAGGTCTGCGCCCAGGCCCTGTACTGCGGCCAGGCCGCGGTCGCCCGCGACGAATCCACCCGCGGCCACCTGCTCGAAGCCGCCCAGGAAGAGACCGACCACCTGGCCTGGTGCGCCGACCGCCTGCGCGAACTCGACAGCCGCCCGAGCCTGCTGAACCCGTTGTGGTACGCCGGCAGCTTCGCCATCGGCGCCCTCGCCGGGCTGCGCGGCGACGGTTGGAACCTGGGTTTCGTGGTCGAGACCGAACGCCAGGTCGAGGCTCATATCGACGAGCACCTGCAGTCCCTGCCCGAAGGCGACCAGCGCAGCCGGGCGATCCTGCGGACCATGAAGGCCGACGAGGCGCGCCACGCCGAGAACGCCGAGGCCGCCGGCGCGCGCATCCTGCCGATGCCGGTGCCGGCCCTGATGGCGGCGGCGTCCAAGCTGATGAAGGCCGTGGCTTACCGGGTCTGAGTCGCCCTGGCGACGCCCCCGGACCTCTATGCCCTCACCCCGGCCTTCTCCCGTGAGCGGGAGAGGGGAGACGCGCCCCTGGCTGCAAAGCTTTGAGCCCCCTCTCCCGTTCACGGGAGAGGGTTGGGGTGAGGGTTCGCCCCTCCCGCCGCGCTGGCGACGGTCGCGGGCCTTCGCGCCCTCACCCCGGCCCTCTCCCGCAGGCGGGAGAGGGAGACAAGCGGCGCCGGCTCGGGGGCCGCGCCCGCCCAGCAACGAAAAAGGCCGGCTTTCGCCGGCCTTTTCGCATGCATCGCGCAGGGCTCAATCGACCAGGTTGCGGCCGTGGTAGAGCTCTTCGATCTCGCGGCGCAGGCGCGCCTCGATCTTCATGCGCTCCTTGAACGAGAGGTTCTTGGCCTTTTCCTCGAACAGGTAGGTGTCGAGGTCGAATTCCTTCAGGTGCATCTTCGTGTGGAAGATATTTTCCTGGTAGACGTTGACGTCGATCATCTCGTAGCGCGACTTGATGTTCTTCGCCAGGTAGTCCTGGATCGAGTTGATCTTGTGGTCGATGTAATGCTTCTTGCCCTTGATGTCGCGGGTGAAGCCGCGCACCCGGTAGTCCATCACCACGATGTCGGACTGGAAGCTTTCGATCAGGTAATTCAAGGCCTTAAGCGGCGAAATCACGCCGCAGGTGGCCACGTCGATATCGGCCCGGAAGGTCGCGATGCCGCTGTCCGGGTGAGTCTCGGGATAGGTGTGGACGGTGATGTGGGACTTGTCCATGTGGGCGACCACGGCGTCGGAGATGATCTCCTTGCCGGCCGCCTTCTTGTCGATCACCGGTTCCTCGGAGATCAGAATCGTCACCGAGGCGCCCTGGGGGTCGTAGTCCTGGCGGGCGATATTGAGGATGTTGGCGCCGATGATTTCCGCCACATCCGTGAGGATCTGGGTGAGGCGGTCGGCGTTGTACGCCTCGTCGATGTATTCGATATAGCGCCCGCGCTCGTCTTCCGAGGCGGCAAAGCAAACATCGTAGATATTGAACGAGAGGGCCTTGGTGAGGTTGTTAAAACCCTGCAACCGCAGGCGCGGCAACGGCTTGACCACTGTAGGAATATCCGGACGGACGGCGAGGGCCGCGATTATGAGGCAATTGGCCCCGGGGGGAAACGCAGCTAGGTTTTGGACTGCGTCGATTACAAAAGCGTGACCGTCTCTGCGCTTCCATCATCGCTCTCTATCGGACCGGGAGTTTCAGCGGCAGGATTTGCTCATGCGGCCGTATCGCCCTAAGCTCGGCCGAAAGCCAAAAGCCCATTCCCAATGTCCGCCAACCCGGTAGCCCCCTTGACTGCATTACGCAGAACCAATAGCCCGTTGTTGCCGGACGGCGCAACGATCGAACGCTTCCTGGCCCATTGCCACCGTCGTCGTTACCCGTCCCGCACGGACGTGTTTCGCCCCGGGGATCCGGCCAGCACGCTGTATTACGTCGTCTCAGGCTCGGTGAGCATCATCACCGAGGAAGAGGACGGCCGTGAACTGGTCCTGGGCTATTTCGGCCCCGGCGAGTTCGTCGGCGAGCTCGGCCTGTTCATCGAGAGCGACCATCGCGAGGTGATCCTGCGAACGCGCAGCACCTGCGAACTGGCCGAAATCGGACACGAGCGCCTCTACGACCTGCTGCTGACCCGGCTCTCGCTGGACGCGCCCAAGCTGCTGTATGCGATCGGCGCGCAGATTTCCCGGCGCCTGCTCGACACCAGCCGCAAGGCCGGCCGCCTGGCCTTCCTCGACGTCACCGACCGCATCGTCCGTGCCCTGCACGACCTTGCCAAGGAACCCGAGGCCATGAGCCATCCGCAGGGCACCCAGCTGCGGGTGTCGCGCCAGGAGCTTTCGCGCCTGGTCGGCTGCTCCCGCGAGATGGCCGGTCGCGTGCTCAAGAAGCTGCAGGCCGACGGCAAGCTGCACGCCCGAGGCAAGACCGTCGTCCTCTACGGGACCCGTTAAGGGCCCCGGTGGGACGCATCGCGCCCTCCTCCGGGACCGCACCGACGGTGCGGCTCGCGGAGCTGGGCGATGCCAGCGACGTCGCCGAGCTGCTCAGCCAGCTCGGCTATCCCTGCACCCGCGATGAGGCCATCGAGCGCATCGCCGTGCTGCGCGAAGACCCACGCCACGACCTGTTGTTGGCCGAACTCGACGGCCACGCCTGTGGCCTGATCGCCAGCCATACCCGCTATTCGCTGACCCGCGGCAACCTGCTGACCCGCATCACCGCCCTGGTGGTGGCCACGTCCTGCTATCGCCAGGGTATCGGCCGCCTGCTGCTGCGCGAGGTCGAGCGCCGCGCCCGCCGCGACGGGGTCGGCCGGGTCGAGGTCGCCAGCAACATCCGCCGCACCGACGCCCACGACTTCTACCGCGCCTGCGGCTATTCCGACGGCTCGTCGGTCAAGTTCGTGAAGACACTGGGCGATTGAAGCTCTGGGCCGCGGCCTGGGCGCATTCGTCTCAAGATCGAAACCCCGCAGCATCGGCTGGATGGCGGTCGCGGCTTGCGCCGCTCCTGCCCCAGAGCCGCGCAGCAAAGGGTAGGAGCGGCGCAAGCCGCGACCACGCTCTACCCCGTGTCGGCGAAAGCCGAATTCCAGCCGCCTACTTCGCCGCCGACGACACCGCGTCCCCGCCCCGCCCCGGGCAACCCCAGTTCAGGATGGGCGTGCCGGCCGGCAGCACACGCCGGAACATCTCCACGCGCGCGACCTTGGGATTGACCACCACCGGCTTGCGCGCGGCCTTGAGCAGCGGCAGGTCGGCGCTGCTGTCGGAGTAAGCGGCCTCGACCGGCCCGGTGAAGCCGGACTCGCGCAGCATCCGCATCTTCATTTCGGAATGGCAATGGCGGCTGGCGCCGAGCGCGCCCAGGCGCGGGCCGACCAGGGTGCCGACCACCGGCACGTCCTCGTGGGCGACGAAGGCCAGGATGGCGCGGGCGAGTTCCGGCGGCGCGCCCGTCGCGATCACCACGTGATCGCCCTGTTCGCGGTGGTGATGCAACACGTCGAGCGCGATCGGCAGCAACCGCTCGCGAATCTGCGCGGTGTGCAGGGCGACGTAGCGGTCGATCATCGCGTCGAGCGAGCCGACCCGGTGCATGCCGATGGTGCCGACCCAGACGAAGGCCGAGATGCCGAGGCGGCGCGTCTTCAGCCAGGCCACCATCGGCCCGGCGACCGGCGCGATCGCAAGCGCCAGCAGCATGCGCCACCACGAGCGCCTGATCAGCCAGGCGAACAGATGGCTGCCGGAGTCGCCGTCGTACAGGGTGTGATCGAAATCGAACACGATCAGCGGCGCGTCCGCGCGCACCGGCGGGAAACGCGCGGGACGGACCGCGCTCACGCCGCGAACAACCGCCGCAGCGCCGCGCCCGGGTCGCGTTCGCGCATGAAGCTTTCGCCGACCAAAAAGGTTTCGACGCCGGCGCCGCGCATTCGCTCCACGTCGGCCAAGGTGGCGATGCCGCTTTCGGTGACCAGGGTGCGGTCGCGCGGCACCGCGGCGCGCAAGGCGATGGTGGTGTCCAGCGAGACCTCGAACGTGCGCAGATTGCGGTTGTTGACGCCGATCAGCTCGCAATCGGTCTGCAACGCGCGTTCGAGCTCGTCGATGTCGTGGACCTCGACCAGCACGTCCATGCCCAGCTCCATCGCCAGGCCGGCCATCTCGATCATCGGCCCGTCCTCGAGCGCAGCGACGATCAGCAGGATCGCGTCGGCGCCGATCATGCGCGCTTCGTAGATCTGGTACGGATCGACGGTGAAGTCCTTGCGCAGTACTGGCAGTGAGCAGGCACCGCGGGCTTCGCCGAGGTAGGCGTTGCTGCCCTGGAAGAAGTCGACATCGGTCAGCACCGACAGACAGGCCGCACCGCCGGCCTCGTAGCTGCGGGCGATCTCGGCCGGCTTGAAATCGGCGCGGATCAGGCCCTTGGACGGGCTGGCCTTCTTGACCTCGGCGATGACCGCGGCTTCGTCGGCGGCGTGCTTGCGCTTGATCGCGTCGACGAAGCCGCGCGCCGGCGCCTGCGAGGCGGCGCGCGCGCGCAGGTCGGCGAGCGAACGCACCCGGCTGCGCTGTTCGATCTCCTCGTGCTTGCGCGCGAGAATGGTGTTGAGGATGTCGCTCATGCCTTGCCCTTGCTCCCGTACGCGCGCTCGACCTTGGCCACGCGCAACTCGAAATGTCGATACCAATGTTCGCGCCCGTAGGCGCGGGTGGCGGCGTGTTCGGCCTGCCGTTTCCAGGCGGCGATCGCCGCCTCGTCGGACCAATAGCTTACGGTGATGCCGAAGCCGTCGCTGCCGCGGGTCGACTCGACCCCGAGGAAGCCCGGCTGCTGCGCGGCCAGCTCGACCATGCGCTCGGCTGCCTCGCCGTAGCCGGCGTCGTCCCCGTCGCTGCGCTGCGAGCTGAAGATGACCGCGTAATACGGAGGTTTCGGTAGTTCGGCGAAGCTGGCGGACATGCTGGCTCCTGGGCTTGGTTCAAAAGGCGAAAGTCAAAGGCCAATCCCCCCTACCCCCCTTTTCAAAGGGGGGAACGGCAACAGCAGGAATTGGAAGGAACACGGCGACGCCGGAACATAGGCCCACGCCGCCACGTAAGCATTCCCCCCTGTTCAAAGGGGGAGTTAGGGGGGATTTGCTCGTCCCGCGCCCCATCACGCCCCCGCCAACTCCCGCGTCAGCGCGACGAACTCGTCGAGCTTGGCCCGCGCCGCGCCGGAGGCCAGCGCCGTACGCGCGCGCTCGATGCCGTCGGCGATGCTCTCGGCCACGCCCGCGGCGTACAGCGCGGCACCGGAATTCAGGGCAACGATCTCGCGCGGCAGGCCGTCGCGGTTCTCCAGCGCCTGCAGCAGCATGGTCTTCGACTCCGCCGCGTCGGCGACGCGCAGATTGCGGCTGGCCGCCATCGCGATGCCGTAGTCCTCCGGGTGCACCTCGTACTCGCGCACCACCCCATCGCGCAATTCGCCGACCAAGGTGCCGGCGCCGAGCGACAACTCGTCCATGCCGTCGCGCCCCCACACCACCAGCGCGCGTTGCGCGCCCATTTCCTGCAGCACGCGTACCTGGATGCCGACCAGGTCGGGATGGAACACGCCCATCAGGATGCTCGGCGCGTCGGCCGGGTTGGTCAGCGGGCCGAGGATGTTGAACAGGGTGCGTACGCCCATCTCGCGCCGCACCGGCGCGACCACCTTCATCGCCGGGTGATGCACCGGCGCGAACATGAAGCCGATCCCGGCGCGGTCGATGCACTGGCTGACCTGCTCGGGCTGCAGCTCGATCGCCGCGCCGAGGGCTTCCAGCACGTCGGCGCTGCCCGACTTCGACGACACGCTGCGATTGCCGTGCTTGGCCACCTTGGCCCCGGCGGCGGCGACCACGAACATGCTCGCGGTGGAAATATTGAAGGTGTGGGCGCCGTCGCCGCCGGTGCCGACGATGTCGACCAGATGGGCACGGTCGCTGACCTGCACCGGCCGCGCGAATTCGCGCAACACCGTCGCCGCGCCGGCGATTTCGCCGACGGTTTCTTTCTTGACCCGCAGACCGGTGAGGATGGCCGCGGTCATGGTCGGCGAGATCTCGCCGCGCATGATCATGCGCATCAGGTCGACCATCTCGTCGTGGAAGATCTCGCGGTGCTCGATCGTGCGTTGCAGGGCTTCTTGGGCGGTGAGAGGCATCGTGATTCGTGTCCTGGCAGGCGCGGGTCGCGCCACGGCGGTTTATCGGGTCAGGAAGTTCTTCAACAGCGCGTGGCCGTGCTCGGTCAGGATCGACTCGGGGTGGAACTGCACCCCCTCGACCGGATGCTCGCGATGGCGCAGGCCCATGATCTCTTCGAAGCTGCCGTCCTCGTTCTCGGTCCAGGCGGTGATCTCGAGCGAGTCGGGCAGGCTGTCGCGCGACACCACCAGCGAGTGATAGCGCGTGGCCTGGTAGGCGTCCGGCAGGCCGGCGAACACGCCGCGGCCTTCATGGCGGATGCGCGAGGTCTTGCCGTGCATGATGGTCTGGGCGCGAATCACGTCGCCGCCGTAGGCCTGGCCGAGGCTCTGGTGACCGAGGCAGACACCGAGAATCGGCACGCGCGGGCCGAGCTCGCGGATCACGTCCAACGACACGCCGGCATCGTTCGGCGTGCCCGGCCCGGGCGAAATCATGATGCGTTCCGGCGCCAGCCGGTCGATCTCGGCCACGCTCAGGTCGTCGTTGCGGATCACCTTCACTTCCGCCCCGAGCGCCTGCAGGTACTGCACGAGGTTGTAAGTGAAGCTGTCGTAGTTGTCGATCATCAGAACGGACATGACGCGCCTCGAATGCGGGGAATACCGGAAAGCTGCGCGATCGCGGGCCATGGGCCCGCCATCGTGCCGGTGACGTGTTGCGGGAGATGCAGCGCACTCGCCTGCGGCCGTGCGCAGCGGTACGGCCCGGCCGCGCTCACAGGCGACAGCCCGCGATTATCCCGCCTCGATGAGGCCGCAGACAGGGGTCGGGGCTGGAAAAGCGCTCCCGCGTCGGGGAGGCCTCGGCCACGCTGGGCGGCCGAAGGGTATTTGCCGCGATTGGCGGCCGAAAGGTACTTGCCGCGCTCAGCGGCCGGAAAGCATCGAATCGTAGGCGGGGTCACGCAGGGAGTCCTCGTAGGGCGGCAGGAAACGGACGACGGCGGCACGCCACCATCGCCAAGCCTGGCCGGCTTTCGGGGAGTTCTGCGGGATTGCGCGAACGATCATGCGGCTACTGTAACCGCTGGACGCCGGTCTGTGCGAGGGCGCCCGGATCGGCCCCATCGACGGGCAGCGGCCGGGCCCGGGCCGCCGTCGAGGCAAGGGCCGCGGCCCCTGGCGATGGCCACATCGGCCCGGAGCCCGCTTACTCGCGTCCGCAGGGAATCGGCTTGAATCCGAAGTATTCGGCCGCGCCGGTATCGTCCTGCCTGACGAAGTGGCAGCCGGTTTCGGCGTCGCATTCGCCGGCATGGATCGCCAACCGCCAGCGCACCGCCGGCGACTCGCCGCAGTACACGCCGGTACCGATGCGCACGAAGACGATCGTCCACAGGCCGGCCGCCAATGCGGTCGCGATCGCGATGCCGGTTGCCCATCGCCACCGGCTTCGCGGCGCGCCGGGCCGATTGAGTGTGGATGCCGACATGCCTGGGCTTCGATAGCGCGGCGAAAGGCACGCGAGCGCGCAGCATAGCCCGAGCACCGCCATCGCACCGCGCATCGGTCTGCGCGACTCGCGACCACAGATGCGCGGCCCCTGCCCCGAGTGTGTGCCAGTTGGCAATAGCAAGAAACGACGCAGTCTCGGACCGGGCCGACCGATAGCGTGAGTTCCGCCGGCCGCTCTGCGCGGCATCGCTCCGGCAGTTCCGTTGCGCTCCGCAACCCGATCCCTACTGAAGGATGGACGTCATGCACGCTCCACGTTCCTCGTTACTTCGCTGCGCGATTCTGCTGGCGGCCTTGGCCATCGTCCCCGCCGCGATCGCGCGCGGCCCGGACCGGATCCGCTCGCCGCTACTGGCGCCCGGCGATGCCGCCGCCTCGGCGCTGTGTTATCCCTTCGTACAACCGAGCCCGCAAGCCCTGCGCGCGTCGGGCAAGAAAGTGTTCGCCTGGTACTTCCCGCCGTTCCAGCTCTCGACCCACAACGAGCTCGACAGCAAGAACTGGTACGAACGCTGGCTCAGCCCGACCGGCGCCAGCAGCGGCAACCTGGAGTACCTCAGCACCGGCGGACTGCTGCGCGATCGCCCGCTGCCGATGCCGAAACGTCCGGAGCCGAACTGGAAACAGCTCAACTTCGAGGTCGAGATCCGCCAGGCCATCGCCATGGGGTTGGACGGTTTCATCCTGGAAATGTCGTACCGGCAGGCCCATTCCGACGACCGCTTCAACCGCGTGCGCGACATGCTGGCCGCGGCCAAGGCGGTCGACCCGGAGTTCCGCATCCTGCTCGCGCCCGGCTTCCCGAAGGGCGCGCAGGACACGCCGGAGGAACTGGCGCAGACCCTGCTGGCGGTGATCGACCATCCCTCGGTGTTTCGCTTGCCCGACGGCCGCGTGCCGCTGGCGACGTTCTCGCCGGAGCGGCCGGCCAAGGACGGCGGCAAGCCGATCCTGTGGTGGCAACAATTGCTCGACCTGCTGCGCGCGCAAGGCGTCGAGCCGGCCTGGTATCCGATGTTCCTGTCGCGCACGGCGATGAACTCGATCCCGAACCTGGCCGAGTGGCGCGCGACCATGGCCGGCTATTCGATCTTCGAAGGCAAGACCGCCAGCCAGGCCGCCTCCAACGTCAGCGAAGCGGTGGATGCGCGCAAATACGGGCTGGACTGGATGGCGCGGGTCGCGTTCCAGGACATGCGCGTGCGCAAGAGCGCCGAGAAGGTCGAACTGCGCCATTGGGAGTCGTCCAACAGCGTCACCCTGCGTGCGCTGTTCGAGAAGGCCATCGAGAGCGATGTGCAGATGGTCAATATCCTCACCTGGAACGACTACGGCGAAACCCAGGTCGCCCCCTCGCGCGATCGCGGCTACGCGGTCACCGACTTGCTCGCCTACTACACGACCTGGTTCAAGACCGGCCAAGCACCGCCGATCGCCCGCGATGCCTTGTACTACTTCCATCGCAAACACCGGACCGACGCGCCCTACGACACCGCCAAACAGACCGCCGGCCCTTTCACGATTCCGTTCGGGCCGGTCGCCGAGAACCAGGTCGAATTGCTTGCGTTCCTGACCGAACCCGGCCTGCTCAGCATCCGCCAGGGCAGCGATCTACGGACCTTGCCGGCCGCGGCCGGGATGACCTCGTTCAAGGTGCCGCTGGTCGCAGGCACGACGCCGCAGTTCGAGCTGAGCCGCGGCAATCAAGTGGTCGAGTCGTTGACCAGCGCAACGCCGGTGCACGCCTCGGTCGACTACCAGGACATGACCTACTACGCCGGCGGCAGCATCGAGTGCGCGCGTCCGCTGTAAGCCCGGCGACGGCCGCTTAGCTGCATGATCGTCTCCAGCGCGATGCGGACATCGCGCTGGAGACGCTATCGGCGGCAGTCAGCGAGCACTCGGCTCGGTCGGCAGCACCAGCGTGACCCGCAATCCCGGCGTGTTGTCGCCAAGACCGACCTGGCCGCCGTGGCGCTGCACGATCGCGCGCACCAGGCTCAGCCCCAGGCCGGTGCCGGGCGAGCCGCGATGCGATTCCATGCGCTGGAACCGGTCGAACACTCGCTCGCGGTCGGCTTCGGGAATGCCGGGGCCGCGGTCGTCGATCCGCACGACCAGAGCCTGGCGCTCGCGCTGCAGGCTCAACGCAACCTCGCTGGCAGCGGGCGCGTACTTGACCGCGTTGTCGAGCAGGTTGACCAACATCTGGAACAACTGATCGGCATCGCCGCGCATGCGCGACTCGCCCGAACCGGCCAGGTTCGCGCTGAGCGCGATGCCACGTTCGGCCGCGATCGGCGTGTACAGCTCGACCGCATCGCGCACCAGTTCCGACAAATCCAATACCGGCTCGTCGTGCACCGGCGGCTGTGCTTCGATCCGCGCCAGACGCAGCAAGGCGCCGAACGAGTGCAGCAGTTGGTCGGTTTCGCCGATCGCCGCGTCGAGCTGAGTACCGGCTTCGCCCGCGTCCTGGCGCCGGCGCAGCTCTTCGAGACGGTTGCGCAGGCGCGTCAACGGCGTGCGCAGGTCGTGGGCGATATGGTCGGTCGCATGGCGCACGCCGCCGAGCAATTCCTCGATGCGGTCGAGCATGCCGTTGAAGCGGCGCGCGAGCCGGTCGAAAGCGTCGTCGCTGCCGTCGAGCCCCGCGCGCAGGCCCAGCTCGCCACTGCCCACGCGCACCGCGGTATCGTCGAGGTGACGCAGCCGGCGCGAGACCCAACGCGAGGTCAGCCAGCCGATCAGAGCGCCCAGGGTGGCCGCCACCAGCAAGGCCGCCAACGCGGTGCGCAGCATCAGGGCGAGAAAACGATCCTGGCTGCGGGTGCGGGTGCCGGTCAGCAAAGTGGTGCCGTCGGGCAAGCGTTGCAGTTGCGCGACCACCCGCAGGTCGCCGTCCGCGCCGTGTTCGGTGAACTCGATCCAGCGCGCGCCTTGGCGATGCCTGGGCAGGTCGCGGTAGTCGCCGGCGACGACACGGCCGTCTGTGGCCGTCAGCGCATACACCGCATCCGGGTCTTCATCGGTGGCGATGCGTTCGCGCAACTCGCCGAGCAAGGCGGCGCGGCCTTCGTCGCGATACACCTCGACCAGGCCGGCGGCGTCCACCCGCACCAGCTCGCGCGCATCCTGGGTCAGCATCGCCGAGACCGCGTAATGCACGCCGATGCCGAGCAGCACGAAGGCGAGCAGGAACGAGGCGGTCACCGCCAATGCCAGGCGCGCGCTGGTCGAGCGCGGGCTCATGCGCATGTGTCGTGCCCGCACGAAGCGTAAATCCCCCCAGCTCCCCTTTTGCAAAGGGGGGAGTTCAGGGCGCCAGGATTCGGCGCGAATGTATGCAATGCGCTCATGCGCCGAGCCGATAGCCCGCACCGCGCACGGTGTGCAGCAGCGGCCGCGCGTGGCCCTGGTCGATCTTCTGGCGCAGGCGGCTGATGTGCACGTCGATGACGTTGGTCTGCGGGTCGAAGTGATAGTCCCAGACCGCTTCCAGCAACATGGTCCGCGTCACCACCCGCTCGGCCTGGCGCATCAGGTACTCGAGCAGGCGGAATTCGCGCGGCTGCAGCTCGATGCGTTTGCCGCCGCGACGCGCCTCGCGGCTGAGCAGGTCGAGTTCGAGATCGGCCACGCGCAGCCGGGTGGGTTCGCTGCCGCCGGCCTGGCCGCGGCGCAGGATGCTGTCCAGGCGCGCGCTGAGCTCGGCATAGGCGAAGGGTTTGACCAAGTAGTCGTCGGCGCCGGCGCGCAGGCCTTCGACACGGTGGTCGACCTCGCCCAGCGCGGTCAGCAATAACACCGGCGTGCGGTTGCCGGCGCCGCGCAAGGTTTGCAGCACGACCAGGCCGTCGAGCCCGGGCAGCATGCGGTCGAGCACGATGCTGTCGTAGCGCTCGGTAGTGGCCAGGAACAGGCCGTCCTTGCCGTTGCCGGCGTGGTCGACGGCATGACCGTCCTCGCGCAGCCCCTTGGCGATGAAGCCGGCGGTGTGGGGATCGTCTTCGACGAGCAGGACGCGCATGCCGACTCCGGGATCGCGGGCGGTGCCTGGGGCGGGAGAGAAAAAGGATACCCCGCCGGCGCGAGCCGGCGGGGCATGGAACCCACGCCGACGATGCGTGGGGCTCGGGGGAGCGGGCGAAGGATCAGTTGGCGGCGGGCGCCGCGGCGGAAGCGGTCTTCGCCGCCTTCTTGGCCTGGTGATGCTTGTGCTTGACGGTCTTGGCGGCGGGGGCGGCGCTCGAAGCGGACGTCGCCGGCGCGGCGGCGAACGCGGAACCGGCGAACGCGGTGAGAGCGACGGCGATCAGGGCATTGCGGACGTTCATGAGTGGGCTCCTGGAAACGATTCGGTTGGGATTCCTGCCGGTGGGGGCGTCCCCATCGCGAAGACAGGTTGCGCCGCCGGGCCTCGCCGCGAGCTTTCCGCCGCATGAACTTTTTTTAATGTGGCGCGGCCGATGCATTCGGCCGTCATCGGCGGCATCGCTGCGGCTGTCGTCGGATGCGCCGCGGACGGATGCCGAAACCACACGAGAGAGGCTGTGACCGGCGGCTCGCCCACGCTAGGATCGAGACGAACGCCGAAGCGTGACGTCCCGCCGCGCCGTTACCGGCGAAAGCCACGGACCTTAGGAGCCGCCCCATGATCTGTCGCATCTGGCATGGCCGTACCCACGCCTCGCAGGCCGATGCCTACGCCGCCTTCCTACAGCAGCGCGCAGTGGCGGATTACCGTTCGGTGCCCGGCAATCTGCAGGTGCAGATCCTGCGGCGCGAAGACGGCGAGGTGACTCATTTCCTGACCGTCACCCACTGGGAATCGGAAGCCGCGATCCGCGCCTTCGCTGGCGAGCACCTGCTGCAAGCCAAGTACTACGACGAAGACCTGGATTTCCTGCTCGAATTCGAGCCGCTGGTGCAGCATTACAGCGTGGTGTGAGCCCGCTCGATCAGTCGGGCCTGCGAAAGCGCCAGCGCAGCTCTTTGTAGGAGCTGCGTAAGCTGCGACCGCGACATGTCGCCGACCGGCGCGGGTCGCGGCTTGCGCCGCTCCTACCCCAAAGCGGATTCGCGCGACCGGGCGTTAACGACGACAACGGCAGCGCAGCTTCTTGTAAGAGCTACGCAAGCTGCGACCACGACATCTCGCCGACCGGCGCGGTCGCGGCTTGCGCCGCTCCTACCCCAAAGCGGATTCGGGCGACCGGGCATGAACGACGACGACAGCAGCGCAGCCCTTTGTAGGAGCTGCGCAAGCTGCGACCGCGACATCTCGCCAACCGGCGCAGCTCGCGGCTTGCGCCGCTCCTACCCCAAAGCGGTTTCGGGCGACCGGGCATAAACGACGAAAGCGCCAGCGCAGCTCTTTGTAGGAGCTGCGCAAGCTGCGACCGCGCCATCTCGCCGACCGGCGCAGGTCGCGGCTTGTGCCGCTCCCACCCCAAAGCGGTTTCGGGCGACCCGGCATGAACGACGACAACGGCAGCGCAGCTCTTTGTAGGAGCTGCGTAAGCTGCGACCGCGACATCTCGCCAACCGGCGCAGCTCGCGGCTTGCGCCGCTCCTACCCCAAGGCGGATTCGGGCAACCGGGCATTAACCGACGAAAGCGCCAGCGCAGCTCTTTGTAGGAGCTGCGCAAGCTGCGACCCTGGCACCCCTCCGACCGGCGCAGGTCGCGGCTTGCGCCGCTCCTACCCCAAGGCGGGTTCGCGCGGTTCCTACAACCCGCGCGCAGCCTCGCCCACGGCACGGAACAGGGCGCGGCCCTTGTTCATCGTCTCTTCCCATTCCTTCTGCGGGTCGGAGTCGTAGACGATGCCGGCGCCGGCCTGCACGTGCAGGCGGCCGTCCTGGATCACGGCGGTGCGGATCGCGATGGCAGTGTCGGCGTCGCCGTGCCAGCCGATGTAGCCGACCGCGCCGGAATAGACATTGCGCTTGATGGGTTCGAGCTCGCGGATCACTTCCAGCGCGCGGATTTTCGGCGCGCCGCTGACGGTGCCGGCCGGGAAGGTCGCGCGCAGCACGTCCATGTAGCTCATGCCCGCCTTCAGACGGCCGGTGACTTCGCTGACGATGTGCATGACGTGGCTGTAGCGCTCGATCACGAACTGTTCGCCGACTTCGACCGTGCCCGGTTCGGACACGCGGCCGACGTCGTTGCGGCCGAGGTCGATCAGCATCAGGTGCTCGGCACGTTCCTTCGGGTCGGCCAGCAATTCGGCTTCGAGCGCATTGTCTTCCTCGACCGTCTTGCCGCGCGGACGGGTACCGGCGATCGGTCGCACCGTCACCTCGCCGTCCTGCAGGCGCACCAGGATTTCCGGCGACGAGCCGACCACCTGGGTGCCGCCGACATCGAGGAAATACATGTACGGCGACGGATTCAAGGCCCGCAGCGCGCGGTAAACGTCGACCGGCCGCGCCTTGAACGGCACGCTCAGGCGCTGCGACAGCACCACTTGGAAGATGTCGCCGGCGCGGATCAGTTCCTTGGATTTCTCGACCGCGTCGATGAAACCTTCGCGGGTGAAACCGGATACGAAATCGCCTTCGTCGAGCCCGGCCGGGTCGAGCGTCTCCGGATAACTCGCGCCGCCGATACGCAGCCGGTGCACGAGCTGGTCGAGTCGGCGGTTGGCGCGGGCGAAGGCCTGCGGCTCGCGCGGGTCGGCGTGGACGATCAGGTACAGACGACCCTTGAGGTTGTCGAATACCGCGATCTCCTCGCTCTGCATCAACAGGATGTCGGGGGTGCCGAGCTCGTCCGGCTTGTTGTCTCCGGTCAAACGATGCTCGATGTACTGGATGCACTCGAAACCGAACCAGCCGACCAGGCCGCCGGTGAACCCCGGCAGGCCGTCGATCTTGGGTACTTGGTATTCGGTGCGCAGGCGTTCGACCTCGGCCAAGGGGTCGTCGACGACGCGGCTGTCGACCAGCTCGCCGTGCTCGGTGACGAACAAGGTGTGGCCGGCGAAGGCGTACACGCGCTGCGCGGGCAGGCCGATGATCGAGTAACGGCCGAAACGTTCGCCGCCCTCGACCGACTCGAACAGGTAAGTGTGCGGGCCGTCGGCGAGCTTGAGATAGACCGAGAGGGGGGTGTCGAGGTCGGACAGGACCTCGCGAACGACCGGAATACGGGTGTAGCCGTTAGCGGCCTGTTGCTGGAAGAGTTCGTGCGAAATCACGCGGCAGTTCCTTCATGGACGAGTGGGCAGGAGCGACGATGGCCGACGGCCACCATCGCCAACCCACGTCGGCACAAAGGAAATGCGGGTTCGCCCAGGCTTTCATGGCCGCTACTGTAGCCGCTTCATCGGCGCGGCGCGACGGCCTCAGCCGGCGGCCGCCCGCGACGATCCTTGTAAGGTCGGCGCCATGGCCGACAGCAGCGGGCAGGCGACCGGCAGGTGCATGCGCACCCGCCCGGCCACGCAGTCGATGCGGAAGTGATGCGAGCACACCGGTTCGCCGTCCAGGTTGAGGGTCAACGCCCGCGCCGATTCGATCTCGACCCAGCGCAACTGCACCCGGGTGGCGACGCGGTCGAGCGCGGCATGCTTGCCTTCGGTCAACAGGGTGCGCACGGTCGCCCCGACTTCGCCGGACAGGTCGGGCACGACGGTGACATCGAGCAGGCCGTCGTCGATCAGCGCGTCCGGGCACAGGGCCTGGCCGCCGCCGGCCTGCTTGCCGTTGCCGATACCCAGGGCGATGAAGTCGCCCTCCCACTCGAATCCCTCGCCGTGGATACGTGCGCGCATCGTTTCGATACGGCCGAGCTTGGAAATGCCGGTGACCAGATAGGCCAGGCCGCCGAGCATCTTCTTGAGGCCGGCGTCGGTCTCGATGGTGACCTGGGTGCCGAAACCGCCGCTGGCGAGATTGGCGGCCCAGTGCACGCCGTCGGGCGCTTCCAGACGGATCAGGTCGATCGGCTGCGGCGGCCGGCGTGCGATCAGATCCAGCGCCTGCGCCGGATCGGCCGGGATCAGCGCGGCGCTGGCGAAATCGTTGGCGGTGCCGAGCGGCACCAGCCCGAGCGAGGGCAGCGCGTCGGCAGCTTCGTCGCGATGGGCCAAGGTGGTCGCGACCTCGCTGAGGGTGCCGTCGCCGCCGGCCGCGATGAGGGTATCGACGCCGTCGGCGATGGCTTCGGCCACGTAGCGCTCGGCGTCGCCGCCCTCCCAGGTGACGCGGACGTCCAGGTCGATGCCGCGCTCGCGTATCGCGACCACGGCCTCGCGCAAGTCATCGTCGCCGGCCGATTTGCCGTTGAGAATCAAGCGCCAACGAGGCTTGGGCATGGAGAAGTGAGTCCCGGACGGAGCTCGCGAGGCTAACAGCCTTAGGGGAACTACCGGTGAACACCGGCGTGGCGGCGGATATCGGACCGTCGACGCCCGTTCCACGGACATCCGAATCCGCCACTTTTGTCACACACCGGTCACGGTTGATCCGGAGTATAGGAGGCCATATCAGGGACGACGGGCGGAGGCTGGATTGCCTCCAATTATTCCTGGACGCGGGCCGCAAGGCCCGCGTCCTTTTGCTTTGGGCGGCTGTGTCGGGGTTGAACACCCTGCACCAATCGCTGTCGCCCCGCATCGTCGGCTATTGCCGTTGCCGTTGCCGTTGCCGTTGCCGTTGCCGTTGCCGTTGCCGTTGCCGTA
>NZ_JMTZ01000020.1 GCF_000731095.1 Lysobacter antibioticus | reverse complement strand
ATCCCTGTCCCGATGAAAAACGGCCCGCATCCCTGCGGGCCGCCCTCTGGGTCTTCGATGGCCTTCGCGATGTCGAATCGACGCACAGCAACAGCAAGGCTGCTTCGGGTAGGAGCGGTGCAAGCCGCGACCGCCATGCCGCGCTCTCGCGTCGTCGATGGCCGAAGGCTTAGGCGGCCCCCTGCAGGAGCGGCGCAAGCCGCGACCGCGAATCTGCAAGCAACGGCGCCACGTTACGGGACAATGCGATCGCCCCTCAAAGCTTCTTAACCAACTGTGCCAGCATCTTCTTCGTCGCCGGCCGGAGCAGATATTCGTTCGACAGTATCTCCAGCGCGGCGAGGTTGGTGGCGCTGGTGTCGTCGAGGTCGTCCAGGCCGACCAGCAGTTCGGTTTGCATCCGGTAATAGCCGTCGCCGACCAACTGCCTGGCGATGTAGTCGACCGAATCGGTGTTGCCGTCGAACAGGACGTCGATGATCGGCACCGCCCATTCCAGCGCGCCCCATTCTCGGGCCGAGTGCAGGTCGATGCTGCGGGTGCGTTCGCCGGTGCCGACCGACAGCACCACCAGGTCGCGGCTGTTGTCGACCTGGGCGTCCTTGCGCATCGCCTCGGCGATGGCGCAGGCGGTCGGGTTGTTGGCGACCACGCCGCCGTCGATCAGCGCGTGCAGCTTGCCCTGGAGGTGCATCGGATGGGCCGGAAAATAGGTCGGCGCGGCCGAAGACGCGCGACAGATCTCCCACACCGGCAGCTTGCGATGACAAGCATCGAAGCTCTTGAAGATCACCGGCGCGCGCGAAATCGTGTCGTAGCTGGTGACCAGCACCGGCGCCTTGAGCTGGCCGAGGGTGGTCTTGCCGAATACCTTCTTGAGTACCTTCTCCAGACCCACGCCGTCGTAGCGCGGGGCCGAGAGACCGGCGTAGAACACGCGTCCCGCACGCGACCACAATCGCCCGGCCAGATCCGGAAAGATCAGATGGCGTTGATCCCGATACAACTCGGCCATGGCCGCGGGGCTGAGCCCATGC
Source organism: Lysobacter antibioticus (assembly GCF_000731095.1). GTDB lineage: Bacteria > Pseudomonadota > Gammaproteobacteria > Xanthomonadales > Xanthomonadaceae > Lysobacter > Lysobacter antibioticus_B. The sequence goes on along the minus strand of NZ_JMTZ01000020.1, from coordinate 53,884 downwards.
GCGAGGCCGCAGGCGACCAGCGCCCCGGTGGAACTGCCGGCGATCAGGTCGAAACTCTCGAGCAGGCCGGGCTTGCCGGATTGGATCAGCGTCCGCTCGACGCCGTCGAGCCAGTGGCAACTCACCAGACCGCGTATGCCTCCGCCGTCGAGCGAGAGGATGCGCCGCATCTTCATCGCGTTCTCCGTCGTTGTGCAGTAAACACGCCGTGCTTCGAGGACAGGAGCGGCGCGAGCCGCGACCGCGATCCTGTCGCCGCGACGCGAATCGCGGCGGCTGCGTTCAAGGCCCCGGCGGCGCCCGCATGACGGGCGCGCAGGCGATCGAACTCAGTACCACTCCAACAACGACACACCCAGCCCGATGTAAGTCGCGCGGTGGTTGTAGTCGATCATGCTCTCGCCGTAGCCGTCGAAGATCTGCAGATGGCCGCGCAACTGGTTGTGGATCGGAAAGCCCCAGTCGAACTGCAACGCGCCGTGCGAACGGTCGCCGCCGCGCATCGAATGGCGCGCCATCAGCGAGAACTCGTGACCGCCGCGGCGATGCACCACGGTGAGGTCGCCGCGGCCGATGTAATCCTCGATGTCCGGATTGTCGTCGTCGTTGCCGTCCGACAAACGCCACCACGGACGCAGCATCACGGCCCAGTTCTCGCGGTCCAGGCCGACGTTGGCGATCACCCGGTTCCAACTGCGCGAAAACGGATCGGCACGGCCGTTGGACTGGTGGTTGATGCCGATCGCCGCCATGCGCCCGTTCCAGCCGCCGATGCGGTAGTTGTTGCGGAACACCAGCAGCACTTCCGGCTCGTAATTGGTTTCGCGGAACGGCCGCGAGTCCTCGCCGTTGTAGACCTGCCAGCGCGAGCTCTGGGTGTAGCCCATCCAGACGTCGCCGTTGTCGCCGAACAGATTCTCGACCGCCTTGGTCTTGAAGCTGATCTGGAACTTGGCCTCGATGTCCTTGAGCGATTGCGGCTCGGTCACGTTGTTGCGCGGGTTCGGCGACGACGGCAGCGTGTTCGGGTTGTCGTTCCAGAACACCGGCAGCAAATACACCGGCTTGTAGGCCCGGAAGTTGAACACGCCGAGCTTGGAATCCTTGGCCAGCTCCCAACGGCTGTCGAGCAGGCTGCCCTTGCCGGCGTTGGCGATGGCGCTGTCGAGCGGGTCGTCGTGGCTGAAGACGCTGCCCGACAGGGCGCGCTTGGCGCGTTCGCCGACGCTCGGCTTGGGCTCGCCGGCGATTTCGTCGCCGACCGCGAGGTTCTGCTGGATCGCCTTGGCTTCCTTGGCCGCGATATCGGCCTGGCGCGCGCCGTCGGCGGGGCGGCCGAGCGCGGCGTCGTAGCAAGCCAGGCGATCGGCGTTGCTGGTGATCGCCACGCAGGCTTCCGGGGTAGCCGCTTGCGGCGCGGTCTGGGCGAAGGCGAGCACGGGAGCGCTGGCGAGGGCGACGGATATCAAGCTGCGTTGCAGGGGCATGGCGATACTCACGGCGTATGGATCGCGAACGACAAAACCGTTGCAGTCTTGCATCCGGACGCGAACGAGACGTGAACCGCGTCGCAGCGCGAGGGCTGCGACGCGGTCGCGCGCCGGCTCAGAAGCAATGGCTCAGAAGAACCAGGCGAACGCGAACAGGCCGACCATCGCGAAGGCTAGGCCGAGCTTGAGCACGGTGCCGGCGACGATGCCGACCCAGGTGCCGACCCCGACCTTGGTGGCCTGGCTGAGCTGGCGGGTGTGGATCAACTCGCCGGCGAGGGCGCCGACGAAGGGGCCGATGAACACGCCGATCAGGCCAAAGGCCAGCCCTGCGAAAGTGCCGACGATCGAGCCGACGATCGCCAGCTTGCTGGCCCCGACCCGTTTGGCCCCCATCGCGGTGGCCACGAAATCCACGCCCATGGACAGCACGGTCAACACGCCGAGGATGACCAGCACCATCCAGCCGACTTTCTCGAATCCGGACACCCAGGAGGCGAGCACCATCCCGGCGAATACCAGGGGCAGGCCTGGCAGGGCGGGGAGCACCGTTCCGACCATTCCGACGACGACCAGCACCCCGGCCAAAATGTAATAAAACGTATCCAAATTCATGCCGAATCCCTTGTCCGGACAGGCTGTCCGGGCTGTTTGCATTTTGGCCCATGTCGGGGTACGTTGCGGTCGCTGCGTTTGCCAAGGGTCACCGTGAATCGTGGCCCCGATGCGGTAGATCCATCGATCCGCTACATCGTTGCACCTCGCTTCCTCCTTGCAACCAGCACGCGACGAAGGTCGTGTTAACAACATCACGTTCCAAGGAGAGAGTAGCGATGTCCGGCAAAGAAACGGGAACCGTCAAGTGGTTCAACGATGCCAAGGGTTTTGGCTTCATCAGCCGTGAAAACGGCGAAGATGTCTTCGTGCATTTCCGCGCGATCCAATCCCAGGGCTTCAAGAGCCTGAAGGAAGGCCAGAAGGTCTCCTTCACCGTCGTCCAGGGCCAGAAGGGCCTGCAGGCCGACGCGGTCGAACCGCTGTAAAGCTCGCACCGATGTTCGGCTGCGGTCTTCGATCGCAGCGCATAGAGTCAGAAAAGCCCGGCTTCGGCCGGGCTTTTTGCTATGTATTTCTTGATTTTCGTCACAGTTCCGGATATTGCCCGCTTCGCTCCAGAGCACTCGCAACGATTCCGGGCCTGTCGGATTCGTTGCACAGCGAACGCAGCCCGGCGCGAATCCTGCGGATATGGCTTTACTCCGGGTTATATCGATTGAATGCCGCCGGGCGAAAGCGCGGCATCGCTGCCCGCATCGCGAAGCCGCCGGTCGGCCGATGCGCCTGGGCGAATCCCGCAAGAGCGCCGGGGGCAGGAAGCCCCCGGCAACCCGACGGCCTCGCCGAGCCGTCCCGCGTCCTTGCAGTTGTTGCAGCGACCGGCGCTCCCGTCTCGCCATGCGCCGTTCGAGCTTCCGAATCTCCATCCGGAAGGAGCCCCGCACGGCGTCGACCCGGCCTCGTCTCCCGGTCGGCGCCTTGCGCCATCCTGGCGCCCGCTTCCGCTTTCGCATCCACTTCCGGCGGAAGGCTCGTGGTTATCGAACGCACCAGTCCGATGCATGGGGTCGAGCGCGAGCGGATTTCGCATCGAGGGCGGCCTCAACGCGAACGGCCCGCCATGGCGGGCCGTTCGGAGCTCGGCGGGCGAGCGCGCTGCGCGGGTGCGCGGCTCAGTTCTGGAACGGGGTGTTTTCGGCGAAGTACTCGTGGTTGTCGGCGTTGTCGAGTGCGGCGCTCGGGTTGCTGTTGGCGAGGCTCTTCGCCGCGCTTTGGCCGTAGGCGTGATCGTCGGTGCCGGCGACGACGGTGAAGTGGCTCATCTCGTGGATCAGGGTGCCGGCCTTGGAGTCGGTGCCGGTCAGCGGCGCGTTCCAGAACGCGTTGCAGACGTAGATCTGGTACGGCTGGTTCGGATAAACGTAGGCATAAGCGCTGCTGTTGCAACCGCAGTTGATGGTGATCTGGCCGTTGCTCTGGTCGATCGCCGAATCGATCGACGCGAAGTGCGAACGCGCGGTGCTGTAACGGCTGGAGGTGTAGGCGCCGAACCAGGTCGTGTAGCGCGGGCCGAGCGTGCCGGCATTGAGATAGCCCTTGGCGTTCTCGGCGTAGCTACGTGCGGCATTGACGGCCTGGCCGGCCGAACTCGTGCGCGAGGTGGTGCAACCGACGTAGTTGACGCCATTGACGATCGCGCTCGGGCCGACTGGCGGCTTCTTGGCCGCAGGCGAGGCCTTGCTGCCGCCGAGTTGGTCGAGGCCGTCGACCCACAGGCTCAGCGGCGCGCTTTGCGCGCTCATCGGCAAGCCGTTGGCCTGGTGCAGCATGACCCGGTCGGAGGTCGAGGCGTGCTGCAGCGGCGCATTGAAGCTGACCACGTATTGGCCGGTCTGCGACAGGTCGTAACCGGCCGAGAGGTCGATCACGCGGCGATAAGTCTGGCCGGGTTGCAGGATCGCGAAATCCTCGGCCTGCGGCAGGCCGCGCTTGACCATCGCGCCCTCGTAGGCGACCGGCTGGCCGTTGTAGCTGACGTTGAACAACTTGGCGTCGAACTGATCCGACGGCAGTTGCCACTTCGGCAGGCGCACGGCCTTGCGGCTGGTGTTGGTGATGCTGATCTCGACCGAGCCGAGGAAATCGTCGGCGGCGCCGGAGACGGCGACCATGCCGACGCGCAGCGGATTGTTCTGGGCTGCGCCGGGTGCGGCGACGGCGGCTGCAATGGCGCCGGTGAGCACGGCACTCGCGGAAACCAGATGCACGAAGCGAAGTTTCATTCCACGATCTCCTGATGTTGCGATGGGCGGGGTCCGGTGGCGGACTCGAAAACCCTAACCGAAGGCAAGATCGTGCAACGCGCGATAAGTGAGCCAGTTCCGCGCTTAATCGTGATGCGGGTCGTGAACGCGAAGCGCGGCGCGCGCGCAAGAAAAAACGGCCCGCGATGCGGGCCGTTTTTCCGTTACTTCTCGTTACATTGTTTCATCGCGGTTTGATCGCAAGCCCGGAACGATGCGGCCCGGTTCGCGTTCGATCGGAGCGAGCCCGATCGCCGTCGATCAACGAACGTAGGCGCGACCGTTGGCGACGCGCACGTAGGTGTTCTCGCGAATGCCGGCGAGGTCCTTCTGGCTGACCACGGTGGTGCGGCCGTCGTTCATGCGCACATAGATGTTGTAGGTCGGCGCGCCGACGCGGTTCTGGATGGCGTTGCCGGCGAGCGCGCCGGCGGCGGCGCCGGCGACGGTCGCGGTGTTGCGACGGCCCTTGCTGTCGGTGTGATCGTCGGCGATCTCGCGGCCGGCGACGGCGCCGACCAGACCGCCCAGGATCGCACCGGTCGCGCGCGGCGCCGTGCTGGTCGCGGTGGTCTGTTCGATGCGGGTCACGACACCGCAGTCATAGCAATTGTTCTGGTTGCTGTTGCCATAGCTCGGCTGCGACGGCGGCGGATAACTGTTGCCGTAGCCTCCGCCGTAGCCCGGAGAGGTCGCACAGCCGGCAAGCGCCAGCGTAGCGACCGTGGCCAGACCCAGCAATCGGATGTTATTGGTGTTCATTCGAGGCTCCTGCGCTTTAGGGGCGAGTGGCGGACAGTTGCCACGCATCAGCCAAGCTATGCGCAGTCACGTGAACACGTGTTCAATTTTCGACCTTGTATCCGACTTCTTCCCCACCGCGTTCAGCTCGCGGCGGGGAAGCCGGGGCGATCAGCCGCGGAAGTCCTGATGGCAGGCCTTGCAGGCCTCGCCGATCTGTTCCGAGACGGCGCCGACGCCGGCGCAGTTGAGCGGCGGGCTGGTCAGCGCGCCGTCGAGCGCAGCGCGCATCTTGCTTGCGTGCTGGCCGAAGCGGGTGTCGTCCTTAAGGTCGGGGAAGGCCGGTTCGAGATCGTCGGCCATGGTGCGCAGGGCCTTCAGATGCGGGAGCGTGTCGGTGGCTCCGCAACGGTTCTGTTCGACCTTGCCCTTGAGCTGGCCCAGATGCCACTGCTGCACTTGCATGACGCTGTCGGGGAAATGGTCCTTGCGCTGATCCAGTGCGCGTACCGCCATGACCGTGGCGACGACGCCGCCGACCAGGCCGATGAGAAACAGAAACAAGTACTTCGAACCATTGCCTTTGCGTTTCGCTTCGGCGTTGCTGGGCTGGGTATCGCTCATTGCCTGGCCTCCATCCAATGTCGGCGCACGATAGCACGCGCCAATGTGAGGTCCAGGTCAGAAACCTTTGGCGGCCAAGCCTTTCGGCGCCTTCGAAGGCACATTATTCGAGGAGCGGAGGCAGGGCCGCGGGGACGGACGGCCTGGCCAGGCGCGCTCGCGCGCCGCAGCGTCCTAACGCTCGCGCCGGAAAGCCGTGCCGTCGCCCTTACAATATGCGCATGACCCCGCAATCCTCCGACACTCTCTGGCAAGAACGCTTTGCCGGCATCGACCGCCTGTACGGTCACGGCTCGGTCGCACGCTTCCGCCAATGCCGCATCGCCGTGGTCGGCATGGGCGGCGTCGGTTCCTGGGCGGTGGAGGCGCTGGCGCGTACCGGCATCGGCCACCTGACCCTGATCGATGCCGACGATCTGTGCGTGTCCAACACCAACCGCCAGTTGCCGGCCTTGGAAGGCCAGTACGGCCGCGCCAAGGTCGAGGCCATGGCCGAACGTTGCCGCGCGATCAACCCGGCGATCGAGGTCGACGCGGTGCAGAGTTTCCTGACCCCGTCGAACCTGGACGAGCTGCTGGACCGCGGTTTCGACCTGGTCCTGGATGCTTGCGACAGTTTCCGCAGCAAGGTGGAACTGATCGCCTGGTGCCGGCGCCGTAAGCTGCCGGTGATCGTGGTCGGTTCGGCCGGCGGCCGCACCGATCCGACCCTGGTGCGGGTGCGCGATCTTTCGCGCACCGAACACGATGCGATGCTGGCGCTGATCCGCAAGAAGCTGCGCGGCGAGTTCAACTTCCCGAAGAACACCGGCCGCTATTTCAGCGTCTCGGCGATCTACTCGCTGGAGAACGTCAAATACCCGCAGCCCGACGGCAGCGTCTGCGGCCTGCGGCCGAAGGTCGCCGGCGATGCGGCCCTGAAGCTGGACTGCGGGGCCGGGCTCGGCGCAGCCACGCATATCACCGGCGTCTTCGCCTTCGCCGCGGTCGGGCGCGCGCTGGAGATCCTGCTCAAGCCTAAGGCGCAGGCGGCAGGCTAGGAACGGTGCGAGCCGCGACCGCGGGCTTTCAACCCGGTGCGAAGGCAGCAGTAGCGAAATCCATCGGCAACCGTCTTTGCGCCGTCGTTGCGATGGCGCGGTCGCGGCTCGTGCCGCTCCTACCCGGAGACGGTGTCTGAAGCCTGCGGCAGCTTGAACAGGCGCTCGGCGTTGGCGCTGGTCGCGGCGGCGAGTTCGTCCAGCGATATCCCGCGCAGTCCGGCGATCGTTTCGGCGATGCCGGCCAGGCGCGCCGGCTCATTACGTTGGCCGCGGATCGTGGCATCGGGCTGGTCGGGCGCATCGGTTTCGAGCAGCAATTGCCCGATCGGCATCGCCGCGACGATGCGCCGCAAGCGCTTGGCGCGGTCGTAGGTGACCGGGCCGCCAAGCCCGAGCAGGAAACCCGCTTTCCACAATTGCTCGGCCTGTTCCTCGCTGCCGGAATAGCTGTGGACGACGCCGCGCAGGCCGCCGATGCGGCGCAACGCGGCGATGGTCGCCTCGACCGAGTGGCGTGCGTGCACGATCAGGGGCAGGTCGAACTCGCGCGCGAGTTTCAGCTGGCCTTCGAAGTAACGCATTTGCTCGTCGCGATCGAGGCCTTCGACGAAATAGTCCAGCCCGCATTCGCCGACCGCGAGCGGCCGTTCGCGCTCGATCCAATCGCGCAGCTCGTGCAGATGCCCGGGCCGGTGCGAGGACAGATACATCGGGTGCAGGCCGTAGGCCGGATACAGACCGGGCGCGCTCGCGCAGACCTCGCGCAGTTTCGGCCAGCCGGCCGCGTCGACCGCCGGCACGACCTGGCGGGCGACGCCGGCCTGGCGCGCGCGCGCGATCACCTCGCCGCGGTCGAGGTCGAACTCGGCTGCGTCGAGGTGGCAGTGGCTGTCGACCAGGGCGTGCATGCGCTCAGCGCGCGGGCGGCGTCGGCGGCTCGATGGTCGGAGGCGCCTTGCGGTTTTTCCAGTTGGCCAGCAGCAAGGTGCCCAGGCCCAGCAGGATTTCGTCGGCGAGCGGGACGAAGTCGGGGATGACCAGGTCGACCAGGAACAGCGCCGCGGTAACCACGAACAGACGCGGATAGCTCAGGCGTCCGAGAAAACCCAACAGGGGAGCGAGCAGAGGATTGGCCATGTTCGATCGAGTTGTGACGCAGGTTGCAAACACGCTAGCACGCGGCCGCGTGACGATTCACGCAGGGGACAGATTGGCGAAAATCAATAGGCACTGGTTCAGCTTTCGAGTGGTGGAATGGCGCCGTCCCCCCAACGGTCGGCAACCTATCCCGACCGTCTGTACCTACATAGCTGCTCAGCGCGCCCCGGAGGCTCCAAATGAACAAGAACATGATAGCTGTAGCGATTGCCGCGCTGCTCGTCGGCGGCGTCGCCGTCGCGGCGTTCCAGAGCTTCCGAGGCAACGGCGCGGCCGGCCAGGCCGGGCTGGCTCCGGTCGCGGGCGCCGAACTCGCGCCGGCCGGCACGGTCGGCGACATCGCCGCCAACGGCGCGATCAACACCTCGCCGCAGGTCGATTACGCCGACGTGGTCAAGGTCAACCCGATCAACGAGAAGCAGAAGCTGTACGCGACCGTGATCGGCACCGATCCGGTCCGCGAGACCAACACCACCTCGACCCCGCGCGAAGTCTGCGAAGACGTGGTCGTGCAAGAGCGCCTGCCCGAACGCGACGGCAACGTCGGCGGTACCGTCGCCGGTGCGGTCATCGGCGGCCTGCTCGGCAACCAGGTCGGCGGCGGCAACGGCAAGAAGGCCGCGACCGCGGCCGGCGCCGTGGCCGGCGGCTTCATCGGCAACCGCGTCGACCGCAACCACGTCGGCGGCCGCGTCGTGAACCGCACCGAGCGCCAGTGCCACACGGTGTCCGACAAGTCGCAGTCCTCGCGCGTGGTCGCCTACAACGTGACCTACCGCAACCCGGACGGCACCACCGGCACCATGCGCACCGAGAGCAAGCCGGGCAGCCGCATCGCACTGGGCAGCGAAGACAAGGTCGTCGGCTACGACGTGACCTATCGTTACCAGGGCCAGGAGCAGACCATCCGCATGGACGAGCGCCCGACCCAGCGCCTGCCGGTCATCGACGGCCAGGTCGTGACCCAGACCGCGTCGGCCGGCGTGCCGAGCCGCGGCTGAGTCCAGCGCTACACGCGATACCCGAACGGGGCCGGATCTTCCGGCCCCGTTTCTTTTTGCCTGACAGTTCGGCGGCAGAGCAGAGCAGGGCAGGTGCAGCCGCAGTGCTGGCTCGGAACGGCCGGGGCGCTTCGTCGGAGCACGCGCGCCAACCGGCGGGCCTGCTTATCGCGCGCGGTTTTGTGCCGGGTCGCAGGTGCCGACGAGAAACCCGCCCGCTGCCGTGCTGGCTTGCGCAAGAATTCCCCGGATACCGCCCAGTGCGCAGTTCCGAGGGTTTTCGGCCTTACCCGGGCCGCGGCAGGCCATTACAATGACCGTCTTTCTGTCCTAGAGGTCTCCCAAGCGCGCCATGGCCCTGAATCCCTACGATCTCTACGACGTCCGTTCCTTGCTCAGCGACGAGGAGCGCGCCGTTCAGGACACGGTGGCCCGTTTCACCGATGAGCGCGTGATCCCGATCATCGGCGATGCCTTCGACCAGGGCCGCTTCCCGAAGGAACTGGTGCCGGAAATCGCCGCACTCGGCCTGCTGGGTTCCTCCTTGCCGGAAAAGTACGGTTGCGCCGGCCTCAATGCGGTCAGCTACGGCCTGATCTGCCAGGAACTCGAGCGCGGCGACAGCGGCATCCGCAGCTTCGTCAGCGTGCAGTCCTCGCTGTGCATGTACCCTATCTACGCCTACGGCACCGAAGAGCAGCGCGAACGCTGGCTGCCGGGCATGGCCCGCGGCGAGATCATCGGTTGCTTCGGCCTGACCGAGCCGCACGGCGGTTCCGACCCGGCCAACATGAAGACCAACGCCAAGCGCGACGGCGGCGACTGGGTCCTCAACGGCTCCAAGATGTGGATCACCAACGGCAACCTGGCCGACATCGCCATTGTCTGGGCGCAGACCGACGACGGCATCCAGGGCTTCGTGGTCGAGAAGGGCATGCCCGGTTTCGCCGCCCAGGAAATCAAGCACAAGATGAGCCTGCGCGCGTCGGTGACGTCGTCGTTGTTCTTCGACAACGTGCGCGTGCCCGAGGCCAACCGCCTGCCCAACGTCAAGGGTCTCAAGGGCCCGCTGGGCTGCCTGACCCAGGCCCGTTACGGCATCACCTGGGGCCCGATCGGCGCGGCCATCGCCTGCCTCGACGAGGTGCTGGGCTACACCAAGGAACGCATCCTGTTCGAGCGTCCGGTCGCGGCGACCCAGTCGGCGCAGATCAAGATGGCCGAGATGGCGCGCCGCATCACCATGGCGCAGTTGCTGGTGGTGCAGCTCGGCCGCCTCAAGGACGCTGGCAACATGCAGCCGACCCAGGTCAGCCTGGCGAAGTGGAACAACTGCCGCATGGCCATCGACATCGCGCGCGAATGCCGCGACCTGCTCGGCGGCGCCGGCATCACCACCGAGCATGCCGCGATCCGTCATGCCCTGAACCTGGAGTCGGTGATCACGTACGAAGGCACCGAGACCGTGCACCAGCTGGTGGTCGGCCGCGAGCTGACGGGGATCAGCGCGTTTTGAGTTTCCGCTCCCGTTCGCGGGAGCTTTGCGTTCGCCTCTCCCGCGTGCGGGAGAGGTCGGCCCGCAGGGCCGGGTGAGGGCAGGCCGCGATGCTGCCGATGCAGCACGAGCTATCGGCCTTCACCCCAACCCCTCTCCCGCAGGCGGGAAAGGGGCTTCCACATGGCGATGCTGGCGCAAGGGGAGAACCGAGCCGTGATGACGATTCCCGACATTAGACTGGAAACGCCGCGCCTGATCTTGCGCCCGCCGCGCCTGGACGACTTCGACGACTGGGCCGCCTTCATGGATGCCGGCGATTACCTGCGCTACATCGGCGGGCCGCAGCCGCGCTCGGTGGCCTGGCGCGGCCTGATGTCGGTGATCGGCTCCTGGGCTGCATACGGCTATGGGTTCTTCTCGGTCTACGAAAAAACCTCCGGCCGCTGGATCGGCCGCCTCGGCCCCTGGCAGCCGGATGGCTGGCCCGGCACCGAGGTGGGTTGGGGCATCGTCGAAAGCGAAGGCGGCAAGGGCTATGGCACCGAGGGTGCGGCCGCGGCGACCGACTGGGCCTTCGAACACCTGGGCTGGAGCGAGGTGATCCACACCATCGATGCGGACAATCTGCCGTCGAAAGGCGTAGCGGCCAAACTCGGTTCGCGCTATATGCGCCAGGACCGTTTGCCGGCGCCGGCCGACATGGAAGTGGAGGTCTGGGGCCAGACCCGCGAGGAATGGCAGGCGCGGCGCAAGCGGGGAGCGGGCGCGTGATCACCGTCTACGGCTTCTCGCCCTCGGGGAATTGCCACAAGCTGCGCCTGTTGCTCGAACAACTCGGCGAACCCTACGTCTGGGTCGAGGTCGACAGCAGCCGCGGCGAAACGCATACGCCGGAATTTCTCGCCCTCAATCCCAATGCCAAGGTGCCGGTCATCGAGCTGGACGACGGCCGCACCCTCAGCGAATCCAACGCCATCCTGTACTACCTCGCCGACGGCAGCGCGTTCTTGCCGAGCGACCGCTGGCAGCGCGCGCAGGCCTTGAGCTGGATGAACTTCGAACAGTACAGCCACGAGCCCTATGTCGCCGTGGCCCGTTTCATCGCCGGCTGGACGCCGCTGGATTCGCCGCGCCGCGCCGAGCTGCCGTCGCTGCGCGAACGCGGCCATCGCGCGCTGGCGGTGATGGAGCGGCATCTGCAGTCCCACGATTGGTTCAGCGGCGAGGCCTACGGCATCGCCGACATCGCCCTGTTCGCCTACACCGACGTCGCCGGCCACGGCGGCATCGAGCTGGCGCCGTATCCGGCGATCGACGCCTGGCGCGCGCGGGTGCGGGCGACGCCGGGCTTCGTCGCCTTGCCCGATCCCGACCCGCAAGCGGCGCAGCGCATCGCGCAGACGCCATGACGGGTTCCGTCTAATTCTTCCTTGATGAGCCGGCCCGGCGACGGGCGGCGGAGTGTTCGATGTCAGCGCAACTGCAGTCTTCGATCTTCAACAACGTGCCGAACTTCAACGCGGTGCCGAGCCCGATCCCGGCGCGCATGAAGGGCCTCAACCGGGCCGAGATCTGCGACGTCAATTTCGTCGAGTTCGTCAATCAGTGGAACGGCCGCGCCGATGCGCGGCCTGCGCCGGACGAGGCGATCCTGCAGGGCAGCGCGCTCGACGCGCGCGGTTTCCGCGAGCTGTTCGAGTCGCAGCTGATCAGCCGCCACCTCGACCTGATGGCGCGCGTGCTGCGCGTGCAGAACAAGGTCTTCTACACCATCGGTTCCAGCGGCCACGAAGGCAACGCGATGGTCGCGCGCTTGACCCGCCACACCGATCCGGCCTTCCTGCACTACCGCAGCGGCGGCTTCATGGCCGAGCGCTTCCGCAAATTGCCCGGTATGGACCCGGTGATGGATTCGGCGCTGAGTTTCGCCGCCAGCAAGGACGACCCGGCTTCGGGCGGCCGCCATAAAGTGTGGGGCAGCAAGCCCTTGTGGGTGCTGCCGCAGACCTCGACGATCGCCTCGCACCTGCCTAAGGCGCTCGGCACTGCGGTCGCGATCGAAACCGGTCGCCGCCTCGGCCACGCTCTGCCGATCCCCGACGACAGCATCGCCATCTGTTCGTTCGGCGACGCCTCGGCCAACCACGCCACCGCCCAGACCGCGTTCAACGCCGCCGCCTGGACCGCGTATCAAAAACTGCCGGCACCGGTGTTGTTCGTCTGCGAAGACAACGGCATCGGCATCTCGGTCAAGACCCCGGGCGGCTGGATCGCCAACCGTTTCCGCAACATGGACGGCCTGGATTACTTCGCCGCCGACGGCCTCGACCTGGCCAGCGGTTATGCCGACGTGCAGCGCGCGGTCGAGCATTGCCGCCGCAGCCGCCGTCCGACCTTCCTGCACTTGCGCACGACCCGCATCATGGGCCACGCCGGCACCGACTTCGAGATCGAATGGCGTTCTTTCGAGGAACTGTGCGCGGTCGAAGCCAGCGACCCGCTGCTGCGTTCGGCGGCGATCGCGCTCGAATCGGGGCTGATGTCGAAGCAGGACGTGATCGACCTGTACGAGGCCACGCGCAAGCAGTGCTTTGCGGCCGCCGAAGAGGCCGATCGCCGGCCGAAGCTCGACCGCCTCGACGAGGTGATCGCGCCGCTGGCGCCGTATTCGCCCGAAGCGGTGCAGCAGGAAGCCAAGCGCGCCGATTTCGCCGAACGCCGTCTGCAGGTGTTCGGCAGCGAAGCCAAGCTGCCCGAGCAACAGCCGCCGCGCCATCTGGCGATCCAGATCAACAACGCGCTGCACGACCTGTTCGCCAAGTACCCGGAAACGCTGCTGTTCGGCGAGGACGTGGCGCAGAAGGGCGGCGTCTACACGGTCACCAAGGGCCTGCAGAAAGCCTTCGGCCCGCGTCGAGTGTTCAACACCTTGCTCGACGAGACCATGATCCTCGGCATGGCCCAGGGCTTCGCCAATGTCGGCCTGATGCCGATCCCGGAGATCCAGTACCTGGCGTATTTCCACAACGCCTGCGACCAGATCCGCGGCGAGGCGGCGTCGCTGCAGTTCTTCAGCAACAACCAGTACCGCAACCCGATGGTGGTGCGCATCGCCGGCCTGGGCTACCAGCGCGGTTTCGGCGGGCATTTCCATAACGACAACTCGATCACTGCCTTGCGCGACATCCCCAGTCTGGTGGTCGGTTGCGCCTCGCGCGGCGACGACGCCGCGACCATGCTGCGCACCCTGACCGCGCTGGCCAAGGTCGACGGCCGCGTCTCGGTATTCCTGGAACCGATCGCGCTGTACATGACCAAGGATTTGTACGAAGCCGGCGACGGCGCCTGGCTGACTTCTTATCCGAAGCCCGACGAGGCGATGACGCTCGGCGAAGGCCGCAGCTATGGAGAGGGCGACGACCTGGTCGTGTTCTCCTACGGCAACGGCGTGCCGATGAGCCTGCGCGCAGTGCGCGAGATCGAGAAGCAGCACGGTTGGAAGGCGCGCGTGATCGACCTGCGCTGGTTGGTGCCGCTCAACGATGCCTACATCGCCGAACAGGCGCGCGGCGCCAAGCGCATCATCGTGGTCGACGAAGGCCGGCGCAGCGCCGGCGTCGGCGAGGGCGTGATCACGGCATTGACCGAGGCCGGTTTCGGCGGCGTGCCGCTGCAGCGCGTGGTCGGCGTCGACACCTACACGCCGCTGGCCGGCGCGGCCTTCCTGGTGATCCCCGGCGAGGACGACATCGTCCGCGCCGCCGACGTGCTGGCCAAGGGCTGACCCTCATGTGCGGACTGGCCGGCCTGCTGTGTCCGCGCACCGATATCGGCCACGAGCATCTGCTCGAACTGGCCGGCGCGATGGGCGACGCCCTGCGTCACCGCGGCCCCGACGACGACGGCGTCTGGGCCGATGCGCAACACGGCATTGCACTGGCGCATCGGCGCCTGAGCATTCTCGACCTGTCGCCGCTGGGCCATCAGCCGATGGCCTCGGCCAACGGCCGCTACGTGATCGCCTACAACGGCGAGGTCTACAACTTCGCCGCCTTGCGCGAAGAACTGCTCGAACTGGGCCACGCCTTCCGCGGCCACTCCGACACCGAGGTGCTGCTGGCCGCGGTGGTGGAGTGGGGCGTCGAGAACGCGGTGGCGCGCTGCAGCGGCATGTTCGCCATCGCCCTGTGGGACCGCCACGAACAGACGTTGTGGCTGGCCCGCGACCGGGTCGGCAAGAAGCCGCTGTACTACGGCTGGGCCGGCGACACCCTGGTGTTCGGTTCCGAACTCAAGGCGCTGTGGCGGCATCCGCAGTTCGACAACGGAGTCGACCGCAATGCGCTGGCCCTGTTGCTGCGTTACGACTACGTGCCGGCGCCGTACGCGATCCATACCGACACCTTCAAGCTGATGCCGGGCACCTTGCTGCGTTTCGACGCCGCTGCGGTCGCGCGCGGCGCCGCCGCGCACGACCCGGGGCGCGATCAGCGCCGTTACTGGCATGCGCGCGAGCGTATGGCCGCGGCGATCCGGCACCCGTTCGACGGCGACATCGACGCCGCTGAAGACCGGCTCGACGACCTGCTGCGCGACGCGGTCGGCCTGCGCATGGTCGCCGACGTGCCGGTCGGTGTGTTTCTTTCCGGCGGCACCGATTCGTCGGTGGTGACTTCGTTGATGCAGGCCTTGAGCGCGAAGCCGGTCAAGAGCTTCACCATCGGTTTCGAGGGTTCGCACCACGACGAGGCGCCGCTCGCGCTCGAAGTCGCGCGCCATCTCGGCACCGCCCACACCGAGCTCTACGTCAGCGGCGCCGATGCCTTGGCGGTGGTGCCGCGGCTGTCGGCGATGTTCGACGAACCCTTCGCCGACGCCTCGCAGGTGCCGACCGCGCTGGTTTGCGCCTTGGCGCGCAGCCAGGTCACGGTGGCGCTGTCGGGCGACGGCGGCGATGAGTTGTTCTTCGGCTATACGCGCTACGAGCGCGCCTTGCGCAACCTGCGTCTGCAGCGGCACGTGCCGGCGCCGCTGCGGCGCTGGCTGGCGAAATCCGCGGGCGGTCACGGCGAAGCCTCGCGCGCCGGCGGTTTCGCTGCGTTCGCCGCCGAGATGGGCGCGCAGGGCATCGGCGATGTCTATCGCAATCGCATCGTGCGCTGGCGTTTCCCCCAGGCCGCTGTGCCCGGATCGAAACTGCCGGCGACCATGTACGACCTCGCCGAACCGCTGGGCGGGCTGGGCACGCCCGCCGACGCGATGATGCTGGCCGACTACAGCGTGTACCTGCCCGACGACCTGCTGTGCAAGGTCGACCGCGCCAGCATGGCGGTCGGGCTGGAGGCGCGTGCGCCCTTGCTCGACACCCACGTCGCCGAATTCGCTTGGTCGTTGCCGCTGCAATTCAAGCGCGGCGACAGCGGCAGCAAGTACCTGCTCAAGCGTGTGCTCAAGCGCTACCTGCCCGACGCCATGGTCGATCGCGGCAAGCGCGGTTTCGGCGCGCCGGTGACGCAATGGCTGCGCGGCGACCTGCGCGAGTGGGCAGCGGCGTTGCTCGACCCGTCGCGCCTGGCGCAGGAGGGGTATTTCGACGCCGAGTTGGTCGGCGGCCTGTGGCGACAGCTCCTGGCCGGCGAGCGCCGCTGGCATACGCACCTGTGGAACGTGTTGATGTTCCAGGCCTGGCAGGCGCATTGGAAAACCGAGCGCAACGAAGTCGGGCGCTCGGTCTGGATGTCGACGACCGGCGAGGGCGGTTTGTAGGCGGCATGGTCGACCCGCGCCGCCAAGGGTAGGAGCGGCGCAAGCCGCGACCGCAGGGTGTCAGGCCGCGGCGCCGTGCCGGCCTTCGCAGTGCAACCCCTTGTAGAAGCGGCGCAAGCCGCGACCGCGGAGTTTCGGGTCGCGGCGTTGCTGTCTGGTGGGCGCGCGGTCGCGGTTCGCGCCGCTCCTACCCAGGGCAACGCAGGCAAGAGATAGGAGCGCCGCAAGCCGCGACCGCGCTTCTACAAGGCGCAGCGTCTGTCGGGGTTCACTGCGAACGGCTCATGCGGTGGATGTTTGACCGCTTCGGTCGATGACGTGGGACCGGAGTCTTCTGCGCGTCCCGCGGTCGCGGCTTGCGCCGCTCCTACTCCTGGAAGCGCAACCTCAGCGCGCGAAACCTTCCAGCAGCGGCACTTCCTCGACCGCTTGGCCGCCGATGCTCAGCGCCTGTTCGGGGCGCTCCAGCGGCAGCACCGCCAGGGCGAGATGGGTCCCACCATCGCTCGCCGCGGCGACCACGGTGCCCAGTGCTGCGCTTTCGCCACGCACTTCCGTTCCGGCCTCGATCGGTGCGGCAGCGGCGAACGCGACCACGCCGCGCTTGGCCTTGCCGAGGAAATGGGTGCGGGCGACGATCTCCTGGCCCGGATAGCAGCCTTTCTTGACGCTGAAAGCGCGCAGGCGCTCCAGCGACAGCTGTTGCGGGGTCCATTGTTCGGCCTGCGACGCCGGCAGCCGCGGCAGGCCGTGGCGCAGATCGGCCAGCGCCCACTGCGCGATCGCTGCCGGGTCCTCCGGCGCACTCGCGTCCGCGACGATGCGCAGGCTGCGCGCACCGCCGTCGCCGCTGAAGTCCAGCTCCAGGCCTGTCTCTTCGTCGCCGCCGAGGGCGCCGCCGCGCGCCTGCGCCGGCTCGGCCCAGCGCCCTTCGGCGCTCAGGTCCTCGCGCAGGGCGATGACCACCTTGCTGCGGAAGACGAAGCGTTTCAACGCCTCGGCGATGGCCGCGGCGTCGGCGTCGGGGACCAGCAGCCAGACGCGTTGGTCGGACAGGCGGAGCAGGGCGAATAGCGCAATCAGGCGCCCTTTGGGCGTCAGCCAGCCGCTCCAGTGCCAATGTCGATCGGCGAGCGTCTTCACGTCGTTCATGAACTGAGACTGCGCAAAGGCTGCTGCGTCGCGGCCTTCGAGGGTTATGAGGCGTTGGCCGGGCAGGGCAAACGCCTGTCCGTGCAAGGGGTGCGGGTTGTCAGGCATGGGGGCCGGGAATTAATATTTAACGCTGTGATGATAGGCGAAACCACCCCGGAAGCACCTTCGGACCTTGCGTCCGAGACCCCGGCGACTCCCGTACCCGAGACGGGAGGCGATTCGTCTTCCGCCAAGGACGCTCGCAAAGAGCACGGTGGTCGCGAGGGTCCCGAACCGACCCGTTACGGCGACTGGGAAAAGAACGGCCGCTGCATCGATTTCTGATCCGACGTCCGACCGCTAGCCCCTCACGCCCCCCACACAGCGCTCCCACGCTCCCCCCGCCACGCGGCGCCGCCGCCCAGCTGAGATTGCCATCGCATGGCGAACCGCGAACGACCCCTGTCACCGCATCTGCAGGTTTACCGCTGGCAGATACAGATGGTGACCTCGATCCTGCACCGGGCCACCGGTGTCATCCTTTCCGTCGGCGCTTTGCTGATCGCCTGGGCGCTGGTATCGCTCGCGGCCGGTCCCGAAGCCTGGGCCCAGTTCACCGCCTGCGCCCGCTCGCCGCTCGGTTTCCTGATCCTGTTCGGCTGGACCTGGGCCTTCGCCTACCACCTGATCAACGGCATCCGCCATCTGGTCCAGGACGCGGGCTACGCCTACAAGGTCGATACCTTCGTGCGCAACGGCTGGATCAGCGTCATCGGCAGCCTGGTGCTGACCGCCCTGATCTGGATCGTCGCCATGATGTCGCGAGGTGGCGCATGAGCGCGAACAACAAGCATCTGCGCAACCCGCTCAAGACCGCGCGCGGCCTGGGCTCGGCGAAGGACGGCACCCACCACTTCGTGGTCCAGCGCGTCACCGCGGTCGCCCTGATCGTCCTGACCTTGTACGTGCTGGGCCTGATCGTGTCGTGGATCGGCGGCGATTACGCCTCGGTGCGCGCCTCGGTCGCCCATCCCTGCAACGCCGTGCTGCTGAGCGCGTTCGTCGTGGCGATGTTCTGGCACGCCAAGCTCGGCCTGCAGGTCGTCATCGAGGACTACGTCCACACCCCGGGGCTGGCGATCGCCTCGCAGCTCGCGGTCGTTTTCGTTTGCGTACTCGCGGCTCTCGCCAGCGTGCTCGCCATCATCCGCATCGCGTTGGGAGCCTGAGTCGTGGCCTCTGCCTACAAGATTCAAGAACACAAGTTCGACATGGTCGTGGTCGGCGCCGGCGGCGCCGGTCTGCGCGCCACCTTCGGTCTCGCCCAGAAGGGCCTGAAGACCGCCTGCATCACCAAGGTGTTCCCGACCCGTTCGCACACCGTCGCCGCCCAGGGCGGTATCTCGGCCGCCCTCGGCAACATGGGCGAGGACGACTGGCGCTACCACTTCTTCGACACCGTTAAGGGTTCGGACTGGCTGGGCGACCAGGACGCGATCGAGTACATGTGCAAGGAGGCCATCCCGGCCATCATCGAGCTCGAGCACCAGGGCGTGCCGTTCTCGCGCACCGACGAGGGCAAGATCTACCAGCGCCCGTTCGGCGGCATGACCACCAAGTACGGCGAAGGCCCGCCGGCGCAGCGCACCTGCGCCGCTGCCGACCGCACCGGCCACGCCATCCTGCACACCCTGTACCAGCAGTCGCTGGCGCACGACGCGCAGTTCTTCATCGAATACTTCGCCCTCGACCTGATCATGGACGAGACCGGCGCCTGCCGCGGCGTGCTCGCCCTGGACATGGCCGAAGGCACGCTGCACCTGTTCCGCGCCCAGGGCACGGTGCTGGCGACCGGCGGTTACGGCCGCGCCTATTTCTCGGCGACCTCGGCCCACACCTGCACCGGCGACGGCGGCGGCATGGCCCTGCGCGCCGGCCTCGGCCTGCAGGACATGGAATTCGTCCAGTTCCACCCGACCGGCATCTACGGCGCCGGCTGCCTGATCACCGAGGGCGTGCGAGGCGAGGGCGGCATCCTGCGCAACGCCAACGGCGAGCGCTTCATGGAGCGCTACGCGCCGAGCGTGAAGGACCTGGCGCCGCGCGACATGGTCAGCCGTTCGATGACCATCGAGATCCGCGAAGGCCGCGGCGTCGGCGAGCACAAGGATCACATCCTGCTCGACCTGACCCACCTCGGCCCCGAGGTCATCCACGAAAAACTCCCCGGCATCGCCGAATCGGCGCGCATCTTCGCCAACGTCGACGTCGAGAAGGAGCCGATCCCGGTCATCCCGACCGTGCACTACAACATGGGCGGCATCCCGACCAACTACCACGGCGAAGTCGTGCAGTTGAAGAACGGCGACCCCGATGCGGTCGTGCCGGGCCTGTATGCGATCGGCGAAGCGGCCTGCGTGTCGGTGCACGGCGCCAACCGCCTGGGCTCGAACTCGCTGCTCGACCTGGTGGTGTTCGGCCGCGCGGTGGCCAACCGCTGTGCCGAGACGGTCACGCCCGGCGGCGCCCACGCCCGCCTGGCCGGCGACGCCTGCGACGAAGCGCTGGCGCGCCTGGACAAGCTGCGCAACGCCACCGGCAGCACGCCGACCGCGGTCATCCGCGACAAGATGCAGCGCACCATGCAGGCCGACGCGGCGGTGTTCCGCACCGGCGAGACCCTCGCCGACGGCGTGCGCAAGATGCGCGAGATCCACGCTTCGTTCGCCGACGTCAAGGTCAGCGACCGTTCGCTGATCTGGAACTCGGACCTGATCGAGACCTACGAGCTGTCGAACCTGCTCGGCCAGGCCTTGGCCACCATCGTCTCGGCCGAGAACCGCACCGAGTCGCGCGGCGCCCACGCCCGCGAGGACTTCGCCACGCGCAACGATGAGCAGTGGCAGAAGCACACGCTGTGCTGGGTCGACGAGAAGGGTACGACGAGCATCGACTACCGTCCGGTGCACAACTACACCTTGACCGACGACGTCGCCTACGTCCCGCCCAAGGAACGCAAGTACTGATCGGCGCTACGGCGCGCAGTTCCGCTGCGCGCCATTCACGCAACCCACCGCAGTACTGCCGCAAGCCGAGAGATCGCCAGCATGGCCGAATTCGCTCTACCCAAGAACTCCCAGATCCAGAAGGGCCGTCACTGGCCGACGCAGGGCGCCAAGCAGCCGCGTACCTTCAAGGTCTATCGCTGGAACCCCGACGACGGCCTCAACCCGCGCGTGGACACTTATGAAGTGGACCTCGCGACCTGCGGCCCGATGGTTCTCGACGCGCTGATCAAGATCAAGAACGAGATCGACCCGACCCTGACCTTCCGCCGCTCCTGTCGCGAAGGCATCTGCGGTTCGTGCGCGATGAACATCGACGGCACCAACACCCTGGCCTGCACCCGCGCGATCACCGATTGCGACAAGCCCGAGGTGCCGATCTACCCGCTGCCGCACATGTCGGTGGTCAAGGACCTGGTGCCGGACCTGACCCACTTCTACGCCCAGTACGCCTCGATCCGCCCGTGGCTGCGCACCCAGAGCGCGACCCCGTCGGACCGCGAGCGTCTGCAGTCGCCGGAAGACCGCAAGAAGCTCGACGGCCTGTACGAGTGCATCCTGTGCGCGTGCTGCTCGACCAGCTGCCCGAGCTATTGGTGGAACGGCGACCGCTACCTCGGCCCGGCGATCCTGCTGCAGGCCTATCGCTGGATCATCGATTCGCGCGACGAGGACACCGGTGCGCGCCTGGACGATCTGGAAGATCCGTTCAAGCTCTATCGCTGCCATACCATCATGAACTGCGCCCGCACCTGTCCGAAGGGGCTGAACCCGGCGCAGGCGATCGGCGAGATCAAGAAGCTGATGCTGGCGCGTCGCGTCTAAGGCGAACGCGGCACCGCCCGGTTCTAACCCACGACGGCGCCTCGGGCGCCGTCGTGCCGTCCAGCCAGTCGCAGGCGGCGTATCCGCGCCGCGCCAGGGGTGAGCGATGCAGTCGAAGGCGATTTTCCTGCCCGCGGTGGCGATGGTCGCGTTGACCTGCGCGGTGTGGCTGCGCATGTACGCGGTGCGGATCGGGCAGATGCGCCGCGAGCGCATCCACCCGCAAGCGGTCGCGACCTCGGCGCAGGCCGTCGCCCGGCTCACCGACAGCGCCGCGGCCGACAATTTCCGCAATCTGTTCGAACTGCCGGTACTGTTCTATCTGGCGGTGGTCGTGGCTGCACTGGCCGGATTGGCCGATGGCGCTACTCTCGTCTTGGCCTGGTTGTTCGTCGCGCTGCGCATCGCCCACAGCGCGATCCACTGCAGCTATAACCGGGTCATGCACCGTTTTTTCGTCTACGCCGCCGGCGCGCTCGCGCTGTGGGCGTTGTGGATCCATCTCGCAATCGGACTGCTGAGCTCATGAACAGTTTTTCCCGCGTCACCGCTTCGCGTTTCGCCCATCGCACCTTGGCTGCGTTGATCGCCGCTGCGTTCTGCGTCGCACCGGCTTTCGCCGATACGGCCAAGGCCGCCGATGCTGCGCACGGCGGCGCCCGTGTCGCCGATGCTCGCCAGTTGCTGGAGACGATGCGTTACGCCGAGATCCTCAAGCAGGGTTTGAGCCTGGTGTTCAGCCAGGCCATACCCGGCAGCGAGGCGCTTTCCGACGAGCACAACGGGGTCATGAAGCGCTTGTTCGACAGCATGCCGGCCGGGCCTTTCCTCGACGGCGCCTCCAAGCGTCTGGCGCAGAGCGCGACTCAGGCCGAAATCGACGAGGCCCTGGCGTACTTCCGCGGCGCGGCCGGACAGACCGAGCTGGCTTGCGTGCGCGACACGCTCGGCACGCCGACCACGCTCGACTGCATCCGCGAGCGCGGCGGCGAAGCGCACCTGCAGGCGCATAGCGCCTTCGCCGAAAGCTCGATCGAGAACAAGCTCGGCGAGATCATGGCCGGCGACAGCGGCGATGCCGATTTCGCCGCCTCGGCCAAGCTCGCGCTCGAGCAGGATCCGACGCTGGCGAAGGACTTCGACGCCTATTGCGGAAGTCATCCGGGCGGCCTGTGCGATGTGCTGAAACCGACCCAGGCGGCGCCCTGAGCGTTCGATGCGAGGAAGCGACGAGATGAGCGAAGCCGAAATCAGCCGCGAGGAGCGCGACGAGATCGAATTGCGTCGCTTGCGCTGGCGTTGCCGGCGCGGCATGCGCGAACTGGACCAGTTGTTCGGGCGTTATCTCGACCGTGTCTGGAAGCAGGCTTCCGACGCCGAGCGCGGGGTTTTCCTACGTTTGCTGGAAACCGAGGACGATAAGCTCTGGCACTGGTTCATGGGCCACGAGGCCGCCAGCGATGCCGAACTCGACCGTCTCGTCCAATCGATCCGGGCCTTGCCGCCTTGAGTGGCGGCCGTCGCGTCTGCTCGCGGCGGCGCTGATCGTTTTGGGGCTTGCGGCGGCGTTGTCGCTGTGGTTCAGCGAATGCCCGCGTGCCGTGGCCGGGCCGCTGGCGGTGCTGGCCCTGGCCTGGGCGCTGTATTCGGCGCGGCGCGAACTGCGCCGGCCGCCACAGCGTCTGGTCATCGCCGGCGAGCGCGCCAGCCTCGACGAATTGCCGATCACAGAGCTGCGCCTGCAGTGGCGCGGCTGGCTGGCCCGGCTCGATTTCACCGGCCCGGACGGGCAGGGGCGGCGCCTGCTGTGGTGGCCGGACCGCCTGGACGCCCGCGGCCGCCGTGAACTCAGGCTGGCCGTGGCGGTCTCAGCCCCTGCGCGCGATCCGCGTTCGATGGCACCATGAGGCAGGGACTAGGCAGTCGGGATTCGGGGTTGGCAAGGCGGCCAACGCCGAATCACTGAGCGCCGCGCCCGTCCAAGCCGCCAGCATTAGAGAGACAGAGTTCACGATGAAAGCAATGTCCAGTCCCCAGCTTCCGGTCTCGGCCGCATAGATGTTCAAACCCATCTCCGTCGCCATCGGCCTGCGCTACCTGCGCGCCAAACGCCGCAACGGCTTCATCTCTTTCATCTCCCTGGCCTCGATCGGGGGCATCGCCCTCGGCGTGACTGCGCTGATCACCACTCTGGCGGTGATGAGCGGCTTCCAGCGCGAGATCCGCGACCGCATGCTGCAGATGGCCGCCCACGCCACTATCAGCGCCTACGGCGAACCGGTGACCGAATGGCGGCTGGCGATCGACAAGGCCGCCGCCGACCCGCGCGTCGCCGGCGCCGCGCCCTACATCGAAAAAGAAGCGCTGCTGTCGTCGACGCGGCAACAGCCGGCGATCATCCGCGGCGTCGATCCGGCCGAGGAGAGCAAGGTCTCGGTGCTTGCCGACAAGATGGTCGAAGGCAAACTCGGCTCGTTGACCCCGGGCAGCTTCAACATCGTCCTGGGCAAGGAACTGGCCCTGTGGATGGGCGCCCAGGTCGGCGACAGCGTGGTGGTGATGACCGCAGACGGCCGCAGCACGCCGATGGGGGCGATGCCGCAGCTCAAGCGCTTCACCGTCAGCGGCATCTTCGAAGCCGGCTACAGCGAATACGATAAGGGCCTGGCGGTGGTCAACATGAGCGACATCCAACGGGTGCTGCGCATGGGCGACGGCGTCACCGGCGTGCGCTTGAGGCTGCACGACATGGACAAGGCCTGGGACGTCGCCCGCGATCTCTCGGTGGCCCTCGGCGGCCCCTACCGGATCACCGATTGGAGCAGCGACAACGCCAACATGTTCCGCGCCCTGAAGATGGAAAAGGTCGTGATGGCGGTCCTGCTGTCGCTGATCATCGCCATGGGTGCGTTCAACCTGGTGTCTTCGCAGGTCATGCTG
This sequence comes from Lysobacter antibioticus, assembly GCF_000731095.1. Classification (GTDB taxonomy): domain Bacteria; phylum Pseudomonadota; class Gammaproteobacteria; order Xanthomonadales; family Xanthomonadaceae; genus Lysobacter; species Lysobacter antibioticus_B. Next base: position 29,738 of record NZ_JMTZ01000020.1, on the reverse strand, counting down.
GTCACCGACAAGCAGGCCGATATCGCGATCCAGCGCACCCTCGGGCTGACCCCGATGAGCGTGATGCGGATCTTCGTCGTCCAGGGCACCCTGATCGGCATCGTCGGCACGGTGCTCGGCGTGGTCGGCGGTATCGTCCTGACCTTGAACCTCGAACACATCCTCAAGGCCATCGAGACCGTGCTCGGTGTGCAGTTGATGCCGGAAGACGTCTACTACATCACCGGCCTGCCGACCGACCTGCAGACCAGCGACGTCACCATCATCGCCTGCGTGGCGCTGGCGATGGCCTTCCTGGCCACGATCTATCCCGCCTGGCGCGCCGCGCGCACGGCGCCGGCGGAGGCGCTGCGTTATGAATAACCCTCAAAATGCCGACGTCCGCCGGACCGTCGCCGACGACATCGTGCTGCGTTGCGACGGCCTGGCGATGACTTATTCCGAAGGCAAGCTGCACACGCCGGTGTTCCAGGGGTTGGAACTGGCCGTGCGCAAGGGCGAGACCGTTGCGATTCTCGGTGCGTCCGGCGCCGGCAAGAGCACCTTGCTGCATCTGCTCGGCGGCCTCGACACGCCGACCGCGGGCGAGGTCTACGTCGCCGGCGAGCGCATGAGCGCGCTGTCCGATCGCGCGCGCGGCCTGCTGCGCAATCAGGCCTTGGGTTTCGTCTATCAGTTCCATCACCTGTTGCCCGAGTTCACCGCGCTCGAAAACGTGATGCTGCCGGTGCTGCTCGACGGCCGCAGCCGTTCGGCCACGACCAGGCAGGCGTCGGAGCGGGCCAGGGCACTGCTCGAATCGGTCGGCCTGGGCCATCGTCTCGATCACAAGCCGGGCGAATTGTCCGGCGGCGAGCGCCAGCGCGCCGCGGTCGCGCGCGCGCTGGTCAATCGCCCGGCCTGCGTGCTCGGCGACGAGCCGACCGGCAACCTCGACGAAAAAACCGCCGCGGTGGTGTTCGAGCTGATGCTCGCGCTCAATCGCGACCAGGGCACCAGCCTGGTGTTGGTGACCCACGACCGCCGCCTCGCGCGGCGCCTGGACCGCGTGCTGGAATTGCACGAAGGCAAACTGCGGCAACTGGACGCCGCCGAGGTGTAGACATGCACGACGCGGCAAGGACGCCGCCCTTCGGAAAACTCGTCGCCTGCGCATTGCTGACCGGCATCGGTGCCGGACTGGCCTTGCCGCATGCGTGCCCGTGGGGAGTTTCGTTACCCGCCCTGATCGCCGCTGCCGTCGCGTGGTGGCGTTTGCCGCGCTGGCGCTGGCTCGCCGCGGCGGTGTTGGGGTTCGCGCTCGCCAGTCTGCACGCGGCCTATGCGCTGAGCCTGCAGTTGCCGTCGGATTGGGAGAGGCGCGAGGTCGTCGTCAGCGGGCGCATCGTCGATCTTCCGCAGCACGAACCGCGCCGCAGCCGTTTTCTGTTTCGTGTCGACGAGAACGCGCAGCAGCCCGAGCCCTTGCGCGGCCGCTTGTTGCGATTGGCCTGGTACGACGATGAACTCGAACCGCGTCGCGTGCTGCGGGCCGGCCAGCGTTGGCGGTTCCAGGCGCGGGTGCGGGCGCCGCGCGGCCTGCGCAACCCGGGCGGTCCCGACGCCGAAAAATACGCCTTGATGCAGCGTTTGGCCGCGACCGGCTACCTGCGCGAGCCGGAGCGCGCACGGCTGTTGGCCAAGGCGAGCGGGCTGGATGCCTGGCGCGAATCGATCTCCGACCGCATCGCGGCGACGGTGCGTTCGCCGTCTTCGCGCTTCGTGCGTGCGCTCGCGCTCGGCGACACCCGCGGCTTGGACGAGCGCGACTGGAGCGTGCTGCGCGCCGACGGCCTGACTCATCTGATCGCGATCTCCGGCTTCCATGTCGGCCTGGTCGCGGGCTTCTTCGCCTTGTTCGCGGGCCGGTTATGGCGTGTCTTCCCCGCGCTGGGGCGGCGCTGCCCCGGGGTGGTCGCGGCGGCGGTCGCGGCGATGCTCGGCGGTTTGGCCTATGCGGCCGCGGTCGGCTTCGCCCTGCCGACCGTACGCACCTGGCTGATGATCGCGCTGGTCGCGGCGCTGCGCATGTCGCGCCGGCCTTTTCATGCCTTCGACACCTTGGCGATGGCGGCGATCGCGATGGCCTTGGCCGATCCTTTGGCCTTGCTCGGCGCCGGCTTTTGGCTGAGCTTTCTCGGCGTCGCCTGGCTGCTGTGGTGCCTGCCGGATTCGATGGCGGCGACCGGCTGGCGCGATCGGTTGCGCGGGTTCCTGAGCGCGCAGGGCGTGGCGAGCCTGGGTTTGCTGCCGGTGTGCGTGCTGTTATTCGGCCAGGCCTCCCTGGCCGGGCCTTTCGCCAATCTGATTGCGGTGCCGTGGTGGAGCCTGGTGGTGGTGCCCTTGGCCTTGCTCGGCACCGGGCTGGAGGCGCTCCACGCCGGCGCCGGCGAGTTCGCCTGGCGCGGCGCCGCCGCTTGTTTCGACGCAAGTTGGCCCGGGTTCGAGTCCCTGGCAGACAGCGGTCTGGCGCTGTGGTGGCTGCCGGAGCCGGCCTGGTTCGCCTTGCCGCTGGCGATGCTGGGCGCGTTCTGGCTGCTGCTGCCGCGCGGCGTGCCCGGTAAGGCGCTGGCGCTGCTGTTGTGGCTGCCTTTGCTGTGGCCGGACCGGCATCTGCCCGAGCCGGGCGAAGCCGAATTGGTCGTGGTGGACGTGGGGCAGGGCTTGTCGGTGCTGGTGCGCACGGCGAACCACAGCCTGCTGTTCGACGGCGGGCCCTCGGTGCGCGACGGTTTCGACGCCGGCGAGCGCGCGGTGGTGCCGGCCCTGCATGCGCTCGGGGTGCGCCGCCTCGACCGTGTCGTCGCCAGCCACGGCGACAACGACCACGCCGGCGGTGTGGCCAGCGTGCTGCGCGCGTTTCCGTCGCCGGCCGTGTTCGCGCCACCCGAAGTCGATGGCGAGGCGCTCGAGGGCATCCGCACCCGTCCCTGCGAGGCCGGGCGCAGTTGGGAATGGGACGGCGTGCGCCTGCGTTTCCTGCACCCGCCCCGGCATTTTCCCTACCTGGGCAACGAATCGAGCTGCGTGCTGCGGGTCGAAAGCCGGCACGGCGCGGCGCTGTTGACCGGCGACATCGGCGAGGTGATCGAGCGCGATCTGGTCCGCCGCGCCCGGCTTTCGCCGCAGGAGCGCCTGCGCGCCGAGGTGGTGCTGGTCGCCCACCACGGCAGCGGCGGCTCTTCCGACCCGGATTTCGTCGCCGCCACCGGGGCACGTCATGCCCTGATCTCCAGCGGCCATGGCAACCGCTTCGGCCACCCGCGCGCGGACGTGCTGGAACGCTGGCGGCGAGCGGGGGCGGGCACCCGCGATACCGCCGCCGATGGCGCCTTGCGAGTGGGGCTGCGCGCCGGCGGCATCGCCGTGGAAACGCGACGCCAGACACACCCGCGTCTGTGGGATGCGACCCGGCGTGCGGGCGCTGGGCTATCCTATCGGCCAGATTGATGTCGGCCACAGGCCGGAGGTTCGCGAGTGCTGGAACTGGTCAAGGCCGGCGGTTGGCCGATGATTCCGTTGTTGATCCTGTCGGCGGTGGCGCTGGCGATCATCATCGAACGCCTCTGGACCCTGCGTCGCAGGGCGGTGTTGCCGCCGCAGCTCGGCCAGGAAGTCCGCGCCTGGGCCGCGACCGGCAAGCTCGACCCGGCCCACATCGAGTCGCTGCGCGCGACCGCGCCGCTCGGCGAACTGCTCGCCGCCGCGCTCGACGTCCGCCATCGCCCGCGCGAGGAAATCCGCGAGCGCATCGAGGACGTCGGCCGCCATCTCGTGCACCGCATGGAGCGTTACCTGAACACGCTCGGCACCATTTCCGCCGCCGGCCCGCTGCTCGGGCTGTTCGGCACCGTGGTCGGCATGATCCAGATGTTCATGGTCATCAACGACCACGGCATCGGCGACGTCAACCAACTCGCCGGCGGCATCGGCAAGGCGCTGATCTGCACCGCGACCGGCATGATCGTGGCCATTCCGGCGCTGATGGCCCACCGCTGGTTCCGCGGCCGCATCGCCGAATACATCGTCGCGATGGAGCACGAAGCGATCGCCCTGGTCGACGTGCTGACCCCGGGCACGGTCGAGTCGCGCCAGCAGCATGAGGCGCGCGCGCCGGTGCGCCTGGCCGGCCAGGCCGGCTGAGGCGCCGACGCATGCGCATCCGCGACCATCGCTCCGACGATGAGCCCGAGATCAACCTGGTGCCGTTGATCGACGTGATCCTGGTCCTGATCATCTTCTTCGTCGTCACCGCCACCTTCGACGCGCGCTCGGTGCTCAAGCTCGAACTGCCGCGCGCCACCGGCGAGCCCTCCGGCGACGCCAGCAAGGCCCTGATCGTGCTGGTGAATGCCGAAGGCCGTTATTTCGTCGGCGACCGCGAGGTGCTGCGCGACGATCTGGAATCGCTCAAGACCACGATAGCGGAGGTCGCCGGCAGCGACCGCGACCGCACGGTCATGCTGCGCGCCGATGCGCGCACGCCGTACCAGGCCGTGGTCACCGTCTACGACGCGCTCGGCCAGCTCGGTTTCCGCAGGATCATGAGCGCGACCGCGCCGCCGCAACCCGGTGCTCAGGCCGCCGCGGGGACGGTGCGGTGACAGCCACCGCATCGCCCTGGCAGACCTACCGCCGGTTGCTCGAATTCTCGCGGCCTTACCGCGGACTGCTCTGGATCGCCGCGCTCGGCATGGTGATCGAGGCCGCCGCCGGCGCCGGTTTCACCAAGATCATGGAACCGATCATCAACCAGACCTTCATCGCCAAGAACTCGGCGTTGGCGATCTGGCTGCCGGCGGCCATCGTCGCCTTGTTCGTGCTGCGCGGTCTCGCCGGTTACCTCACCGATTACTACATGGCCAAGTCCGGCCGCGGCGTCGCCCGCGACCTGCGGGTGAAGGTGCTCGGCAAGTACCTGCGCCTGCCGGGTTCGCGCTTCGATACCGAGCCGGTGCCGTCGATGCTGGTGCGGCTGGGCTCCGACAGCGACCAGGTCGCGCAGGCCGCGGTCGACGCGCTCAAGGTCATGGTCCAGCAGTCGCTGCAGGCGCTCGCGCTGCTCGGCGTGATGATCTGGACGAGCTGGCAGGTCACCATCGCCGTCGCGGTGATGGCGCCGCCGCTGGCCTGGGTCATGGACAAGGTCGGCCGCCGTTATCGCCGCATCAGCCACAAGATCCAGGAAAGCGGTGCGCAGTTGCTGCTCGCGGCCGATCAGGCGCTGTCGAACCAGCAGGAAGTGAAGGTCTACGGCGCGCAGCCGACCGAGCTGACCCGCTACGGCGCCATCGCCGACGACTACCTGCGCCTCAGCCTCAAGGTCGAATCCACCCGCAGCATCGCCTCGGCCATGGTCCAGCTGATGGGCTCGATCGGCCTGGCCTTGCTGCTGCTGGTCGCCAGCCACGAAGCCTTCGCCGGGCGCCTCAGCGCCGGCGGTTTCGTCGCCTTGATGATGTCGATGATGGCGATGATTCCGGCGCTGCGTCAGCTCACCAACGTGCAGAACATGCTGCAGCGCGGCCTGGCCTCGGCCGAGCGCTTGTTCGACGTGCTGGATGCTCCCGACGAATTGGACGAAGGCACGCGCGAACTCGCGCGCAGCCAGGGCCTGGTCGAGTTCCGCGACGTCACTGCGCGTTATCCGGGCCAGGACCGTCCGGCGTTGTCGGACATCAGTTTCGTTGCGCGTCCCGGCACCGTCACCGCCATCGTCGGCCGCTCCGGCAGCGGCAAGTCGACCCTGATCAAGCTGATCCCGCGTTTCTACGACCCCGAGGCCGGGCAGATCCTGCTCGACGGCCATCCCGTGCAGGACTACCGCCTCGCCGACCTGCGTCGCCAGATCGCTCTGGTCGGCCAGCAGGTGATGCTGTTCGACGGCACGGTGGCGGCCAACGTTGCTTACGGCGAACTGCAGGACAGCGACGCCGAGGCCCTGCAACGCGCGGTCGGCGGCGCCAATGCCAGCGAGTTCATCGAACGCCTGCCGGAAGGCGTGAACACGCCGATCGGCGCCAAGGGCGGCAAACTTTCCGGTGGGCAGCGCCAACGCCTGGCGATCGCGCGCGCGATGCTCAAGGACGCACCGATCCTGATCCTCGACGAGGCCACCGCCGCGCTCGACACCGAATCCGAACGTCTGGTCCAGGACGCGCTCGAACGCCTGATGCCGGATCGCACCACCTTGGTCATCGCCCATCGTCTGTCGACGATCGAGCACGCCGACCAGGTGTTGGTGCTCGATCAGGGCCGTATCGTCGAGCGCGGCAGCCACGGCGAATTGCTCGCCCAGGGCGGTCTGTACGCGCATCTGCACCGCATGCAGTTCCGGGAAGCCGAATGAGCGGCGCCTCGGATCGGCAGCCGCATGTACCGGCGTATTGGTACGGCGACGTCCCGGTGCCCGCGCATGCGCGCCTGCTCTCGGGCCTGTACGGCGCGGTCACCGACCTGCGCCGCACCCTGTACCGCAAAGGCCTCAAGCGTCGTCGCCACCCCGGCGTGCCGGTGATCGTGGTCGGCAACATCACCGCCGGCGGCGCTGGCAAGACACCGCTGACGATCGCCCTGGTCCAGCGCTTGAAGCAGGAAGGCTGGAACCCGGGCGTGGCCAGCCGCGGCTACGGCCGCGACGACATCGCCACGCCGCTGTGGGTCGAGCGCGACACCGATCCGCGCGTGGGCGGCGACGAGCCGGTGCTGATCGCGCGCCGCACCGGCGCCAGGCTGCGCGCCGACCGCGACCGCGCCGCCGCCGCGAAAGCCCTGGCCGACGCCGGCTGCGACATCGTCGTCTGCGACGATGGCCTGCAGCATTACCGCCTCGCCCGCGACATCGAGATCGAAGTCGTCGACGGCCGCCGTCGTTACGGCAACGGCCAATTGCTGCCGGCCGGACCGTTGCGCGAGCCGCCCGAACGCGGCGCCGAATGCGATTTCCGTGTGGTCAACATGCCCAACCTCGCCGGCGACGCCGCCGCCGCGACCACCGGTTTCGGCGAATGGCCGATGCGATTGATCGCCGACCAGGCGCTGCCGCTGCTCGGCGGCCGCCCGCTCAAGCTCGACGCCTTCGTCGGCCAGCGCGTGCACGCGGTCGCCGGCATCGGCGACCCCGAGCGCTACTTCGGCATGCTGCGCAGCCTCGGCATCGCCATCGTGCCGCACGCCTTCGCCGATCATCATCGCTACAGCGCCGCCGATTTCGAGTTCGGCAGCCGCCTGCCGGTGCTGATGACCGAAAAGGACGCGGTCAAGATTCCGCTGGCGGGCGAGGGCGCGTTCGCCTCGGACCTGCAGTACAGCGTGCCGGTGCGTGCCGAATTGCCGGAAGCGTTCTGGGTTTCGTTGCTCGACAAACTGCCGGCGCGCGGCGCGCGCTGACGTTGCACCGCGGCGCGCCGGCGGCGTCCATCGATCCGCCCGAGGCGCCATCGTGCGCCCCCGGCTCGCCGGAGTTCCAAGGGTGACAGCGGCACAAGCCGCGACCCTTCCGTCTATACGCTTCGCCAGCACCCAACCCGAGCTAGCCGGCCTGATCCAAGCCGGCCTGATCCAAGCCGGCCCGACCTAAGCCGGCCTGACGTAAGCTTGTCCTGCGCCGCACGCGCGCATCGAATTTCTCGCGGCCAGCCGCGACCGTTGGAGCGAACATGTCCCAGGATTTCGTCGTCGCCATTCCCGCCCGCTACGCGGCTTCGCGTCTGCCGGGCAAACCCCTGCGCGAGCTGGCAGGCGAGCCGCTGGTCCTGCACGTCGCCCGGCGCGCCCTCGCGGCCGGCGCGCGCGAGGTCTGGGTCGCGGCCGACGACGAACGCATCGCGCGTGCGCTCGAAGGCAGTGGCGTGCAGGTGGCGATGACTTCGACCGAACACGCCTCCGGCACCGACCGCCTCGCCGAGTGCGCCGACATCGCCGGCTGGCGCGACGACACCGTGATCGTCAACCTGCAGGGCGACGAACCCTTCGCGCCGGCCTCGGGCATCGTCGCCACCGCGACCGCGTTGCGCGACAGCGACGCCGAGATGTCGACCCTGGCCGCGCCGATTACCGAAGTCGAGGTCTTGTTCGATCCGAACGCGGTCAAGTTGGTGCGTGCCGGCAACGGCGATGCGCTGTACTTCAGCCGCGCGCCGATTCCGTGGCCGCGCGACGCTTTCGCCAACGACCGCGAGCGCATGCCCGGCGGCGGCGAATGGCTGCGCCATATCGGCATCTACGGCTATCGCGCCGGTTTCCTGCGCAAGTTCGCCAAGCTGCGGCCGGGCCGGCTCGAACAGATCGAATCGCTGGAGCAATTGCGCGCGCTCGAAGCCGGCTACCGAATCGCCGTCGGCATCACCCCGGAGCCGTTCCCGCCCGGCGTCGACACCCCCGAAGATCTCGCCCGCGCCGAAGCGCATCTGGCCGGCCGCGCGGCGGGAGAGGGCGCCTGAGCATGCGCCTGCTGATCGTCTGCCTCGGCAATATCTGCCGCTCGCCGGTCGCCGAGGGCGTGCTGCGCGCCCGCATCGAGACCTCGTCGGTGGCCGGGCGGGTCGAGCTCGATTCGGCCGGCACCGGCGACTGGCACGTCGGCGAGCCGCCGGACCGGCGTTCGATCGCCAACGCCGCCGAGCACGGCGTCGACATCTCCGGCCTGCGCGCGCGCCAACTCGCCGCGTCGGACTACACCGACTTCGACTGGCTGCTGTGCGCCGACCGCGCCAACCTGCGCGATGTCCGTGCCCGCGCGCCGCGCGGCGCCAGGGCGCGCACCGCGCTGTTGCTGGATTGGTGCGGTTTGGAAACCGAAGGCGAAGTGCCCGATCCCTACACCGGCGGGCCGGCCCAGTTCGAGCACGTGTTCCAGTTGCTCGACCGCGCCGCCGACGGCGCGATCGCACGCCTGCGCGAAGAACTGCATCTGCGTTGATCGCCCGATGAGGCGACAGGCTCCGGCACCGCGCCGGCGCCGGTCGATGCGGATGGGGCGGGGCGGCAGCAACGAACCAAGCGCCGCAGACTCGCCGGGCCGGGCCACCGCCATGGCGCACACGGATTTGCCGTTCGCGGCACGACCGCCTTGCCGTCCGGGCCGTTCCCCGATGCATTCGGCCCCAAGGCCCGGTTCGGGCCCTTGCGCTCGCGCATAATCAACCCAATCCAGAACCCGGTCCTCCGTTTCCGGTTCCCCGATCTGCCGATGCCCGCCACCGCGCCCGCCTGTCCGAACGCTCACCTCCGCGCCATCGCCGGCACGTGGGCGATGCCTGCCTGTGCCGCGCCCGGCCTCGTCGCGAGCGTTCGCGCTTACTCGCAAGCGAGGGCCTCGTGACGACCGCCTCCCAGCCCGCAGCGTTCGACGGCAAGGCCTTCGTCAAGCATCTGAGCACCGCGCCGGGCGTGTATCGCATGATCGGCGCCGACGACAACGTGCTCTATGTCGGCAAGGCCGGGGCGCTGCGCAACCGCGTATCGAGTTATTTCAACGCCACGCCGAAGTCCACGCGCATCATGTCGATGCTGTCGCAGACGGTACGCATGGAGGTCACGGTCACCCGCACCGAGGCCGAGGCGCTGATCCTCGAGAACCAGCTGATCAAGTCGCTCAAGCCGCGCTACAACGTGCTGCTGCGCGACGACAAGAGTTATCCCTACGTATTGATGACCCAGGAAGCCTGGCCGCGCATCGCCATGCACCGCGGGCCGCGCGCGATCCCGGGCCGCTACTTCGGTCCTTACGCCAGCGTCGGCGCGGTGCGCGACACGCTCAACCTGATGCACAAGCTGTTCCGCCTGCGCAGCTGCGAGGACAGCGTGTTCCGCAATCGCTCGCGGCCTTGTCTGCAGCACCAGATCGGCCGTTGCAGTGCGCCCTGTGTCGGCCTGGTGCCGGCGCGCGACTATGCCGAGAGCGTGCGTCGCGCCGGGCTGCTGCTCGACGGACGCAGCGACGAGCTCACCGACGAACTCGGCCGGAGCATGGAAGAGGCGAGCATGCGCCTGGATTTCGAGGACGCCGCACGCCTGCGCGACCTCATCACCGGCATCCGCACGCTGCAGGCGCGCCAATACGTCGACGGCCGCGCCGCCGACCTCGACGTGCTCGCGGTGGCGATGCAGGGCGTCTCGGCCTGCGTGCTGCTGCTGGCGTTCCGCGATGGCCGTAACCTCGGCACGCGCGCGTTCTTTCCCAAGACCAACGGCAGCGACAACCCCGAGGAAGTGCTGGCCGCGTTCGTCTCGCAGTACTACGCCGAGCAACCGCCGCCGCGCGAGATCGTGCTCGATCGCGACCTGCCCGATCGCGAATTGCTCGAGCATGCGCTGTCGAGTTCGGGCGAGCGCCGGGTCCAGATCAAATGCAACGTGCGCGGCGAACGCGCCGGTTATCTCGACATGGCGCGGCGCAATGCCGAGCTCGCGCTCGGCACCGAACTGACCAGCCACGCCGCCCAGCTCGCACGCGCCGAGGCACTGCGCGACCTGCTCGGCATGCCGTCGCTGCCGGCCCGGATCGAGTGTTTCGACATCAGCCACACCATGGGCGAGGCCACCGTGGCCTCGTGCGTGGTGTTCGATGCCGAGGGGCCGGTACGCGGCCAGTACCGCCGCTACAACATCGCCGGCATCGTCGAGGGCGACGACTACGCCGCCATGAACCAGGCGATTTCGCGCCGGTTCCGGCGTGCGGTCGAGGAAAACGGGGTGGTGCCGGACGTGCTGCTGATCGACGGTGGCGCCGGACAGGTGGCCCAGGCCCGGTCTGCCCTGGACGAGCTGGGGGTCGAGGGGCTGATCCTGGTGGGCGTGGCCAAAGGCCCGGCCCGCCGTCCCGGCGATGAAGAACTGCTGCTCCCGGACGGCCGGGTGGTCCGCCCGGGCGCCGAATCGCCGGCCCTGCAGCTGGTCCAGCAGGTTCGCGACGAGGCGCACCGTTTCGCCATCACCGGCCATCGGGGGCGTCGCCAGAAGGCCCGCAACAGCAGTAGGCTGGAAGACATTCCCGGTATCGGACCGCGTCGGCGCGCTAATCTGTTGCGGCATTTCGGCGGTCTGGGCGGCCTGAAGGCCGCCGGGATCGAGGAAATTTCCCGGGTCGAGGGGGTCAACGAAGCCCTGGCCGAGCGCATCTACGCCGCCTTGCACGGGCTGGACGCGCCCGCCGAGGCCGCGGTTACGGGCACTATCCAAAAGGGCGCCGCTGTGGCGGCGACGGGCGGCAAGAAGCAGGGGGCCGCGGTTGCGGCACCCGATCGCAAGCGGAGTGAAGGATGAAGTTGACCATACCCACCATGCTGACTCTGGCCCGGATCGTGCTGATCCCGGTGCTGGTGGTGGTGTTTTTCCTGGACTATCCGTGGACCAACTTCGCCGCCGCGTTCATTTTCGCCTTCGCCTCGATCACCGATTGGCTCGACGGCTGGATCGCGCGCCGTTACGACCAGTACTCGGCATTCGGCGCATTCCTCGACCCGGTAGCCGACAAGCTGATGGTCGCGGTGGCGCTGCTGCTGATCGTGCAGAAGCATCCGACGGTGTGGATGACCTTGTGGGCGGCGGTCATCGTCGGCCGCGAAATCGCCGTTTCCGCGCTGCGCGAATGGATGGCCGAGCTCGGTCAGCGCGCCGCGGTGAAAGTCGCCTCGATCGGCAAGATCAAGACCATCGTGCAGATGGTCGCGCTGGTTTGCCTGCTTTATCAGGAGCGCGTGTGGGGTTTGCCGATCTTCGGCATCGGCGAATGGTTGCTTGCTGCAGCGGCCTTGCTAACTTTGTGGTCGGGACTAGCGTATTTACGCGCGGCATGGCCTATAATGCGCGAGGACGCCAACAAGCCCACGAACTGATCGTATCGGTTCGGCGCGAACGAAGCCTTGGCAGGCAACGAACGCATCGGGGACTGAATCGTTTCCAGGCATCGAAAAAAAGTAGTTGACACTTTTCTTTCGATCCCTAAAATATCGCTTCCTTCAGCGGGAATAGCTCAGTTGGTAGAGCACGACCTTGCCAAGGTCGGGGTCGCGAGTTCGAGTCTCGTTTCCCGCTCCAAATTAGAGGACCTCCGGTAACGGAGTCATCCTCAGAAACAAAACCCCGCCCGCGGGGTTTTGTTTTTTCAGGCGAAGGCTTGCAGCGATTGCAAGCCGACGCAGCCGCAGGCAGTATGCTGTGGCAAGTCACCGGCCGGGTGGCAGAGTGGTTATGCAGCGGACTGCAAATCCGCGTACGCCGGTTCAATTCCGACCTCGGCCTCCAATTCGAAAAAAACGACCAGGGCAACCTGGTCGTTTTTTTGCGCCATCGTTTCGTGCGAATCGACCGAAGCGAGAGGGTTGCGCGGCACCCGGTTCGAGGTTGCGCCGTGCTCCGTGCGCATTCGGGGTCGGTTCGATCCATTCGGGCAGTTGTGCAGGCGTGCATGCCGAGTTTGCCCGCAGGCTGCCCCGGGACCCGCGCGCATCGACGATAGCGAGTATCCGCAGTGGGCCGTTTCGCCGCGACCGCTTCGCGGATTCGACAGTCGGAGCGTCGGGATCGGATCGGGCACGCAAGCCGTCGCGACCCGATCCGCAAGCGCATTGACGACCCGTCCTGACGGCACAGTCGAGTGCGTCGCATCGCCGTTGTCCGGAGCAAGCGAAACCGTCCCCGGATGGTTCGGACAACGCTCTTGGTGTCGTGTCGCGCACGGCTGTCGTAAGCTATCGCGGTCACCGCATCCTGCCCGGATGGCGAAATCGGTAGACGCAGCAGACTTAAAATCTGCCGGGGGCAACTCCGTGCCGGTTCGATTCCGGCTCCGGGCACCATCGCGCGGTTCTGGGAAAACGTTTGGATTTGCGCTTCGGGTCCAGCGCCCCCAGCGCAGCACGCGGCCTGCCGAAAACCGCTTTCCCTGCAGGTTTTTCCCACGCCGCATCGGATATCGCGCTCGGCTCGTTCGGGCGCCGCGTGCGCGCCGATAACGGGGCGGCCGCGCCGGCCCGGCTCAAACCTTCTTCCAGAAAATGATCGTTCCGGTCAGCCCGCCGTGCGGTTTCAGGGCGTAATCGGGGATTTCGCCGGCGCGTACGTAGCCCAGCTTTTCGTAAAAGGCCGATGCGCCTTTGTCGCTGGCGGTATCGAGCACGAGCAACGAGCGTCGGTGCTCGACTGCGAGTGTTTCGACGGCGCGTATCAGCGATGAAGCCACGCCCCGGCCGCGATAGTCGCGGCACGTCATCAGTTTCGCGATCTCGCCGCGATGCGGTTGATTGGGCGGGCAATCGAGCAACAAGGTCGCCGTGCCCACCAAGCTGTCTTCATCGAAGGCGCCGAGCACGATGCGCGAGCCGAGATCGGCCGCGGCCAGCGAGTTGTGCCAGAACGCTTGGGCTTGTTCTGGCGACAGGGGATGCATGAAGCCGACCGAGCCGCCGTGGGCGACGACGTCGATCAGCAGTTCGCTCAGCATCGAGAGGATTTCGGCCGAGGACGACAGCGCTCTGATCTCCAAGGCGGGCATATCGATGGAGTGCATATCGATGGAAAGCATGCGGCTCAGCTCCTGGCCAGGACGACGAGGTAGACGCAAGGTCTCGGTGTGTCGTTGGCGAGCGTGACGTCCGACGGCGCGCCGAAGCCGAGGCAATCGCCGGCCTGCAATCGGTGGCTTTCGCCACCTTCGACGATGCTGAGCTCGCCCTTGATCACCCGGATCGCCTGGCGGATGCGGGCGTAGGACGAGGCGGGCAGGCAGACGCGCCGTCCCGCGGGCATCTCGACCTCGACGATCTCGATCGGATGGTCGGGGCGGACGAACACCTGTTTGCGCCGATAGCCGGTTTCCGGATCGCGCCAAACCGGTTGCGCGTCGGCTCGCGACAGCCGGCCGGCATCGCCTTCGGCGCGCAGCAGCAGCCCGGCCAGGGTCAGGTCGAACGCGCCGGCCAGGCGGACCAGCAAGGCCGCGGTCGGGCTGGTCTCGCCGCGCTCGATCTTGCTGATCGCAGCCTTCGACACCTCCGAACGCGCCGCCAGGTCGGCCAGGGACCAGCCGCGGGTTTCGCGCTCCAGGCGTATCCGGCGGGCCAGTTGCAGGCTCGATTCGTCCAGTAAAGTGGTCATTCGTATCTTTTACTGGACGTTCCCGTCCGGCGTCAATTGCGCTCGGCGAGAGAGGGGAGACGCGGGCCTGGCGCGCGTGGAAGTCGCCGAGAAGGCCGTGCAGCAAGGCGCTCGGCCGGTCCGGGCGGCGCCCCGACCCGGCCGCGCCGATGCGATGCGGCCGGCCGAGACCGTCGTCGCCTGGGTCAGACTCAGGATCGATTCACGTGCGGCTAACGCTTGCGGGCGCAGGCTGGCCCGTCACCACGACGCAATGTCGTATTCAGCCATTCAGGCGCAGAAGATTCTTTTCCTTCCGCATCAGCTTCGCACTCCCACGTCCGGCGAGTGCACGGTCTTGGTCGTTTATCGCGTCGCTGGAGACGGTTATGAACGATCGGCGTGACTAGCGTTTGCGGGTTCCGCATCCGGTTTTGGTGCGGCTTCGGCTGCAGCGCCGGCGCGGTACGAGCGGATCGCCGGCGCGCCGAATCGAAGAGTCAACGATCCATCAGGAAAAGCGAGGCGGCGAGGAAGATCTTCGCCGTCGTTTAGGTGCGAGCCAAGGAGTCGACGGTGCGGGACTCTAGGTCCGGCACTGCCGCAGCGGCTCGCGATGGAATCAGCCGGGCGCAACGCAACCCGTTCGCCGTGTGCCGGAGAGACCGATGCAAGAGAACGTCGAATGGTTCTATTTCACGCTGGGAAACGGCCAGAGCATCGGGCCGCTGCAACTGCGGCGAATCTGGATGGAAGCCTGCAGCTCCACCAATGTGAGCGTTCACCGCACGCATCGTCTGTTGTTGGGAAAACAGACGGCGATCTATTCCTTGCGCGCTTCGCCCAGGCTCGGCGATCTGCGCATCGTCGAGTCGCGTCTTCGCCGGCTGCTGGACGATTCCAGGCTCAGCAGTGTCTTAACTTTCGTGTCGCATTGAGGTTTTCATGCAGCTTATGTTCGATATCGCCGTTGGCAAATGCGAATCCATCGACCAATCGTCGGTGACGGTTCGCCTCGACAGCGCCATCGTCAGTCGTCTTATCCCCGGCCGTGCCTGGAGCCGCTCCGGCACCAGCATCCTTAAAATCAGCCTGCGCCTGTGCAGCGAGCGCAGGCCGCCCAAGGTCGGCAGCGAGACCTTCCTGCAGCGCGAGGCCTTGTTGCGCAATCCGCTCGCCAGCCTCGATTTGCTCGGCGACGGCGAGTTCACCCCGGTCAGGCTGCGCGCGCTCGGCACCGATACCGATCCGCAGTTGCCCGAGGCGGCGCCCGTCCGCGGCAAGGCCGACCGCGCACCCTCGCGTCCGCGCAAGGATTCCTGACCCGGCACGGCATGGCATAGCCCTTCTGTGGGCGGCTCAGGGCGCTGGTCTCAAGCGTGGCTGCGCCCGAATTCAGTCAATTCAGCGTTTGCTGCGACGCAGCATGTATGTGACCGATTTGGCACATACGCTCGTGAAGCGACCGGTCGGGTCGCCAGCCAATACCTGAAGCCAAAACCTGAAGGGCATGAGCCAATGAAGTCGTCATTTCGTATCGCCTTGCTGTGCGGCGCGGTGCTTTCCGCGCTCGGTGTTTCCTCCGCCGCGGTCGCCGGCGGCAGGCCGGACCTCGTCCTGGCCGGGCTGAAGGCCGGCCGTGCGCACCAACCGGGAGAGCTCCTGGTGAAATACCGCGACGGCAGCAATGCCGTACAGCAAGCTTCGGCCCGTCAGGCGTTCGGACTGCAAAAGCTCGACACCCTGCGTGGCGGCAATTCCTCGCGCGGTGAGCTCGCCCTGATGCGGGTGCCGGCCGGACGCGATCTGGCCGCGACCCTGTACGAACTCGGCAAGAACCCGAGCGTCGAATACGCGGAACCGAACTGGCAGTACGAACATCAGGCCAGCTCGAACGACACCTATTACACCAACGGTTCCCTGTGGGGCATGTACGGCTCCGGATCGAGCCCGGCGAACGCATACGGCTCGCAGGCCGCGGTGGCCTGGGCCGGCGGCCACACCGATTGCAGCAACGTCGTCGTCGGCATCATCGACGAAGGCTATATGTATTCGCATCCGGACTTGGCCGCCAACGCCTGGACCAACCCCTACGATCCGGTCGACGGCGTCGACAACGACGGCAACGGCTATATCGACGACGTGCGCGGCTGGGACTTCGAAGGCAACGACAATCAGGTCTTCGACGGCGCGGGCGACGATCACGGCACCCATGTGGCCGGCACCATCGCCGGTGCGGGCGGCAACGGCCAGGGCGTGGCCGGCGTGTGCTGGAGCGGCGTCAAGCTGATCAGCGGCAAGTTCCTCGGCCGCCGCAGCGGCACCACCGCGAATGCGATCAAGGCCATCGACTACTTCAACGACCTGAAGTCGCGTCATGGCCTGAACATCGTCGCGACCAACAACTCCTGGGGTGGCGGGCCGTTCTCGCAGGCGCTTCAGGATGCGATCGGCCGCGCCAACACCGCCGGCATCCTGTTCGTGGTCGCCGCCGGCAATGCCGGCGTCAATTGCGAAACCTCCGATTGTTATCCGGCCGAGTACCCGAACCCGAACGTGTTGTCGGTAACGGCGTTGCGTTCGAACGGCACGCAGATCTACAGCTACGGCTCGACCACGATCGATATCGGCGCGCCGGGCTACGGCATCTGGTCGACCGTGCCGGTGTCGTCGAAGGGCAACGTCATACCCAGCTATGCGAGCTACAACGGCACCTCGATGGCGACGCCGCACGTGACCGGTGCGGTGGCCTTGTATGCGTCCTCGCATCCGGGCGCGACCGCGGCCGACATCAAGAGCGCGATCATGAGTTCGGCGATCGCCACGCCCTCGCTGAGCGGCAAGACGGTGAGCGGCGGGCGTCTCAACGCCAGCGGCTTCTGAGGCCGCGCTAAAGACCGATCGTAAAAGACCGGCCGTAAAAGAACAGGCCCCGGGAAACCGGGGCCTGTTCGTTGTTGCGTCGGGTGAGGGTCAGTTTTGCGCCGGCGTGTTCTCGGCGAAGTACTCGTGGCTGTCGGCGTTGTCGAGCGCGTTGGTCGGGTTGCTGATCGCGAGGTTCTTCGCGCCGGCCTGGCCGTAGACGTGATCGTCGGTGCCGGCGACGGCATCGAAGTGGCTCATCTCGTGGATCAGGGTGCCGGCCTTGGAGTCGGTGCCGGTCAGCGACGCGGACCAGAACGCGCGGCAGACGTAGATCTCGTAAGGCTGGTTCGGATAGACGTAGGCGTAGTACTTCTGGTTGCAGCCGCAGTTGACGGTGATGGCGCCGTTGCTCTGGTCCATGGCGGCGTCGATGGCGACGAAGTGCTGGCTGGCGGTGCCGTAGCGTTGCGAGGTGTAGGCGCCGAACCAGGTGGTGTAGCGCGGGCCCACGGTGCCGGCGCCGAGATAGCTCTTGGCATTTTCCGAATAACCGCGCGCGGCGGTGATGGCGCTGCCGATGGTGTCGATCTGGGTCGCGCTGCAGCTCTTGTAGGACACGCCGTTGACGACGCTGCTGCCGCCGCCACCGGGCTTGCCCTGACCGCTGACCTCGCCCTTGCCGTTGACCCACAGGCTCAGCGGAGCGCTCTTGGCGACCAGCGGCAGGCCGTTGTCCTGGCGCAGCAGTTTGCCGTCGGATAGCGAAGCGAATTGCAGCGGCGAATCCAGGGCGACCACGTATTGGCCGCTTTGCGAGAAGTCGTAGGCCTTGGACAGGTCGACGACGCTGCGCAGGGTTTCGCCGGCGCGCAGGATCGTGAAGTCGGCTGCATCGGGCAGGCCGCGCTTGATCATGGGGCCGTTATAGGAAACCGCTACGCCGTCGCGGCTGATCTCGAACAACTTGGATTCGGCGAGATTCGAAGGCAGTTGCCATGTGGGCACGCGAGCGGTGTGACGGCTGGTGTTGGTGACGGTGACTTCGACCTGGCCGCCGAAGTGTCCGTTCTGATCGGCGAGCGCCATCAAACCGATGCGCAAAGGATTGTTCTTTTCGTGTGGCGGGGCGGCGGTGACGGAGGCGATCGCGCCGGCGAGAACGACGCTGCCCGCGACGGCGGACATGAGACTGATTTTCATTCAAAAATCCCCGAGAAAATGAACGGCAAAGTCCGCGAGGGCGGACACGTCCACGTAACCAGAATGTCGCCCTGAATGCATTGTGCGACGCATCACGCTTTAATCGGTCGAGGTTAAGGCGTGCGGCGGATACTGCGGTGGAAGAGCCGGCAAAAACGTATGCTCGGCGCCTTCATCCGGACTTCACGCACGATCACGACGAGGTGTTTGCCATGCGGTACATGAAGCGAGCGGGTATGGCCCTGTTGCTGGGTTTGAGCCTGGCGGGGGCCGCGCAAGCACAGACGGTCGGTTACAACATCCGCACCGGCGACGTCTGGGTCGATACGCGGCTCGGTGAGATCAACGACTACGGTCGTCGCTATCGCGAGCCCTTCATCCACGAGATCAGCGGTTATTACGGCGCACCGCGTTCGCTGATCGACGAGTTGCTCGATCGCCGCGGCTGGGCCCCCGGCGATGTTTACTACGCATGCGCGATCGCGCGTGCGCTCGGCGTGCCGTGTCTGAACGTCGTGCGCGAATACGATCGCAACCCCGGCCAGGGTTGGGGTGCGGTGGCCAAGCGGATGGGCATCAAGCCCGGTTCGCCGGCCTTCCATGCGCTCAAGCGCGGCGCCATCGGCACCTACGACCGCTGGGGCTATCCGATCACCGTCAATCAGTCGGTGCACGTGGATTGGGCCCAGCACGGGCCGGGCAAGGGCAAAGGCAAGAGCAACGGCCATCCCGGCGGCAAGAAGAGCGGAGCCGGCCCCTCGCATTACGACCACCAGAGTTCGAAAGGAAACGGACGCGGCAACTCCGACAAGGGCGGTGGCCATGGCAAGGGGCAGGGTGGCGACAAAGGCCACGGCGGCGGCAAGGGCCAGGGCAAAGGAAAGGACAAGGGTCACGGCTGAGTCGGGCCGGTAAGAAACGGACCCGAGGCGTCAGCCTCGGGTTTCGTTCAATGCAACCGGCAAAGACTGTGCCAGTGGCTAAGATTTTTCGGGTTTAAGGCTCGGCTCGCGAGCCAGGCGCGAGCCGAAGCGCCGCGCCGAGGTCATCGCCGCAATACGCGATCGCAGTTCCCGATTGATCGAACGCAGACGCAGCCGCAACGGCATGCGCGTCCGAACGCAGCGCGATACCTCCCCGCTTCTTGCAAATAGACGCCGACGGCCCGCGCCGTCGCGGCGCCTGCGACGCCGACCGGCGATTCTGTCCCGGTCGCGATGCAGGCAGGCCGGGGAAGCTGCTTCATTCGCGGTCGACGCCAGGAATCTCGCATTCGACAGGGAAGTCGGCATCGAATGCGATGCTTCCGGCGCGCCGCAGGTCCAGGGACGACCGTCGGGATCGCCGGTCTGCTTCATCACGACATTCCACCCAACGCAGGATGCGGCATGTCGCCGCGTGTTCCTGTGCGGCACGACGGGGGCGTCTCGCGCAGCCGTCGTTTCATCGGCGCTCTTAAAAGGATATTCATGCGCTCCATTCTGCTTTCCAGCCTGGCCCTGTCGGCCGCGATGTTCAGTGCCAGCTCGCTGGCTTGCGACACCGTCGTCACCTCGGCCAATCCGCATATCACCGCGCCCGGAAAATACTGCCTGGCCGGGAATCTTGGCGTCCCCATCGTCATCACCGGCGAAGACATCGAGTTCGATTGCAAGGGACGCACTCTGGCCAATCCCGACCCGAACCCCAACGGCGCCGCCGCCATTACCGTCGACTCCTGGTCCAGGGTGACGGTACGCAACTGCCGCATCGAAGGCTATTCGCTCGGCATCCACCTGCGCACGCGATCGGGCGATCAACTGCTCAATAACACCGTGGTGCGTCCCTACGATGCGGGCATCGTGATCTTCGGCGACAGCCCGCCGGACGGTACAGGGGCGCGTGTGGTCGGCAATCGCGTCATCGATTACGGCAACCCGAACATCTCGCCGTGGCGCGAGGCCATCCAGATCACGATGGCGCCGCGCACCGTCGTCACCAACAACGTGATCGCCGGCTACAGCGGCGGCGGCCTGCTCGTCGACCGCTCGGCCGACGTGCAGGCGACCGGCAACCAGTTCCTCGATTTCCCGGACAATACGCAGCGGATCATCGAACTGCGCCAGTCGCCGCGGGCGCGGTTGGTGCACAACTCGATCATGCTGCGGACGCGTTCGGGCGTGCAGGGGCTGATCGGCGGCAGCAGTGCGACCTGCATCGAGAACGTCGCCATCAACACCGCGCATTCGGGCTTCTCCGAGTGCGCGGTCACCCGCTACAACGTCGAAGAGCCATCGCCGTTCATGCCGTAAGCCCGTGCTGAAACGCCGGCGCTGCGTTCGCAGCGCCGGCGTTCTTGCGCATGCGGCCCGCTTTCTCCAGAAGCGCACCAGCCAGCCATCGCAGCGGCGGGTTTCAGCGCTCCGCACATGGCGTCGCCATCGCAGCCTTGCTAGGCTTTGCGCATCCATCTAAGCCTGGGCCGCTGCGGCAGCGGGCGTGCGCGTCGCCAGGAGTCCGTCTCGATGTCCATCCTCGTTACCGGCAGTGCCGGCCATCTCGGTGAAGGCCTGATGCGCCGTCTGCGCGCGCAATCGCGCGACGCCGTCGGCATCGACATCAAGGCCTCCGCGTTCACCGGCCAGGTCGGTTCGATCGCCGATCGCGGTTTCGTCCGGCGCGCCATGCAAGGCGTGCGCGCGGTGGTGCACACCGCGACCCTGCACAAGCCGCACGTCGCCACCCACCGCTACCAGGATTTCGTCGACACCAACGTCACCGGCACCCTGGTGCTGCTCGAGGAAGCGGTCGCGGCCGGCGTCGAATCCTTCGTTTTCACCAGTACCACCAGCGCGTTCGGCGCGGCCTTGAAGCCGGTGCCCGGCGGCCCGGCCACCTGGATCACCGAAGCGGTGACGCCGGTGCCCAAGAACATCTACGGCACCACCAAGATCGCCGCCGAAGGCCTGTGCGAGCTGTTTCATCGCAAGCACGAGTTGCCGGTGCTGGTGTTGCGGACCTCGCGCTTCTTTCCCGAGGACGACGACGATGCCTCGGTGCGCGACGTCTACGCGCCGGCCAACGTCCAGGCCAACGAATTGCTGTATCGCCGCGCCGACATCGAGGACATCGTCGACGCGCATCTGCGGGCGGTCGAACGCGCGCCGGCCCTGGGCTTCGGCCGTTACATCGTGTCGGCGACTGCGCCGTTCGGTCGCGACGATCTGCTCGCCTTGCGTCAGGACGCCGCCGCGGTGGTGGAGCGGCTGTTCCCGGATTGCCGCGAGTTGTACGCGGCCAAGGGCTGGCGGCTGTTTCCGCAGCTCGACCGGGTCTACGTCAACGAACTGGCCCGCCGCGACCTGGGGTGGGAACCGCGTTACGGTTTCGCCTACGTGCTCGATTGCCTGCGCGCCGGCATGGATTTCCGCAGCGCGCTCGCCCACGAGGTCGGCGTGAAGGGCTATCACGACCGCGTGTTCGAGGGCATGCCGTATCCGGTGGCTTGAAGCGGAGCGGACCGCGCTGAGGTGGCCGCAAGCGCGGGGTAGCAGCGGCGCGAGCGGTGAGAGCGGCATTGCGCGCGGCCGCGGAGGTACCTGGGCCGGAAGTTCACGGTCGCGACTTGCCTCGCTCCTACTCAAAAGCAGGGGCGGATCGTGGACGCAGAGCAGGGCTGGAGCGGTGTCGGCACGCGGCGATGACTGCTGCATCCGTTCTCGCAGCGCAGCAAGATGCGTCGCGGCCATCGTCTTTCGCCGCCTAACCGGTCTCGTTTCCGCGCCGTGTCGGGCCTGGAATAGGGAAAACCGCCGTCAGCTGGCTAGAATGCAGATCATCGCGATCGGAGCTTTGCGGCGGGTACGTCCGGTCGCCGACGCTCCGGCCGCCGTCGATTGGACGCAGCGCCGAGGAGTAGACGAGATGGCGATCGATTCTGGCCGGCCCCTGCCGCACCCGCCTGTAACCCGCCGCACCGCTGCGGCCCCGCGCCTGCGATCGCAGGCCGCCTCATCCATGCCGCGCCCGGCGTCGCCGGCCGGGACCGTTTGCGCTTTATGAGCTGGACCGCACTGATCTGCCTGGGGGCCAGCGACGGCCCGCGTGTCGAGAATCTGCTGTTGTCGGCGGCGCAGCTGCTGACCGAGTTCGACGATGCCGCCGATGCAACCGCCTTGTGCGCATGCTCGGAACTGTACGGCGACCGCCATCGCGTCCATCGCGGCGGCGCCACGGTCAACCTGATGCTGGCGATGAAGGTCGCGCCGCGCTGGTCGATCGAAATCATGGAGCGTCGTTTCAAACAGATCGAGGCGGCGTTCGGACGCGAGCGCGATCCGCAACGCGCCCTGCCGGTGCCCTTGGATATCGACCTGGTCGGCAGGATCGACGGCGAGGTGCAGTGGCAGGATCGCTACGACCCGGCCCGGCCGTATCTGTTCCATGGCCTGCATCAGTTGGCGTTGCCATCGTTGCGCAAGGCGCTGGATGCCGTCGCCTTGCAGCGCGGCTTCCGCCCCGAACACAATGCGATGGGTTTCTATTCCTTGGCCGGAGCGGATTTCGTCGAACGTTTCCTGCACGCCCAGGCCGAGCCAGCCACCGCCGCCAAGGAGGCCAGCTGATGTCCGAACGCATCACTCTCGTTACCGGCGCTTCGCAACGCATCGGCCGGGCCATCGTCGAGGCCTGCCTGCAACGCGGCGAGCAGGTCGTCGCCCATCGCCGCCGCGCCGCTTCGACGCCGGCGCCGTACTCGGCGCCGGTGCACGAATGGAGCTGGGACATGACCGAGCCGCTGCAGGTCTTGCCGCCGGTGGAGGTGACCGACCTGGTCCTCAATGCCTCCCTGTTCGAGCGCGGCCATGCCTGGGGCGACCTCGGCGCCGGCGATACCGACGAGGAGCGCGAGCGCCTGGAGCGGCATCTGCGGGTCAACCTGATCGCGCCCTGGGAACTGGTGATCGGTCTGCACCAGCGGCATCCGCTGCGCTCGGTGGTGGTGATGCTCGACACCTATCTCGATCGCTCCTTCGCCGGTCATGCGGCCTATCAGGTCAGCCGCGCGGCCGGTGCCGGCATGGTGCGTGCGCTCGCCGCCGAGCTCGCGCCAACCCGTGTCAATGCGGTCGCCCCGGGCACCGTGCTGCCGTCGGCGCGCGACCCGGCCGAACGCGCCGAACAGGAAGACGCGATCGCCGCGCGCACCGTGCTCGGTCGCATCGGCACGGTCGAGGCCGTGGTCGAGGCGGTGTTGTATCTGCGCGATGCCAGCTACAGCACCGGCGAAATTCTGCGCATCGACGGCGGCCGCTTCAAACTCTGAGCGCGGCGAACGCCGAGTGCGGCCTGCGCCGGTCGGCGTTGCAAGGGCGCGACAGGCCGGTCCATGGATGGGCTCGTGGCGGCGGCGGGCGCTGCCCATAATCGGCGCATTGCCATCGCCAACTCGCCAGGGAAGACCGCATGAGCGCCACCCACAGCCACGACTACGACGCGGTCATCGCGACCCTGGCGGATTATTTCGACGGTCTGTACTACAGCGACACCGCCCGATTACGTCGCGCCATGCATCCGCAGGCGCATTACGTCTGTGCGACCGACGGCAGTTTGTTGAAGCTCGACATGGAGGCGTATTGGGCGGTCGTCGAGCAACGCGCATCGCCGGCCAGCCAGGGCGCCGCACGCGAGGATAAAATCGTCTCGATCGAATTCGCCGGCCCGGTGACCGCGTTCGCGCGGGTCGAATGCGCGATCCCGCCGAAGCGCTTCACCGATCTGCTGACCCTGATCAAGCTCGACGGCCGCTGGCAGATCATCTCGAAGGTGTTTCACTACGAACTCGACGCCGCCTGATCGGGCGGCAGCGCCGCGGCCTCGCTGTGGCGACGCGCGTCGGATGCGCTCGCGGATGCCCGGAGCGCGCAACGCGCTCCGGGGATGGGTTTCGAGTAGCGTTTGGCTCAGGAATGTGCGGCCAGTTGCGCCACGCGGCGCCCGATCTGCGCCTGCGCGGCCTCGGCGTTCTCTTTCGCGCGCTGCCACGCCGATCGCGCCGCGTCTTCGGCCTGTTCCCAGTTCAATACCGAGCCGAGACGGATGCGTTGATAGCGGGCCCTCAAGTCCAGGCGGGGATCGTCGAAGTCGCGGTCCGGATGTTCGAGGTGGGCGGCGATGCCGACGTAGAACGCAGGTGCGTAATCGCTGAAACGCAGGCCGTCGCGATAGAAGCCGGCGCTGCGGAACTGACTCGCCCAGTAGCTCAAGCCGGGCGTGGTCGGGGCGGGGCGGCCTTGCAGGGTGCTCGTCATCACACAGGCTCCGCTCTGGGAACCCCCTGTGGGGCGAATCTTGCCCGATCCCGGCGTTAGTCTTTCGTGTACGGAACGTTCAATCCCCGCTGTCGGAGGCGGGGCGGCCGGGTTCGAGCCGGGGTGGGCCGGGTCCCGTACCCCGGGCCCCGACCCCGAGGCTGGCCACTGCCCTGGCGCCGGTCATCGGAAGCCGCCTGCGGCGGCCCGCTTGCGCATTCAGGGCCGGGCGAGCAGGGTATGCTGGTAGCCGCCGCACCCCCGGGCGGTACTCGTCTCGATGATCCAGGCCGCTGGGAGCGTGCGTGACTGGAATTGCCGACACCTCATTCGACCCGGTTCGAGCGACCGAGCATCTGCGGTTCGTGCGCCGCATCTACCAGATGCGCACCCTCGGCCTGGGGACGGGGTTCTTCGCCGTCGCGGGGGTCTTGTACGAACACGATGCCAGCGCCTGGGTCTGGGCGCTGCTGTTCGCCAACGGTTATCTGTGGCCGCCGCTGGCCTACCTGGTCGCCTCGCGCAGCGTCGACCCCGAATACGCCGAGTACCGTAACTTGGTGATCGATTCGGCCCTCGGCGGGATCTGGATCGCGGTCATGCATTTCAACGTCGTGCCGAGCGCGCTGCTGGCCGTGATGCTGTCGGCCGACAAGATCAGCGTCGGCGGCTGGCGTTTCTTCGTGCGCACCGCGACCGCGCAGCTGTTCACCTGCGCCACGGTGTGGGCGCTGCTGGGCTTTCCGTTCGCGCCGGACAGCTCGATGCCGGTGATCCTGGCCAGCCTGCCTTTCATGTTCGTCTATCCCATGGCGATCAGCAGCGCGGCCTACGGCCTGGCGCGTAAGGTCGTGCGCCAGAACAAGCAACTCGACCAGCTCAGCCGTACCGATCCGCTGACCGGCCTGCAAAACCGCCTGCATTGGGACGATTCGGCCACCGCGACCATGACCTACTGCGCGCGCTCCTCGAAGGGCGCGGCCTTGATCCTGATCGACATCGACCGCTTCAAGGAGATCAACGACTTCCACGGCCACCTGGTCGGCGATGCGGTGTTGCGGCGCGTCGCCGGCACCTTGCACGAGGTGGTGCGCCTGACCGACACCGCCAGCCGCATCGGCGGCGACGAGTTCGCCCTCATCCTCATGGACACCGGCCTCGATGCGGCGGTGGCGATCGCCGAACGCATCCGCAATGCGGTCGAGGACGCGCGCTTCGACGAAGCGCCGGCCTTGCGCTGCACGGTCAGCGTCGGTGTCGCGACGACCGGGCCGAAGACCATCAGCGCGGCCATGTG
The DNA here is from genome assembly GCF_000731095.1 of Lysobacter antibioticus. Classification (GTDB taxonomy): domain Bacteria; phylum Pseudomonadota; class Gammaproteobacteria; order Xanthomonadales; family Xanthomonadaceae; genus Lysobacter; species Lysobacter antibioticus_B. The sequence continues at coordinate 3,971 of NZ_JMTZ01000020.1, read as the reverse complement.
GATGCGCCATACCGACAGCGCGCTGTATCGCGCCAAGGAGCTCGGGCGCAATGCGGTGGTGGTCGCCGAGGATTGAGATGAGCGGGGAACGCGCGCCGGTGATGTGGACACGCTGGACGCCGGGCCCGGGCTGGGCCGGCTTCGACGCGCACCGGGCGCTGTCGGACGCGATCTGGAGCGGGCTGTCCGAGGTCGACGGCGTTTGGCAGTACATGAACTTCAGCCAGGACCACTCGATCTGGGAACACCGCGCCGACGGCAGCGAGATCGTGATCCAGTACCGCGGCGAGCGCATCGACAGCCTGCATTCCAGCGCGGGCGAGGCGCAGGCTTACCTGCGCGCGGCGTTGGCGCCGTTCGGCCTGATCGCGCAGGAAGGCCCGGCGCCTTAGCCGAAGTCGCCCAGGGCCCCGTGGGCGGAGCGATCCGAGCGTTTTTACCGGCGCCCGGGAACGCGACCGAGCGCACCGGTTTGCCAGTCCGGAAAGCGGGTCTCTAGAATCCAGGACCGGACCGCCACCACGGCGGTGAACCTAGGGCAGGGCATGACGCAGTACGAAGGCAGCATCGCGCAAACGCGCATCGGCGTGATCGGTCTGGGCTACGTCGGCCTGCCGCTGGCCCTGGAGTTCGGCAAGCGCTACGACACCATCGGTTACGACACCAATGCCGTGCGCGTGGCCCAGCTCAGCGTCGGCGAAGACCACCACCGCGAAAACGACGCCGACGAGATCGCCGCATCGACGCATCTGCGCTTCACCGCCAGCGCCGCGGACCTGACCGATCGCGATGTCTACGTGGTCACGGTGCCGACCCCGATCGACGAGCACAAGCGCCCCGACTTCACGCCGCTGATCGAGGCCAGCCGCGGCATCGGAGGCTTGCTCAAGCCCGGCGACACGGTGATCTACGAGTCGACGGTCTACCCCGGCGCGACCGAGGAGATCTGCGTTCCCGAGCTCGAACGCGCCTCGTCGCTGCGTTTCAACGTCGACTTCTTCGTCGGCTACAGCCCCGAACGCATCAATCCCGGCGACCGTAAGCGCCGCCTGGTCGATATTCCCAAGGTGACTTCGGGCTCGACGCCGCAGACCGCCGAGCGCGTCGACGCGCTGTACCGCAGCATCATCCCGGCCGGCACCCACCTGGCCTCCAGCCTGCGCGTGGCCGAGGCCGCCAAGGTCATCGAGAACACCCAGCGCGATGCCAACATCGCCCTGATCAACGAGTTCGCGCTGATCTTCCAGAAGCTCGGCATCGACACCACCGAGGTGCTGGAGGCGGCCGGCAGCAAGTGGAATTTCCTGCCGTTCCGGCCCGGCCTGGTCGGCGGCCACTGCATCGGCGTCGACCCGTACTACTTGATCCAGAAGGCGCAAAGCGCGGGCTACTACCCCGACATCCTGCTGGCCTGCCGGCGCATCAACGACGCCATGGGCAGCCACATCGCCTCCGACATCGTCAAGCTGATGATCCAGCGCGGCGTGGCCCTGGCCGGTTCGCGCATCCTGATCCTCGGCATCACCTTCAAGGAGAACTGCGCCGACCTGCGCAACACCCGCGTGGTCGATCTGGCGCGCGAGCTCGGCGAGTACCGGGCCCAGGTACAGATCCACGACCCCTGGGCCAACGCCGAGGAGGCGCGGCGCGAGTACGGCGTAGAGATGATCGGCACGCCGGAGGCCGGGGCCTTCGATGCGGTCGTCGTCGCGGTCGCCCACGAGGAGTTCCGCGCCCTTGGCTCGGCCGGCGCGCGCGCCTATGGCCGCCCGGGCGCCTTGCTGTACGACATCAAGAGCCTGTATCCGCGCATCGAGGTCGATGCACGGCTTTGATCGGTCACCGGGCGCGCCTGCCCGCGGGTCTGGGGGCCGGTAGTGGCGCGGCGTGTTTAGGCTGAGCGCTCATCCGCCCTGCCTCGTACAGCGATTGCACACGCGCAGGGTTATGCTCGCCCTCAGCTCGTGAACTGATCCGATCGCCATGCGCTATGCCGCTTATGTCGCCAGCCTGCTCCTGACCCTGATCTCGGTGGTGTTGGTGTTCCTGCACCACGCCGATTGGTTGTGGGGTGTCGGCCTGTTCGGCGCGCTCGCCGCGCTCGGCACCTGGGACTTGTTGCAGACCCGCAGCACCTTGCGTCGCAACTATCCGGTGCTGGCGCATTTTCGCTATGGCCTGGAATCGATCGGCCCGGAGATGCGCCAGTACTTCATCGAGGCCGACACCGCCGAGGTGCCGTTCTCGCGTCAGCAGCGTGCCCTGGTCTACCAGCGCGCCAAGTCGGTCAACGACGTGCGCCCGTTCGGCAGCCAGCAGGACGTCTACGGCGTGGACTACGAATGGATCAACCATTCGATGGCGCCCACCGCGCACGTCTCGCACGACTTCCGCATCGTCATCGGCGAGAACACCGCGCATCCGTACTCGGCCAGCGTGTTCAACATCTCGGCGATGAGCTTCGGATCGCTGTCGGCGAACGCGATCCGCGCTCTGAACCGCGGCGCCAAGCTCGGCGGCTTCTATCACGACACCGGCGAAGGCTCGATCTCGCCGTATCACCGCGAGAACGGCGGCGACCTGGTCTGGGAGATCGGCTCGGGTTACTTCGGCTGTCGCGACGAACGCGGGCTGTTCAACGAAGAACGCTTCGCCAGCAACGCCGGCGACCCGCAGGTCAAGATGATCGAGATCAAGCTCTCGCAGGGCGCCAAGCCGGGCCACGGCGGCGTGCTGCCGGCGGCCAAGGTCAGCGCCGAGATCTCGGCCACGCGCGGCGTGCCGATGGGGCAGGACTGCGTATCGCCCGCCGCGCACACCGCCTTCGACTCGCCGCAGGGCCTGCTGCATTTTGTCGCCCGCCTGCGCGAACTGTCGGGCGGCAAGCCGACCGGCTTCAAGCTGGCGATCGGCCATCCCTGGGAGTGGTTCGGCATCGCCAAGGCCATGCACGATACCGGGGTGTTGCCGGACTTCATCGTCGTCGACGGCGCCGAGGGCGGCACCGGCGCCGCGCCGGCGGAATTCATCGATCACGTCGGCGTGCCGATGCACGAGGCCTTGATGCTGGTCCACAACACCCTGGTCGGCCTGGAGCTGCGCGACAAGATCCGCATCGGCGCAGCCGGCCGCATCACCAGCGCCTTCGACATCGCCCGCACCCTGGCGATGGGCGCGGACTGGTGCAACGCCGGGCGCGGCTATATGTTCGCCCTGGGCTGCATCCAGGCGCAGAGTTGCCACACCGACCGTTGTCCGACCGGCGTCGCGACCCAGGACCCGAGCCGTTGGCGCAAGCTCGACGTGCCGGACAAGGCCACTCGGGTATTCCACTTCCACGACAACACCCTCAAGGCCTTGCGCGATTTGCTGTGCGCAGCGGGCTTGAGCCATCCGGCCGAGATCGGGCCCGAACACATCCTGCGTCGCGTCTCGCCGACCGAAGTGCGTTCGCTCGGTGCGCTGTACAACTTCCTTGCGCCCGGCGACTTGTTGGGCAAGATTCCTGCGCATGCGGTGTTCCAGTCGTTCTGGGCGAACGCGCGCAGCGATTCGTTCGCGGCGCCGGATCGGTTGTTGGCGATGCGGGGCAGCAAGTCGTTTTGAGAGGCGGTGCGGATTTCCCGACTGTAGGAGCGGCGTGAGCCGCGACCAGGGGATGCGCTGAGGCAGCAAGGCTGATGCTCTCTATCGAAGGGGCGTCCTGCCGCGAGGGTAGGAGCGGCGCAAGCCGCGACCGCGCTGCGATGGTCTTGCGCCGCATCGATCAATCGAGCGAGCTCAGGGGCAGACGCTAAGAGCTTCTGGCAACAAAGCGACTGGTCACCTTTTTTGTCTGACAGATCTGCGAGCGAAGTCGTTGCTGTTGCCGTTGTCGTGAAAGCTTGGCGCAGCAATGAGCTCGCGAGACCGATAGAGACCCGTAGGGCGGCGCACAGGACGTGCGCCGTTTTTCGATAGGACAAGGATGT